>JBHENP010000047.1:35828-36825 GCA_046261995.1 Pyrinomonadaceae bacterium
ATGCTGCTATAAGCACGTTGCAACCCGCTTACCGTGAGGTAGTGAAAATGCGGGACATTGACGAATGCAGCTACGAGGAAATTAGTACTGCGTTGGACATACCAGTGGGGACCGTAAAATCCCGCCTATCCCGCGCTCGATTGGAACTTTGCGGCAAGCTAAAAGGAGTGTGAGCAGAATATGTTCGCGCATAAAGGCCTGACTATGCTCATTCAATTAGGATTCGTTCAAACGGAGACCGCTGGAATAATCCATGGCAAAGTAGAGAGTTTACTCTCAACCAAATCTAATGTGTCGACCCTAAACCCATTGCGAGTGAGAAATGCGTTTACAAAAGCTAGAGTCCACAATGCATAACCCAGATCATCCTGACTTCGATATTCTCTTCAACTATTTTAGTGCTACGCCAGCATGGACGCTGAATGGTGAAGAGATTGATTTGGTCACCAAGCATGTCGATGTGTGTAAGGAATGCAGTTCCTTTGGGGCAACTATTCATGAATATGATGCACTATGGGAATCAACTTTTTCCGCGCCCTATACTGAGCTTGAAGCGGAAACCCTGGACGCGGACCTAGAGCTCATCCGGCATCAAGTGCGACTGTTTTGATTTCGGTCTAGCGACAGAAGGACATAAGTATGTCCTTCTTTTTTTGGAACCTTTTCCACATCCTGAACGATCTGGGTTTGAGGCGGAGAGACGGATCCTTTGGATCGGACGAATGGTTATATGGTAGCCCTTTGTACTGAATGCGGCGACTCGCTAGACATTACCCTTGAGTTCGCTGTTACAAATCTTGAAGTCCGTTGCGGCCGTTGTGGTGCGTTGGTCAAACCAAGATCTGCCATCGACGGACCGCTACGTAGTGCTCTTCACTCTTCCATCAAGGACCTCCGAGAGGAAGCGTGGAACTGGTTCGACATGATTTATGGGCGCCCGGCGCTATTGAGTCTTCAAAAACTTTTTAAAGCCTACGGACGAGATACAGCCATAGAA
>JBHENP010000048.1:0-35974 GCA_046261995.1 Pyrinomonadaceae bacterium
TTTGTCCAAAGTTGGATCTTTGTCGTTCTGAGCGTAACCGCTCGGTGAGACAAGAAGTAAAACTATGGCCAAACGTTTGAGGATAACAAGATTCATGACGTGTCACTCAAACTAACTGCACTCTCATTTTGTGTGCGGGTTCGTGTAATTTCGTGGATCGAATCTTCTCCCACGGAAACACGATCCACGAAATCACACGAAAATTCACGAAATGATTACCTGGAAAGTTGGTCGATCGCTTGTTGCACAACCCCCTTCGAATCAGCGAGAGCTTTTTTTGCGTCTTGGGCGTCACACCCAGTTTTGGTCATCACCAACGCAATTCGGATGTCACTTTTCCCCACATCCAGAGCTGCAGCAGCCGCGTTTTCGTCCAGGTTGGTCTCAGCCATGAGAATGCGCACGGCCCGCGCGCGAAGTTTTGAATTGCGCGCCTGCAGATTGGACATGCGATTGCCCGAAACATAACCAAGCTTGACGAGCGTTGCTGTTGAAAGCATGTTGAGGACCATCTTCTGAGCTGTACCCGCTTTCAGTCGCGTCGATCCGGTAACCACCTCTGGTCCCACCACGGGTACGATGCTCACTTCCGCAACCTCGATGATCGCCGAATCCGGCGCGCATGTAATCGCAACCGTAAAAGCCCCAAGCGACCGCGCATACTTGACTGCTCCGATCGTATACGGCGTTTGTCCTGAAGCCGCTATTCCCACCAGTACGTCACTCTTCACAAAGCCTCGGTTTTCGAGATCGCTTTGCGCTGCCGCTGCGTCATCCTCTGAAGCTTCAACCGCACGATGGCAGGCCTCGTATCCGCCCGCAATTACACCCTGGACGAGATCAGGCGATACGCCAAACGTGGGCGGGCATTCCGACGCGTCAAGTACTCCCAGACGTCCCGAAGTCCCCGTCCCAATATAAAAAAGCCGGCCGCCAAGACGCAGCTTTTCAACGATCACAATGACCGCTTGCTCCACCTGGGGAAGGACCTTAGCGACTGCGGCCGCAACCAACGCATCTTCCTCATTCATCAGGCAGACGACTTCCGCTACCGTGAGGGAACTCAGATTCAAACTACGAGAGTTCTCTTGTTCGGTTATGGGGAGCGGATCCCGAGTTTCCGGTTTCATCTTGTATGACGATTAGAAGTTGAAGGCTATCAACCCGCGAGGGCAATGAGATTGGAACGCTCGCGAGCAATTCTCGCCGCCGCCAGCGACGGTGACATCCGCGGCGGTGCGACAAAGGCCAGTGGCGCTATCTGAAGGATGCGCTCGGACATGGGTCCCAGCACCAGATCACCGCCAGCATCGAAAACCCCACCGACATAAGCCACCTGAAAACGCTCGGGTTCGAGCTTCAGATTTCGAATCACGGCCTCGACCGCCAGGCCCAATTCCCTTCCTGCTTCGGCGACAATCTCCCGCGCCACCGGATCTTTGGCCTTTGCAGCTTCAATTACTTGTTTGCCAAAACCCGCCAGACGCTCATTAGTCATTGTAGGAGCATAGATAGCAGTTGAAAGATCCTCCGGGCTGGTTACATGGAAATAAGCGCAGGCGGCAGTCATCAGAGACGTCTTTGGGCCACGCCCATCAGAAGCGTGAGCAATAGCTCTCAAAGCTCGTCGCGCGATCCAGGCGCCTCCGCCCTCATCGCCTGCGACCGGACCCCAACCACCGGCGCAATTCCGTTTACCTCGGGCATTGACCCCACAGCAAACCGATCCTGTGCCAGCTATCACAACCACTCCCGGCTCGCCATCGGTCGCCCCGTAAAGCGCGATATCCGCATCGCCGACAACTTCGAGGTCGGCAATCCCAAGGTTGCTCAGCGCTTCACGGACGCGTTCGCGCAACTCCGTGCGTCGAGCACCTGCCAAACCAACCTGCGCTGCCAGGATATCTTCACGACGTACCTGGGCAGCTTCGCAAGCTTTATCGATGGCCTCGCGCACTGCCGCTGCTGCTCTGGCGATTCCCACACGCAAAGGATTTGATGGGCCAGAGGTGCCTTCACCCATGATTCGTTCGTTGGCATCCACGATAACGGCGTGGGTCTTGCTCCCGCCTCCGTCGACACCGACCACAGCAGTGCGCGATCTTAGCCGCCGGGCTGTCAGGACTTCAGATGATCTCTGCTCAGTGGTCACCATTTTGTGGGTGGGCCGCTTGGGAACAGGACAAAGGAGGGCCACCTTTTCCGCCCATTCTAGGGAAAGGTGATTTATAATGGAAACTAAAAGATTTTATTATTCCGATAACCGAGCGTGATACTGGGAGAAGTTCATGGAAATAAGACAACTGCGTGCTTTTGTGGCAATTGCTGAATCCGGCACTTTTACCGCCGGTGCCCAGCGGGTCCATGTAACGCAGGCTGCGATAAGCATGCAGATCAGGCAGTTGGAAAATGAGCTGGGTGCAAAGTTGTTCATCCGGGCGCCCCGCCGGGTGATTTTGACAGAGGCGGGTGAACACTTGATGGAGCGTGCGCGATTGATCCTGCGCGAGCACGACGCAGCTCAGGATGAGATTGCCGAGTTGGCCGGTGCAGAACGAGGCCGATTGAGAATTGGTAGCGCCTCTGCCATGGTTACCACCGAGCAGCTTCCCAGGATTCTAAGAGAGATGCGAAAGCAACATGCCCTCGCAGAGGTTACCGTGGGATCAGGAACCAGCGAATCCCTGGTCCAGCAGATCCTCGGGGGTGAGATGGACCTGGCGTTCGTGTCTCTGCCGGTCGAGGCTCGCGGTATCCAAACCGAACGATTGAATGAAGACCAACTGGTAGCCATAGCCTCGCCTCGCCATCGGCTCGCGAAGCAACGCACCGTGAGCGCCTATACTCTGGCCGGCGAGAAGCTGATTCTCGGGGAACGTGGCGGTAACACACGGAGATTGATCGATCAGTTCTTCGCGCAGGCCGGAGTCACTTTGACCGTGGCGATGGAGTTAAGCCGCCAGGCTGCGATTCGGAGAATGGTCGAGGAAGACATGGGCGTTGGAATCGTTCCCTTCCAATCGGTGCGTGAAGAGGTTGAGAAGGGTCGGCTAGTGAGATGGTGGATTGAGGGGGCGCACATAAACTGGGAGCTCGGCATCGCCAGACTAAGCGGTGGCTATGAGTCTCCGATCATGCAGAGTTTCATTCGGCTCGCACGCAAGCATTTCGGCAGCGAAGAGGAAGCTAAGGCAGCCAGAAAACTGAAGGCGGCGGGAAAATCGAAACCTCGAGCAAGAGCCAGGCGATAAGGCGGGTGGTCAAAGCTTGATGCGGGCCCTGTGATAAAATTCAGTTCGCGCCATCCCCATCATGCTTAACGTGGAAAGGTGATGAGTAAATACAAACCAGTACTGAAACGTAATCGTGAACTCGGGAGAAGCGTATGGATTCTCGCGGTGGCGTTTGCCATTGCGGCCTCGCCGTCGATGCTGTGGCCCTTATGCGCGCAGGGGCAACAACAGCCGGACGGCGTAACCCGTGGTGCGGACAAGTCTCCAGTTAAAGGATCTCCCGAGAGAGAACAGTCACAAATCGCCAAAGGCGGATTCATGCTGCGCGTCGATGACAAAGAACCAATTCCGACGATCAAGCTGATTGCAAAGGAGGCCCCGGTCACCGCTGTTGCGGCGAAACTTTCGAGTGAACTCGGGGTGCCGGTAAAGCTGGGCCCGGCTATTTCCAAACAAAAGATCACTTTAGACCTGGAGGGACTTACCCTCGAGGGTATCTTGCGATATCTCGCCCCGCAGCCCTATGTCGACTACGTTGCGGGCGGACACGACATGGGACAGCCGAAAGCTTTAGCAGTCTACCTCTACGGGCTCAACGAGAGTCCGCCCTCACCGAACGAAACAGCCAATAAAGGAAACAAATCACCTTTCGTTCAGGGAGACACGGGAGACACCGAGGAAGGCACCGAAGAGTACGAAAGGCGTGAAAAGAAGGAACCGCTCGAAGTCGCTTTCAGTGACAATAGATTAAGCGTACGCGCCGAGAAGCAGTCGCTTACTACAGTCCTCACCCGAGTCGCAATAGAACTGGGAATTCCCTACGAGGTCGAGGGCGATACGACCGAAGTGTTGAGTGTTAATTTCAAAGGTTACCCTATCGATCAGGCGATGCGGTCGCTCTCGCCTTCGATTCGGTTCTACTACCGCGCTGATTTGACGAACTTCGAGAATCAACTCACACGCGTCGTGCTGAGAGCGCACTGAAAGTCTACTTCGGAAACGCAGAAAGGAATTAACGTGACAGCCACGATGCCTCCCTTTAAGTGGATGGGTGCTTTGCTCGCGCTCTCGGTCTTGTTATCAATGACCCTGGATGCTACCGCGGCTCAGAAAAGGCTCCGCGCGCGCGTTTGCAAAAAGTCGGCAGCGAGAACGGCAGCGAAGCCGATAGTTCCCGGTGTGTGGGGTGGTCCGCACATTGCGATGCGAATCACCGATGGCGGCGCGGAAGTTGAGTTTGATTGCGCCCACGGCACGATTGAGCAACCTATAACGTTAGACTCCAACGATCGCTTTGACGTGCCCGGCACTTTCGTCGCAGAAGGCGGTCCTGTTAGCGTACCAGTCGATCCAGGCGCAGGGTCGGCTCAAAAAGCAAATACCGTTCGTTATCAGGGTCGCGTCGAAGGAAAGAAACTAACTCTTACCGTGCTTATGGAACCCGGGAAGACAAGCCTGTTCTCTCTTACTCATGCGAGCCCGCCTGGCCTTACGAAATGCTATTAGTCTGATAAGGCCTGGGAGAGGAGCATATCGTTCTCCTCGTATCACATAATGCCTTTCTGGTTATTTCTGTTGCACAACCATAGCTACTGAACTATAGTTTTATCGGTACTTCTTGTCAGGCATCTCTGCCGCTCCCCCAAAATCGAGTAACCGCTTTGAAATACCTCTTCTTTTACGCGCTGACTGTGACCAAAAGCCCCGTTATTGGTTGATATAGCGGCGTAATAACTTCCCATCGGAGAAATAATATGAAAACAACTGCTGCTGGAGTAGGGTTCTTGCGCTCATCGATCAAGCAAACATACCCATTTATGTTGGCGTTCCTTTTGATTTCTCAAGGCTTCGTCTTCAGTTCCGGCAGTGTTGCCCTTGCTCAGAAGCGTTCGTTGTCTGTCGCCAGTGGTCAGCAGCGACCTACGAAACGTATCTTACGGGCTGAGACGCCGCAGATCTCAACCGGTGCGCTCGTCGACGAGGAAATTCAACGTGACCCGAAGGCGTATGCCGATGCTGGGCAGAGCGCGACTCCGGGAACGAAAAGCCTGACTCCGTTCGTTACCGGCGAGGAGCCAAATCCGCTCGCACCCGCCCTCGGAACTTCGTTTGACGCAATCAACTTTAATCAGGACGCCACCACCACAGGCTTCTTCCACATTCCACCCGACCCTGCGGGAGCGGCGGGGCCTACGCACGTGGTCAATGTTGTCAACACCTCAATCGAGTGGTACACGAAGGGCGGGGTGCGTCAAAATCGTCAGCGACTTGGCAGAAACGGGTCAACTCACCTCGGCTCGTTCTTTGAGTCACAAGTCCCCCTGACCGGTACCTTCGACCCGAAAGTCGTCTACGACCAGTATGCTGGCCGTTTCATCGTCGTGACAATGGAGAGAGTCGAAGCAGCTCCTACTAACCAGTCCCGAGTCTTTGTAGCCGTCTCAGATGACAGCGACCCGAATGGGACGTGGTATTTCCAGACGCTCAACACAGAAGAAGTAATTGGCGGGGCACAGTCCTGGGCGGACTTCCCCGGCCTCGCGGTGGACTCGGAAGCTGTTTACTTCACGACCAATATGTTCCGCCACAACAACCAACCTTCGCCGGGTGCATTCTCCGGGCAGAGGTTGTGGATCATGGCGAAAGCGCCGTGGTACACGGGCGGGACGCCGGCGGCCACCCGCTACGACCCGGCCACGTTGGCCAATGCGAACCCCTTAGGGAGTGATGGCGGCGCGGTTATTACCACGATGCAGCCCACTCAGATGTACGGCGATGCGCCCGGCGGGGTCGGCACCTATTTAATTGCCTACGGCGGGCTAAGCGATGGCACGAGTCTTTACCTCCAGGTGATTCGGGTTGACAGCCCGCTGAGCTCGCCCGTATTCACTGCACGCTTTTCTCTGTGGGGCACCGAGGCCGCCGACGATAACACCGCTACTGCTTTTCCCGGCGCGCCGCAGCTCGGAACCGCGAGAACAATCGCGACCAACGATCGGCGTTTCTCGCAGAACGGGGTGTTTCGAAACGGCTTCCTGTATTGCGCGGCTCCCACTCTCAAGCCTGTTGGCGCCCCGACCGATGCCAATCAGGTAACAGTTCACTGGTTCAAGATCGACCCAGTGCTGATTGACGACCAGGTCTTAGATCCGGCCCCTACTGATCAGGGCAACATTGGTGGCGAGGATATAGCCGTCGGTACCTACACATTTTTTCCATCCGTGGCGGTGGATAGTTTAGGTGATCTGGCCGTTGGCTTTGCCGCGTCAGGACCGAACATCTTTCCTGGCGCGTACTTCGCAGGCCGGCTCGCGGCCGATCCGTTAGGCACGATGCAGGCCGCCGGGGGACTGCGCGCCGGACGCGATTTCTACGTCCGCACTTTCAACTCGGCCACCGCTGCCAGCCGTTGGGGTGATTACTCTGGTATGTGGCTCGACCCTTCTGACGAGCTAACGTTCTGGGTGTTCAACGAGTATGCCCTGCCGCGAGGCACGACAGGTATTGGCTCGCAGCCTGCAGAGGACGGGCGATGGGGCAATGCCTGGGGCAGTTTTAAGCTCGCTCAAGCCGGCGCGGTTCCAGCCGGCGCGGTCATAATCAGCGAGTTCCGCTGGGCGGGCGTGGCAGGCAACGAAGATGAGTTCATCGAGCTCTACAACAACACCGACTCGCCCATCACAGTGAACGACGTCAACCCGCCGGCGGCAGGGCCGAGCGGATGGGCCATTGTGTCTAGTGACAACGCCGCAGTAGCGAAAGCAGTCGTCCCAACGGGCGTGACCATCCCCGCGCGCGGCCACTACCTAATAGCAAACAACACGGCGTCAACTGGCTACAGTCTCGGCGCATATCCCGGCGGCAACAATGGTTTGGCCGCTACTACGGCCACGCCCGATCGTACCTACACGACCGGCATTCCCAACAACGTTGGCATCGCGCTGTTCCGCTCGGCCAACCCGGCGAGCTTCACCCTGGCAGATCGGCTCGACGCCGTTGGCACTGCGAGCGAGACAAACTTAACTTTCAAGGAGGGCACGGGCATCAGGGATCTCGCCACGGGCTGCGTTGGCTGTGAATACAGTTGGGTACGCCGACTGCCAGGCAGCTGCACGGGTTCAACGCCCGGCTTCGACAACCATAACTGCACCACCCCGGCCTTAGTGCAGACCACGCCGCCGCCGACCAGCGGTAATTCGCAGGACACAGATGACAACTTCAACGACTTCATCTTCGTGGAGCGGGGGGCGGTGGCCGGCACCGACGGCAGCAACCAGCGACTCGGAGCCCCGGGTCCGGAGAACCTTAACAGTCCCGTTTTGCGGGCCAACCCTGACGGCACCGGCACGATCCCCACGCAACGCATTGACCCGATGCAGGCGACTTCGTCACCCCCGAACCGTGAGCGCGTCTTGACTCCAGTGACGAACGGATCGCAGGGCACCATCGACATCCGGCGCCGATTCACGAATCACACTGGCCAACCGGTAACCCGGCTCAGGTTCCGCATCATGGACATCACGACCTTCCCAGCTCCAGGGGCTTCGGGCATTGCTGACCTGCGCGCACTCACTTCGACCGACACCCCGGTGACGATCACCGGCGGAGCCGTGCTTACCGTGCGGGGCACAACGGTGGAGACGCCTCCCGCACAGGCGAACGGTGGTGCCTTCAACTCAACCATGTCCGCAGGAGTTGTGACGCTCGCGGCACCGCTCGCGAACGGCGCTGCGATTGACGTGCGGTTTGTGTTCGGGGTGCAACGGGGAGGCAAATTCCGCGTCTTCGTCACCGTCGAAGCGCTGCCGTAAAACTAACCATGAAGCGGCCGCGCCACAGGCTCTCTGGTAGCAGCCCAGACTCATCTATGCAAGAGGCCGACCGAAGCTTTACAACTTCAGTCGGCCTCTTTTTTTTCACGCAACCGGCTACTGCAGACTCACGTGCCTGAAACTAATCGCCGCGAGCTTTACTCAGCGTCTCAAGCAAACGATCAATATCCTGATCATTATTAAAGAAATCCGTTGCCACCCTAATACCCTCGGGCTTTTCGGTGACGATTACACCTTGCAACGCAAGTTTAGTAACTACCTGAGCCGGTTTTTCAATCGCAACCAGCGTTTCCGCGGAACGATTGTCTTCTTTACCGAGCGGGGAGAGAACTCTGAAGCCAGCTTCAGCCAGCCGGTCCGTCAGGATTCGATTCAGTGAGAGAGCGCGCGCTTGAATATTTGCCATCCCTACACCGGCCAAGAAATCAACTGAGGCACCCAATGCGAAAATGCCGGCAAAATGTGGGCAACCCAACTCCGAACGCGCGGCGGCATCCCGGCGCAAATTGATTTCAGCATTGCGATCTCCGTAGGGATCTTCAACGCTTAGCCAACCAATAGCTCGCGGGTTTGTTTCAGCCAACAGTGCGCGGCTGATATAGACGAAACCAGAACCATAGCCGGAGAGCATCCACTTGTGGCCGGTGGCGCAGAGTGCGTCAATCTTCATTTGCTTCACGTCGATCTCGAACACACCTGCAGACTGACTCGCATTAACAACCAGGGCGTGATTGCCTTTGTCTAGTCCAAGTTGTGCAAGGTCGCTGCGGAAGCCGTTTGAGTACTGAACGTGACTGAGGGAAATGATTCCGGTCTTTGGTGTCATGGCCCGGCGTAGATCGCTTGGATTCACTTCACCCTCAACACTGTTTACCAGATGTACAGGAGTCTGCCGGTGGATCCAGGGGATGGTTGAAACCGGAAACTCCAAATCGCACGAGATAACCTCTCCCTTCCCTTGGAGAGCGTCTACTATTAAATTCATCCCCGACGAAGTATTGGTAGTAAACCCAATCTCATCTGGCTCCGCATTGATAAATCGGGCGACGCTGCGCCGGACCTCCTCCCTCTTTGCCAGCCATTCATTCCAGTGCACGTCACCGTCGGCCATCATCTGGTGGTAATAACCTGCTCCGGCCTCCATCACTGAGCGAGACAAAGGTCCCGCCGCGGCGGCGTTGAGATATACGGACTTCTCGGTTACGGGAAAGTTGGAACGAACTGTTCTCCAATCGATTTGAGTTTCTGTTGTCATTACGAAATTCTTCCGCGTGCATGTGGTGGATTGAAAGTAGAAAACAACTAAGGAGGATTCACGCAAAGAAGCGCATTCTCGCAAACAGATTCACCTTAACGACCTCCCCATTCTTCTTGGCGTCTTTGCCCCCTTTGCGTCTTTGCGTGAATCATCCTTTTTTAGAGTGGACTTTCGAGTTTACACGCAAGTCTGAAGTCTACCTGGGCACTTCAAACCACAGCGTAGCCAACGGGGGCAACGGGACAATCGCGGAATATTGCTGACCATGGAGCGGAATATCCTCAGCGACAAACGTCCCGACTTTGTTGCCTTCGCCTTGGTATTCCTCGGCGTCGGTATTAATAAGGAGAGAATATTTACCGGCCTTCGGAAGACCAAGGCGGTGACCACCGCGAGATATAGGTGAGAAATTGCAGACGCAGACCAGCTCCTTTCCAGTCGCCGGCGATCTGCGTATGAAGGAAACAATGTTCTCGCTCGCGTTGTTGGCATCGATCCACTGGAAACCCGCGGATTCGGAATCTGCCTCCCAGAGCGAATTCTCTTTTCCGTAAACGCGGTTAAGATCCCGAATTAATCTCTGCACACCTTTATGAAGCGGCTCCTCAAGCAGATGCCAATCCAAACTCTCGGTCTCGTTCCATTCCCTCCATTGCCCTAACTCGCCGCCCATGAACAGCAGCTTCTTTCCCGGATGCGCCCACATGTAGCCATACAGAGCCCGCAGCGTGGCAAATTTCTGCGCCTCGTCGCCCGGCATCTTGTTGAGCAGCGCACCCTTCAGGTGCACTACCTCGTCATGTGAAAACGGCAGAATGAAGTTTTCGCTCCAGGCGTAGATCAACCCAAACGTAAGCGCGTTGTGGTTTCCTCCGCGAAACAAGGGGTCGGTCTGGAAATACTTGAGTGTGTCGTGCATCCAACCCATGTTCCACTTGAAGTCAAAACCGAGACCGCCTGCGTAAACCGGGTGACTTACCTGCGGCCAGGCGGTGGACTCTTCCGCAATCATCATCACCCCTGGGCATTCACGATGAGTAACTTCATTAAGCTCTTTCAACAGCGCCAGTGCCTCCAGGTTTTCACGCCCGCCAAACTGGTTTGGTAACCACTCACCTTCTTTACGGCTGTAATCGAGGTAGAGCATGGAAGCCACGGCGTCGACCCGGAGTCCGTCGAGATGAAATTCCTTGAGCCAGTACAGCGCGTTGGCCACCAGAAAATTGCGCACTTCGTTGCGTCCGTAGTTGAAAATGTAGGTGCCCCAGTCGGGATGTTCGCCTTTACGCGAATCAAGATGCTCGTAAAGTGCCGACCCGTCGAAGCGGCCCAGCGCAAAAGCATCCTTGGGAAAATGCGCCGGGACCCAGTCCATGATCACTCCGATGCCCCGCTGGTGCAGATGGTCGATTAAAAAGCGGAGATCGTCCGGCGTCCCATAGCGAGCTGAGGCGGCGTAATAACTGCCAACCTGGTAACCCCACGAAGGTCCATAGGGATGCTCTTTCAGCGGCAAGAACTCCACATGAGTAAAACCCAGGTCAAGCACGTAATCCGCGAGCACGGGCGCGAGCTCGCGATACTGAAACGGCCGGTTGTCCTCTTCAAGGACGCGACGCCAGGAACCGAAATGCACTTCGTAAATCGAAAGTGGTTGGCGAAAGTGTTCCCGCGCAGCTCGCTTTTTCAGCCATTTCTGATCCCGAAATTCATAAGTTGACTCGTAGACGATTGACGAAGTGTTAGGTGGAACTTCCATTAAGACCGCGTACGGATCGGCCTTGAGAAACGGGCGCCATCCCTGCGCTCGGATCTCGTATTTGTACATCGTGCCGGGCTCGAGATCAGGAATAAACAGCTCCCATACACCCGATCCACCAAGCATGCGCATCGGGTGTAGTTGGCTATTCCAACTATTAAAGGTGCCGACAACACTCACACCCTCGGCATGCGGCGCCCACACCGCAAACGAGACTCCACTCACACGGCCAACTTTTCTGACGTGCGCACCCAGCTTTTCGTAAATTGCTTCATGCCGGCCTTCGCCAAACAAATGCAAGTCGAGTTCGCCGAGGGTTGGAGAAAAGGAGTAGGGATCTTGAAGCGCAACCACGTCCGCACCTGGCTCGTGAACTTTAAGACGATACGAGGGTACCTGGGTTAGGTCACGAAGCAAAATCTCAAAAAGCCCCGCAGCGTGGGTCTTCGCCATGGGTTGCGGGCGCTTTTTTCCCACGACGAGTTCAACCGATTCTGCTTCTGGCCGGAAAGCGCGGATAGTAACCCCTTCTTCCGAAAGATGTGGTCCCAGGATGCGATGAGGATTGGAATGTCTAAGTGTTACTAAGGGTTGGAGTTCAGAGGGTTCGATCTTTACCGGTGAGGCGGCCAAAACTTCCAAATCGGTTTGTGCCCGGCTGGAATCTAATTGCTTTGCCTTTCTTGCTGACGACTTCGGGGTGCCCTTTGCGGGAGACTTCTTACTCATAAGCAAAACTCTCGCTGCCGTGTCATGAAGTCAGTACCACAACGCGGTAGCATGTGGCTCACGGACGCCCTAAGGTTCTATTTCCTCTCAGAGCCACACGCTACCGCGTGGTGGTACCGACTTCACGACACGCCCGCCCGGTTTCAAGGCCTCATAAGAGTTCGGCTTCAGCGTTGCCAACCTGTTGAGCGAAAAGTGATGCCGGCTCGGCATATCGACGGTAAACGTCAGCGCCCGTTCCTTTGTCTTTGAGATTGCTTTGGGCTTCCGCCAGCAATTCCAGAAACTCCCGGCGAGGAGACGGAAGTCCAAGCTCGTCCATTAACTCAATGACTCGCGCCGCATATTTCATCACCTGGATTGTTTCGATTCCAGAGATGTCTGAAAAGAACCAACCGCAACTAGTGAACATGAGTAAAGCGTTTCGCTGTATCTCCAACAGTGTCAGGGCACGAAACTGGTCCGTTGTGGATAGCCAGCGACCCGTGTGACGGTGGAGAAACTCTTCTCGTGATCGTTGCTGGTCCAGGACGAGCTCAATGGAAGCATTTCGTGCCGCCCAGGGATCGACAAACATCTCGGAGCCGAGTGTTTCGTAATAGTCAGCAGCCGTGTCGCCCAGGAATCTCAGTGCAGCCCGCAACGGTCCACGCCAGGCCTGGTTCCAACCTGGTTCTCCTCCGGTGTGGCAACCGCAATCTCTGACCCAACGGCCGACACCATGGGCGCAACTCCAGGCCGTGCCCTCCCCATCTGGACCCTCATCAATCTGGACTTGGATTGCTGCCGGATGTTGGTCGAGAAACTGGCCATAGTTTGTAATCGAGAACCCCTCGTCGCCAGCTTCAATCTCCAGCGTGTGGGCCAGGCATAGATCACCAAACTTGAAATGATGTCCGTACGTTTCCCCGTCGGTAGCGACGTTAACGAGGGGCCCTCGCACCGCGGCCCGTTTAAAGACCGAGACCAGAACCTCACTGGAAACCAACGCCTTCTCAAAAGCAATTGCGCGCGCTGCTGGTCCATCGTAGAAGAAAACAGCGATTGACCGCCCGGAGCCATCCTGATGAACGTAACGATAAGCTTTCGAGGTATCGATACTTCCGTGTTCTACAGACTTCCATTCATCGGTACCCGACGGTCTCCAACGCGCCGCCTGGTTCGGGGCGAGAATCACGAATCGAAGTTGCTGCTCGATCAGCAGATCGAGGGTTCGGTTATCGCAGGCCGTTTCCGAGAGCCACAGCGATTCAGGTTCGCGTCCGAAGCGATAACGGAAATCGGCTACACCCCAGACAACTTGAGTCAAACGATCTTGATCGCTTGCGAGCGGTAGGATTGCGTGGCCATAAGCCTGCGCGATGGCGTTACCGTGGCCGCCGCGGGTCTCACAACTGACGAGATCGGCCTCAAGAATTCGACTATATGTTTCGGGATGATGTCGTTCGAGCCACGATAGCAACGTCGGACCAAAGTTGAAACTTATCTTTTCGTAGTTGTTTACCGTACGCTCGATCGTCTCTTTCGTGCCGATAATCTGCGCCTGGGCGTTAGGCGCGTAACACTCCGCATGAATGCGCTCATTCCAGTCGTGATAAGGAGCAGCGCCAGGTTCGCGATCAACATTTCCCGTCCAGGGATTCTCGCGTGGTGGTTGATAGAAGTGTCCGTGAACTATTAGTGCGGTCATCCTAAAACTGATCCTTCTTTGGCGATTAGAATTAGCCGCGGATTTTCGCGGATAAACGCGGATCTGACATCGGAAGAATCGTAGATCAACCAAGGCAAGTTCGGAAGCACTGGTGCAATTTGAGAAGCTGCGAAATACCAGTCAATCACAGAACCCTTTGCGGTAGCCAATGGATCCCAGCTCTCAGTTACCCCGGTCCGCAGTGGGTTGAATTGCTCCGGCCCGGGCTGAGTGCTGGCATCCATTGGCTACCGAGACTGTATGAAAACAAATTGAGACCGTTAAGCTTAAGACGCGGGTAACGAGAGCGCCTGACTACAGAACAATGAGAGTATCGCTCAACTACAGAACGGGAAGCGGTAGCGACCTGGCCGTCGCAACAGATTCAAATTGTGTTAGTGGTCCGAGACGGCCAGGTCGCTACCGCTTCCTGTTCTGTAGTTGAGTGCATATCGCCAGGGGTAACGTTTCGGGGCCACTCTTTCTTCAGTTTTCACCCACTCGCTACCCGCAAACGGTTCTGTGATTAAGTGGTGACGGCTCCTGCTTCATTACTGGTTCCGGAAGCGGTCATCTCAGATTCGTGTCATCCGCGTAAATCCGCGGCTAATTGTCCTGCGGCTTAGCCTCTTTTTCGACCAGCCATGTCCAGACCTACAGCAGCAACCAGAATCGCACCTTTAATTATGTTCTGCATGTAGGGCTCAACGTTCTTAAGTGACATCCCGTTGTCGAGGCTGGCCATGATCAACGCACCCAAAATAGCTCCAAACACCGTACCTCGCCCGCCCATCAGGCTCGTCCCTCCAATCACGCAAGCCGCGATCGCATCCAGCTCCAACAGTTGCCCGGCATCAGGGGACGCACTACCCACACGCGCCGTATAGATTATTGACGCAATTCCGGTGAGGGCGCCCATGATACAAAAAACTGCGAGTATGTGTCTTCGAATGTTTATGCCTGAAAGCCGGGCCGCGTCAGGGTTACCACCAATCGCGTAAAGATAACGTCCGAAGGTCGTATTCTGAGTAAGGAAAGCGCCTGCCAAAGCTATGGCCAAGAAGATAATTACTGGGTTTGGTATGCCTGCTGCCACGCCTGGCGCAAGTTCGTAAGAATTCATCATGTAAACAAACGCGATGATCACGGCGATCGGCAGAAGAACGCGCAACAATGTGGTCCGCAGTGAAGCCGCGCCAATTCCATGACTGCGCCGGGCACGAGTACGGGAAATATTTATTAGTATGATCCCCGCCACAGCGAGGGCTGCAATCACCCAACCCACCATTGGTCCAACATAGCCCTGGCCAATCGCTTTAAAGGATTGAAGCCTCAACGGAATCGTTTCTCCCCGGCTCAAACCAAGAATTACGCCGCGCCAAGCCAGTAGACCTCCAAGCGTAACTATGAATGCGGGGATGTTGACGTACGCAGTTAAAGCACCCTGGAAGGAACCCACAGCGACGGCCACCCCGATACCGGCTGCTAAGGAGGGCAAGAGGCCCCATTCAAACCATCCCTGTGCAATCGCCGCAATTCCTCCCGCAAGACCAACGAGCGAACCCACCGACAGGTCGATCTGCCCGGTCACGATAACCATGAGCATACCCACCGCCAGCACTCCGGTCACCGCCGTTTGCCGCATGAGATTTGAGAAGTTTCGCGGATCGAGGAAGATTTGATTGCCTTGCGGGTCAGTGGCGGAATAGTGGAAGTAGACCCAGATCGCAATCAGGGCAAAGAGCATTGTGTAGGCACGAAGAACGTCGGTGTTGATCTTAAATCTTCCGATCTTCGTCTGCTGAGTAACCGCCGGTTCGGCGGCGTCAGCAACGAAGTCGGAGGTTGCAGGCGGGAGTTCGTTGATTGGATCGTGCGCTTCCTGACTCATAAATCTTACGCGTTACGCCCCAAGCCCTTGCTCTCCTGTCAGAACGGCAACCGGTAGAAATTGTGTGAAAACTTGGACTCGACGCTCACAAAAGGGTGGCTTCACGAAAAGACGCAAAGGGAGCAAAGTCGCAAAGATATGAAATGCCGCAGCGATGAACCGGTTTGCAAAAAAGCGTTCTCTTTGCGTCTTTGCCCCTTTGCGTCTTTGCGTGAAACCGTCTTTCGGTAGAGTAAATGTTTCAGCTTTCACACAGTCTCGGTAAGCGACCCGGTCGCTACCGCTTCCGGTTCTGACATTGATTGATTATGCCGCTCGGGCCGCGTGCCCGGTCGCACAAGCCATAACGGCTTCCGGCGTTGCAGTCGCGCGAGTGAACTCGCCGGTCATTCTTCCTTCATGCAAAACAATAATGCGATCTGAAAGGCCCAGCACTTCGGGTAATTCTGACGAAACCAAAACAATAGCGAGTCCTGTCTTCGCCAGGGCGTTGATCTGTGCATAGATTTCCTGTTTGGCGCCCACGTCGATGCCGCGTGTCGGCTCGTCTAAAAACAGAATACGCGGATTGGTTAATAACCACTTGGCGAGAACGATCTTTTGTTGGTTACCGCCTGACAGCGTTCCGGCGATGGTGAAAACCGAGTTCGCTTTCACACGCAACTCTTTCATCGCGCGCTCACCTGCTGCTGATTCGGCGTCGACACTCGTGATGAAGCGGCCGGAAATGCGGCGCAGTCCGGCAAGCGTCATGTTCGAAAGAATCGTTTGGTCCAGGACAAGTCCGAAGCGCTTGCGATCTTCAGTTACAAATCCTATGCCGTGCTTAATGGCACCGGCCGGACCCGAAATCTGGACAGGTTTGCCCGCGATCTTAACCACTCCCGTTCTGGAGCCGGCGTGTGCACCGAAAATAGCCATTAATAGATCGCTTCGCCCGGCGCCCATTAGACCGGCAATTCCCAACACCTCGCCGCGGCGTACAGAGAAACTAACCTTATCAACCAGCTTTTTCCCGGGAACGTGCGGGTCCTCCACCGACATACTTTCTACTTCAAAGATAACTTCTCCGTGAGCGTGGTCTACGGTAGGAAAGATGTCGCCCACCTCGCGGCCCACCATCCGAGCGATTACGCTGGCCTGGTCCCAATTAGCCGTCGGACTAGTGCCCACGGTTTTGCCGTCCCGCAGCACTGTGATTCTGTCACTAATCTGAAATACCTCTCCAAGCTTGTGCGAAATGTAGATCATCCCAACGCCTTTGGTACGCAGCTGGTTGAGAATTCCGAATAGCGTCTTTGCTTCGGTATCGGTCAGCGCCGCAGTGGGCTCGTCAAGGACCAGGATCCTGGCATCCTGGGACAATGCTTTGGCGATCTCGATCAGTTGCTGCTGGCCAATACCGAGATTACGCACAGGTGTGCGTGTATCGATATCGAGATTCAGACTGTCCAGCAGCTTCCGCGCGCGGCGGTGGAGTTCTTCCCAACGAATGACGCCCCATTTCGCCGGCTCACGTCCCAGAAAGATGTTTTCACCGACCGTCATTTCCTTTATTAAGGATAGCTCCTGATAGATAACCGCAATGCCGGCTTTTTCCGCGTCTCGAACCCCGTTGAACTTTATCCATTGACCATCGATCAGGAGTTCGCCGCCGTACTCAGGATGCGGATAAACGCCGCCCAACACCTTCATCAATGTCGATTTGCCGGCCCCGTTCTCGCCCACCAGGGCATGAATCTCCCCTTTATGGAGATCAAAGGTCACGCCATCGAGCGCACGAACGCCTGGAAAAGATTTCGTGATGCTGCGCATCTCCAAAAGTTTCGAGTTCCGAGTTTCGAGTTCCGAGTTTGTCATTTAACGAGCTCACGTCTTGTATTTGGTACCCTTGTAACCTGAACGATGTAGGTAGTTCATTAATCCTCCGATCAGGTTTGCTGTGTCTGCCGCGAGACCGCTCAAGGTGTCAAATTGTTTTTTGTCAATGTAGTTTTGATCCAATGCAACATACAGTTGACATCTAACCTCGGCGACGGATCCCTTCGCGGTCGCCAGAAACTGAACGAATTCTCCAGTCCCGCTTCTGTCGTGCCCCTCCGCAATATTAGACATAACGGAGATGGCGGCCCGCCGAATTTGATCTCGCAAAGCGAAGTCTCTAGAAAACGGCGCTTTGGTTAGAAACTCTGTAGACTTGGTTCGTTAGTTCCCTTGCGATCTTCCAGGATTCGATCTCTTCAAACTTCTTGAATGTAGCCATGGGTGAGTCCTCCTTTAGGGGTTGAGAAATGGCCTGTTGTTTTTGTTCGAAACTCGGAACTCGGAACCCGGAACTCGAAACTTAATCCTGCTTAGGGCATTTCTCGGGCGGCAGCCCCGCGCAGATGTCCTCGAGTTTGTGATAGCCATCCTTTACAACGGTGCTGAGAATATTGTTACGATCAACGGCGACCGGCTCCAGGAGAATTGCCGGAACTTTCTTAAAAGCATTGTCGATCGTCTCCGCTGTTTCAACCTTTTCTCCGCGCGCCAGCTTTATTGCAGCATCTACGGCACCGTTGGCCAGCGGTTGAATTGATTTGTAAATCGTCATCGTCTGCGTACCTTCAACGATAAGCTTCATGGAAGCGAGATCGGCATCCTGGCCCGACACCAGCACTTTGCCGGCAAGATTCTGTCCAGCGAGAGCCTGGATCGCCCCCCGCGCCGTACCGTCGTTGGAACAGACCACTGCGTCCACCTGGTTGTTGACCTGTGTGAGCGCGTTTTCAACGATGTTCAGTGCCGCACTGGCCTGCCACTCTTTTGCATATTGATCGGTAACGATTTTGACGTCGCCGCGATCGACCGCCGGCTTCAGCACATTCATCTGGCCCTCATGCAGGAGTAGTGCATTATTGTCAGTGGGCGAGCCCCCGACGATTACAAAATTTGCCGGCTTCTTGTTCACGTGATCCAGCAGATACTGCGCTTGCATCTCACCCATTTTGACCACCTGGTGCGAGATGTACAGATCCACGTCGGAATTTTTGATCAACCGATCGTAGGCGATGACCGGCACGCCCTGCCGGTGGGCAGCCTCAACAATGGAGGCGGCAATCTCGCCGTTGTGCGGTGCAACGATCAACACGTCCACACCCTGCGTCAACATATTCTCGGCCTGCTTAATCTGCTCACTATCACTGCCATTGGCCACTTGCACATTGACCTGCATGCCCAACTCTTTCGCCCGCTTCTCAACCAGGTCTTTGTCACGCTGCCAGCGCTCCTCTTTCAGGGTGTCCATCGAAAAGCCTATCAACACCGGCTCGTTTGGACCCTTCTTCTTTCGAGCGCCACTGTTGTTTGTTTGTTGTGGGCCGGAGACGCACGCTCCGACCATCAACGCGAGCATAATGAAGCACGACACTATGGTTGCACGTCGCATTGGGTTCAAATTTTCCCTTCTTTAGGTGTTATCGAAACGAGAATAGACCAGACCAACTATTGAGTCGCTCCTCAAGAACGACTCAATCGTCAGCGATCCCCGAAAAATTCCACTCCTGATTGAGCGGGCAAGCTTAGCAGACTCTCATCTGAAATTCATTATTGTAGTTTTCCCGCTTTCTTGGCATCCTATGCGGTATCCCCCTTTTGTGTGTTACCGCACATACAGGCAACTCAAAACTGTTTAAGCTGGCGCGTCTCCAACAAGATCCCGTTCGGGCGCGTAAATCTGACAAGGATCCCCATCCGGACTTTAATACTTTAATAGAAGGACTGGACCCTTTAATTGACCGGTACACGGTGCACTCAAGGCTGGCACAAGGAGCGCTTACAAATGAAAAGCATTAACTTCACCCTGGTTCGAATAGTCGCTTGCGGAGTCTTTATTTTATTGTCATCCCTCACAACCCAAGCGCAATTTACGGCCGGGGTTCAGGGTACAGTGAGTGATTCTACGGGCGGTCTTGTACCCGAGGCGAAAATTACGATTACTAACCCTGCCACCGGCCAATCGCAAACCACCACGGCGAGCAGCGAAGGCTTTTACCGCATTACGGGCCTGTCCCCTGGGTCGTACACTCTGACTGCTGAGAAAGAGGGCTTTAAAAAGCAGCAATTCGAAAATGTCGAAGTCAGTGCAGAAGGCACGCAGGGCTTTGACATCCTTTTAACGACCGGCGAGATCGCGGAAACCGTTACTGTTACAGAGACCACTACCCAGGCGCTGGAAACTGAAAACGGAAACGTCTCGAGGGCCATCACTACGCGGGAAATTCAGCAGTTGCCGCAGGTCGGTCGCGATCCTTATGAATTGCTGCGTTTGACGCCCGGCGTCTTCGGCGATGGTGCCCGCGGCAGCGGCGGGGCCGCGGTTAATCTTCCTAACACCACCGGCCCGGGGGGGTCGAACAATTCAATTTTCCAAACCGAGAATCAAGTCCAGATCTCTGCTAACGGCCAGCGCCTCTCGAGCAATAACTTTCAGATTGATGGAGTGAGTGTCAACAGTTTCAATTGGGGCGGCGCTGCGCTCGTTACTCCTAATCAGGAGTCGGTGAAAGAGGTTCGTGTGCTGTCCTCAACTTATTCGGCCGAGGACGGTCGCAATTCTGGGGCGCAAGTCAAAGTTGTTTCTCAGGACGGGACGAACGACTTTCACGGTTCGGCATTTATCAAATACAACTCGCCGAAGCTGAACTCATTCAATAAATATGGAGGACCGGGTGCTCCACCCGCTCGAGTCAATGATTACAATCGTCAATTCGGCGGCAGTCTCGGCGGCCCGCTCTATCTGCCACGTTTCGGTGAAGGCGGACCGTCCACCTTTGGCGGTCCGAACAAATCATTCTTCTTCGTTTCGTACGAAGGCCTGCGTAATACTTCAAATGCTACTGGTCGAGGTTTTGTCGAAACGCCGGAATTCAGGGCACTCGTGCAGCAACTTCGTCCGGGCAGCATAATCTCACGAGTCTTCACCGCCTCCGGCGTCCAGCCGCGCATCAGCAACGTATTCGTTCCAAGTTGTGGAATATTCAACAACGACCTAAATCGTTGCCGTGCCGTTACCGGCGGACTCGACATCGGATCACCGACTCGGGCCCAAGGCCTTTATGTGCCATTCAGCCAACCGACCGGCGGCGGGTTCGACGGGATTCCTGATATTCAAGAGATACAGTTCGCTCTGCCAGGTCGCAACGTTGGCAATCAATACAATGTCCGGCTAGATTTCACGCCGACTGAAAACGATAGTTTTACCGTAAGCACATACCTCACACGGCAAAATAATCTCGCCAGCAACGATGCAACGCGAGGTCGACCGATGGCCGATCTCCCCTTCAAACCGTTCAACTCTTCGGGAACAATTCTTTATCGTCGCGTCATTTCGCCGAGCACTTTGAATGAGATTCGCTTAAATGGGACGCGCTTCTCGGTCGATCAACAGAAGGACGCCACCAACACGAATTTTGGGATCCCTCGCATCGAAGTGGAAGGCTTGCCGTTTGACCGCATTAGATTCGGTGCTCCGCGGAGTGAAAACACGCCGGGCATCCTGGCGCAGAATATTTTCGAGGGCAGCGACACCTTGAGCACAATAATTGGCAATCACGCACTGAAGTTTGGTGCAGTGCTGCGCCACGAACAAGACAATAGCGACACCTCCGGCGGTTCACGTCCCCTCTATTCCTTCAGCGGGATATTTAACCTCGCCAACGACACCCCGATATTCGAAGAGGTAAATGCCGATCCACGAACGGGTTTGCCCGCCGACGCGCAACGCTATTTCAGCACGAACTACTTTGCAGGCTTCGTACAAGACGATTGGAAGGCCCGTCAGAATCTCACGGTCAACCTTGGCTTGCGTTATGAATATTATTCCCCGCTCAAAGAAAAAGACGGGCGGCTGAGTAACCTGTTTTTCGGCTCGCAAGGCCTGCTTAATTCACGCGTCACTGCCGTAGATCGACTTTACGAACCTGACCGGAATAACTTCGCGCCCCGCGTCGGATTTGCCTACAGTCCACGATTCAGAGTGTTGGGCTTGGGGAGTGAGAGCGGGGAAAGTACGGTCGTGCGCGGCGGCTTCGGCATCGCGTATAACCGGATTCCCGTAGCACCCCTGGCTAACGCGCGCGGTAACCCGCCTTTCTTTGCACGCTATTCGATTTGTTGCGGAACGGCCGGCGACCCTCTCGATGGCTTTGGCACTCCGTTCGCCGACGGTCAGATTCTCTACGCGCTAGGCTCCAGCAATTCGGTGACGAGCTATCCGAGAAATCCTGCGCTGGGCCGGGGTATCAACCAGACGACAGGCGCTCCCAACAGCGGCTCTGTAGAAATCTACGGAGCACCGCAGGATCTCCCGAATCCGTATGTCTATACCTATTCGCTCGAAGTGCAACAGGAGTTGCCCGCTAAATTGACTGGAACCATCGGTTACCAGGGCAGTACGGGGCACAAGCTCATCCGTTTGGTAAATCAAAACTTCCTGTACCCTAATAACCCTTCATTTTTTGCCGTTTATTTCACGACGCCGGACGTGAATTCGAACTACAACGCGCTCAACGCCAATCTTACGCGTCGATTTGCCGAAGGCTTTCAACTCCAGGCGAACTATCGCTTCAGCAAGAGCATCGACCAGCTGTCATATGAAGGACCTGGATTCGTCACCAATCAAACGTTCCCACAGGACAATCGAACAGAACGCGGCCCGTCGGATTTCGACGTAAAGCACTTTTTCAACTTGTCGACTCTCTACGAGCTCCCGTTCTTCCGTCGGCGTAACGATTTCATCGGCGCGGTGTTGGGCGGCTTCGAGATCACGAGCGTCGTTACGGCGCGCACGGGCTTTCCGTTCACGCCCGTCGTTGACGCCTCGACCAGCACTCCTGGCGGAATTACTCTCTCTCCGGTGCGTCCTCAAGGCTACTCCGGGCCGAGCAACCTTGATACGTCAAACAACGCCTTTATTACGGGCAGCAATTTCCCTGGCGGCGGCGCCCCCTTCTTCACTGTTTTCGAACAAGCTAATAATACCGTTGCGCCTCCCGGCATCGGTCGCAATTCGTTTAGAGGGCCGAATTACTTCAACGTCGATATGAGTCTCGTGAAGCAAACGCGTCTGGGCTTCCTCGGCGAATCAGCAAACCTTGAGCTGCGCGCGAACTTCTTCAACGTCTTCAACAAGCTCAATCTTACCTCGTTCGCGTTCGGCAGCAACGCCGTCATAATCGGCAGATTCGATCCGCGCGGGCCTGCCGAACCGGGAGTGTTATTCAACAATCCCAACTTCGGCAAAGCGACTAACGGACTTTCGGGGCGCGTCGTCGAACTGCAAGCGCGGTTCCGTTTTTAGACTTTTTACTGGCGCGGGAGTGCGGGCACGCCTTCGTTAAGACGGCCCGCTTTGCGCTCCTCGTCGAGGCGTCTGAAAATGATGAGTTCCTGCTCGGCCTCAGTTGTTCGTTTAAGACGTGAGAGGGCCATAAATAGCTTGTAGTGTACGTCAGGATGGCGCGGGTTAATGGACCCGGCACGTCGCAGAACGGGCACCGCTTCGGCGTAGCGTTGGCGTCTCAACAACAGACTCCCAAGATCATGGTGCGCGTTGAAGTGTTTGTTATCCAGAGAGATTGCGCGTCGCAAAAGGCGCTCGGCTTGCGGGTAATCTGCCCGGTCGCCTCGGATTGCGCCCAACAGCGCTAAGGCGTCAACGTTATCAGCCTGACGCGAGAGCGATAGTTCCAACGAAACTTGAGCCAAATCGAAGTCACCAATTCCGCGTGCCGCGAGTCCAACAAAGTAATGAACGTCAGACCTTTCGGGAAAACGCTTAGCAGCATTGAGAAAAACGTCGCGCGCGAGTTCGAAACGCCCCTGCAGTATGTGAACACCGCCCAGGCGAAGGTAATAGATCGCCTTCCTTGGATCTTGTTGTAAGGCCCGATTGTAGAATCCTTGGGCTGCGTCGTAACGCCTGTGTTTGCTAAGTACTTCACCGAGCATGAACTGTGCGTCGGGGAACTCGGGACGCAGACTGATTGCTTTTTCCCACAGTTCCCCGGCTCTCTCATCCTGACCACGCGCCCACGCAATGAGACCAAGGTAATAGAGCGGGTCAGCTGTGTGGGGCGATAACGTCGAGGCGAGGTCCAGAGCGGTAACCGCTTCGTCGTACTTTTCTAGATTGTAGTAGGAGACACCGAGCTTGTAACGAACCTCGTAGCTGTCAAGGCCCAAGTCGATGGCGCGGGTCAGCAGCGGAACAGCGCGGACGTGGTCCCGCTGGACGGCGTATTGAAAGCCCAGATTGAGTGTTGCCTGAGGGTGGTTGGGAGATCGCCGCAGAACCGACTCGAAGGCTTGGATTGCTTCCTGCGAGCGTGCGGTACGGGCCAACAAGACCCCCAGGTTTGCGAGCGGACCCAGCAGCCGGGCATTAAGTCGCAAAGCTTCGCGATATTCGCGTTCGGCCTCCTTGAACTGTCCGCGTTGGTCCAGGATTGTTCCCAGCAGGTTGTGCGCATCCGGATTTCGAGGCGCGGCCAGAATCACACGCCTGAGAATGGGTTCCGCTTCGTCAGCCTTGCCAACCTGAAGCAAAGAAACTGCTTCAAGCAAATTGGCGGTTACTGATGCGGTGTCCGAGACCCGATTTTGGGGTAAGGGGCGTACTTGCGAAATGGGATGCGCCACGTGTACTGATAAACACGTCAACGCTGCGGCAAATAGGAAGCGGACCAGGCTGATAATCTTAAGTTTCACCGCGCGTCTCAGTCAGCCAGAAACGGATACGTTAGATAATTTGAGAAGTTCAAAAAGCCGGGAGTGTGAGTATATTACAATTGACGTGTCCCACTAATTTTGTCGGCCAACTTCCAGTGGTGTCCGAATTGAGAATTGGCTCGGCGGAAACACACGATCCACGAAACAACACGAACGACACGAAAGTCTTTAGTGATGTTTCGTGTTATTTCGTGGATCGCACTCGATTTTCCTGCTATCTAAGTCAACGCTAAGAGAAGCTTCAATCCAAGTCTTGAGTGCCGACATGAAACCAAACAAAATCGTCCGCTTTCTGATAATCCTTTTGGTTGTTTCCACTTGCTTAACGATCCCGGCGACTGATTCTCACTCCCAACGACGCGCCGATGTCGAGAGGCAGATTAACGCGTTGCTTGCGCGCATGACACTCGAGGAAAAACTCGGACAACTGCAACAGCTCGACGGCCATGCCGACGGCCGGTTCAAGGATGACCAGCCGGAATTGGTCCGCAAAGGTTTGTTGGGCTCGACACTGAACGTGCGCGGCGTGAAAAACACGAATGACCTCCAGCGTATTGCGGTCGAACAATCGCGTCTGAAGATACCGATGATCTTTGGTTTCGACGTCATTCACGGCTACCGCACCGTGTTTCCCATACCGCTGGGTGAAACCGCTAGCTGGGATCCAGTGGCGGTAAAACGCGCTGCAAGCATTGCCGCTGCAGAATCAAGGGCCGCCGGCGTGCATTGGACATTCGCGCCGATGGTCGACATCGCGCGAGACCCTCGTTGGGGTCGAATTGCTGAAGGTTCAGGGGAGGATCCATATCTAGGTTCCGTGATGGCCCGCGCCCGCGTGGAAGGATTCCAGGGAGCGGACTACAGCGCCAGTGACAAGATCGTGGCGTGCGCAAAACACTGGGTAGCTTATGGCGCGGCCGAAGCCGGTCGCGACTACAACACCACCGATGTCTCGGAAAAAACCTTGCGCGAAGTTTATTTTCCTCCTTTCAAGGCGGCAGTCGATGCGGGAGTAGGAACATTCATGAGCGCCTTCAATAGTCTGAACGGGGTACCCACTTCGGCAAACCCGTTCACACTCACTGACGTTCTGCGAGGGGAGTGGAAGTTTGATGGATTCGTGGTTAGCGACTACACCTCGGTTGAGGAACTCATTAAGCACGGCGTGGCCGCAAATGGGGCAGAAGCTGCACAAGAGGCGCTGAGTTCGGGCGTGGATATGGAAATGGTCAGCCGCCTGTATAACCAAAATGGCGCCGAACTGCTGAAGCAGCGAAGGCTCACTCAGCAGACCATTGATGAGGCCGTCCGCCGCATACTGCGTATAAAGTTTCGCCTGGGGCTGTTCGATAAACCCTACGCGGACGAAGCGCGGGAACGCGCAGCCCTTTTGAGCCCTGCGAATATTGCGGCGGCGCGAGAGATTGCCGCCCGTTCGATAGTACTGTTGAAAAATGAGAAAGACGTGTTGCCATTAGCTAAGAGTGTCAGGTCCATTGCCTTGATTGGTCCACTGGCAGACAGCCAGAAAGACATGATCGGTTCCTGGACCGGTGACGGCAAAGCCGAGGACGCGATCACACTGCTTCAAGGCCTCAAGTCAAAACTGCCTCAGGCAAAAATCAATTACGCCAAAGGATGCGAGGTCGGTTGTGAGACAGCTGACGGTTTTGAGGATGCCGTTCGTGCGGCGAGTGAATCGGATGCAGTAATCCTGGCCGTGGGTGAATCAGCGGAAATGAGCGGCGAAGCAGCATCGCGTACTTCGCTTGATCTGCCGGGCCGGCAATTGGACCTGGTAAAGGCGGTCCAGGCTACCGGTAAATCGACAATAGTCGTGCTGATGAACGGACGCCCGCTGACTATCAACTGGATCGCGGAAAACACGCCCGCGATTCTCGAGACGTGGTTCGCGGGCTCGCAGGCGGGCAACTCAATTGCCGATGTGCTCTTCGGTGACGTGAATCCGGGAGGAAAATTACCGGTAACCTTTCCGCGCGCGGTGGGCCAGATCCCGTTCTATTACAATTATCTCAACACCGGCCGGCCTCCGGACGTCAAACAAAAATATACATCCAAGTATCTTGATGTGCCCTGGACCCCGCTCTTCCCATTCGGTCACGGGTTAAGCTATACGCAGTTCAAGATCACAAACTTGCAACTCAGTGCGACACGCATTTCGGCAAACGGCAAGCTAACGGTCACTGTGGACGTTGAGAACGTCGGCAAACGCGCCGGCGATGAGGTGGTGCAACTGTACGTTCAAGACGTGGTAGCCAGCATGTCGCGGCCAGTTAAGGAGCTCAAAGGTTTCGAGCGCGTCACGCTTGGCCCAGGTGAAAAGAGGCGGATAGAGTTTGCACTCAAACCGGAGCAACTTGGTTTCTACAACCGCCAGATGCGGTTTGTTGTCGAGCCAGGGGATTTTAAAGTCATGGTTGGGCCAAATTCACAGGACCTGATCGAGGCAAGTTTTCAGTTGGTTGCTCGCTGAGGTTGTTGAGGGCTCTCTCGAGGGCGATGCCATTCATGTCAGAACAGGGAGCGTTTAGCGACCTGGTCGGCCGGACCAGCCTTCAACATTCAAGGGTTGTATGTCGTCTGTGTTGAGTGTAGCGCGGCGACCAGGTCGCTACCGCTCCCTGTTCTGATTTGATTTACTCGAATGCCTGCACATTGCCACACAGATAGCATGCGCCCGGCACCTGGTAAAACTCTCAACCGGCCGATCCGCGCATGTTTAGTAACACTCCTTTTACTCTTCTGCCTCCTCGGCTCGCAAACCCACCTTGCTCCTGCGGCGCCGATTACTGTTCCACAGATCGGTTCGCGGGCTTCGTCGCAGGATGAATTGTTTCTTGAGGATCTCGAGCGTCGTTCGTTCAATTACTTTTGGGAACAGGCGGATCCGCACACGGGTCTCGTGCCTGACCGCGCTCGGATGGATGGTTCGCCTCTCGATAAAAATCATTTGAATGTGGCCAGTATTGCTGCCACAGGATTCGGGTTGACCGCGCTCTGTATTGCCGATGAAAGGAAATGGATTAAGACGGAACAGGCGAAAGAGCGTGTGCGCAATACACTGCGGTTCTTTGCTACTCGTGCCTTTCACAAAAACGGCTGGTTCTATCATTGGCTCGATGCCAAGACTGGTGAGAGGCGTTGGCAGAGCGAAGTTTCTTCAATCGATACGGCCCTGTTGGTAGCCGGGGTACTAACCGCCGGGCAATACTATCGGCAAGACGCCGAAGTCGCACGTCTCGCAAACACGATCTACGACCGTATTGATTTCCGCTGGATGCTCAACGGTCATCCGTTGCTTCTGTCGCACGGCTGGAAGCCTGAGACGGGATTCTTACGCCCCCGTTGGGACACCTACAGCGAGGATGCAATTCTGTATTTGCTGGCCATCGGGTCCACTACACGTCCAATCTCCCCGGCATCCTGGTACGCCTTGTGGCGTGACCGCTACCGATATGAGGCTTATACGTATTTCACGACCATCGGCGTACCGTTGTTCATGCACCAGTATTCGCACGCATGGGTAGACTTTCGCAATCGGCGGGAATTGAAAGGTGATCGGATCGACTACTTTGAGAACTCTATCGCTGCCACACTGGCCCATCGAGAATTCTGTATCGATTTGTCCGGGGAGTTTCCCGGGTATGGACCAGACTCATGGGGCATAACAGCGTCGGATAGTGCGAAGGGTTATTTAGCGTGGGGTGGACCGCCGAGAGATCCGTCGATCGACGGAACGATTGTGCCCTCAGCACCGGGTGGCTCACTTATGTTCACACCGGAGGTAACTCTGGCGGCTCTGAAATTCATGCGTAACAAATTTGGCGACCGTGTGTATGGTCGCTATGGTTTCGTTGATGCGTTCAATCCGAATACCGGGTGGGTTGATACGGATGTAATTGGAATAAACGTAGGCGTCATTCTCTTGAGCGCTGAGAACATGCGTAGCGGGAATGTGTGGCGCTGGTTTATGCAGAATCGCCAGATTCCGCGAGCCATGGAAATGGTCGGTTTGCGACGGTACTACAAACGTATTCCCGCAGCCAGACCGCCGCTTCGGAAAGCTGCCTGATTACCCAAACAAGTAAAACGATCCAAAAGGTCACACGAAGTAACGCGAAACGGATTACCTTTTTCGTGAGGTTTCGTGTGACTTCGAGGAGTGTTTTGTCTTTCCGCCGCTATCTCAGCCAGCCTCTGGGCAAAAACCCGAATTCAACATAACATCAGCTCCCGCTTCTCAATATCCAGCTGTTAGAGGTGATGAGTGACAGGCTTCAGTACCGAGACTTTTGTAGCTGCACTGGCGATCATCGGGATCGTTATTGTCGTGTCGGCGCTTCTCTCGGGACTAATTGAGAGAAGCGGATTACCGCAAGTAGCCGTGTTTCTGGCAATTGGTGCCGCCCTGGGCCCTGCTGGACTCGGGGTCATCAATGTCACCCTTGAATCTCAAACGCTGCAAGTCGTGGCCACCCTCAGCTTGACGCTGGTCAGCCTGGTGGCTGCTCGGTCTGTCTTGGCCAGCGGCCGCAATTCTGGGCGCAGCTCTGGCATCAACGGACCCAGTATTGCTCCGCGGACTACTACGTCGCCGCGATATCCCAACTAACGCGCGCCAGGCCCTGCAATTGGAGAGCGGATTAAATGACGTCGTACTGTTGCCAGTTGTATTGGTGGCCATGGCATTCATGGGACAACAAGCTCCGACCGATGCCGCAGCCTGGGCGAAGATGGGTCTTAATCTGTTAATTCTTGGGCCAGGCGCCGGTGTCGCCGTGGGGTTGTTGGCCGTTGCCGCATTAGACCTGATTCGCAAGCGCATTGGCGTCAGACGCGACTATGAGTCGCTCTACTCCCTGGGGGTCGCGTTCTCAGCTTTTGCAGCCGCTGAGGCCGTACATGGCAGCGGCTTTCTGGCAGCGTTCGCGGCGGGCTTAACCATAGCCGCACTCGACGTGGAGTTGTGCGATTGTTTTCTTGAGTACGGTGGTGTCACTGCCGAGATGATGCTGCTTTTTACTTTCGTACTCTTCGGCGCTTCCCTGATCTGGAGCGGTTTTACGGTAATCACTGGTACGACGCTAATTTTCGCCGCAGTTATCATACTGATTCGGCCACCCGTTTACCTGCTCTCACTTTATAGATCCAGAGTCGATAAGCGTGGCCAACTGCTCATTGCGTGGTTCGGTCCACGTGGACTTAGTTCACTGCTCTTAATCTTGCTCCCGGTATTTGCAGGAATACCTGGGACGGAACGCATGTTTGCGATCTGCTGCCTGGTAGTCTTGATTTCCGTGGTTCTGCACGGCGGCTCGCCGATGCTGCTCGCTCGCGCAGCGCGGCGACGCGCCCAACAGGAACCCCTTGTCGCAGATGTTGCGCGCGACTTTGGCGCGCCAGGAACCACTTCCCTGACTGCCGGCGAGACAGGCATTAATCAGACAGGGTTAGTTCCAATCCAGCCAGCCCCGGACGGAGAAAGCCGCGGCCTTAGAGAAGCTCCGAGTCTTGACGACCAAAGTTCCGATGGCCCTAACGACGAAAACGGTTCCGAGCGAATCACTATGAATGCAGTGCTCCGCTTACAGCAATCAGGCGAGCATGTTGTCATGCTCGACGTACGAACTGAGCGGAGCCTTGAAACCAGCGACTTTCAAGTGAAGGATGCAGTTCGTTTGCCACCTGAGGATGTAGTTCGGCGAGCGAGTGAACTCAAACTTCGAAAGGACGCGTGGCTCATCGCCTACTGCGCTTGACCAAACGAAGCCACCAGCGCCCGTGTGGCGCAGGAACTTCGGAGAGCGGGTTGGTCGAAAGCAAGGGCACTAACCGGCGGCTGGAATGCTTGGCAAGAAGCCAACTTGCCGGTGGAACCAAAAGTGCTGAGTGCACACGCGAGTAGTGATTGATCAGTACGAGAGGTAGATAAAATACCCGGGCCTTTCTCATTCGCCCAGTGCCGGTAGTTTAGAGTTCAAGATTTAGCTTGTCCGTACCCCAAGCGGCAACCTAAAGGTTGAACTCTGAACTTCTTGGAATCAACCGTTGGATAGTAGGCGTAGTTTGGAGTTCAAGCTTTAGCTTGTCCGTTACCCCAAGCGGCAACCTAAAGGTTGAACTCTAAACTTCTGGAATCAACCGTTGTATAGGTAGGCGTAGTTTGGAGTTCAAGCTTTAGTTGTCCGTATCCCAAGCGGCAACCTAAAGGTTGAACTCTGAACTTCTGGAATCAATTGAATCACAATTCGCCAAAGGCATTCCTGATTTCGATGCTCACCAAAACTTGAGTCTTCCGAAACTTGAAAGTAGGATATCCGCAATGAGATTAAAGAACTGGGTAAAGACATTAGGGTTCTGGGGGTTCCTCTTCTTCCTTGTGAAGGGATTGTTGTGGCTAACGATTCCTGCATTGATTGCTCTCATTGCCAACTAGCTTCTGCCCAAAACTAACTTCGGGATGAAAAAGCGTCGGCTGAGTACTGTTGGACTACTTCTTATTCCGATCCTTACGGCGGCGCTCTTAACGGCTCATCCATCCGCTACGCCCTTGACTCCTCAGAATATTCAGCGGCCGCGCGCGCGTGAAGCGGGCGTCATAGTGGGCGTCTTGCCCCCCGGTCCGCTAAACGCCATTACAGACGTCCCGGGTGTGATGGTTGGTCACACCACTGTTATCCGACAGGAAAACATCCGCACCGGGGTTACTGCAGTCCTCCCTCACAATGGAAATCTTTTTCGCGAGAAGGTCCCGGGCGCTGTTTTTGTGGGTAACGGCTTCGGCAAACTAATGGGCTCTACTCAGGTGAATGAGTTGGGCGAGATCGAAACTCCAATCCTGCTCACTTCTACACTGAGCGTGCCGCGCGTTGCCGATGCGTTAATGGATTACATGCTGAGCCTGCCCGGAAATGAAGATGTTCAGTCTGTGAATCCCCTGGTCGCGGAAACCAACGATGGATATCTCAACGACATCCGCGGACGGCAAATTGCGCGGGAGGATGTCCTGGCAGCGATCAAGAGTGCCAGGAGCGGAGCAGTTGAGGAAGGATCAGTGGGCGCAGGGACAGGCACCGTCGCGTTTGGCTTCAAAGGTGGTATCGGCACTGCCTCACGAAAGTTGCCCCCGGGTTTGGGCGGATCCACAGTTGGTGTGCTTGTGCAATCAAATTTTGGCGGCATTCTCACAATTAATGGAGCCCCGGTTGGCCGGGAGCTCGGGCAGTACTATCTAAAGGACCAACTCGCCGTCCCCAACCCGGCCGGAGGCGGCAACCCTGCTTCTCGAGATAAGAACCGAGCCGAAGCCGACGGCTCGATCATCATGGTGATTGGTACGGACGCCCCGGTTGACGCTCGTAACCTCAGACGGATGGGGGCAAGGGCCATGTCGGGACTGGCAAAGACTGGGTCGGCGGGATCTAACGGCAGTGGCGACTACGCAATTGCTTTCTCGACATCCATCGACGCCCGTATACGACCGGCCGGTAATCCTGTCGATCGGCATGCGGCGCGGAATTTGAAGACGCTAACAAACGATGCAATGTCGCCATTATTCCTTGCTGTAATCGAGGCTACCGAAGAAGCCATATACAATTCGCTCTTTCGCGCCCATACCATCACCGGCCGCGGCCGAACGGTCGATGCGCTTCCGCTCGATCGAACCTTCGAGATACTGCGGAAGTACGGAGCTCTTAAGAAGTAAGTCCAACGTCCAACGTCTAAAGTCCAACGTCTCAGATTCCGACCTCAGTAATACCGGTTAGGGTGCTGGTGCAGTTTGAATAGTGTCTTATGAACCTTGCAGTGCCACTCGCTTACAGAACCGCGAGCCGTAGCGACCGGATGCTGAGTTCAAGCCACCTAAATGCGGTTTACTTAAGACTGAGTGTTGGATCCGGTCGCTACGGCTCGCGGTTGTAAGCGAGTAGACTTTCGACGATAAGTCAAACTGCATCAGCACCCCGGTAAGAGACTTTGGACCTTGGACCCTGGACGTTGAACCCTCCTCTGGCCCACAAGTGTATTGACACTTTATTCGCAGCCGCATAAAATTCCCTCCCCCCAAGAGAAAATAAAAAACCGGATCGATTACAAGGAGGTCAGACCAGTGAAAACAACTATACGTGTCAACCGCAAGAGTCCAGAGTCGCTAACGAAACAGATCACCGACAGGCTTACGGGGCTAATTGAGTCGGGAGTAATGACGGTGGGGAGTTATTTGCCGAGTGAGCGAGATCTTGCGGAGCAGGCAAAGGTTGCAAGAAATGTCGTGAGAGGAAGCTATGAGAATCTCATGCGCGCCGGAAAGATTCAGAGTGAAGGGCGCAAGGGGCGAACGGTGCGCGCTGCTGGAACCAAGAAGCGTGCGGGTAAGAGTGCGGCCGGTTCCAAGGCGCGGAAAAAATAACCGTGCGTCTACATGTCCCCCTTTCCCCCTCCCAAAACTTGAAACAATCAGGCTCACTGGGTGGCAATTGCGGCTTCGTCACCCAGCGCCAGAATTTCGTTCCGAATAGCATTTCGTTCAGCAATCAGTCTTACAAAAAACCTTCTCCTTCGCAAAAAGAAAGCCAAAGCCCTTAATCCTCCGAAGAATTTGTCGAGCTCCTCTGAAAACCGGATCGCGGCGTAGCCCGCGGCCGGTACGATTACGAGCGCAACAAAGACAACTATCCCACCCAGAAATTTGTACGTCAGCAATCCCACAATCAACCACGTCAAAGGAAAAAGCAGCATTGCAGATAAGATTTTGATTGTTGAGATCACGTCGTCGGAGTCCTGGTAGAATCTGGTCGACAGATAGCCACCCAGACGGTAGGCAGGATAGTGAATCACGAGTCCCATCGTCGCGGGCCCTATCAGAAGCAGAAACAACAGTCCGCGACTGATCAGGTGGCTAAAGACGTCCAGTGTGGAATTGGGTGGTGATAAATCGTCCGGGTCCACGCCCGCCTGTTTCAACTCTTCTTCGAAGCGGGTCATGCGCATTTCCAGTCTCGCCAGGCGCTCGGGCGCGTGATCGCGTAAAACCTTGTAAGCCTTGATAAATCGTTGCTGGAGCTGTAGCTCACCCGCGAGGTCCTCCTCTTTGTCTTTCCCCTCCTCCGAAAAGATCCTTTCGGCCCGCGCGATGGTGTGCAACGCTTCCTCATGCTCGGCATCAAGCATCACTTCGCGCAACGCAGACTCAATTTTGTCAGAGAGTTCTCGTACGGCGACCCGCGGCGGATTACCATCTGCTTCCAGCTCAGTACGCATTACTTCGATAGGCTTTCCGAAGTGCAGCAGTACCGCGCTGCGAAAGGTCGTCTTTGAGGTGTAGTAGAGACCCGCTGGCACAATCTTGAGATCCGCGACTTCGCCAGTCGACACGGCGCCCAGAGCGATGCGCGCCGCACCTGTCTTGATCGGCCGCAGTCTTGGTTCGTCATGAGAAACGCCTTCAGGACAGATACCAATCGTTCCGCCCCTGGCAAGTAGTTTGCGGGCAGCGGCAAAGGTTTCGAGATTACGAGAAACATCCTCGCCTTCGTCCTGCCGGCGATAGACTGGCAGCGCTTCAAGGGCCCGAACCAGGAATCCCAGCACCGGAAGTTTGAATAGCGGCGCCTTCGCCAGAAAGGAAACGCGACGCGGCGCCAGGCAAAGCAGGAAGGCCGGATCAACCAGGGCATTGGGATGATTGAGCACGAAGATAACCGGACTCTTCCGTGGTACGTTTTCGAGACCGTCGACTTCGACGCGCCGAAAGTAAACACGGATGGCGAACCTCAATAAGGCAACAATGATACGCCGAGTCATCTAAGGCATTGTACCCGTTTCTCTTGTCAGGGCGACCGGGTTCATGTCGTCGCTACCGCTCGCCGTTCTGACGTGCAATAATACTAACGCTTTCCCTCGAACAATTTCTGATCCAGCGGAGAAGACTTTTATGAAGCGCTTTGTTATCTCGATTTCTGTTCTGTTGATTGCCTTCACTTCAATAGGCGTTGCGCAAGACACTCGCCGATTCACCATCACAGAGCTGCTGAAGGTGCGTCGCGTTGGCGATCCGCAGGTCTCACCTGACGGCAAAAGTGTCGCCTTCACCATCGGCGACGTGAACTTCGACGCTAACCGGACAGTGACGCATATCTACGTCATGCCGCTGGCAACCGGGGCCGAAATAAAGCGATTGACAAGTGGTGACAGCTCAGCTACCGGACCACGTTGGTCACCTGACGGCAAAAAGATTGCTTACGTCACTGGTGGCCAGATATGGGTAATGGATCAGGATGGAGACGATAAGGAACAGGTAACTAAAAACTCCACCGGCGCCTCAGGTCCTGTTTGGTCGCCTGACGGAAAATGGATTGCGTTTACCTCAGAGGTCTATCCCGACTGTACAAATGAAGATTGCAACCGGCAAAAGGAAGAACAGGCTACGAAGAGCAAAGTAAAGGCTCATCTCACCGATCGACTTCTGTATCGTCATTGGGTGGAATGGCGCGACGTCAAGCGCACTCACGTTTTCATCATCGACAGCAAAGGCGGTGAAGCACGCGATCTTACGCCTGGAGATTTCGACGCACCGCCCTACGCCGTAGCCGGTGATATCGATTATTCGTTCTCGCCGGATGCGCGGGAACTTGCTTACCTGCGCAACCCGGACAAGGTTGAAGCAATCTCCACTAACAGTGACATCTACACCGTGCCAACTGTGGGTGGTCCCTCGAAAAACATCACTTTTAGAAACCGTGGCTATGAAGACAGCCCGATGTATACGAGGGATGGCAAGTACATCCTTTATCGTTCGCAAGCGGCCGCCGGGTTCGAGGCAGACCGCTGGCGGCTGATGAGTTACAACCGGGCGACAGGCATCAGCAGCGAACTGGTCCGGAACTTCGATCTAAACGTGGAAGATACAGTGTTGTCGCCTGACGGAACCACTGTTTACTTCGTGGCAGGCGAGCGCGGGCTTCACCCAGTTTACAAAGTCGCTGCGGGTGGCGGAACCCCTCAAAAAATCCTAAACAACACTTACGCAACCAACCTTCAGATCTCTTCCGACGGGCGGACGCTTGTTTTTGCGCACAGTTCCCTGGCAGCACCACCGGAAATCTACAAGGTCGACCAGGACGGCAGCGGTCTCGCACCTCTAACGCGGATAAACGCGGAAATCCTGTCGCGCGCTGCCCTTAAAGGGGCTGAAGAGATGGAGTGGACGGGCGCGCTCGGTAAAAAGATTCACGGCTTCCTGCTGAAGCCCATGAACTTTGACCCAAATCGGAAGTATCCCCTGGTGGTTTTGATCCACGGCGGACCACAAAGCGCCTGGAACAATAGCTGGAGCTACCGCTGGAATCCTCAGATATTCACCGACGCCGGATATGTCGTCTTCATGCCAAACCCACGCGGCTCGTTGGGCTATGGCCAGGAGTTCGTGAACGAGATCAGTGCTGACTGGGGCGGCAAGGTCTTCATTGATCTGAAAAACGGCGTCGCAGAAGTGCTGCGTCGCAATAGCTACGTGGACAAGAATAGTATCGGTGGCGCTGGTGCCTCGTACGGCGGGTACATGGTCGATTGGATCCTTGGCCATAACAACGATCCGCGTTTCAAGTTTAAAGCACTCGTTTCGCACGCGGGTGTTTACAACTTAACCAGCATGTACGGCGCGACTGAGGAACTGTGGTTTGTAGAGTGGGAGTTCAAAGGCACGCCCTGGTCCAACCCGGAGATGTATCAACGCTGGTCTCCACACATGTATGTGCAGAACTTCAATACACCAACGCTGGTTACGGCGG
>JBHENP010000049.1:0-35122 GCA_046261995.1 Pyrinomonadaceae bacterium
GCGTTGTAGGCTCCAATATAGTCACGCTGCTCTGCCAACGCACGTCCTTGTTGCATGAACGATTGGGAGGCGTTAAAGCTTGCGCGGCGGAAATGAAGCTGGTACTCAGCGTCCGAGGGGTTGGCAGCAACGGCCAGCATGAACTCCTGGGCGGCCTTCTCCCACTGCTGGGCGGACTCGTGCTGCATTCCGCGTTTGAAGTTCTTTTCACCTTTCTTCGCCAAAGCCGTAACAGGCAATAGCAGTAAACAGTAGGTGAGCAGGAACGAAACGAATAGTTTTGGCTGGGTCTTGAGTCTCATAGCAGTCTCTTTTCTTACTTGTTTAGGGAGGTGGAACTCCTGAAGCGACCTAATCATGCCGTTCCAGCGGTCAAGATGCAACAGTTCCTGACCCGTTTTGGTTAAACGCAAGCCGAAAAATTCAGTTCCTAAAACCCGGAGAGTCTTACCTTTCAGGCGGCTGTCAGCTTCGTGCTGAACAAAACGGGCTATTTGGCCGGGCTGACTTCTTCAACGAAGGTTACACGATTGATTTCATGGAGGGTTGAAACACCCGCGAGCACCTTCTTCAAGGCCGATTCGCGTAAGCTGGTCAGCCCCTCGGCCACCGCCGCCCTGCGAACTTCCGAGCCCGGTCTCCGCTCCACAATCATCTCACGGATATTGTCGGAAAGGTCGAGCAACTCATGTATTGCGGTTCGCCCGCGGTAACCCGTGTGATTGCAAGCATCGCAGCCCACGTTTAAAAAGAAAATGGTTTCACGATGTTCCTCGAGTCGGAGGCCTGACTCTTGCAGTTCCACTTCAGTAGCGTGATGTCCGCGCTTACAGTAAGGACATAACATTCGAATCAGCCGTTGCGCCAACACGCAGTTGAGCGAAGATACGAAGTTGTAAGGCTCAACTCCCATGTTGAGAAAGCGTCCGATCACGTCAATCACGTTGTTTGCGTGAACGGTAGTAAATACAAGGTGACCGGTCAGCGCCGATTGAATGGCTATCTGGGCAGTCTCGGTGTCTCGTATCTCGCCCACCATGATCTTGTCGGGGTCGTGCCGCAAAATTGAACGCAATCCACGATCGAAGGTCAGTCCCTTCTTTTCATTAACCGGAATTTGAGTAATACCGTGCAACTGATACTCAACGGGATCCTCAATAGTAACAATCTTGTCTTCTTCATTTCGGATCTCGTTGAGAGCGGCGTAGAGAGTTGTGGTTTTTCCCGAACCAGTAGGACCCGTCACCAACACCATGCCGTAAGGTTCGGCGATGTAGTGACGAAACTTCCTCAGATCCTCTTCAGCAAAACCTACCACATCCAAATTGAGATTCTTGAAGGCCTCGTTGATCTGTTCCTTGTCAAGAATACGAATGACTGCATCCTCACCGTGGATGGTTGGCATAATCGAAACACGAAAGTCGACGTTGCGGCCTTTGTAGCGAACTCTGAAACGTCCGTCCTGCGGCACTCGCCGCTCGGCAATATCCAACTCCGACATTACCTTGATGCGCGAGATCAACGTCTGGTGGTAAGCGAGGTCAATCGGATCGACTTTCGCGTAGAGCGCACCATCGATGCGGTATTTCACTTGTACCTCTGTATCGCGAGTCTCAATGTGAATGTCGGAGGCCCGCGATTCCATGGCGTTGTAGATGATCGTGTCAACCAGCTTGATGATTGGCGACATCTCGGAATCAGTCGCCAGACGGTCCAGGTCCAGTACTTCTTCGCCGGTTTCCGTCTCCCTAACCAGTGAGATGCGGAATCCTGACGCCGCCTCCTGCAGCACACGCTGCGTGGCATCGCCTCGGCGCAAAATTACTTCGATCGCGCCGGCAGTTGCCACATGCGGAACAATACGCGAATGAAGCGTGTTGGCCAGTTCATCCAAGCGATCCAGATCAGTCGGATCCGCCATCGCTAAATGCAGACCTTTGCCGTCACGTTTCAGCGGCAAAAATTGGTGACGCACCATCAGGTCAACCGGAATCTCGTTGAAGAGGCCGTAATCAACCGGCGACTCCTCATCCTTAGGCAGCAATTCAATGAACTGTAGCCGGTAACGACGTGCGAGTTCCTTCGCTGCACGCACCTCGGGGGGCTGGTGGTCCAATTCCGGGGCAGGCGTCTGCTCCTCGCCGGGGGCCTGAGGAACTACGGCACTTTGCGAGGCGAGCGCGGCTGCATCCGCTTCTGTGTATTGCTTCATATTGGATCTCTGAGTGGTGTCGCGGCTCTTCCTAATTATCAGCGAGGACCCGTGACTCCCGCTCCGCCCGAAATAGACTGGATGATCGGCAGGTAGATTGCCAGCAAGATCGTGACGACGACCCCACCCATGACCACAAGGATCGCAGGCTCGAGCGTGGTCGTCAACTGTTCGAGACGCACCTCCGATTCGGCGTCATAGAAGACTGCTACTTCATCGAGCATCTCCCGCAAACTACCCGAACGCTCACCGATTCCGATCATGTCAATAGCCAGCATCGGCAGCCAGCCGGCTTCCTCGAGGCTCTCGGTAAATGAGCGGCCCTCGCGGATCATAGGCAGGATGGCGGAACTGCGCCGCCGCAGCTCTCGATTTGTGATGGACTCCGCGGCAATCTCCCACGATTCCACCAGAGTGATGCCGCCCGCCAGCAGCGTGGCTAGCGATCGTGTGGCTTGGGCCACCGACAACTGTACGGCGAGACTTCCCACGAGCGGGATTTTTAGGATGGCGCCATCAATCGTCAACCGTCCGGAAGCGGTGCGCGACCAAACGAACAAAGCGACTGCTCCCCCGATAACCAGCGGCCCAAACCAAATCACGTTCGCTGAAAGCCAGCTCGAAAGTCCTACTACGATTTGAGTAACTGTTGGTAGCTCGCTGCCAAATCCCGAAAACAGCTCGGACATTTTGGGTACGACATAAATGGTTAGGAAGGTAACCATGCAAGCCGAAGCAAATAGCAGGAACAAAGGGTAAGCGAGCGCTCCCCGAATCTTGCGGCGCAAGCCGACGTTGCGCCTCATGTACGTGACATAGCGGCTAAGAACGTCATCCAGCGCGCCCGACCGCTCACCGGCCAGAATCGATGCGGTATAGATACGGGGAAACAGATTCCCCTGGGCGGCAAAAGCTTGCGACAGCGCCGCGCCCCCGCGAATCTTTTCTTCAACGTCACCAAGGACCGCCCGCAACCGCGGGGACGCCGCCCGTTTCCGCAGCATTGTGATAGCTTGCAGAATCGGGATGCCGGCACGAGAAAGCGCTGCCAGTTGCTGGTTAAAAAGAAGAAAGTCGTTGGCCTTGACTCGAGCCTGCGCCCCGCGCCCTCCGAGGCGCGTCAAAGTCGTGACGCCCGAGGTCTTTGGTGGAGTGACGTTGAAAACGCGGAAACCCTCCCGCTCCAGCCGCACACGCGCTTCGTTCACACCGGGCGCGTCAACCGTTCGGGTCACCACCTCGCCCCCGGGCGTTCCTAATCGACAGATAAACTCAGCCATACAGTTGGGATCCGAGCCTCAAATTGGGCGGGGATATAAGAAAGCAAAGTATAACACGCGGTGCCAGCGCGACCTGCCGGCATGCGGATACCGTGGGCGCTCACGTTACACGCACCCCGCGGCAAGAAGTTTCAGCACCCGATGTAGAATCATTATCCACGCCTACAACGACGGTGCGACCGCGATTCTAAGAAACTGCGGCAAATCCTATTAGCAGCCACGGGGAGCTGATGCTAGTGGACGTTGTTATCCCGCCGGGTCGTGAGCCGCATTTTGGAAAATTCATCCATCTGAACATGTTAGTAATGACAGGAGGCCTGGAGCGGACCGAGGACGAGTTTCGCCAGCTCTTGGAGGCCTCGGCTTCCGGCTGGTGCGTGTAGTTAACATTGACTCCCCTATCAGCATTGTGGAAGTCGCTCCAGATTGATCCTGGGAGGCCATCAATTTGCCTCGTGAGGTCGTGAAACTGTCAGGCCGTCATTTGTTCTTGCGCGGCTCAGCACCCTGTCCTACAATGCCCGCAGCCAACACTGACAGCATAGAGTGAATTCGCGCGACCGTCTCCCACGCAAGCCGTTCCCCCAGGGCAAGCTCTATAAATACGACGTCTCGGGCATCACAGCCCGGCTCATCGGCATCTGTGTTGACAGAGTCTCAGGTCAGGCTACAATTCTTGGCAAGTCTCGGGTGCTTGACGAAAAACAGCGGGGGTCAAATGCAGTTACCGGCCAGATGCGCTCTTAGGATCGCGCTAGCAGTATCCTTTCTCTTCGGTCTTACCACCCAGATTTCCTTTAACACCGGAGCGCAGGAACAAGCTGCGCAAAAGCCAACCACGGGTGTAGCACCGGCGAAAACCGGCGCAACGGGCAGTCCTACTCCCCAGCAAAAAATGGGTAATGAACTGGACGGGCCTGTCATCGTTAACACCGATTTGATCACCCTGACGGTAACTGTGACTGATACTTACGGTCGCTATGTGTCGGGGCTGAGTCAGAAGGCCTTTACCATACTCGATGAGAAACAACCGCAGGAGATCACCTTTTTCAGCGACGACGATTCGCCAGTTTCCGTCGGAGTCATCTTCGATGTATCAGGTTCAATGAGCGGCGAGAAGATTAAGAACGCTCGTGAGGCGCTGGCGAAGTTTATTCAAACTAGTCATAACTCGGATGAATATTTCCTCATAGCCTTCAACTCTCGAGCCCAGCTACTGCTCGATAGAACTCGCGATGGCAATGCGGTTCTGGACAAGCTCACCTTCGTGCAAACGAAAAACAATACGGCGCTCTACGACGCCTGCTATCTCGGCGTGGAAAAGGTACAGCGCGGACTCCACCCCAAACGTGCGCTCCTATTAATCAGCGACGGCCAGGACAATAATTCCCGGTACACCTTCAATGAGCTTAGACGCTTGTTGAAAGAATCCGATGTGGTCTTGTATGGCGTCGGAATTCTCAGCGGCGGGGATTCTGGCAGCCCCCTGGGAATGGAAGGCCAGAGCATACTTGATGAGCTGGCCAACGTCTCTGGAGGAAAGGCCTTCTTCCCGCGCTCAGGTCTGGAAATGGACGACATTTTTGAGCAGATCGCTCTCGAGTTACGTCATCAGTATTCGATCGGGTACAAACCAAGCAATTTCTCCAACGATGGCAAGTGGCGTAAGATTAAAGTGAAGGTAACTCCCCCGCGCGGTTTGCCGCGCCTGTTTGTGCGTTCTAAGGAGGGTTACTACGCAATTCCCGGCGCACGGTAACACTTGGTTCGAGCCTGTTCGGCAACGCACTAACCCTCAAAAGGCATCCTTCTAAGTGTGCGCAGTGGACGCAGTGGTTCGCGACGCTGTTTGCCCCAGCTTTCGCGAAGTAGGCAACAAAGCTTACTCGGCGCTCCGCCCCCAACTTCAAGGGGCTTGCGGGGCGCTTCGCACGATTGGGCTAATACCTTAAACTACTAACGGCGCAAGGCGCCGACATCTGTTGGACGTTTCTCAGGTGAGGATATAGTTAGTGAAGAATAGTTTTAACTATCACAGCGTGAATTCGAGGTTCGGCACGATACTCGTCCTAACCCTCGCGCTCACCATCGCAGTACTGATTCGCACCAATTATACCTCCGCTGCCGCGATTCAGGAGGCACGGGCTCGGCGTAGCCAGCTGGCAACGCCGACACCCACCCCTGCTCCCGCAAACCCGAGCAGTTCAATTCAGACCAGACCAGCAGCTGTCCCGGTATCAACCCCCACTCCGATACCGCGGGCCACACCGGCGCAGACACCCGCAACTGAGATTGATAGAACGGCTCCGCAACTAGGAGAACCACCTCCGCCTCCAAAGCTAAAGCCAAAACCCACACCCACTCCACCTGAAGATTATGGCGAGGGTGAGAAAATTATAGTAGACACCGAGCTAGTCACCCTGAATGTTCGCGTAATTGACCGCAATAATCGGCCAATCGATAACGTCAAAGAGAGCGACTTCCACGTCTTTGAGGACGGCGTAGAACAGCCCCTGGCTTTCTTTACCAGAGAAGAAGTTCCGGTCAGCTACGGTTTGGCCGTAGACAATTCAGGCTCACTGCGAAGCCAGTTACAGAGCGTGATTGACGCGGGCAAAACCATCATCAACAGTAACAAGCCTGGTGACGAGACTTTTCTCGTTCGGTTTATTAGTAGCGACAAGATCGAAACGATGCAGGACTTTACTGCGAATATGGAACTGCTTCTCGAAGCGCTCGACAACATGTACACAGAGGGAGGCCAAACTGCTGTCATCGATGCTGTCTTTCTATCTGCTGAACGGGTCGCAGAATATAAGAAGGGGGATGACAACGACCGGCGCCGGCGGGCGCTAATCGTTGTGACCGACGGCGAAGATCGAGTCAGTTTTTACAAGCAGGAACAATTGTTCGCCCGGTTGCGTGAGGCTGACGTTCAGATCTACGTCATTGGTTTCGTAAATGAGCTCGAAAGGGACGGCGGCTTTATCCGTAAGAGTTCACGCGACAAAGCGGTCAACCTGCTAAACAAATTGGCGTCCGAAACTGGCGGTCGCGCGTTCTTTCCGCAGTCAATATCAGAACTGCCCCAGATCGCCAATGAGATTGTGCGCGACCTTCGCACCCAGTACGTGGTTGCCTACAACCCGACAAACAAGGCCCGTGACGGTTCATATCGTGCGATCAGGGTCGCGGTTGCGGATTCATCAGGTCGTGATAAGCGAATCGCGCTAACGCGAGGCGGTCGTATTGCCCCAAAGGGAGGATCCCCTGCCCCTGCTCCCACGAAACCTGCCACACGCACAACCACCGGAAGTCCCAGGGCAGCTTCGACTAATAAAACCCCTTGAGCCTCAGTTCCCCCAAGGACGAAATGTTTATGCCGGATTTCAGAAATCCCGCAAACTCCGTTAGGAGCGGAATGTTGTGTAAATGTCGCTCTTGAACTTGTCCAAAACCTCATTAGTGATAGCCCTGACATTGCTACCTTCCCTCCCTGTTGCCGTTGCACAGCAAGTTCAGACCACTAAATCAAACCTTCGCTCATTACCAGCTATTGCTTCGCGAGCTGAATTTGACTCTCTGGGCCGGGTTTATTCCGATAAGTCGTACCCGCTACCACACGTGCTCTTCGTAATCGACCGCAGGGACAATAACAAGATCTACTATGTGAATTCGACGCGTTATCCTTTCCACAAAGACTTCATCAATGGCACTTATCTCTCTCTCGAGCGCGGACAGGAGTTTTTTGAGAACAACTACCTTAAGCCCAACCGTCGTTTTATGCTGGGCACGGTCGCCTATCAAACTCCCTTGCAACGTTGGACGTTTGAATTTTGGGAGGGCGATCTGATTTCCACCGCTCAGATAAAGACAGCGTCCGAGGTCATCAACAAAAGCTTCTTCAAATCGGTGGCTTTCAAGCCAAACTCATCACGCCAGGACGAGGCATCCGCCGGTGTTGAGGGCCTTGAGCGCGTCCTCCAGAGTGATATCTCCAAAGAGCAGGAATATGAACCACTCAATCTCGCGGTCGGCCTGGGGCGGATTCACATCATCGAGAAGCTGGACGACCACGTCGAAATTGGATCCAACGAAATCCTCGTGCTGAATGAAGTGCCCATCCAGCTTCCGCCGGTTGCCGGCGTGATCGTCGCCCAGCCTTCCACGCCACTGTCGCACATCAATCTGCTTGTGAAGGGTTGGGGTGTACCTAACGCCTACATCAAGAATGCGCATCAGCTTTTGAAGGAATATGACGGTTGGTGGGTCTCTTTCGAAACTAAGCGTGACACCTATACGATCAAACGCGCCGATCTGGATCAAGTGAAGGAGTATCAGAAGCGAATGGCTGCACGCCCTGACCTGATCAGGCCGCGTTCAGATCTAAGCGTGAGTCGCATTGCATCACTGCGTCAACAACGTGCCAGTGACGTTATCGCCTATGGCGGCAAGTCTGCCAACCTCGGTGAAATGATGCGGGCTCGGCTTCAAGGTATAACCATTCCCGATGGCTTCACAATCCCATTCTTTTACTACGACCAGTTTATCCGGGAAAACAAACTCGACGAGCCAATCGACGCAATGATGAATGATCAGAAGTTTGTCCATGACCCGGCTTACCGGCGCGCTCGTCTCAGCGAGTTGCGCGAACGAATCCAGAAGGGTGCGGTAAACGATCGGTTGAGCCGAACAATTTTGGGTATTACCCGTGCTCAGTATGCCGGCAAAGGATTATTTGCGCGCAGCTCTTCAAATACCGAAGATCTGCCGAACTTTAGTGGCGCCGGGCTGCATTCGAGCGTGCCAAACGTCAAAGGCGATCGTGAACTGATTGAAGCCATCAAAACTGTTTGGGCATCGCTGTGGAACTTCGAGGCGTACGAAGCGCGCGAACGCGCCGGCATCGATCATTCTAAAGTCTACATGGCGGTGCTCTTCCAGGAAGGCATCAACGCGGACAGCGCGGGCGTTATGCTCACCACAGACCCTTACGACCGAGAAAACAAAAGTGCTTATTACATTAGCGCCAAACGCGGCTTAGGCATCAAGGTCGTCGAAGGCAAGAGAGTGGCCGAACAAATCATTTTTCGTCCGCAAACAAACACAATCCAGGTGCTCACTAGATCGGCTGAAGACAGTTTGCTGACATTTGATGAAAATGGAGGAGTTAAGGAAATCTCGATTTCCGGCGAGCGCGCTGTATTGACAGATGACATGGTTCGCAAACTGGTGAAGGCTGCTCAGGGTATTAAGCGCGTCTTTGGAGGCAGGGATCAGGATATTGAATGGATATACATGGGCGGGCGAATCTACATAGTGCAGGCGCGCCCTTTTGTCGGCTAACGACGGAATACAGAACCGGGGTCATTTTCCATTTGTCATTCGCGACATTTTTCTTTTGGCCATTTTCTGAATCTTTTTCGTGGTGCTTCGTGTTAATTCGTGGATCGTCGCTGGGGTGAGAGAGACGACGATCCACGAAATCACACGAACGAACACGAACTAGTGTCTATCCGCCGAAAAGTTTGATGTTAAAGAATTCCATCACCTGACTCCCCAGCATCACCACCACCGCAGTCGTGATCAAAATCAAAGTTCCGAAGGCGAGCACATTATTTCGTCGCGTGTTCTTGAGCTCCGCGGCCAACTGCTTGTCGTTGATCAGCAGCAGAATGAATATCAGAATGATCGGGAGCAGAATTCCATTAAGCACCTGTACTCCCACGAGCAATTTGATGACTGGTAACCCGGGAACCAACGCCAGCACGGCTCCGATGACGATTAACGCCGTGAAAAGACCAAAGAAAACCTTGCCGCGACGGAAATCAAGATTCACTCCCTTAGGAACACCAAACGTTTCGCTAACAGCGTAGGCTGTTGCCAGCGGCAACACCGCTCCCGCCAGGAGAGTCGCGCCCAAGAGTCCAATCGCAAACAGCACGGTCGCCGAACTGCCCATCACAGGCTCCAGTGCCCGCGCTGCATCAGCGGCTGTTTCGATATCTCGATGACCGGCAACGTACAAGGTTGCGGCGGTGGCGATAATCATCGAAATCGACATCAGGTTTGAGAAGATTGCGCCTACGTAGGCGTCAATTCGCTCCGGACCGTAGTGCCGTCGCGCCACACCTCGCTCTACGAGGGAACTCTGTTGGAATACTTGTATGTAAGGCGTGATGGTGGTGCCCAGCAAACCGACCACAAGGAAGAGGTACGCGGAATCAGCGCGGAACGTGGGAACGAAAGCGCCTCGCGCCACTTCCACCCAGTTTGGTTTTGCCATGATCGCGGCCACCGGATACGCGAAAAAGACCAGGGTCATGAGCAGCAGGATCTTCTCAACCTTCGCATAAGATCCAAAAATGACCAGATACCAGATTAAGACTGCCCCCACCGGCACCGCGATATACTTGCTGACCCCCAATAGTTCCATCGCGGCGCCAATGCCCACGAATTCGCTTACGGTAACGCCTCCGTTGGCAAGCAGGATGACGACTACGGCAAAGAGCGCCCGCCCAACGCCAAAGCGCTCGCGGATCAGGTCGAGCAAACCGCGGCCTGTGGCGGCGCCCAGACGGGCGCACATCTCCTGCACCACTGCAAACGACACCGTAAGAATCAACATTACCCAGATCAGTTCGTAACCAAACTTCGCCCCCGCCTGGGTATAAGTAGCGATACCACCAGCGTCGTTACCCGCAGAGGTAGCAATTAAACCGGGGCCAAGAATCGCTAGCCACCGAAGAATTCCTGCCGGAGGACGGCGCAGTCCCCGTAGATGGACGGTGCGACCCCGAATACTCAGACGCAATCCGCTCGGAATGCTCCGAGGCGACAGCGGCAGTGCCTTGGCCTCCAGCGCATCGACCGCCTCAAGGCCGCCGGCCGTCCCTTTCTTCCTCACGAGAAAATCCTCGGCGCCTGCGTGAGCCAGCTAGGTGGGGCCACTTGTATTATGGCGGCGTCGACTGTCACCAAACCCAGGAGTTGTCCTTCGTCGCCGACAACGGGAAGGGCCGCCATGTGACTGTCGATAACGCGGTAGGCACCCTCTCTGGCGGAACTAAAAGGGTTCAGCGTTGTCACGTACGGATCCATAATCTCTTCCAACGGCTGATCGTCATCAGCAGTTATGAGGTTCCTTAACGAGATCAGGCCGCGTAGCTTGCGCGATTTCTCGTTATCCACTACGTAGACTAGAAAAACGAAGTCCGGTGTCTTGAGAGGCTCTTTCAGCTTCGCGCGCGCTTTGGCAACCGTAAGATTGGCACGGACGAAAACCACATCGTTGGTCATAATGCCGCCAACTGTGTCTTCAGGGTAGCGCAATAAATCAATCAGGCGTTCGCTCTGAACTTCAGGCAGACGTTCGAGGTAACGACGCATAAGTTTGGTTGGCAGCCTGCCAACCAGGTCAGCGGCTATGTCAGGCGCCATAAGAGTCAGCAGTGCTAAAGCTTGTTCCTCCTGGAGTTCTTCAAAAACCTGGAGCTGGCGCTCGGGTGAAAAGACTTCGAGCGCGTCCACCGCCTTCGAATCTGGCAACAAAGTGATCAACTCGGCGGCATGCAAATACGGCAGCATATCGCTCAGCCGCGCAATCTCACCGGGAGGCAGGCGCGCGACGCGTAAGTGGTAACCTTCACCATTCCTAACCGCCTCGGGATCGCCGCGCAAGAACTCGACATACTTCCAATCATAGAGCGCGCTTTTAGAAATGCGGCCGTATCGCCCTCCGCTAAGCCGACGAAGAAAGCCGCTAAAACCTGTATCGGCAGCTCGCAACTCCAGCCGGCTCTCGTCTCCCTCAAGCGAGAGATCGTTGGCTCGGGTTGCACGTCGGTTCTGCAGATCAAGAACCATGGCATCCAGGATGCCTTCGCCCAGCAGTACGTCCTTTCCTAATGAGCCGGCGACCAGCCGCTTGCTCGCTTTGAGATCCTTCACACTTATTCGGCGGGCCCTCAGGTCGATCTTTTGCACCTGGTCCCACGGCAACCAGTATTTTTTTTTCTTATCGTTTAGGAAGAAAAGGTTGGTGACAGGAGGGTAATCCGAATCTAGAAGAGCAACGCTCAGGTCCAGCAGTTTCACTCGCCCACCTTGTTCGTCCGTGATATCGCAGCGACGTAGCTGCGAGAACATCACCATGATGTTTCAATCCCTTGCATTCGGCGGCTGCCCTGGTCGTCTTGCCTGGGCCTAAATCAAGAAATCTTCGTTCAATCTGGGCTCTGAGCCAGTATATCGGGAGTGGTCAGTCGGAGCAGGATAACCGCATCTGCGTCATCCGCCAAGTCTAGTAAGTTGGGACTGGGATAGTACTCACCCCGAGCAGGATCACTCAATACACGGAACGATTTGCGGTAGCCAATGGATCCCAGCACTCCCCACCGGAAGAACCACTGAACCCTAGTAAGAGCCACCCAACACACAGAACCATTTGCGGTAGCATCGGGTCAAAGTGAAAACCATACTGATGCGAATCATTATCTTCTGAGGTATGCACTCAACTACAGAACAGGAAGCGGTAGCGACCTGGCCGTCTCAGTAACACTAACACATTTGAGTCTGTAGCATGGGCCAAGTCGCTACCGCTTCCTGTTCTGTAGTTGAGTGATACTGTCATTGGTTCTCTAGTCAGTCGCCGTGTTACGCGATTCTCAGACTTAACGGTTTCAATTTAGTTTTCACACAGTCTCGGTAGCCAATGGTTCTGTGTGTTGTGACTTTGGATTCGCTTCTCGTTCGATCATGGCCTAATATCTACTTGTCTTCAAAACACTAGGTTGTCAACCGAGGGTTCCAACCCGAAATAACATGCCTCAAGTAAAACCGATACCACCTGTCAACTTTGAAAAGAGCGGTCCTGGGTTGCAGATTATTCGGAAACTCTTTGCCGTTAGTTACTCAATTATCATCTTCCTGTTTATCTGCTGCGGTCTTGCATTGACTGTCTTTGCAGCACTGGAGCTTTGGCATGGACTCAACCCCAATGAGTCGCTGCCGCTAAGAGGCCGTTTCAATTCTGTTCTGGAAGGTATTGGGTTATTGACCATCGCGGTGGTAGGTCTGGAACTCGCGCAAACGATCCTGGAAGAGGAAGTGCTGCGAAAAGTGCAGGTGAGCGCGCCCACGCGCGTCCGGCGATTCTTGTCTCGGTTTATGGTAGTTGTAGTCGTAGCGCTTTCGATAGAGTGTTTGGTGACTGTCTTCGAGCTCGCTCATGCTGATCCATCACGATTGCCGCATGCCGCTACTATCGGGATCGCGGCAGGGTTCCTGCTGGCTGCCTGGGGAGTATTCATCAGATTGAACAAGAGCGCCGAGGAGTTAGAGCCGGAGGCGATGGCGGAGGCTAAGGGCGAGGATCGGAAGATGAAGGAGTAAATGTCTGAGGGTTTCGCGTTCAAAATAGCGTAGACGCCAAATTCTCATATGCAACGGTCTGGACACCCGCCTCACGGTTTTTGATAGCCGAGCACCCGCGCTTTAAGTTGAGCCGTACGAGGATCCAAGTCAAAGGTTACCCATCCTTCGCGAGTCGCATGGCGTGGCAGGAAAGCGACATCGAGTTCCCCGCGCTCTTTCTCTTCACCGCCGCTCGTCATCACCACTTCAATTAGCACTCCCTCAGCTGTCTCATCGCCGTGATTAACCACTGTGACCGGCACAATAAAATTGAATTGCCGTTGTTCCGGTGTTCCGAGGCGAACCTCAAGACTGGGTGGTTCGTGGCCCATTGAGGCGCCGGAATAAATGAGATAACCCAGAGCTGCGGAAACCAGGATAAGCCCCAGAGCAAAAACAACCCACTCCAACCAATTCTTCCTTGTCTTTTTCATTGCAGCAAAAGCCTTCCCGCAGATGCGCCGAGCGTGGCAGGTACGCCGAGCACTATCGTCTGAGCCAGAGCAGTAAATAGTGCGACGCCGTCAAATCCGCCGAAGAACCAGATAATCAGCGCCGAAGAGCTTAGCGCAACTGCGTAAGTAAGAATGGTCCCCAGCAAAATGATAGTGGGGTGATCCGCTCGAACAAAGTCCGAGGCCCCCTTGAAGTCGCTGTAGTGGAGAACCAGGAATGCAATCACCAGCGAGAAAAGTACCAGGCCCATTAACTTCACCCATGACGTCTCATTCGCAATGACAACGACCTCCTCCGTGGGTGCAATGTTCGCGGCAAAGAGAACAGCGCCGCAGAAGGCAAAAACAAGCTGCCCACCGAAATGAATTTCGTTTTTGCCCGACTTTCCCAGGCCCTCGTCTTCCTTTCCACCCGCTCCAAGCTGAGCAGTCCCGATTGAAACGCCTATAGCTACTGTCATCGCGCCCACCACAATGATTCCCACAATCTCAATAAGAGGCCTTCCGGTAGTAAACCGCCCCAGAAGAAATAGGACCATGGCGCCAAGCAAGAGGCCGATGCCCATCTCCTCAACGGAGTCGATGGCAACTTCTGTCATAGTCGAATCATGGCGCAAGCCTGCATAACGATTGTATCCGAGCAATAAAATGAAAGTTGCCAGTACGTAGACTATCAGCCGATAGGGATGAGCTATAAACCCGGCATGCCACACTTCCCTGGTGTATAAGAGAGGGAGGCTGAACATTAGCCCACCTGCCACTCCGCGCCCGTACTCCTGCAACGATTCAGTGATCGTGCGCTCTATTGTTTTTGCAGACTTGCGCGGAGACATATGAACAACCGTGCCTTGCGAAATGGCTGCGCAGGGGCGCTGCCGCGGACTTAATCAACTTGAAGGGATTAATCTGCAAGATCCCTGCTGAAGCCAGGATTCGGCAAACAACGCTGCTTCTTCAGTGATCATTCAGAAATGCTGCTTGGGCTTTAGAAGTCGATCGATAGTCCAAGCTGAACCCCAGCCCGCGGACTCGCAGCATATCTGCCGCCCAGAATCGCAAAGTCAAAGGAGAGATTATCCCTTACCTGGTAGTTTCCACCGACCAAGGTTTGTAGCTGCGCTTTACCAAGCTGAAGTTCACTTGTCCGGGCTCCGGTTAGCTCCACCCCAAGTTGCAGCTTTGGCGTAAACTGCCTGACTAGCGATCCTCCGGCCGTATACACAGTTCCCCGACTCCTAAGTCCGATGACTCCAGTTGCCGCGTTTCCGGAAAACAGGATTCCGCCGTTCAGCCGCAACTTGGTCGCCTCATTCAAGGATTTCTGCAAAATACCGTTGATATAAAAATCTGCCAGTCCGGATCCCAGTTGCCTTTCGGTGTCGCCTGTCGGCACCTCGAAGTTGAATGCGAGGGTCAGCGCAGGAACACGTGAATTCTCGCGCTCTTTGTGAAAATTGTACTTCACTGACAAATTCATGTCCCCAATCCCCGTCACGGTATTAGGACCTGTTCCCGTTGAGTTGAAGATCGTCAGTATCGGCGCGGCGAGTCCTATTTCGACACCTTCAAACAGGCCATAGTCGAGCTCAAAGTCGGCAGTATTTTGTTTAAGACTGGGAAACGAAGAACGCTGAAGCAAATCGAATTCGTTGCTGAATTCAAAATGAAAACGGCCTTTGGGTGTCACGTCGGCGTCATCGGTGACGAAAGGCTGCTGGCCTTGAACTGCCGCAGAAACTAAGAATAAAAGTGTCAGCGCGCAGGAGACCCGCCAGAGTGGGCGAAGTGAGGGTTGTAGGTTTTGGTTGTTCAGGGTTCTAGTTCGTGTCATCCCGGCGACCGCGTAATTTTTCCTTTGTCGTTTGACGTTTTTCATTTGGCCATGGTTCTGGAACTCTTTTCGTAGTGCTTCGTGTTAATTCATGGATCGTTTGCTTGGCCGGGAGATCAGAACGATCCACGAATTGCACGAACTGCCACGAACAAGACGTCAACAATGCCGAGGAAAAATGACCCGGTCGAAACCGCTCCTGGGTTCTGTGGTTGACTGCTTGCGATGCCGCCCGGCAAAACTGTACCAAGTCGACACTTTAAGTCCCCGGTAAAGATCTTAGACTGGCGCTTAGATGCGAACGGTCGGCCAATGCGTGCAGCAATGGCCCGTGAGAGGTGAATTCAACAACGCTGACCGATCCCACCGGACAAACCAGTCGATAGCGAAACCGTCCTACATCAATACCTAAAAGGCTACAGAGAATGATTCTTATCGTCGCCTTATGCGAGACAATCAGGACATTCCCGTCCGCGAACTGGTTCTTGATCTCCTCAATAACGCGTAAGCCACGACGAGCGATCATTACGGCCAACTCTCCTCCGGTTGGTGCATGCCATGCCGGGTCGGCCAGCCAACTAACATAATCGTCGTGGTAGTCCTCGGCGACGCTCTGCTTGGTCATTCCTTCCCACTTACCATACGCAATCTCTCTCAAGTCCGCGCGCACTTCAATCTCCTTATTCAGCGCCTCGGAAAGCAGTTGGGCCGTACCTACACTTCGCCGCAGATTGCTGGAGTAGATCGCGCTCCAAGCTTTGGAGCTGTAAGCATTAGTGAAAGCGCGGGCCATCTCCCAGCCCTGCTGAGTTAGTTCAGGATCCAAGCCGGCTCCGCAGAAATTGTCTTCGCGGCTAAGTTCAGTTTGTCCATGCCGCAGGAGATAAAGAGTCAGGGTCATTCGCGGGGGCGAGAAGATCGAGCGTACAAACGCAAGACAAAGGTCGGCACCTGGCTTTTACTTTGGGCGCACCGAGCCACTAATCTTCTTTCTTGTGGTATCACCTGTTCGCAGAACGGGTATGCCCTGGTCAACGTGCGCGTGCGGTCTGGGGATGACATGGGTGGCGACGACTTCTCCGACACGGCTCGCAGCCGCCGCTCCAGCATCAACCGCACTTTTCACGGCCGACACCTCGCCGCGTACAATTGCAGTCACCAAACCGGCGTCGATCTTCTCATACCCAACGAGTTGAACGTTTGCGGCTTTGACCATCGTATCGGCCGCCTCAATCATGGCGACCATGCCTCTACATTCAATCATCCCGAGCGCTTCTTCCATGATTGATCCTCTCCAGCAGTGTCAGGCATTAGTGTTTGAACTCCGGCTCCGAGGCGCGAGAATAGCATAACTCTAATCGCGTTTAGCTAATTCCTTAATGAGTGAATAGGGGCTGGAATTCGTCCGCCGCGCTGTATAAAACCTGCCGACGAGAAAAGACTGGCAGCCATTATCGGTGCACTACCCAGCAGCCCGCCGTACTCGACCATTTCGCCCACCTCGCGCCCCGGCACGGGAATAATGCGAACGGCGGTGGTTTTGTTGTTCATTACCCCGATGGCCATCTCATCAGCAATGATTGCCGCGATTGTTTCTGCCGAAGTAGATCCGGGCACCGCCACCATGTCGATACCTACTGAACATACACTCGTCCACGCCTCGAGTTTGTCCAGCGTGAGAGCGCCGGCTTGGACAGCTTCGATCATACCGGCATCTTCCGAAACCGGAATGAACGCGCCACTCATGCCGCCGACCGATCCGCTGGCCATCGCACCACCCTTTTTCACGGCGTCGGTAAGAAGTGCCAGTGCAGCTGTAGTTCCGTGAGCGCCCGCTCGCTCAAAACCCATCGCTTCGAGAATGTTGGCTACTGAATCCCCGGGCACGGGCGTGGGTGCGAGTGATAGATCGATAATGCCGAACGGCATACCCAACCGGCGTGCGGCTTCTCGACCCACCAATTCTCCAGCGCGCGAAAGCTTAAACGAAAGCTTCTTGATGATTTCAGCTAACTCCTGTAGCGGTAAATCCGCGGGCGCGTGCCTAATTGCATAATTCACAACGCCCGGGCCTGAGACCCCCACGTTTATCACCGCTTCTGGTTCGCCTATACCGTGAAAAGCACCAGCCATAAACGGGTTGTCTTCGACGGCGTTGGCGAAACAAACGAACTTGGCGCAGGCAATTCCTCCCCGTTCACGCGTGCGCTCGGCGGCATCTTTTATTATGTTTCCGACTTGCCGCACCGCGTCCATGTTGATGCCAGCCCGAGTGGTCGCCACATTTACCGAGGAGCACAAACGTTCGGTGCTGGCCAGGGCCTCCGGAATCGAATTAAGGAATTCAGTCTCCGAGTGCGTTGCACCCTTGTGCACGAGGGCCGAGTAGCCGCCAATGAAATCGACGCCTACGACCTCAGCCGCTTCGTCGATTGCGCGAGCCAGTTGCACCGGATTGCCGGTAGAGGCTTCCGAGATCATCGAAACCGGTGTGACCGCGATCCTTTTGTTGGCAACCCGAATTCCGATCTCGTCGCCAATTTCGTCCACCGTGCGAACCAGCTTGTCCGCGACGCGTCTGATCTTTTCTCCGGCGCGCTCCGCCGCCCTCTCGATCGACTCGCTGGCACAATCTCGCAGACTCAAACCCAACGTAACCGTCCGCACATCGAGGTGCTCCATCTCGGTCATCGCCACAGTCTGCAGGATTTCCGCTTGTGAATATTCCATAAATGGGTGTCAGGTATCGGGCGCCAGGTATCGGGTGTCGGGTCTATATTTGGTCGGGCGCGGTCATTATAGGGTTCAGCATTCTAGATTCGAGTAATCATTCTCTGAACTCCGACACCAGACATCTGACACCCGGAACCCTACGTGATCAATTCGCTCAGTAATAACAGCGCTAGAAACAAAGCAAACAAAACCGCTGCGACAAGCACGAATCGTAAGCTTGGATCATACGCAGCTTCGTCAATCATAGCGCCGGAAATCTGGCGAAACTTCTCGACCCGATTGAGCCCATCCTCTCCAATCACTTCGCGCGGCGCAGGCCCGGTACGGTGCACCATGCCGACAGTCGCCTGCGTGGGCTGCCTACGGGACGCGGAGGCGGAAGTTGATGAAGGGGTCGGCGGGGTTACTGTCTGTACAAGGTTTAATGGTTTGGTTTCCGCTAACGCGGACTTATCAGTTACATCCAGGTTTTCGTGGCCGGGCGTTAGCGGCTCGGTATCTCCAATGTCGATGGCTGCGTCTGACTTTGGTGTTAAAGAGTTGCCGCATTGAGGGCAAAAACTAGCGGGGACCCGAATGGATACACCGCAGGAGCGACAACGGCGGGCAATCTGAGGCTCAGGCATAAGAAGATTTCGGATTTCGGATTTCGGATTTGAAGATTACACCTGGTTACCGAAAGTCAAATCATCCTCAGTAGTCTTTTGAAAAATTCGAAATCCGAATTCGAAATCCGAAATTCTCAGATCCGGTGCATGGCATTAAACAGGTCTTCGCGCTGGGCATAGATGCGGACTCCAAGTTTCTCGCCTTCCAGTCTCAAACGCTCTTTTAACTCGGTCGCACTTTCCCGCGCGCGGGCGGTGTCCGCGATGATCACCATCGCAAACTTTCCCTGGACTACTGTTTGATTGATGTCCACGATACTGCAATCAGCTGCCGCGAGTATTTGGGCAACTGCGGCGACGATACCTGGGTGGTCGACGCCGAAAACTGAAATGATCATGCGGTCCGAGGAGCCTTCGCGCAATTGCGGCGAGATGCTTCCGGTCGTGGGGAACGTCTGCGAAGTAGCGTGACTAGCGCCGTTGGTGCTCAGGAAAGGTTCGACTTCGCGGTAGATATCCGTGACTAGTTGCTCGACCGCCTCCTCTTCTGCTCCACCACCCAAACGGCTATAGACCGCCCGGGTGATTCGGTAAATCAAATCTTCATTCGCCATTATTTTGATTTTTGATTTTCAATTTTTGATTTTTGATTTGGCGAGAATTGTTCGACGGCCCTCCCAATCGGCAATCAAAAATCGTAAATCAAAAATCGTAAATCAAAAATCAAAAATCAAAAATCCTTTCACGGTCTTCCGTTGTCTCTGGCTAGTTCTTTGGCGGCGTCGCGCATTTCTTCGGAAACTGACTCTTGAAGATCAACTCGATCCACAATGCCGACTACCGCGGCTTCTATTGCCATGTCCTGGTTTCCAATTGCCGTGCGTGCCGCTTTTCCGTAGGCGCACATAACCATTTCCCCGGCGCCGGCTCCCAACCTGTCAGCAACCACTACGATGTTGCGCGTCGGTTCCTTGTCGAGGTCGTAGGGATGCACGACTAGAAACCGAACTCCTTCGAGGTCCGGAGATTTTTTGGTAGACCAAACTGTGCCTACAACTTTGGCTAGAAACATGATCTTGGTGGTTGTCAGTAGTCAGTGGTCAGTGGTCAGTTTGGTCTTTGTACTTTGATCTTTGTGCGTTGTGCTTTGCACTTGAATTCAGTCTGAGTTTCAGGTTTGGTACTAAGCTCAAAGAACAAAGTACCAAGTACAAAGCTCAAAAACCAAAGACCTAAGACCAAAGACCGCTGACCGTTCAACTTTTCGCAAAAATTTCTGCAGGCTCGCCAATGTCTCGGGCGGCCGGCGTGATAATTGTCTTCGCGTTGATGTAAATTTTTTCGCCTTTCTGAATTGCACGGCGCACATCATCCTCGCTCACAAAATCCACCACCCTACGGCCATTGCTGGCGGTCGACGGACCAACAGAAGTCGGCTCCTGGCGTCCGACGCGATCGCCATTGTCTGGCTGCTTCCGGCTGATGTCTCGAGCACCTGAACTTGGAACGGAATACATGCTACCTGCTTCGGCTTCAATCGGTCGTGCCGATGTCGACGGCGACGGCGACGACTGCTCAAGCTCTTCGGGCCGGCGTCCAGCCAGAAATCGATCGACAATGGCCGCAATTTCTTCCCGATTAATCTTACCGCCGCTAGAGGAAACTACGGGTTGACGGCTGGGAGCCGGACCACGCAATGGCTGCGCTGATTGGCCAGTCTCCCGGGCCGTTACGGCTGGTCGGCTACTCCTTACCGGCCTTGTTTCGAATGCAACTCGCTTGATGTCCATCAAGTGGAGGGGCGACACATTGTCAGAAGTAACGTTTCCGCCCCACGAACCGCAACCCAGCGTCATCGATGGTGGCAAGCCTGTGGAAAATCCAATTGCCCCGTGCGTCGTTGGAGTGTTGACTGTTATCCGCGAAGCAGGCAGTTCGCTCCCTACTCGGACTGCAATCTCGCGCGAGCGTGTGTGTAGGCCGGCGGTGTGTCCCATCCCCCCATACTGTAGTACTTCCCTGCTTCGTTCTGTTCCCTGCTGTATTCCATCCACGACATAAAAAGCGAGAATTGGGGACAACTTTTCCATGGACAGCGGATACTCGCGTCCCACTCCACCGACATCGGCAATTAGGCAGCGAGTGCCGGGTGGCACACTAAGTCCTGCTATCTTCGCGATCACTTCCACCGAACGTCCCACTATAGCTGGATTCAATGAGCGCTGCGGCGTGGTTACAATCTTCGCCAGTTGATCGGCTTCTGAGTTGGAAAGAAAATGGCCGCCTTGCGCTTTGAATTGCTCGCGGACCGCACTCTCGATGGGCGCGTCACAAACAACGGCCTGCTCGGAGGCGCAGATGGTTCCGTTATCGAAACACTTGCCTGTCAGAATATCCTGTACCGCCTTGGGCACATCAGCTGTTCGCTCAATAAAACTCGGAACATTTCCCGGCCCAACGCCGAATGCCGGCTTGCCCGAAGAGTAGGCAGCGCGAACCAAACCGATGCCGCCGGTCGCTAGAATCACGGCAGTTTGCTTGCTCTTCATCAGCGTTTCGGTGCCCTCGATGGTAGCGGTGGTCATGCACCCGATTGCTTCGGCTGGGAGACCTTCCTTAATACCTGCTTCTCGCATCACCCGTGCGGATTCATTAATACAACGGGCCGCGGACGGATGTGGCGACAGCACGATCGCATTACGGGATTTGACTGCAATGAGTATTTTGAAAATAGCTGTGGAGGTGGGATTGGTTGAGGGGATGATTCCGGCTACCACACCGCGGGGGCTGGCGATCTCGACTACGTCTTTCGACTCTGACACCACGCCGACAGTACGCAGTCCGCGGAAATAATTCCAAACATCTTCGGCGGCAAAACGGTTCTTCTCTCGCTTGTCATCGGCTACTCCATAACCGGTCTCTTCGACGGCCATGGCTCCCAGACGAGCCGCTTCGCGCAGTGCGGCCCTGGCCATTGCCTCACAGATTCGATCAATCTTAGCTTGATCAAAGCGAGCTACCTCGGACTGTGCCCTGTGTGCAGCCTCGACAAGATCACGTGCCTGCTGCACCGAGACAAGGTCTTTATCTGCTGACATCACAAATCTCCCGAACGCGCCCCCTGACTATTTTTGATTTTTGATTGGTGATTTTGATTTGCCGAGGTCCGGCATCAATCGAAAATCTAAAATCAAAAATTTAAAATCATCGGGCTCGCTCTTTACTTCCTTCCCGTGCCCCGGCCTGGAGGGAACGGCCCTGTTCACCCTGTCCTAGCTGCCCTCGCGCACCACCCTGCAGCGAACGCTCATCGGGGCTCAGGCCGGTTTTACCGTCAACCGGAAGAACTCGCTCGACCTCTGCGTGCGGACGCGGAATTACGTGGACGCTGATCAACTCACCAACCCGCCGAGCAGCCGCCGCTCCCGCGTCAGTCGCGGCTTTTACTGCTCCCACGTCTCCCCGAACGAAAATAGTGACGTAGCCGGCGCCTATGTATTCTTTTCCCAGGAGCGTGACGTTGGCAGCTTTCACCATCGCATCTGCAGCTTCTACAGCCCCAACAAAACCTTTGGTTTCCACCATTCCAAGTGCTTCTAAAGGCATTCCTGTGTCCTCACTTTTCCTATTGTAGAAATTAAAGGCGACTGATTCGGATTACTGTCGTCAAGCTATCACCGCGGGCGCGAAGAATCAAGAGACGCCATCTTTGAAGTATCATGAGTTTGACACCGTTTAGCATCGCAAGTATATTGCGCCTAAGGGTTAATTGGTCTTACACATGAGCGAACGATGCTATGGAAAGGTCTCTTCCGCCGTGACATCGTTAAGGTTACAACCAACCGAGCAGGCGTATGGGCTGAAGCGGATTGGTAATGGCAGTTACTATTGGTGAACAGTTGCGACTCACGCGCGAAGAGCGTGGCATTCCGCTACGAGAAATTTCCGACGAAACACGCATCTCCATTCACTATCTCGAAGCCATAGAATCAAACGACTATAAACGTCTGCCCGGCGGGATCTTCAACCGGAGTTTCGTGAGGGCTTATGCGCGCTGCATTGGGTATGACGAGAAAGAGGCGCTCGAAGGTTACTCGCGTTACATGCGCGAATCCGGGGAGACCGGCGACGACGTGGTAACCACGCGCCAGCTTTCGAAGGTCTATACTGACGCCCCTGCAACCCGCTCTCCGATTCTGACTGTAGTTCTGGCAATAATTATCCTGGGAATATTAACTTTGGGAGCACTGGCCGCGCTACATTGGTATCAAGGCCGCTCCGCAGTTTCACGTCGCCCGGCTTTGCCATCAGTGACTCTGGTTAAAATCCGGGCGAACACGCTGGACGACTCCGGTCGCGTCGTCGATTTGGGTTATTGGAAAGCTGATTACGAAACTGTCCTGCAATAGTATTCGTGTGCACCGGTGCCTTGTGCCGAAAGGCGCACTGCCGAAGCTTGTGCGACACCTGCGCCCAACTCCGGAATTAAAAGCGACTGCCCGCTGCGGAAGTAGCGGGCAGTATTGTTTTCGCAGTACTGGTGCAGTTTGCGCTGGCTGGGAATATCGATCAATTACAGAACCGAGGAGCGGTAGCGACCGGTCATTTGCGCGACTGTCAACCGAGGACAAATTTTGGTTTCCTAACTGAAGGTTATCGCACCAACCCGGTCGCTACCGCTCCTCGGTTCTGTGGTTGAGTGGCGACGCCTCTCGATCGCAAAACTGCATCAGTACCTGTTTGCGACCGTGGCTGATCTTCATTATTAGATTTCATCTAACCATCAAGGAGTAGCAAGCACCATCATGATCTCAGCTAACATTCCAGAAGGCCTTACTTTTGACGATGTCCTCCTGCTGCCTGCGCGTTCAGACGTGCTGCCGTCTGAAACTGACACCTCTACACAGTTCACCCGTAATATCAGGTTGCAGATCCCGCTCTGCTCCGCGGCGATGGATACTGTAACCGAAGCTGCGCTCGCCATTGCCTTGGCTCAACAGGGCGGCATTGGAGTCATTCACAAGAACTTGAGTATTGAGCGTCAGGCGGAAGAAGTGGACAGGGTCAAACGATCTGAATCGGGAATGATCGTAGATCCAGTGACGATTCGGCCAGACCGGCCAGTGCGCGAAGCGCTGCTGGTGATGGAAACGTACCACATCAGCGGAGTCCCGGTGGTGGATGAAGACGGCCACCTCGTCGGAATCATCACCAACCGTGACCTGCGCTTTGAAACGAGGTTCGACATTCCTGTTTCCGATGTGATGACCAAACAGCCCCTGGTCACCGTTCCGGTCGGCACTACACTGGAACAAGCAAAGGCGGTTCTGCAAAAACACCGCATCGAGAAGCTGCTCGTGATCGACGATGACAAAAGGATCAAGGGCTTAATCACAGTCAAAGACATTCAGAAGGCAATCAAATACCCTACAGCCGCTAAAGATAACCTCGGCCGTCTGCGAGTAGCGGCCGCGATCGGAGCAACCGGCGATTTTCGCGAACGGGCGGATGAATTGGTAATGGCCCGAGTCGATTGTCTGGTAGTCGATACGGCCCACGGTCATTCGTCACGGGTAATCGAAGCTGTTCATGAGATCAAGCGTCGACATCCGAACACAGATCTCGTCGCCGGGAATATCGGCACTGCGGAGGGAGCGCAGGAATTGATTGAGGCGGGAGTAGACGCGATCAAGGTCGGCATCGGTCCGGGATCGATTTGCACAACTCGTGTAGTCACCGGCGCCGGGGTGCCACAAATTACTGCGATCCAGTCGTGTGTAAGAGCTGCGCAAGGGACTGGAGTTCCCGTGATCTCGGATGGTGGCGTGAAATTCTCCGGGGATGTGGCGAAAGCAATCGCCGCGGGCGCCGATATCGTAATGATTGGTTCCCTGTTTGCTGGAACCGAGGAAGCTCCCGGAGAAGTCATTCTCTTCCAGGGTCGGTCCTTCAAAACATACAGGGGCATGGGATCAATCGGGGCGATGCGCGAAGGCTCGCGCGACAGGTATGCTCAGGAGATGGCCGAGAACGAATCTAAGCTGGTTCCTGAGGGTATCGAGGGCCGCGTTGCCTATAAAGGCACCATCGCGGAGATGACGACGCAACTGGTGGGCGGATTGCGTTCGGGAATGGGCTACACAGGGTGTCGCAACATCAGAGAATTTCAGGATAAGAGTCAGTTCATTCGCATCACAACCGCCGGCCTGCGCGAGTCGCACGTCCACGATGTGATCATCACGAAAGAAGCTCCTAACTACCGACTCGAATAGCGCCAACACGAAAGGCAGTTCACGCAAAGTCGGGTCATTTGACATTTCTCATTTGAAATTCTTCATTGGTCATTTCTGATCGGCATCGTTACCTTCTTGTTCATGTTTCCGTTCGTGTGATTTCGTGGATCGTTCTGGGCTCGGGGGTAAGCGAAAGATCCACGAGGCAACACGAAGCACGACGAAATAATCCGAGAAATAACCAATGAAGAATGTCAAATGATCCGTCTTTGCGTGAAACCGACTCTGAGAGCGTCGACTTGCGCGCATTAATCCGACAAGTGTCGCCTCCACCTGCGCCTTTTCTATTAATCAACTCTTCTGTAGTTCAGTGGTGAGTACGCAGCGGATCCGGCATCCTATTTGCCACCGACACGGCAATGACCACTCGTAAGGCAATCCTGATTTCAAATCCAAAGACTGGCCGGTACGCATCGCGCCGACTGCCGGCGATCGAAGAGATTCACTCACTTCTCTCTTCAGAAGGACTTGAAGTCGAGTTGGTGGCGACCACCGGGCCCGGCGATGCTACTCGGATTGCCTCTGATGCTGAACGGAAAGGTGTCAGCGACGTAATCGTTGCCGGAGGCGACGGAACAATCAACGAAGCGTTGCAAGGCTTGGTCGGCACGACCACGCGATTGGGGATACTGCCACGCGGTACTGCAAATGTGCTCGCTCGCGAACTTGGATTACCACTCGACTGCCGTCGCGCGGCCGGCGTGATCGCGCGCGGCAAGACGCGGCGTGTTCGTGTCGGTTGTGCGGTCGAAGAGACCAGCGGCTCAAAAAGGTATTTTCTTTTAATGGCTGGAATCGGGCTCGACGCCTCAGTCGTGCGCCGGGTGCATCCCGGACTTAAGAAGCGATTTGGTAAGGGAGCTTTTTGGTTTTCAGGCCTGAGCTCTCTGGCTGACTGGAAACCCAAACCCTTTGAGATCGAAGTTGAGCGACAAACGTTCACTGCCACCTTCGCCACCATTGGCAAGGCTGCCAGCTACGGCGGCAATTTGACTGTCACACCGCGCGCTCAAATCGACCAGCCCGATTTCGAGATCTGCATCATCGAAACGCATAGCCGGCTCCGTTATCTCTATCTACTCTCGCACGCGTTGCGAAGTGGTATGCCGCCGGGCCGCCGGGACGTTCACTTTCTTCGCGCGACACGAGCGCGAGCGACAGGTGAGGTGGCAGTCCAAGTAGACGGTGAGTTAATAGGAAGCCTGCCGATGACATTCAAGATTGCGCCTGAATCGATCGAAGTCATAGTTGCCTAACGCTCAAATTGTAGGGGTGTCCCTCCGTGGGCACCCCATCGCATCAGCATCGCACTGGTTTGCAAAAACGTGAACGTGATGGGGTGCCCACGGAGGGACATCCCTACAAGTCTTACCCTTTAAGCCATGCCGAGCGCAGCGTTTTCTGCGCGACAGTCGCATCTTTCATTTCTTCAATCCGATACTCGAAGCGATCCATTGCGCCGATTACAAGTGTGGTCTGAAGCGTCCGGCGATCGCGCTTAAGTGAAATCGGCACACGATCGCCACGCTTATGGCGGTTGAGCGTGCCCAGCCAATCCTTACTCGTAACTCTTTTCCCGTTGATCGTGATGATCTCATCGCCAGGTTGGAGGCCCGCATCTTCAGCCGCCGAACCGTTAATGACACTTGCGACAATAGCGGCTTGGTCGGTCCATGCATTTACCGTAATGCCACCATAATGTTCGCTTGTCCGTTGTTGGATCAAGCGCAAGCCTACATAGTTCAGCGCCTCGTCGTAAGGGGGCCTCTCAACGCTGCGGACGTATCTCGCAAAGAAATCGCTAAAATCAATTCCCGCAACCTCCGACACAATGCGCTGAAATTCCTCTGCGCGATAGCCGCGGCCTCGCAGATAGTAGGTAGCATTCGGACTATTGAGATAGAACTCGTCATACATCCGCCGCATAACATCATCGAGCGACTTCCGGCCGTTAGTTCTACCTCTAATTAAGAGATCCAGAGACAGGCCCAACAGTTCTCCTTTCGGGTAATAGCTGATGGAAGTGTTAGCCAGATTTGTAGCCTGGATGTGTGCTGCCCGATCAATGAACGGTGCCGTTAGTGAAGACTCCTCCGCGCTCATCAGCCGGCTTCCAGGAGCATTTTCTATGTTGTTGATGGTTTCGCTTTCTCGACGCAGGAACCGCGCCTCATCCCAAATTCCCGCGCGCTTCATCATCAGATGACCATAGTAGTTCGTGAGGCCTTCGGCGATCCAGAGGCTGCGCGTGTTTGCGGGTCGAGTGAAGTCCCAAGGGCCGAATTCGATTGGCCGCAAGCGCTTTACATTCCAGACATGAAAGAACTCATGGGCCACAGTGCCTAACGTGCTTTCGTAGACACCCGGCTCGGCGAGCGCTCCCGGCTGAATGATCTGGGTTGAGTTTAGATGTTCCATCCCATCGCCGGAGCGATCGTCGGCGGCAAAATGCAGCAGGAAGGTGTATGAGTCGAATTCCGGCGCACCCCACATCGCAGTCTCGGCCCGCACAATCTTTTCAATGTCTCGCACCAACGCCGCCCGCTTACCCCCTTCGTCGCCGAAAGAGTGGGCCATAACGTAGTATTTCTTACCCTGCACCTGAAACTCTTCTAGACTCCAGTTGGGAGCAATCTCCGTTGGCGTGTCGATCATGATGTCCCAATTTGGAAACTTCCACTCGCGCTGATCGGCTTGTTCCATTCGGCCATTAACAATTCGCCAACCGGTCGGCGGATTGATCACCAACTTCACCGGGTCAGACTTGTGATTGACGATGTACATGAAGATGGACCCACCATTGAAATTCGCATGACGCGTGTCGAGTTGGGAGAAAGTTCCGGAGAGATCGTTTCCGAAGACCTTGTACGTGATCATTAAGGTGCGACTATTCATCGTGGGAACGCGCCAGGTCTGATCATCAACCCTCATCACCGGACGCCCCTGGTCACAACCGGTCATGGGTGGACAAATGCCCGTAGCCGCCCGGACCTCTTGTACATTCTTGGCGAAATCAAACACGGCATAGCGGCCCGGCGCCCACTTCGCCATCTGGAAATCGAGTGACTCCGGCACGCTTTCCGGAAGTTCTACTTCAATAGCCACTTCGAAGAGATGCGACTGCGGGCGCGACATCGAGAGACGATAAGTAATAGAGCTCAGTGGCTGTTCCTGACCTGAAACAACGGCGAATCCAGCCAGGAGACAAACCGCAAGCGACACGTGAGTTGAAAGGTTTCGAAAGAGGGTTTTCATAGCAACCGAACTGTAGCATATGCCGATTGCCGATTGCCGATTGTCAGTAATGCCATAGTTTGAGGAGCGGATCCTAAGAGACGATCCACTAAACTACACGAACGAACACGAAAGTTGTTGTTTCGTGCCGTTTAGTGTGATTTCGTGGATCGTTCTATCTAGGCCCAACTATTGCAGAAGTCAGAACTAAAAATATGCCGCACCGGTTCACACCCTGCTGGCTCAACTGCTTCATCTCTTCGGATGGTGGTTAGTTAGAGTAATCCGCAAAACGCACAATCGCCAATCGCCAATCGCCAATCGGCAATGTAAAGGCTTGCATACATTTGTTCGTTGCATTATTAACTCACCATGCCCGCAACCGAACGTCTTTACTATCAGGACTCTCATCTGATTGAATTCGAGGCGCAAGTGATCGCCAACAGCGAGCGGGTCAGCGGGTGGACTGCAGTTACTCTCGATCGCACGGCGTTTTATCCGACGGGCGGCGGCCAACCGAGCGATACTGGCACCCTTAATGGTTTGCGCGTGGTCGAGTGTATAGACGATGCGGAAGACGGCGTGTTGCACGTTATTCAAGGACGTGCTCCGGAGGTGGGTACTGTCGTCAAGGGTAGAGTTGACTGGTTACCTAGATTGGACCATATGCAGCAACATACCGGCCAACACATTCTCTCACAAGCCTTCATCAAACTATTCAACGCACCAACTCGCAGCTTTCGCGTGCTCGACGAATCTTGCGAGATAGATGTGGACATGGACAATCCAACCCCGGAAACCATCGAGCGGGCTGTGGAACTAGCCAACAATGTAATTTGGGAGAATCGGGTGATTACCGTGAGTCAGGTAACCTCACAGGAAGCCTCGAAACTGCCACTTCGCAAAGAGCCCTCACGCGAAGGCGACTTACGGTTAATCGAAATAGATGGGTTCGATCTCACTCCCTGCGGCGGGACGCATGCTTATCAAACCGGTGAGGTAGGGATCCTTGCCGTGCGTTCATGGGAGCGGGCGAAGGGATTGACGCGCATTGAGTTTGTTGCGGGCATGCGCGCGCTCGCAGACTACCGGCGTGCTAATAAGAGCGCGCGGGCCATTGCCGGCCTGTTTAGCGCAGGGCGAGATGATGCACCTGAGCAGGCGGCGCGCATTCTTCAAGAGAACAAACAACTGCACCGGCGTGTCCGCAACCTGGGGGAGATTGCCGCCCGCGTTGAAGCGGAAGAGCTACTTGCCCGAGCAACCAGTGCGCCTGACAACGTGCGAATCGTTGCTGAGGTGCTTGACGACCGCGACGCAGAATCTTTGAAACAACTTGCGCTCAGTCTGATTAGTCATCCGGCGACAATCGCTCTGCTCGGCTCGCGCGACAAAGATGCTGCGCGCCTGGTCTTCGCTCGATCTGCGGACGCGCCCGGTGACATGAATGCGTTGATGCGCGATGCCTGTGCAATGCTGGATGGACGAGGTGGTGGCAAACCTGATTTGGCTCAAGGCGGCGGAAAGAATGTCGTGAAACTTGCTGAAGCAATCAAGGAAGCGGCGAAAAGACTGAGGTAGAAGGAGCTTTACTTAACCACAGGCTGTTCCCCTGTCCATCTTTATTTTGCATTTTCCATTTTCCATTTTCCATTAGGTCATTTGTTTCTGGTTCATTAAGTCATTTTGTTTAAACCTCGTTTCGTGATGCTTCGTGTTAGTTCGTGAATTGTTTTCTTTTCCGAGCGATGAGAACGTCTCTGAAATCACACGAACGGACACGAAGAACTCAACAACGAAATGAACCAAATGGAAAAGGCGAACGGAAAATCAGAAATGACAAATGGCCCCGCTTGACTCTCAACCTCACGCTTCCTAATATGCTAAGTCAAGTGGGGCAGTAGCTCAGTTGGCAGAGCGCCGCGTTCGCAATGCGGAGGCCAGGAGTTCGACCCTCCTCTGCTCCACCAATAACTAACGTCCTCATCAACTACCCGAAACACACTCGATTTGGTCATTTTCTTAAGTGGCCAATACGGGACCAGAAATAACCACACCAGATGGGAACCAACGGTAGAGAATGTGAACGAATGTCAAAACTCTCGAGATCTCGCCAACTGTAAATCCTTAGGGCATAAATTTCTCACTATCCCATTTGTAATGCGGAGGTCACCGTGGTCCAGTCGCCGCATAACGAGGTCTTTTCATCCAACTGGATTTACTTGCGAGATGGGGCATCTGTAGGAATCAGCGAGGCGAACCAAGCGCGGTGTCAACTTTCAATAATTTACAAGCACTCTTACTCAACGATGGCCAACGCAACGCAGTTAACTCCGTTGCGGAACTCGTTTCGACTTACGACGACACACGGCGTCTTAGCTCCCTCTCCGATCAAGACTCTTTAGGTGAATAGTTTCGGATAGCCATCAACTCTTGAAACCGCGGTCGATGGCGAAGACGATGGCTTGGGCACGCGTCCACACGCCGAGCTTGTCGAAGAGATTCGAGACGTGATTGCGGACCGTCTTCTCGCTGATCGAGAGACGTTCCGCGATCTGCGCGTTGCCGAGGCCCTCCGTGATCAGCGTTAGCACCTCTCGCTCCCGCGGTGAAAGGGAGGAGAAGACGGGGTCCTCGCCGCGGGCGGAGCCCTTGAGTCCCATGAACTCAAGCACCTCGTCGCAGAAGCGTTCCCACGCCGGCTCATGTTCCAAAAGGATGTGGTTGTTCGAATCCAATTCGATGAACTGTGCACCCGGAATCCCTGCGGCGAGGATTTGTCCTTCTGCAATCGGAACGACGGCATCGCCGCGCGCGTGCAACACCAGCGTGGGTGCACGCACCTTTCCGAGCAGCGACGTCACGTCAATCATAGCCCGCGACTCGAGCAGTCGGGCGGCGATCTCCGGCGTCAAAGTCTTCCGGCAGAGGTCGTTGTACCAGTCTAGCTGTTCGTCAGTGCCGCCAGGGATAAAGCGCGAGGTGAAGACTTGGCGGAAGGTAGGGTTATCGCTTCCCCATTCCAGACGAACGAGATCAATCATCGCCTGGTAGAAGCTCGCCCGGTCGGGGTCGCCGCGTCGAAACGGCCCCCGCGTGTATCCGCCGTAAAGCACGAGTTTTGAGACGCGCTCCGGATGCTTCACGGCGTAGGCCACGCAGATTGCGCCGCCCTGAGAAATGCCCAGGAGGGAGAACGGCTGCCGCAAATCAGCTGCCGCGACGATGTCCTCCACGTCCGCGACCCAGCGCTCGAGCGAGAGGTCGCCTACGTTTCTGTCGGTCATCCCGCACCCGCGCTCGTCGTAACGAATGTAGCGGAAGTTGTCGCTGAAGAAACGTATCCAGTGTCGCCAGACCGGGCTCTCCCATTCGTACTCGAGGTGGGTCAACCAGTTCGCGGCCTTGATCATCACCGGTCCTGTGCCCGCTTCGGCCCAGGCTAATCGAATTCCATCCGTAGTACGCACATACCGGATTCGCTGAGTGGACTTCTTCATTATGCCAACATCCGGTGAGGAACTGAGTAAACTTCGCAGCGTTAGGACTTCGCGCGCAGTAGGCTACATGGCCTTAGATCGCAGCATTATAGATCGCAGCATTATAGATCGCGGCATTACGCTCGAAGATATTTTAAATAGTCAGATGCTGAACGGAGGGCCTCTGCCAAAGCCGCCTTCGCTGACAGGGATCGCGGGAGCTTTGCAAAAACCAATAAGTCCATTGTTTGTAGAGTCGTTTCTACTAATGGTACTAATCCCGCGCATCCTTCATAATGTAAAAGAGTGGGGCGGCTAGATTTGATGATGGAAGAAGAATCCATGCGGGTAACAGCTCCGACGCTTTTGGCTCTGATTCTCCTCAGCAACCTGGCCTGTGCGGGTAGCCCTCAACCCGAGGCCGCCAACGGAAACTCGCCGCAAACAAGCTCGGACCAATGGCAACCTAGCAAAAGCATTCCCGGTGGATTCCGCCGCGATTTGGTTAGCGATACCCGTCAGCCCGACCCCTTCAAATATCAGCTTAAGATCCCTGCGGGGGCACGGGCCGCGGCACACCGACATTCTAAAGACGTGCACGTGAAGGTGCTGAGCGGTTCGATGTTCATTATCATCGGCGAGCCGCTACAGTCGTCGCGCGCCCAGCGCTTTGCGGCGGGGCGTGACTTTGTTGTTCATGCGCACGCTTGGCATGAGGAGTGGTGGGACGAGGAGACGGTCCTGGAGGCTGAGGGAGTTGGCCCGATGGAGACTGTGTACAAGAGCCAGTGAGGATTGATGATGTTCTTAATGCTCGCCGGAATTTGGGAGATTCAAATCTGCAAACGGTGGACGGTGCTGCTCCTGATGGTGCTTACTCCGACCACAATAAGTAATGGTGCTGGGCAGAAAGCATCTGCCAAATTAATTTCGAGAATCGATCACCTCGTCTATGCCACGCCCGACTTGAATCGCGGCGTTGAGGAGATCGAGAAACTGTTAGGCGTCCGGGCGACCGTCGGGGGCCAACACCCAGGGCGCGGGACCAGAAACGCCCTACTCGCGCTTAGCCCGACGACCTATTTGGAAATACTGGCCCCCGACCCGGAACAGCCGCCGCCCGAAGAGCCTCGTCCCTTCGGACTCGATGAACTCAAGAAATCCAAGCTTGTGGCGTGGTTCGTCAATGGCCGTGACCTCGAACGATTGAGGCGTGAGGCCGTCCGCAAGGGCGTGCCTCTCGGAGAGGTGAAGTTCGGGAGCCGGCGGCGACCGGACGGGGTTCAACTGTCGTGGCAGTTCACAGACCCTTGGGCGCCGGTGGCTGAGGGTATCGTCCCGTTCTTCATCAACTGGGGAGACTCCCCTCACCCTGCCCGCACCGCTGCTAAGGGCGGCATGTTACTTAGCCTGCGAGCGGAGCACCCCGACGTGCGAGGCGTCCGGCGAATGTTGCGGGGCCTCGGACTTGATCTCCAAGTGAAACTTGGCCAGAGTCCGGCGCTAATCGCGGTCATCGAAGGGCCGCGAGGACTTGTTGAGCTGCGGTAGTCAGTCTGTCGATTCGCTTCCGTTTTTATGTCTAAAGACGCGGCGCCGATTGGGGGCCGACGCGCAACAACTCCTGAAATCTGGGGAGATTACGCAACGGATCGAGATAGCTGTCGTAGTCGAGCCATTTTCGATCAGCGCAAAATGGGAGCGACTTCTCCAGGCAGGTGATTGCTTCCCCAAGTTGACCGGATACGGAAAACGCGCAGGCGGCGTCGTAGAGAACGCTAGGGTCCTGCGAATCGAGTTCGAGGGCTCGCCGCGTCCACTCCAGCCCGCGCTCAGTCTCTCCGACCTCTATGAGCGCAATTGCTCCAAAAAGGAGTGCCCTGGTATCTCCGGGGTAAAACTCGAGGTGATTTTGGGCCGCGTCGTGACACCTGCTGAATGTCTCCTTCCGCAACTGTTCTTTCTTCTGCCCCCGGTATATGCAGCCCAGCAGTGACAGGGCATCGAAGCTCTCTGGGCGAACTGCTGCAGCCTGCTCTAACAACGCCGCTGCCCGATCGAGTTTCCCTTGCGAGAAACACGCTCGCGCGTAATAGTAATAGGCGTCATACAGCTTTGGATTCAGGTGCAGCGCAGTCTCGAACTCCGCTTCCGCTTCCGAATACTGGCCCCTCTGCGCAAGGACGACTCCCCTTGAGGCGTGCGCTTGCGGCAAAGTGGGGTCGATCTCGACAGCTTTCGAACTTGCCCGGTCGGCATCAACAAGATCGGATTCCAGACCTCCCCAATCGATATAGAGAAAAGAGGAACAGTCGGCCATCGCGGCATAGGCGGCACCAAAGTGATCATCGATTCCGATCGCTTTCAGGTACATCTGTCTGGCGGATTCAAGGCTCCGGCGCCGCTTCTGGTGAAAGAGTTGGCGCCCGCGCAGGTAATATTCGTAGGCTTCTATGGTTGTCGTCCGGACCCGTTGCAGGGCGCGTTGATCAGCCGAGCTTAGGACTACTTGAAGCGCCCTAACGGTACTTTGGGCAATGTCTTCCTGAACAGCAAAAACGTCTTCGAGTTTGCGGTCGTACTTTCCTGACCAAAGTTGGTAGCCATTGACAGCACTAATCAGTTGGGCGGTGATACGAAGGTTACTACCCGCCTGTCTGACGCTTCCTTCGAGCACCGTGTCCACGTTCAATCGTCGACCCACTTCGCGAATGTCCAACGTCGTCGACTTGAATCTAAAGGATGACGTCCTGGAAGCGACCTGCAGGTTAGGCAAGCTGGCAAGGCTATTGATAAGCTCGTCAGCGAGCCCTTCACAGAAATAATCCTGGTCTCTGTCCGGACTCATATCCAAGAAAGGCAGTACCGCAATGCAAGCAATACGCCTTTCCGCAATTACCCCGGACCGCGCCTCGCTATTCCGCTGTTCTTCGATGACTACGTGGCCCTCGCCCTGCTCAGCGTAGATCGTCTCCAGGATCGCTGGCGTATTCTCTATCACCCCCACAACAGGCGTTTCGAACCGCCTCGCGAGCTTATTGCTCACGATGCCCGTATCGCTCAAGACCTCTTCCACGTCTGCGATGAAGCGGTAGCCACGCTTGGGGATGTTCTCAATGTAGCGAGGGCGGCGCGCGTCATCGCCCAGCGTCTTTCTCAGTTGCCCGATGCTGTAGGTTAAGTTTGACTCCTCGACAAAGGTATCGGGCCAGACCCGCGTCATCAACTCTTCCTTTTCAACGATACGCCCACTGTGTTGAACCAAAGTCAGCAGGGTATCAAGAACCTTCGGCGCCAAAAGCACGGGCTTGCCTTGGCGCAGCAGGACTTTCTGGTCGGCATCAAGGCTGAATTCTCCAAACCGATAAAAATGATTGATCAGCAAAGCCATGATTTTCCTAATAACTTCCTGTGAACTTCCTCATGGTTTCTTCGGGACGTCTCAACCCCTCGTCATGTAGTTTGGCCTGGCGACAAAAAACTTGGAGCAAATGCCGATATGTTGGGGGCAAATATAGGTCGACGTTACTTTCCTTCGATCGGGACGAATGTCCCGGCTCGGAAACCGCAGTATATCCAAACC
>JBHENP010000050.1:0-34573 GCA_046261995.1 Pyrinomonadaceae bacterium
CGCCAGGCCCATGCCAGAACCAGAATCGCGCTGAGTGGAGCGAAGAGACCATTACCCACGAGGATCAGGAGAATCGCGAGGATTCCCAGCGGCCCGAAACCGCGAAGCCGTCCGGCGAGCTCATCGTCGAACGCCGTTACGGCTGGCTTTTTACTCGGCAGTTGGAGAACGCGTTCCCTTGATTTGGAGGCGTCGGTCATCACGTTCAGACTCCGGCTAGGAACATCGGTGTGGAAGAGAACTAAACACGGTTCACTCAAGAGGAGTTCCTAGCGATATACGTGCAACCTCTGCAGTGTGGTTCCGACTAATGCAGCCCGCATTCGGCTTCGCCCGTGATGAAGGTGTTGTGACTTGAAAATCTTCACATCAAGAAAGGAAACAATCACGAAATCACGGGAAGTTTCAGGAAAGGACTTTTCGTGGTGGTTCGTGTTATTTCGTGGATTTTATCTTGTTTTTGACGATGTCGGATTCCAATCTTTCAGCGGTTAGAGCCAGCCAGAACTATCCGCACAAAACCTGAACGACCTCCCGACGTCAACCACTAGCAAAAGACAAAGCCCCCGGTGAAATATTCCACCGGGGGCTTTTATCAGTCGCAATTATTTGCGAACTATGGGTTAGTAACGCGAGCCGCCGTTGCGACCGCCGCCACCACCACCGCCGCGATCTTCGCGTGGCTTCGCCTCATTGACGTTCAGAGCACGTCCGCCGAGGTCCGTACCGTTGAACTTCTGGATTGCTGCCGCGCCTTCTTCCTTCGTTGACATTTCAACGAAGCCGAAGCCACGTGAGCGACCCGTTTCGCGGTCCTCAATTAAGGAGACGCTTTCGACCGTGCCCGCCTGGGCGAACAGTGTTTTCAGTTCTTCGCTTGAAGTTTCAAACGCGAGATTACCGACATAAAGTTTCGTAGTCATTGTTTCTTACCTTTTTCCCTTCGGGAGTTAACAGAAGCCGCATGCGGAACATGGTAGCTTCCCAATTTGCTAAGGACGTTGGGATTTACATATCCATGCCGCCGGGCAGTGCCCGTGGCTTGTTGCCATCTTCCTGTAGCTCAGAAATGAGGGCCTCTGTTGTCAGCATTAACCCCGCAATTGATGCGGCGTTTTGCAATGCGCAACGTGTGACTTTTGCGGGATCGATAATCCCCGCGGCCACAAGGTCCTCAAAAGTTTCCGTCGCGGCGTTGTAGCCGAAGTTGGGTTCTTTGCTGGCCCGAACTTTTTCTACTATTACCGCGCCCTCTTTGCCGGCGTTCTGTACGATTTGGCGCAAAGGCTCTTCCAGAGCGCGCTTCACGATGTTGACGCCAATTTGCTCATCGGGGTCGCCACTCGTCTCACCATCCTCGTTCTCTTCGAAGATCATGAACTTGTCCAATGCCTTCGCGGCACGAATCAGGGCGACGCCGCCGCCGGCCACAATACCTTCTTCAACCGCGGCGCGAGTCGCGTTCATAGCGTCTTCAACGCGCGCTTTCTTTTCCTTCAATTCAGTTTCAGTGGCCGCGCCCACCCGGATTACCGCAACTCCGCCAACCAGTTTCGCCAGTCGCTCCTGCAGTTTCTCGCGGTCGTAGTCTGATGAGCTATCCTCGATTTGCGCCTTTAACACTTTCACGCGACCCTTTAAGTCGTCAGTGTTGCCGGCGCCGTCGATGATGATCGTGTTGTCTTTGTTGATCGTCACCTTCTTGGCACGTCCCAGCTCGTCGATTTTGACGTTCTCGAGTTTGATGCCGAGGTCTTCACTGATGACTTTGCCGCCGGTCAGAATCGCAATGTCCTGCAGCAACTCCTTGCGTCGATCGCCAAAGCCTGGTGCTTTAACGGCTGCCACGTTAATCGTGCCGCGCAATTTATTAACTACCAATGTTGCCAGGGCTTCGCCTTCGACGTCTTCCGCGATGATCAGGATCGGCTTACTCAACTTGGCGATCTGCTCCAGGATGGGAAGCAAATCTCTCATGGAAGAAATTTTCTTCTCGCTAAGGAGAATGAAGGGATTCTCAAGTACGGTTTCCATCTTCTCGGCGTCGGTGATGAAGTAGGGCGACAAATAGCCGCGATCAAATTGCATTCCTTCGACAAATTCCAGATCCGTCTGCGTCGTCTTCGCATCTTCGACGGTAATTACTCCGTCTTTCCCGACCTTTGCCATCGCCTCAGCGATCAGTTCGCCGATGGTGGCATCGCCGTTTGCCGAAATCGTACCAACCTGCGCAATCATGTCGCCGGCGACCGGCTTGGAAAGCTTCTTAATTGCCGCGGTCGCGCGCTCAACTGCTTTGTCGATTCCGCGCTTCAAGGCCATCGGGTTTGCACCCGCGGCGACGGTTTTTACACCTTCGCGGTAAATCGCCTGCGCCAGCACGGTGGCGGTGGTTGTACCATCGCCAGCGACGTCGCTGGTCCTCGAGGCTACCTCGCGCACCATCTGCGCACCCATGTTTTCCGTCGGGTCTTTTAGGTCAATCTCTTTCGCCACGGTCACACCGTCTTTGGTGATTGTCGGGCTACCATACGATCTACCAAGAACAACGTTGCGTCCTTTGGGACCTAGCGTGATTTTAACTGCGTCGGCGAGTTGGTTGACGCCACGTAGAATTGCCGCCCGAGACTCTTCACCATGAGTTATTTGCTTTGCCATAAGTTTTTATCTTTACTCCAATTCGAACCTGTCATTAAAACTTCCGACTAATCCTGCTTTTCGATCGCTGCCTTCTAAGGCGCTGGTACTGCATGGTAACCGCTATGCCGCCTGTTGAGAGCCAGCGGCTAGCCGGCTAGCATGGGGTAAGGGACAGCGTTAGAAGCTCCATAGACCTATTTGCCCTTCTTGCCGCCGACTGCAACACCGGCGCGCGTAATGATCCCGAGAACCTCAGCCTCGCGCATGATCAACAGGTCTTCACCGTCGATCTTGATTTCCGAACTGCTGTACTTGCCAAAAAGGATCCGGTCGCCCTTCTTAACATCCAGTGGTTGGCGCGTTCCATCTTCCTTGTATTTTCACTCTCCCGCCGCGATTACTTCGCCTTCCTGGGGTTTTTCTTTCGCGGTGTCTGGGATGATAATGCCTCCGCGAATCTGCTCGCCTTCGTCAATGCGCTTCACAATCACGCGGTCATGTAATGGAGTGATATTCGTCGTCATAATCTAATCTGTCTTCCTTTTCGTCCTTATAAGTCGCGCGAGACAGTCTACCTCCTTGCAGTGCGGTGCCTTGTCTCCGCTTTTCAGTTGCGAGACAAGGCGCCCGGCACTGGGACCGGGGGACTGGCTGGGGAACTTATAAGTTGGGCTTGCTTAATAATTGAGCTGTGGATTTATCAGGTGATCTGGAAGATCCCAGAGGAGCTGAGAGCAGAGCAAGCTGGACTCGGTTCGACACCCACCTTACGTCAATGGTCCCTATATGTCAAGTACAGGATATACTTTGTATCGGGAATAGAAGAATTGCGGATTGCGGATTTGAGCGGCACTTCGTTTTTGCGGTGTCTCCGCCACCCGTGCCTTTAGATTCGAAATCCGCAATCCGAAATCCGAATTTCTTACTCTTTCCCACCCCGCTCCTCGATCAGCCGCATTGCCGGCTCGCTGACGAAGACCTTGGCGTGAAACCGTTTGCCCCATGAAAGCGGTGTGACGCCGCGATACTCATGCAACGTCATGTCATATCTAGGAGCATATCCGGGATGCAGTTGCTTGCGCAGCGAGGCGCGCACGTTCGGATCGGCGCCCCCATTCCAACGAGGGTCCAGAAGCAACTCGGTGAACGGCGCGACCTGCGGTCCGCCACCGTAGTTCATCCAGAAATTCGGTTGCGACACAACGGTGCCGAAGAGTGCGGTATGTCCGCCAAAACCATTCGCATCAACTGCGGCCCTGGCATCGACATCCATTCCGCGCTCGAGCAGCCAACGCGCGATCTCCATTTCATCGTAGTCGACGCACATATGAAGCAGCGTCGTTCCTCCCAGCGGCGTTCCATGGGTCGCCAATATTTCGTCATGACAGCCAAACGCCGGCGGGTAGATCTCCTCGTGGGTGAACGTCCGGTGTAAGAGACCCGGATCGCGGCGCCAGTGTTCCTCGAGCAGATCGATGCGTCCGCGATGGAGCGCCATGATCGGGGTATCCGGCAGCTCGAGCCCTTGCTGAACGTACATCTCCAGGATCTGATGTTTGTCCGATGGCTTGCGGCTATCCGATTCCAGAACTACATCCACCGGCGCGAGTCTCTTGCCATCGGCATCAGTCACCTGGGCGCCAAACTCCAACATGAGCGCCGTGCCCGACGCGCTCAGCGTGTAAGCTGGTCCACCCAGAGCATCGGCCGGTGGATGCGGGGAACCCATCATCTGGTACAGCATTCGAGCCGTACTAATCTTGCTCTGAAGAGTGGCGCGGTCGATTGCCGACTCAAGGTCGGTGGCGCCGAGCTCGTGGAGCATCATGATGATCTTATCGCGGCCAAGGTTGGCAGCATAACTCATCGGTGGTCCCCAATTGCTGTTGCGAATGCAGGCGTTCTCGTGCAACAAGTTGGGGTTCTTCACAACCAACTCGCGGACTGCGTCGACATCGTCACGCCATATTGCGTCGATGAGTTTGCACGCCTGGACCAATCGCGGCCAGCTGGGTGCCTGATAGCTGCGCGCGAGTGCTAGCTGCGCATCGGCAAGTTTCACCTCAGCGAGAATGACGGGTTTAGGGTGATACTGATTGAATTCTTCGACTGCGGCCGGATCACCGCGCCGCATATCGCGAAGCAACTCCTTGGCCTGGTGTTTTAGCTGATCGAGGTTGGGACGAACGGGAAGGTGACGATCTTGACGGCTATAGATGGACACGACGAGCCTCCTTTTGATCATGGCCCGCTGTCCGCTGATTCGGGCGAAAGGAGGTTCGCATGGGAACCTGCAGTCACATCTATCGATCAGGTGGACTCAGTCCTGCCGCGGACGGGTGGCGGCCTGCACGCCGCGGAGAGAATAACGTCGTCCGTGATAAGGGTCAAGATCCTGTGCTTGATATTCCAATCGTGGAACGGCAGACCGGCCGTCACGATTAACTGCGCGGCGCATAACGGCTTCGTCGCCTAATGTGAGGCGGTGACTCTGCCCGTCGTCGGTTGGCTTTGTTGAATCGGGGCTTTAAGGCTGCAAAAAACTCAGACAGAATGATATTTCATGAAACGGATTACTGGGAGCAGGTCCTGCTCAACTCACACCCGCGAGCGTTAGCGATCCAACACTCACGACGAGTTAAACCGTAATTAAGAGAAATTGAATTTAGGATTCGGTCGCAACCGCATGCCGTTCTAAAAGCGACGACGATGCGCTTAGTTTTGACGCGGACTCAATGCCGACGCCGCCGCGCAAAATCCTACGATAGTCTGTAAGGGCATTGCGCATCCTTACATCGGGGCGGCAAGGCCGTTAAAAGAGTACCTACGCCGGGTGCGACTACCGCAATCAATGACGACGAATCATTGCTGACACATAGCCAGCCGCGACAAGCATCATGTCGTGAACTTACTGCCCGAAGCGGCTCGTGTACTCCCCCGAAGAGAGAAAGGCCTTTACCATCTCGGCCTCCACGAAGTTGCCCCCGAACTGGTTGAGTTTTCCCAGCCAGAAATTGTAACCCCCAAAGTCGCCGTCTGGTGCCGTGTCCGGGTCTCGCCGCAGATACCCGAAGTATTGCATCAGCACGAATGCCCGGTTGAACTGCGCGTCGCGCAGCGTTTGATCCTCCGCCACCTCCCGCAAGACCTGCGCCCGCGTCATTGTCCCATCCATTAACGCTGCCGCCAGGGCCTCGCGCTTCCCTTGCGAGAGCGACCCGCCCGCGTTCGTATTCAAAGCTGCAACAAATTGCTCCGGCGCGAGCGCAGGGGGGAGCGCAGCGGTGAACCGCTCCCGCGTCACAAACTCCGCGGCCAGGGCATTCTTGTTTGCTTCAAGCTGCTCACGCCAGTTGCCCACGCCGACCGCAACTCCCTGCCTGGCGGCCAGCGTGTCGCGCAAAAACTCGTCGAGACGAACCGCCACTGGTACCGCCGGAGGGTTAATGTCCCCGTAGGCCGCCTTGTACATGCGATAGACGAGATAGCCCGTTTCCTGAAATTCAATTGAGAGGAAGAAGGCCGCCGAGACATTGATCCGGCACACGAGCAGGTTGGGGTTGCCGCAGCCGGTTGTCTGCCCCACCCAGAAGTTGAGGCCATCCACGTCGGGCTCGCGGTTGAGAAAGTCGTGATAGTGCTGCCGTACGAAGAACGCCGCATCGAAGCTCGCGTCTTTCACTGGGCTGGGTCCGTCGACAACGTCGTTCGCGCTGGTGAGCGTGATTACCGCGTTGGCGAGCGTCCCGAGTGTCGCCCCCACCGGGTTGTTCAAGGTCAGGTTGATGGTCTCGTTCGCCTCGACGAAGCGGTCGTCGCTGATGAGAACGGTGAAGCTCTCCGCAGTGTCGTTGGCGGCGAAGCGCAGTGTGCCGAGCGCCTTGGTGTAGTCCTTCCGGCTCTCGGCCGTGCCGTCCACGGTCGCGAAGTCGACGCTGGCCGCGCCAGACGTGTTGCCGGAGCGCGTGACCGTGATCGTGACGAAGCCGGCGCCTTCCGTCCCGACCCCGCTGGGCTGGACGCTTTCGGAGACCGCATAGGTTGCGCTGCTGAACGCGACGGCGTCGACCGCATTGATGACCGTCAGCGTGAGAGAATAAGCGCCTGTCTCGCCGTTAAAGTAAGAAGTCGCCTCGATGGTGTAGGTGCCAGTTTCCTGCAGTGTGACGAAGCCGTTTACGGGGACCCGCGAGTTCTTGTCCTCAAAAGGAACGATGTCGTCGTTTAGAGCGACGATGTTTCCGCTCGGCCCAAACAGGTATAGATATGTGTCGATGCCGGTTGGCGGCGCGACCGCCGCGTTCATCTCGATGCGCACCTGCTGCCCCGCCGTCCCGCTGAACGTGTAGAGGTCAATCAACGCGTCGGGACGGTCAGGCTGCCCCGAACGGCAGTCGGATGTTGAGAGGCTTCCGTTAATTGGCGACCCAGCGCCAATTGGGGTCGTCATGCAGTTGGCCGAGGCTGATTGTTGAATCGTAAGCGACTGCCCCGCAATATCGACTCGCCCTTGCCGGGGGCCCCCCGTGTTTGCGTCAACGGAGAAGTTCGCAAGGCCGTTGCCCGTCCCCGTCTCATTCGCTGTGACACCGACCCACGGGATACCTTCGGCTGCCGCCCAGGCACATCCGGCGCCGGCTGTAACATTCACGCTACCGCTCCCGCCCGCTGTGCCAAACTGCTGGAGGGTGGGCGAAATCGTATAGGTGCACCCAGGCGCGACTTTCTGCGTAAGGCACGCGCTGTTCTCAACGGCGTGGTTAATAATCTGGTTGCGCGAGACCTGGCAGAAATCCGTGCTCGGCGGCATAGAGGGATCCATGATAGTGCCCTCGCACTCCGGTTCCGCGTCCGACGGGTGCGAGGCGCCGAAGTTGTGGCCGATCTCGTGGGCGGTCAGGCTCGCCCGGTTGCCCGGGACGTCCTGCGAGATGCCGTAGCCGTAGCCTGTGGCCGGACACTCGAAGCCAATCCGGTAGGAGATGCCGACGGTGGCGCCGTCCAAATCTCTTCCTGTCCACAGGTGCACGATGTCGTGTGACGGGAGATTCGGCGGCGGATTGCCGTTGTAGGAGGTCCTCAATTCTGTGAGCGCTGCAGCGGGCTCAGTTGCGGCGTAAGGATCGTCCGCCGTGGTCCAGACGCGAGAAAAGACGACCCTGAAACGCAGGCCAATCTGCGCGCCGTATATGCCGTCAACCTGATTCATGATGCCGAGGATCTCGTTGTTCGTAGCGTTCACGTCAGCGCCCTTCGCCGTGAAGTATTCAAAATCAGCCTCGGTCGCGATGTCCACTTCAAAGGCCGGTGTGAAAACCTCTGCCTGCGCCGGGCCAGTCGCAGCAACCGGCGTGGCCTGCACCCGCGCCGCCTCTGCCTCGACCTTTTGAGCTAGCGTCACGCCGCACTCGCCGTTCCGCTCATGTTTCACGCTGGCGGCAGAGTAGAAGACGAAATCAGTCGCCGCCGCCGCCGGCGACAAACTTCGCGCCGCCTCGAGGAAGTAGAGACCGTCCCGCGTAATGATTATTCCCTCGAGCGTCCCTTCGTCAATGGTGAAGCGCGCCTGCGCTCCCTCAATCCCGCGCACCGGGCCCTTGTAAGTGCGCACCGGCGCGCGCTCCAGCACGCGCACTGCGCCACCCTTGCCCCACGCCTCCGCCCGGTAGTGCGGAGCTCGCAAGTCGTGGGGTTCGAGAGCCAACTCGAAGTTGCCGCGCGAAGTGGCGAGCGTGAACTGCCCTGTCTCCCGCACTTGCTTATGGACGACCGCCGAGTCGAAACTCAACTCGTCATAGCCGTGCAGTGCCTTCCCGAGGTCCTGTCGCACTTGCACCCGCGCCGACTCCTGTAGCTGGGGCCGCTGGCCCGACGCGGGGGGCGAGAGTGCGAAGGCGGCAGCGGACACGAGTGCCAGCACGCAGAGGCCGGTGACAAGGCGGCGAAAGGACTTTTGTTTCTTCATTCTAACTCCATAAGTGCGGACGTTAATGTTTGGACCGGCAGAGGCCGATAGCGACTGGGGGCGAGCCGAATTTCTATCGTTCGATCTATATTTATAAGGTTAATTGCATTTCTCTTCCAAAAAAAATCGGCGCCAGGCCGAGCAACGGTTCACGTCTGGTAGTGATTGGACGATAACATCTTCAACACGTTTAGCACCAAGCCCCCGACCTTTGGCGGTGTTCGGAAAGGTGTTCTCGGTTCGCTGATCAACGTTTATCCGTGTGGATCTGAGATAAACTGGCTTGGGCTTCGCAGAATTCGAAATCTAGTAACCTTAAGATGCTTAAGACCCTTTGATCATTGAAGTTTCTGGTCTTGAGATAATCTAATGTGGCCTGTTATTCTGGTAAACACCCTCTATTTTCCGGTTCCCGTAAGATTCGCTGAACTCGCTCGCTGCAGTAGTAGCGACCGGACCAACGCAACCCCAGAAAAGCCCTAAGACGGCTGATGTAGTTTCCGGGTTGCTTCTATGGGTCTTGTAAGGCGCGTTCCCGCGAAGGTCTGACCTAGAACTCATCATCAATCCTCACATCGCGGGCACGGTCTTTACCAGGGAGTTGCTCTAAGACATCACCAAGGATAAGCTTCGCGCGCTTTCACCAGCATCGAATTGATCCGCAAGTGTCTGCTAGTTCAAAATCTCTGTGGAAGTGGACGAGTAGTCCGGCAATCGTCCTGTATCTCGCAACCGCCAAACTATTACTTCACCTCCTCACCGCCGGGCGTTACGGAATATTTCGCGATGAACTCTACTACCTCGCGTGTGCCGAGCACCTTGATTGGGGCTACGTGGACCAGCCGCCAGCGATCGCGTTGATTGCGTGGTTCGTTCGTCACGTTCTGGGCACTTCCCTCCTCGGTCTGAGATTGTTGCCCGCGATCGTCGGCGCGGCCCTGGTTTGGCTCACCGGCAAACTCGCTCGCGACATGGGCGGCGGCCGCTTTGCTCAAGCTCTCGCCGCACTGGCCACGATCGTAGTTCCCATCTATCTCGTCATTCATCATTGGCTCACAATGAATGCGTTTGAGCCGCTGATCTGGATGGGCGCCGCCTGGTGCGTCGTGCGAGCCGTCAATACTGGCAAGGGAAGTTATTGGCTATGGTTCGGTGTGATCATTGGTGTGGGCCTTCAGACAAAATACTCGGTAATCTTTTTCGCTTTCGGCATAGTAGTTGGATTAATCCTCACATCAGAGCGGCGCTTTCTTAAAAGTAAATGGATCTGGCTCGGGGCACTCGCGGCATTAATGATCTTTCTACCGAACCTGCTCTGGCTGGTGAAGCACGATTTTCCTTTTCTGGAGTTGATGCGCAACATTCGCGAGAGCGGGCGCGATGTCGCGCGCGGTCCGGTTGCGTTCATCGCCGATCAGGCATTAATCATGAATCCGATTCTCTTCCCACTGTGGGCTGGCGGCCTGCTCTGGTTGTTCGTTGGAGAACAAGGGGTCAAAGGGGAATGGGGTAAATGGCGAAAAGGGAAACGGGTGAAGGCGAACCGAGGCGCGGACGACGGTCCTGCAGAGGTCACTGAAAACTACACGAACGATCGGGGCCGTTACCGTATCCTTGGTTGGGCTTACGTTGTGATGCTGGTGACGTTCATCGTCTTGAAAGGCAAGAACTACTATCTCATGCCTGCATATCCGATGCTCTTCGCCGCCGGCGGAATCCCGTTTGAGAGAGCTACCGCGAGGAAGAAGCAGGAGGCAGGAGCAGGAGGCAGGTCAGAATCTGAATCAGTCCACCTGCCGTCTGCTCCTGCCTCCTGCTCCTGGCTTCTCTATCTCCGCTACGCTTACGTCGCGCTCATTCTTCTCGCCGGCACTGCACTCACTCCCCTTTCCGTTCCCCTTCTCTCACCTGAGACTTACGTTAGCTATCAAAAGACCCTCGGCATTGAACCTTCAAAGACAGAAAATCAAGATACTGGGCCGCTCCCGCAATACTTCGCAGACGAGTTTGGTTGGGAGGATATGACGCGCGCGGTAGCAGAAGTCTATAACAGCCTGCCGCCTGACGAGCGTGCGCAGACCGCTATCTTCGCGAACAGTTATGGCCAGGCAGGCGCGATAGATTTCTTTGGTCCAAAGTATGGACTACCTAAAGCCATCAGCAATCACCAGAACTACTGGCTCTGGGGTCCGCGCAATTACACCGGGGCGATCGTGATCGTGTTAGGCAGCGACGGCGAAGGCGACCGCGAGCACTTCCAGACCGTAGATCCAGTTGGCCGCACCAATCATCCTTACTCACGTCGAGACGAACACTACGAGATCTTTCTCTGCCGTGGACTCAACCAGGATCTCAAGACCCTCTGGCCCAGCATCAAGAAATGGCACTGATGGGAAGGAGGCAGGAGGCGGGTGGCAGGTGGCAGACAGCAGGAGGCCCCGCGGTTTTACACCGAAGGTGTTCGCAGATTCCAGCCCAGGGTTGCGTCAACTCTGGGGAAACCGTTCATGCCACAACCTCTCCAAACCCTGCAAGGGTTACTCACATCAGACTTTAGCCACCTCACCATGGCTCAATCACATCTCAGGTTAGGAACCTTGGGCGGAATTTGCGAACACCTTCGGTGTTGACTGGCGGTCATTAACCAACTGGCGTCCAGACGACTAGCGGCGGTTGTCCACTATTTTCTCGTCCACGTTCCACGAAGTGACGAGTGAATTTCTCAAGACATGTGCAAGGTTATAGGCAGCGTTTTGTGCTGGAGTCAGGTCTCGTAAGTCCGGATCAACTTCGTCCGCAAGTTTGACCATTTCTGCCTCCACGCTTGCTCCTTCAACCATACTCAATTCCGCAACGTATAATTCTCGAAAGCGCTTTCTGGCCGTTTCGATCTCGTCCTTTGAGTGAACTTCCGGATTCGCGAGAATTGCTGCCTGCTTCACGGCGTCAAGATAAACTCGCTGACGTAATTCAAGGAAGGGTTTGGCAGCTTCAAGTTGCTGCTTTCCAGCCTCCGCCTGTTGCGCCAGGGCTTCCTGTTTTCTTGCTTGATTGAAACTCAGCACACTAATTACCACGCCCGCGACGATACTGAGGACTTGAACAGTCTTAAATAGCCTTTCCATATGATCCTGTTGCATTTAGGGGACCTCCAATTGAGAGTTGGGTCTTACCAAAAGGACTTCGTAGAATCAACCGATTCCGCAGATTACACGGATTTCAAACTCAAAAGTATTACAGCTCAGTTCACGGTCCTGAGCTATGACTCGATGTCTTTCCTCATCTACGTAATCGACTTAACCCGTGAATAGATGTACAGGCCTTCGAAATGGTGTTGGTTAGCTTCCAGAAGGACTCACATGCTGGCAGTGGGCGCAGAAGTAAACGATGCGAGAACGGTCCTCGTCGCCGTCAATCGCTGTCGTTTGTCTGAGCTGTTTTATGGGATTGGTACAACGCAAGCAAGGTAGGTTGGTACGGCGAAACACGAGATGACGCGTACCCATTTCCCGACCTGGTTGATAGACGAGGGAAGGATTGGTGTTCATGCGCTCTCGATCGCTGTCGGACGCTGTGGCTCCAAACAGATAAGAACGGAGCCCGAGTGCCGGTACCGTACGGCTTAAACAAGTCATCTCCCTCTTCTTCAACGCTCCTACCTTCGTCCAGGGACTTAAGCCACATGCAAACAGCACTTCGGCGCGTAAGTAGTTTCCCAAACCGGCAACGATGCGTTGATCTAGTAGAGCTGCGCCTATTGTTGAATCGCGGTTTTCAGGGAGCTGTAAACGCCGTTTAAACTCCGCGCTATCAAAATCCTGGTCATACGGCAAGACATCAGGTCCGAGCGTTTGGAGGTGCTCAATGCGCCCGCGTGGATCACCCTCGCCTACATTAAATATAGGACCTGAATACATTATGGCAGCGCCACCATCGACCGTTATACGCGCACGTTCTCGTCGATCAACGTCAGCAGGCGGTTCGGGAACAAATATCAGCCAGCGGCCCCACATCATCAGGTGAGAGTGAAAGTAAAACCCACCGTCAATTTGTCCGACCAGATGTTTCCCGTGCGAACGCACACTCAACACACGCCGCCCGACCAGACGAGCACCGTTTGTCGCGAGCCATTTCCGCGCCTCGCGGGTGCGCGCCTCAAGTGAACGGATCGTGCGCCCCGACAACACGCCGTCAACCGCGTCGGCATATTTTCGAACCTCTGGTCCTTCGGGCATTGGAGTGGTACTGGACCGTGATCAGTGGTTAGTGGCGAGACTACAGCTGTGTCCCGGAGTTCCCTTCCGAAACGTGGGGCGCCCACGGAGGGACGCCCCTAAAAATCTATGTCAGTTTTCGGCTACCGAAGATCAATCTTCTTATTCTCTCCCGAATCCGCGCGCTCACCTGAGATGATAGCGGAGACGAAACTCACCACTTGGGCCACCTTACTTGATGGATTATCCCAGTATTCGGCTTTCTCGATTCCGACGCGGAGGAGAGCGAGGTCAGGTTCGTCGGTGCCTTTGGGAAACCACGCCTTGAGTTCGGGTTTCCACAACTCTTCAATCTTTCGCTTCTCTCTAACCAGTTCGGCGGTGCCTGTGATTGATACGTAGCGATTGTCGTCGGGGTTGGCAAAACTAACATTGCACTTCGGCGTTCTGCTGACTTCAGTAACCTTGTGAGAGTTAGCGGACGTGAAAAACCATAGATTGCCCTCTTGATCCACTTCGCTGTTAAGGGACATCGGTCGGCTATGCAAGTCGTTGTTCTCATCGACCGTGGTCAACATGCAAAAATCTATGTCTTTGACCATCTCTCGTAACTTTTGATAGTCAGCAGACGACTCTTTCGTTCCTTTCATCGATACCCTCCTTGGACTTCTTAAGAACGTTCCAATATGTGGCTGTTTGGCGGAAAGCCACCGTCATATGTTTCACTACCTACATGTCTCTTGGTAGGCTGGGACAGAAACGATCCACGCACGAACACAAATAACTCGTGATCGTTTGTGGATCGTCCCTCTCAGATTGAGATACGTGCTACGAGCCCCACCCCAAGGGTGGCGGTGGGTCATCAAAGGTCTACATTCTCTGTCCGGCGGGCTGATAGCTCCCGTCAGACGATGATCGAGCAGTCCTATCTGAATCCTTCTTCTCACCAACCAAACCAACCTCGTGCATCACACCCTCAGCACGGTTTCGCAGATCATGTACCTTAGATCCCGCGGACCTGCCGAAGCGATTCACTTTGCTTGTTAGTTGGTCACTCAACCTTGAGCGTCGCCCTCGTCCTCTGTCCGGATCTAACAAAAACATCAACAGAGCTCCGACACCAATGCCACCGATTACGAGGCCAATAGTATTCGCCCCTCGACCAGTTCCCTTACCCACATTGCTTTCGTACAAACCTTGCTCCATTCAAACCTCCTTTTCAACTACTCATCCTGTTCAACTCTCTTTAGCCGCGGCTCGCGTCTTTCGACGCGCCTTCTCATCGAGCCTCAAAGCCACGTCTTCATCCGTAGCCGAGTCCGGAGCGTGTTCTCCAAATGCGCCATCAACTGGATTCGACGGCGGTATAGGGTTATATCCGCCGCGAGCACGTTCCTCTTTCTGTGCTTCCGAACGAAGTCCGCGCTTCTGCGATTCTTGAGTACTCAAATTCAGGCTCCTCCTAATAGAACTTATCCGCAATAGAACTTATCCGCAATTAGGATGCCATTACTAGATCGACGCCTAACTACTCGTCTTCGTCTGTTCAGCTTCAAGCTAGTTTCCAACGTTATCGATCACTTGCCACATTAGTGTCACAGTTCCGACTTACTCAGTGGATCATTGCAGAACGGGTAATCGGTAGGTTTGTCAGGAATTCGAACAAATCGAAGACCTGAATGAGAAGCCGAACCTCTTTTCCCGACAGACTCTGGTTCGGGCATTGTCCTTCGAAAGAACAGAGGTGAGCCTTTTCGACGGATTTCCTGAGTCGAGGGGCAAAGCCCGACTGATCGCGACTGCTGAGCGGCGGGGCGCGGCCTCGCCTCACATGGGGCGGCGAAGCCGTGTTCAAGGATGACTGATTTTGTTGCGGCGTCAGCCTCGCTGCGTCCCTGCGTAATTCGTGGATTGAAATTCATTACCCGCCGTCCTATTATCTGCCGCAGCGCAAAGGGCGCATCCAGTCCGCGGAAAGGGCCGTGCCCACCTTCGTACACAAAACGTTAAAGATACGAACTTTCTTTCAGCCTTAACTGGCATGCCTGACTCGGGCGGACTCCAGGCACAAATGATAGTCGGGGTAACTCCCACTATCAACGGACTGGCATTCACATGTGAGCGCCGGTCCCATGAAAGGAGATTCGTATGTTTCCCAATCCGCAGGACGCACTTCCCCTTCCGCCACACCCCAACCTGGAACAATACAAAAAGCTCGCAAAGGGCCTCGTGAAGGCCTGCAGGCAGGAGGCCGCACACAAAAAGACGTTCAAGTCAGGCGCGCCCGATGATCAAAATGCGCCACTGGATGCAATTGGAGACTGGGTGTTGAACTGGCTGGAAGCACTCGCGCGATTGCAGAGTCTGACAATTTCGCCTGAGATCCGCACCCGCATCGATCGCCAGGCTGTTCCCGTGGAAGAATTTGTCCGAAGTAAACTGTCATCAACAGCCGAAACGGCCGGGGGTTTTCGGGGTCAACGCGGAACAGAAGTAACTGGAGACGGGAAGTGGGCTCTTGCCGACGCCCAGTTCGTCATTGCGCGGTCACACGGTTTTCTCAGTTGGCCCAAATTCTCTCAACACATCACAGAGCTCACGAGCGCCAGTTCGCCGGTTTCGAATTTTGAATCGGCAGCTGATGCCATCATCAGTGGCGACGTGCAGACCCTCGAGCGGTTGCTGGGCGAAGATTCCGAGTTAATTCGAGCGCGTTCGATGCGGGAACACAATGCGACGCTGCTCCACTATGTAGCAGCGAACGGCGTCGAAGGCTACCGCCAAGAGACTCCGAAGAACGCCGTCGAGGTTGCGGAGATTTTGCTGAAGACCGGTGCCGAAGTCGACGCCACCGCAACGGTGTACCGCGGTGCATGTACGACTCTCGAATTGGTAGCGACGAGTGTGCATCCCAAACGGGCGGGGGTGCAAAATACGCTGATCGAGAAGCTGCTGGATTACGGAGCAGCCGTGGACGGGGCTCCGGGTGGACCGGGTATGGTTATCCACTGTCTCGCCAACGGTTGTCCGCAGGCGGCAGCGTTACTCGCAAGTCGCGGCGCCAGGCTGACGCTCGAGGGCGCGATTGCATTGGGACGTCTGGATGTCGTCAAGAGTTATTTCGACAACGACCGCAACCTAAAAACAAACGCCACTAAAGACGAGGTGGTTGCCGGGTTTTTGAGGGCTTGTGGCTATGGTCAAAAGGACGTAGTTGAGTTCCTGCTGGAGATGGGCGTCGACATTGCCGCTCATGGTAATGACGGACAAACCGGACTGCACTGGGCTGCGATTGGCGGACACCTGGAGACGCTCAAGTTGCTCCTGGAACGCAACGCCCCGCTGGAGATGAAGAACATGTATGGCGGAACAGTCATGGGGCAAACGCTCTGGTCTGCTGCCCACGGCGGCGATCCGGATACTTACGCTCGGATCATCGAAACACTTGTTGCTGCCGGTGCCAGGCTAGACAATCGACATCCTCCGGTCAGCAAACGCATTGACGAACTACTCGAGAAGTATGGAAGTCGAACCGACGAAAGTCTATGGTGGTATGGCGAGAAACCGAAGCGAAGGTGAACGGCTATCCGGAGATTACATAGTGCGCCTAAAGTACAGCGAGCAGTTTCACGCAAAGACGCAAAGGGGGCGAAGCCGCAATGTCAGTGCATATTCTTCTTTGCGCCTTTGCCACCTTTGCGTCTTTGCGTGAAACTGCTCGCTGCGCTCCGGTGCGCTATGCAATCTGCGGAATCGTGGATGTTGATCCGTTCACTATTTCGTTTGCTTCTCGATTTGAGCGCGAAGCCGGTCCTCCTGCTCACGGAGTTCCGGAGTGAACTCGGCGCCGAAGTCCTCAGCTTCGAAGATCTGGCGAATCTCAACCTCGGCCTCCACGCCCGTCGGGTTGGGGCAGCGCTTGACCCATTCGATTGCCTCATCCATTGATTTCACCTTCCACAGCCAGAAGCCTGCGATCAGCTCCTTCGTTTCAGCGAATGGGCCGTCGATCACGGACCGCTTCGCGCCGGAAAACCTGACTCGTTTGCCCTTTGAGCTTGGATGAAGTCCCTCGCCCGCGAGCATCACGCCGGCTTTCACTAGCTCCTCGTTGAAGTGTCCCATTTCCGTCAGGAGTTTCTCGTCGGGAAGAATACCGGCCTCCGTGTCCTTGTCCGCCTTGATAATGACCATAACTCGCATATTGATATCTCCTTCTAATTGTTTGATTCGGAGCCGAACTTCCCGACGTCTCGACCGGTGAAATTTGGCTTTCTACATACAAGTCGAACTAGGGAACGAGAATTCGACAGGTTTAGTAATTTTTTGAGTCCTATCCACAGATTTCGCAGATTAGGGCTTTACAGAGTAGTGTTGAGCAGTTTGTAAACTAATCTGCGTAATCTGTGGACAGAATGATCGTTCACCTAATCGACGGCACATACGAGCTTTTTCGTCACTTCTACGGAATCCGACGCTTCAAGAAAACCGATCCTCCCTACGGCGCGGTGGCGGGCGTGCTCCGCTCCGTCGTAAAGATGCTCGATGAGGGAGCGACTCATGTCGGAGTCGCGACTGATCACGTCATCGAGTCGTTTCGGAACGGTATGTGGCCACAGTACAAGACCGGCGCCGGCATTGATCCAGTCCTGCGCGCCCAATTCATTCCGCTCGAGGAAGCGCTCACCGCGATGGGCGTCGCCGTGTGGCCGATGATCGAACTCGAGGCCGACGACGCGCTCGCTTCCGCGGCCCATCTTGCGGCCCTGGATAAGCGCGTAGAAAAAGTTTGCATCTGGACTCCAGACAAGGACCTGGCGCAATGCGTCGTGGGAGAGCGCGTGGTCCAGGTGGATGGCAGAAGGGGTCTGATTCGCGATGCGAACGCTACCCGCATCAAGTTCGGGGTGGCACCCGCGTTCATCCCTGACTACCTCGCTCTCGTCGGCGACGCCGCGGATGGCTATCCGGGAATCAAAGGCTTCGGACCAAAGACAGCAGCTCAACTTATAAACCGTTATGGCCCGCTTGAAGCCTTCCCGCTCGAGATTCTCAAGGAGGACAATCTCGCGGATGCACTGCTCTTCAAGGATCTCGCGACGCTCAGAATCGACGCGCCACTCTTTGCAGATGTGGAGGAGTTGCAATGGCGCGGCGCCACAGCTTCCTTCCGGTCGGTGGCTGAGAAGATCGATGATGCAAGCTTAGCCACGCGTGTGCTTAATCTGGAAAAGCGACTCTCACATTAATGAAGCAGTTATCGTTCAAGCAGTTAGAGTTCAAACTTTAGGAGGCTCTGATTAAGTCGGCGATCGTCTTCAGTTAACTCTCGTGTCATGAGGTCAGTACCACCGCGCGGTAGCGGGTGGGTCCATACGATACGAGAACGACTGTGGCGGAGGACCCACCCGCTACCGCGCGGTGGTACTGACCTCATCACACGAAAGTAACTAGAATCGGACATCGACAAATAAAAGCTTATCGGAGACTTGATCAGAGGTTCCTGAAGTCTGTGCTACTTAAGAGAAGCCTTGCAGAGCTTGAGAAACCAACGCCGGCTTGAATAATGCTTTAATCCGCGGTCGCGCGTGTCCACGCCGCCGAAACCGCTCGCCCTTTCTCGAGGTCGTTCACTACGAGTATTAGCTGGTGGTTATGGTCGCTGTATAGAACTTCGATGTTGAGCCCAGCCTCGGCCATCAGACGCGATATCTTGCCGAGCTGACCCGGTTCGGCCTGGTTCAGTCGTTGCACGAGAACCTCTCGTTCTTCCACAACGCGAATGCCGGCTGCTTCGAGCGCTCGCCGGGCAGCGCCTCCGTCTACGAAGAGGAAGTGCGCGACTCCGACGCCGTTCACGACGAACGCTCCTCCGCCCTCGACGCTCACCCCGGCGCGGCCCAACGCCTCGCCCATCTCGGCCAACGCACCGGGTCGGTTGTCCAACTCTATGGTCAAGTCCTTCATAGTTGTGCCTATCAACTCTATCTTAAGGTTTGGCTCTCTGCGGTTTTGCTTTTGGCGTCTGGTGGAGGCAGGGTTCAATTACAGCGAGCGTCGTCAGAGCCCGAAGCGATTTATCCGTAAAGGCCGTCGCCTGGGCCAGCGAACCATCGAAGTCGAGCTTCCCAATTTCGCGGAAAGCATTTTCAGGATTAAATCCTGGAGTTGAAAACGCAAAGTAACTCCCCGAACGTCTTTCCTTCGATCTCTATCATTACAAACTGCAGCGAGAAGTCCGGTGATTCCAGACTATTTATAGTCCTGACTGCGTTTCCCAATTCTTCGATCCCACGATTCGCATCAATCTTTGCGTAAAGGTGTGCCAGAGCGAGTAAGGCGCGAGCGGACACGATTGTCTTTGGCGCCTTGGCCGCTGCATCGGCAATCTCGTTGAGCATTTCGCGAGCCTCCGTTTGGTCCTCGGCTTCCTTGAGAGACTCCTCGGCCATCCTTGAAAACAAGTATGCGCGCTGATCAAGCTCGGTAACTTTGGCAGCTGACATCCTTGCTTCGTTTAGCTTCTTGTCTGCGATCAGATCTTGGGTCCGGAAGTAGTAAAACCAGTTGAGAAGCGAGCCCCGTATACTGGCGTCTGAAATCTTGTCAATTACACTGATCACTTTCTCCACAGTTTCGTCCTTGGACACCCCAGTCACGGCAAAGGTCAAGGCTTGATCCCGACGTGCAACATCGGTGAGTTTCTCAGCAGCTTCCACCTGTTCGTCGAGAGACTTTTTCGGTTGATTGACGTTGTCTACCGCCCGGTTGACACGCTGTTGTGAAGCGGGAGTCAGTAGTGCGAGGAGTCTATTTCTTGACTGGCTTGACTCATCCGAGAGGTCTGGCAGGTTAGTCTGGATCTGCTTTTCCAGCCGGGTCAAAGCAAGCCACATCTGAGCCGGAGCGGAATAGCGGAACTCTGCCGCTGCTTCTACCGGTGTGTGCAGTGCAACCTGGATTCTTGCCAGCAGCCTTTGTGTAAACAGTCGTTGCAATTTAGGGTTTGGGGCAAAGCCTTCGGGAACGCGATAAAACGTATGACCCGGCATCTCGCCGGCTTCTCGATTATTGCCAAACGGATAAGACGAGAGGTAGAGAAACTGGTCCATCGACGCCGAACCGTAAGCAGCAAGGGCCTCCTCATAGAACTGATCGGCCGCCGGCCTATTTACCTTTGCGAGTTCGTAGAAAAACATCGGCAGGAAGAACGTAGCCTGATAGCGTAAGCTGCTGCGAGCGAAGTTTACTGCGTTAACTGAGTCCGCCTCAACGAGTCCCGCGGCGAGCGTCAGTAGTTTTTGCGCGGACTTACTGTTTGCCTCAGCGTCAGCTGCGGGTTTTTCAGCAGCTTCTCGCGCCTCGTCCTGCAGCATTTTGTCTGAAAGTTTGCGGGCTGCCGCGGGGTCTCTTTTAGCAAGTGCCGAGATCACTTTATAGCGCTGATCAGGCACCTCGATGCGCGCGGCAAATTGGCTTTGTGAAGTCCGGCGCACCTCATCTCCGACTTCTTTAAAATTTTGCCTTGCGAGGTCGAACGCTTCCATGAATGCCGCACGCGCTTTGTCCTCTTGATAGGGCCACAAAAGATCCGCCGCACGAAGCAAGACAGCTATTCGCTGTATCGAACTGTCGAAAGTTCTCGTCGCGAGTATCTGCTGCGTAGCGGTGTACGTAGCGTTATCGCTGGTACAAAGACTGGAAATCGTGGCGGCGCCAGATTTTTTCTGCGCCATAAGCAACGGTGCTGCTGACAGCCAGAGCACTGCCGCAACGAGTACAACAATGAGTCGGACGGGCATTCAATACCTTCCTTTCACTTAATTCCGAGAGCGAGTGCATGAGCGCTGATGGTAAGGAAGTATGCGCTCAGAATTCTCCGCAAAGGAAGATCATTAGAACTACATGGTAGAGATTCCACGCCTTAACTGGTGTGTAGTTCCTTTGAAAATATAACTGGTTCCAGTTCGGAAGCCACTCAACACACAGAACCATTTGCGGTAGCCAATGGATCCCAGCACTCCCCACGGGCATGAACCACTCAACCCCAGCCACGCATGCACGCAACCCTTTGCGGTAGCGTCGGGTCAAAGTGAAAACCATACTGCCTGCGAATCATTATCTTCTGAGGTATGCACTCAACTACAGAACAGGAAGCGGTAGCGACCTGGCCGTCTCTACCACTAACACATTTGAGTTTGTAGCATCGGCCAGGTCGCTACCGCTTCCTGTTCTGTAGTTGAGTGCTACTGTCATTGGTTCTGTAGTCAGTCGCCGCGGTTCTCAGACTAACTGTTTCAATTTAGTTTTCACACAGTAGGTCATGAATCCCGATTCGCCACCGCGAATGAAAATAGAACGAGAGCCGTCAATCTGATTCAACTAGCTTCTATTTTCATAAGAGTCTCGGTAGCCAATGGATCGTAAACTTAACCCGAGCATCAGCCACTCAATCCGAGCGGGAGCCACTCAACACTCAGAACCATTTGCGTAGCCAATGGATCCCAGCACTCCACACGGGCATGAACCACTCAACCCCAGCCACACAGCCACTCAACACACAGAACCATTTGCGGTAGCCAATGGATCCCGGCACTCGGCACAGCATGGAGCCACGCAGCCCGAGAAAAAGCCACGCACGCGCAGAACCATTTGCAGTAGCCAACGTAAGCATGCCGCTCAAACATTTACCTTAGCGATCTGATTAAGCCTTCATGGACACTAATCGTGGGTCGGGTGGCTCCTGCTTTGTGATTGTGGGATCCATTGGCTACCGCAAATGGTTCTGTGGGTTGAGTCGCTGACGCGCGGGTTGTACTGAGATCCATTGGCTACCGCAAATGGTTCTGTGGGTTGAGTGGCTGACGCTCGGGTTGAGTACTGCGATCCATTGGCTACGCAAATGGTTCTGTGGGTTGAGTGGCTGACGCTCGGGTTGAGTACTGGGATCCATTGGCTACCGCAAATGGTTCTGTGAGTTGAGTGGCTGACGCTCGGGTTGAGTCGTGGGATCCATTGGCTACCCGCAAATGGTTCTGTGAGTTGAGTGGCTGATGCTCGGGTTGAGTGGTGGGATCCAATGATCCCTTGCTTTCTAACTATTTGTCATGATATATGGTAACGCTACATATGGATACAAACCATGCTGGATCGTGAAGTGAAAAGGGGCAGCACGGAAATGCTCATCCTGGCCCTGGTCGAGGACCGGCCCCGCCACGGCTATGAAATCGCCAAGTTAATCGAGCAGCGCTCCGACGGCGTGCTGCAATTTCACGTTGCCTCACTCTATCCCCTCCTTTACCGCCTGGAGAAACGCGGCCTCATTATTGGCCGCTGGGTCGAGAAGGCCGGACAGAGACGGCGGCGATTTTACAAGCTGACCGCAGCGGGGCAGAAGATCCTGGTCGAGCAGCGGAAAACCTGGAAAGAATTCTTTGCCGCGTTGGATCGCGTGGCAGGGATCAATCCTGCATGAGGTGAGAAATCCATGCCTGAGTGGCGAAAAGAAATAATACGGCGACTTGCGAATCTGAAGCTCGAGCCGGAGCGTGAAGCAGAAATCGTCGAAGAGCTGGCCCTGCATTTGGAAGATCGTTACGACGAGTTGCTAAGTGCCGGAGTCACAGAGGAGGAAGCATCCCGCGTGGCTCTTCTCGAGTTAAGCGACAGCGACTTGTTGACTAAAGAACTGCAATTGGTAGAGCGGCCAGTAGTCACGGAGCTAGTTGCCTTGGGAGAAAACAGGAGAAGCAACCTGATCGCAGATCTCTGGCAGGATCTGCGCTATGGCATCCGAGTGCTATTGAAGGCTCCTGGTTTCACCGCCGTGGCAGTGCTTGCATTGGCACTGGGCATCGGGGCGAACACAGCAATTTTCAGTGTGACTGATAAGCTGTTAATCAGATCGCTCGCGGTGCAGGAGCCTCAGGACCTGGTCCTGATCAATTCCATCAGCGTCAGTCCCCACTTCGTCAGTAACTCTTTTTCCTATCCTGACTTTAGCGACTACCGAGCGCAAAACCAGGTCCTCTCAGGTCTGCTCGCTTTTAGCAGAACGGAATTAGAACTGGTGGTAAATGATCGAGTCGAGCGTGTGGCCAGCGAGTATGTGTCGAGCAATTATTTTGAGGTGCTGGGCGTTAACGCAGCACGCGGACGCACCTTCTCGCCCGAAGAGGACAAGAGTGCCGGTTCACAGCCACTCGTGGTCGTCAGCGATAGTTTCTGGCGCAAGCGTTTCGACTCCAGTCGAGACCTAATCGGTCAGACAATTAATCTTAACGGTATCCCTCTCACCGTCGCCGGCATAGCTCCGCCGAATTTCAGTGGCATGTTGCTCGAGGAACCTACCGAAATCTGGATCCCGGTTCTAATGCATCCCCAGCTGGCGCAGTCGAAGTTTATCGAGAATCGCAAAGACCGTTGGCTGCAACTACTCGGTCGAGTGAAGCCAGGTGTTAGCCAGGCGCAAGCAGAATCAGGATTGGATCTGCTCGCACAGCAAATTAAATCAGCCAATACTCCGCCGGGTACTGTCACCAAAGGTCTGCCTTTCAGCGAACAGCACATCAAGTTCGAACCGGGCGGAAAAGGTATTTCAATATTGCGCAAACGGTTTTCGTCCCCGCTCAAGCTCCTGATGGCAATCGTGGGCCTGGTGCTCCTCATTGCCTGCGCCAACGTTGGCGGGCTGCTGCTGGCCCGGGGAGTCGCGCGCCGCAAGGAAATGGCAATCCGCTTGTCGCTCGGCGCGAGTGGCTGGCGTGTCGCGCGACAATTGTTAATGGAAAGTCTGCTGCTCGCCGTGGCCGGGGGTGCCGCGGGAGTTTTGCTTGCACCCTGGTTGGTAAACGGATTAGTTAGGAGTCAGTCCCAACTCGACCTTGCGCGGACGCTGCTGGGCCAGGGCCTGGACCTTCGCGTACTCGCCTTCACCGCGATGGCTACGCTACTTGCGGTCATGGTGTTTGGTTTGGTTCCGGCCTGGCAGAGTTCACGACCGGATCTGGTCGACGCTCTGAAGGATGAAGGCGGCGTCTCAAGTCAGCGCGACCGGCGGTTTGGTTTTCGTAGTGTGCTGGTCGTGTCACAACTCGCTCTGGCCATCGTCGTACTGGTAGGCGCGGGCTTGTGTGTAAAGAGCCTGCGCAATCTGCTGGCTATCGATCCCGGCTATGAAACGGGAAGCCTGCTGGTCATCCCGCTTGAACTGGACGAGAAAAAGTATGACCAGGCGCGTGGCACCGCCTTGCAGCAACAACTGGGTGAACGCCTGTCAGCACTGCCCGGTGTCGATGCAGTTAGCTCTGGAGCGGTATTGCCGCTCAGCGGTAGTCGCTTCATGAGCAGCATCTTCGTCGAAGGCCGTCAGCCGTTGCCCGGTGAGCAAATGGCTTTCGACGGTAGCGTCGTCGGCCCTCGCTATCACGAGGCGATGGGGATCAAGATTGCGCAGGGGCGCGGCTTTACAGATGAGGACCGCAAAGGTGCGCCCGGTGTTGTGATCATCAACGAAACGATGGCCAGCAGGCTTTTCCCTAGGGAAAACGCTCTGGGCAAGAGACTGTCGCTCAGGACCGGCACGACCCCGCTCGAGGTCATAGGCATATCGGGTGATGTCAAACATCACGATCTAACTGAGACTCCGATTCCGCATTTTGACCTGCCTGCTTTGCAACGCAATTATTCCAGCTATACAAATTTTGTGGTGCGTGTGCGCGGTCGCGCGGCGGATTTAATTCCGTCTGTGCGCAACGAAGTACTGGCGCTCGATCCCACCCTGGCAGTCAACCAAATCAAACCAATGTCCGCCCAAATCGGCAACGCGGTAGCCGCAATTCGTCTGGCATCAACGCTGATCGCGGTCTTTGGTGTGGTAGCGCTGTTACTCGCGAGTATTGGATTGTATGGCGTCATGGCGTGGGTGGTTAGCCAACGCACTCACGAGGTCGGCATCCGCATGGCTTTGGGGGCACAGGTAGGTGATGTGCTAACACTTATCTTGAGAAAGGGAATGTTGATGACTGCAATCGGTGTGCTGATTGGCCTCGGCCTCGCTTTGATCGGCACGCGCCTCATGGAGAGTCAGCTCTACGGCGTAAGCGCGACGGACCCAATAACGTTTGCTGCTATCTCACTGCTTTTGGTGGTGGTAGCGTTTTTGGCTTGCTACATACCGGCGAGACGCGCGACGAAGGTCGATCCTTTAGTGGCGCTTCGATACGAGTAAGTGGCACAGACTTTCAGCCCTGTGATTGCCGTGGCACAGACTTCAGTTTGTGATTGCCGGCTGCGATAAACTCAATGTGGATGATCCTCGACGCGGCTTCACAGACTAAAGTCTGTGCTACCACCGAAACGAAAATGAGCTCTAAATCAAATTTGCCCGACTGGAAAAACGAGGTCCGACAGCGGTTAGCGGACTTGAAGCTTGCGCCGACGCGTGAAGCCGAGATTGTCGAAGAATTGGCACAGCATATCGCCGACCGCTATGAGGATCTTCTAGCCAGTGATGTAAGCGAAGCAGAAGCCTCTCGCACGGCGCTCGCTGAGTTGCGTGAGAGCGACTTATTGGTGCAAGAACTACGTCGCGTCGAGCGGCGGGTCGCGCCGGAACCAATCGTCATGGGTTCGAACAGGAGGAGCAATATGATTTCCGGTGTTTGGCAGGACCTGCGCTACGGCACGCGATCATTACTAATGCAGCCGGGCTTCACCGCCGTGCTGGTTCTGACGCTAGCGCTGGGCATTGGCACAAACGTAGCACTCTTTTCGGTGGTCAATGGCGTGCTACTCAATCCGCTGCTCTTTCCGCAGCCCGAGCAGCTTGTGACGATCGCTCAGAGCAAGCCTAATTTCGAAGCGGGCGCTATCCCATACCCGAATTTTCGTGACATGCAAAGAGAGAACCGGACGTTCTCCTCCATGGCGATTTCGCGCGGGTTCGGCTTCAGTCTGGTAGGCACGGGTGAAGCTGAGCGTGTTAGCGCCCGCTTGGTCACCGCGGACTTCTTTTCTGTGCTCGGTATGAACCCTGCGCTGGGTCGCACCTTCGCCCCGGGTGAAGATGAGCCCGGCACTGCACCGTTGGTCGTGATCAGCTCAGACCTTTGGCAACGCAAGTTTGGCGGTGCGCAGGATGTCGTGGGTAAAGGTCTGACGCTGGATGACAAGTCCTACACGATAATAGGTGTGCTCCCCGCGAACTTCAGTCTCTTTCGGACCACTGATGTTTTTGTGCCTATTGGCCAGTGGAATAGTCCTGCTTTGCAACGGCGTTCCGCGGCTCTGGGGCTTCACGGAATAGGCCGGCTCAAGCCAGGCGTCACGGTTGCGCAAGGCGAAGCCGACCTCGACAGAGTGATGGGAGATCTCGCCGTCGCTTACCCGGAAACCAACAAAGGCAACGGCGCTACGGTCTCTTCGCTGAAGGAAAGAATGATCGGTGACATCGGGCCAACCCTGTGGATGTTGCTTGGCGCGGTGGGGTTTGTGCTCTTGATCGCGTGCGTGAATGTCAGCAACCTCCTGCTCGCGCGCTCGACCAGCCGGACTCGAGAATTCGCTATTCGCACCGCTTTGGGTGCCGGCCGGTGGCGCCTACTCCGCCAGTCTTTAACCGAGAGCATGCTGTTAGCCCTGGCTGGCGGCGGTCTGGGTTTGGTGGTCGCGGGTTGGGGCACAAGAGCCGCGCTCGCTGTGCTGCCCACCACGATACCCCGCGCGGCAGAGGTCAGGCTGGACGCTCGCGTTCTGATCTTCACCGTAGCTATTTCGTTGTTCACCGGTATTCTGGCCGGACTCGCTCCGGCGCTCAAAACTTCGCAGGGGCATTTGTCAGAAACGCTTAAGGAAGGCGGGCGTGGCGCGAGCAGCGGGCGAGGGCGCGCGCAGGGCGTCATGGTCGCGGTTGAGATGGCGCTGGCGGTGGTTCTATTGATCGGCGCTGGATTGATGATACGCAGCCTCAGTGCGCTGTGGAACGTTGATCCCGGATTTCGTCCGGACAATGTATTGACCTTCGGACTGAGCCTTTCTCCGTCAATGAAGACGGCCACGCCGGAGGCGGTTCGCGCCAACTTGCGCGAACTGAGTGATCAGCTCAGCTCGGCGCCCGGTGTCAAAGCACTTTCATTTTCGGACGGCGGAGTTCCCCTGCAAGGTGCAGACGACCTCTTCTTCTGGGTGGATGGCCAGCCCAAACCTGCGAGTGGGAGCGAAATGAGCGGGGCGGTGGTGTACAGGGTTGAGCCTGGCTATCTGACGGCGATGGGCATTCCGCTCAAGCTGGGCCGCTTCTTCACCGCTCAAGATGATGAACGTTCTCAACCCGTCGTTGTGATTGACGAGGTCCTTGCGCGCAAACACTTTGGCGACACAGACCCTGTCGGCAAGCGAATCAACCTGGGGGGCGACCGGGACCCGTTGCAAATCGTAGGCGTGGTCGGGCACGTGAAGCAGTGGAGTCTCGACTCGGACGAAGAGCAGACACTCCAGGCTCAGCTCTACGAACCATTCAGGCAAGTCGTGAATGACTGGGCTGGTATAGGCGTGGTGATGCGTTCCGAAGGAGGGGCGTCAGCGCCATTTGATTCGATCCGCAGCGTCGTACAAAACCACAACACACAGAATGTTATCTCCAGACCTCAGACGATGAATGAGGTGATCGCCGGCACGCTGGCGGACCGTCGCTTCTCAATGATCCTGCTCGACGCTTTTGCCGTCGTGGCGCTGCTGTTGGCGAGCCTCGGCCTCTATGGTGTAATTTCGTATCTCGTCGGACAGCGGACGCACGAACTAGGCATCCGCATGGCGCTGGGAGCGCAACGCAAGGACGTCTTACGTCTTGTCCTGGCTCATGGAATGAAGATGGCACTGGGTGGCGTGGCGCTTGGATTGGTCGCCGCATTTGCGTTGACTCGCCTGATGACGGGGTTGCTCTACGGCGTGAGCGCGACCGACCCGGCGACATTTACAGGTATTGCGTTATTACTAACAGCGGTGGCGCTGCTGGCCTGCTGCATACCAGCGCGACGGGCGACGAGGGTTGATCCGCTGGTGGCGCTTCGTTACGAGTGAAACTGACACCAGACGGAAGTTCATATCAAACGAACACGCCAGTCCAGAATGTATTCTTCTTTGCGTCTTCGCCACCTTTGCGTCTTTGCGTGAAACTACCCTCTGCGGTCCCGGCCGCGCTGTGAATAGTCGTCCTTTAACCCATCGGCTCTAGACGTGCGGTTCGGGATCGAAGTCCGATAGCAGATAGTGTGTAGAACAGGATTGCGACCAGCACTACATACTGAAACCCCAGAAACATAGAACTGTACTCGGCCAGTCCCCCAACCATAGCGCCAGCGATATTGATGCCCAGGGCACGATCTGGTTCTTCGGTCCGGCTGAAAGCGCCAGCAAAGATGACCGCTGCAAAAACAATCGGCGCGAAGACCAACAGGCATGAGCCGATTACTTGAGCGCTCCGGGTCATTCCCAGGAAGAAGTCCAGCGGAACTGCCGTGTTGAGTAACAGAGTTACCAGCAGGCCCATATAGTAGGGCCAGAGTCGCGCAGGCTTAAAACTGAGGACCCACCGATTGGCGAACAAGATCATCACTAGCACCGCGAAGAAAACCACTGAGTTGACTACCCAGGTGCTGCCGAACAACAAGGCCATAGTGACCACCGCTTTGGTTTCGACGAGCATGAAGCCAGCGCCCAGGAAAAAGAACTGAGCGTCGAGTAAACGCTTGTCAGCTTGAGCAGTGCCGGCCCCATTTACGCCTTTTTCTCGCCGAGGTCGGAAGAGGTAGATCAGAAGGAATGCCAGCACTCCCATGATCGCCATTCCGCGCAGGCTCATTGTCGGGATCATCGGCTTTCGCAGATAGAGGAACGGCCAGTCGTCGGTCGCAATGCGCAGCTGATCATTAGGTGGCAGCACAGTGGCCAACCCAAAATGTTGCCAGCTGGGCTTTGGCGGCTCTGTATTGTCTGCGATCAGCTCACGCCCTATGTCATCCTTATCAAGCGGTTGAAAACCGTTGGGCGAGCCTGGTTCAGGGGGTTGATCGCTGCGCAATACGTACTCGGGCTGTCGCTCGAAGGTATTTCGCAAAGGCGCCGTCGCCCCGGCAAAGAAAATGGTGAAGTCTCCAAAGGTCGCTTTGTCCTCAATGACTTTCCGGTAGGGCAAGGTCATGACAACTGGGTTGCCGGCGCCGAAGGCCTCCTCCAGACCTTTTTGCAAACGTGCGGCAAGCCAACCCTGACGAAAATAATTATAGATAACAAAGGTGCCGCCCGGCTTGAGATGACGGTGCACATCTGCAAAGGTCTGGCTGGTGAATAAGAAGCTCTCCAACCGGATGTTGCTATAACCGCTGTGCAACACCAGCGAATCCACCAGCGCGTAAACAATCAAATCGTACTTTCGGTCAGTGGAGCGAAGAAAGTTGCGGCCATCATCCAGATGAATCTGAACACGGGGATCCTGATAAGGACGATCGGGATGATACAGGCGCCCCAGGCGATAGATGGCCGGATCAATCTCCACGGCATCAACGTGCGTGGCGCCCCACTGCAAGGCGCGGCTGACATCGTTGCCTGTACCGGCGCCGATGACCAACACGTCCGCAAATGCCGCTCCGCCGGCATCTCGATTCAGCAGGTGAGGCAGGGCATAAGCTGGAAAAGTCTGATTTCGCGAGACCATCTGCTGGTGATAGATCAAATTCACCGAAAGAGACAGTTCAGCTTCGTTAAAATCAATCCTGTAGTAGGGCGACCAGAATTGCTTTGCTTCACTTCGGTCCTGAGAGTCGGGATGTCTGGGCGTGAGAGCTGCCAGCCATACCACCGGCACCAACAGGATGGTAGCCAGGACACCCCACAGCCTTCTCGTAAAACGAACGCTTCGTGAAATCAGATAGAAATAAGCCAATCCCAGGGCGACAAGTAAGAACCACCAGAACGACGAGAGTTCCAGCCAGGAACAGGCGGCAAAAAGTACGATACCAGCTATGCTGCCGATGATGTTGAGCGTGTAACCGTGCACGCGGTTGGGCCATCGCATAAGGGCCCGCCCGAGTTCCTGCCCCAGACCAAGAAACGCGAGCGCGATGACGAGGAAGAAAAAGCCGCAAAGAACCTCGACCGGAATGGCGTAGCGCGATAGATCTTGACTGTGGTATTCAGTTCCGAAGTAAACTTGTTGCGGAGACGCTTGATTACCAACGTCCACAAACTTCCCGAGCGATGTGGTGCTGATCTCGACTGCTTGCGCGGCAGCTAAAGCGATAACAAGCAGGAGAGGGGTCCAGGCCAAGTAGTTTCGACGGCGACTGGCCGCCAGACAACCTATGGACATTCCCAGGAAGCTGGCTAGCAGGACAACGTTGGTAAAGAATGTCAGATAGAGGACATGAGCCGGAAACCAGCGAATGCAAGCAAGCTCGAGAAACAGGATTACGAGGCTCACTAAAATCAGCTCGAAACCATCACTCCAGTGAGATAGACTCCGAGGGTTATCTTTAGGCAAAGGAATATTTGTCGTTCAAGCGCTACCCCTGCAGTCCGCTTGAAAGAATCCAACTGGTCTTCACCCCGTTAGGGGCGACATGTTTATAGATTAGAGTACGCATTACGACTCAGACGCCGTGCGAAGGGGCGGAACGAAACTTGAACAGTACCACTCAATTCGACTTCCGCCCCTTCGCACGGCGCCGGAGGGCTGGTCTCTGCGCAATCTATAAACATGTCACCCTAACGGGGTGAACCGAATCGACTTCTTTAACGAGCTTTAGAGACAGGATGCTCGTGAAGTTTACTATTTGATTTGAGCAGTTAGCCACACCATTCTCGAGCTGCCACAAACCCGTCAATGTGCGAGCGCGCATCTTAACATGAATATTTGGCTGACACCCGCTGGTGCACAATGAGCATACACATGAAGAAAACGACTCTATGGACCGTGCTAGCCGTGGTGGCGCTGACGGGTTATACGACCCCAGCGCAAACGAGACTTCGAGCCGAACGATCTTTGAAAATTAAAATTCCGCTGCAAGCCGACTGGCGTTTCCGCGAGGCTGGAAAACCTACATGGTACGAAGCGACCGTGCCGGGCTGCGTGCATACTGACCTGCTCAAAAGCAAAGTAATTGATGATCCCTTCTGGCGCGACAATGAATCGAAGCAGCAATGGATCGGCAAGACTGACTGGGAATATCAGACCATCTTTAATGTGGAGCCTGCGACGCTCAAGCACGAGAATATCGAGTTGGTCTTCGAAGGTTTAGACACCTACGCGAACGTATTTCTCAACGAGGAATTGGTGCTGAACGCCGACAACATGTTTCGCACATGGCGAGTGAACGGTAAACGCTTACTTAAACCCGGTCCCAACGTGTTGCGAATTCGCTTTCGCTCGCCCATAAACGAAATCTTGCCCATCATGGCGAAGATGAAATACGAGCTTCCGGCGGGTAATGACCAGGGCGAAAAAACGAGTCCGCACACGCGTAAGGCGCCCTATCAGTTTGGGTGGGATTGGGGTCCACGTTTCGTTACCAGCGGTATTTGGCGCCCTGTCTATTTGGAGGCCTGGGACCAAGCGCGCGTGGAGGATTTACACATCCTGCCCAGGAAGGTTACAGCGGAAGCCGCCAACGTGACCGCGAATGTCGAAATTGTGGCCGGCGCCAACGCCTATGCAACGGTCATAGTCGACAATCTGAGGGACAAACGCGTCGTCGCTCAACGCGACGTGACTTTGCTGCCAGGCGTCAATCGCTTCGCACTGGACTTCGTCATCCCGCAACCGGCCCTCTGGTGGCCCAACGGACTCGGCGCCCACCCGCTTTATACCTTCAAAGCGCGCCTGATCATTGGCGGCCGTCTAGCCGATCAAAGAACGGTGCGCACGGGCATGCGATCAGTAGAACTCCGACAAGAACGCGATGAGGCTGGCAAGACTTTCACGTTTGTAGTCAATGGTGTGCCCGTCTTTGCGAAAGGCGGTAACTGGATTCCAGCTGACAGTTTTCCAACTCGCATTACAGAAGAAAAGTACCGCCAACTGCTGGAATCAGTGCGCGACAGCAACATGAACATGGTGCGGGTTTGGGGAGGCGGCATTTACGAGCGGAACGATTTTTACGACCTGTGCGACGAAATGGGACTTCTAGTCTGGCAGGACTTCATGTTTGGCTGCAGCTTGTACCCGGGAGATCAGGCGTTTCTCGACAACGTCAGACACGAAGCAATCGATAACGTCAAACGGTTGCGCAATCATCCGAGCATTGTGATTTGGGCCGGCAACAACGAAATCGAGTCAGGCTGGTTTCACTGGGGTTGGAAGGAGAGACTTCCCGCCTCTCTCTGGGATGATTACCTGAAGCTTTTCTACGGCGTTCTGCCGGAAGTTTGTAGCTCTCTGGATCCATCGCGGCCCTATTGGGCCAGTTCCCCTAGTTCTAATCTCGAAGACGACCCGGAATCGCAGAAGATGGGGGATCTTCACTACTGGCAGGTGTGGCACGCATCGAAGCCGTTTAGCGAATATGAAAAACAGTTTCCGCGCTTCATGAGTGAGTACGGTTTTCAGTCGTTCCCTCAAATAGAAACCGTTAAGACGTATACGGTGGCGTCCGATCGCGATATTAAATCACCGGTCATGATGGCCCACCAGCGACATCCACGCGGCAACGAGTTGATCCGCGAATATATGCTGCGCGAATATCCGGAGCCGAAGGACTTCGAATCGTTTCTCTATGTGAGTCAGGTCTTACAAGCTGAAGGGATGAAGATCGGCGCCGAGCACCTGCGCCGGATCATGCCTCACAACATGGGCTCGCTTTATTGGCAGATTAACGACTGTTGGCCCGTCGCATCGTGGTCAGGTATTGACTACACGGGACGCTGGAAAGCGCTGCATTACTACGCACGCCGCTTCTATAGTGAAATCCTGCTCAGCCCGAATGAAGAGAACGGTAATATCAACTTCTTTGTTGTCTCTGATCGATTGCGGCCGACCGCTGCACAATTGAAGCTGAGCCTGCTCGACTTCGACGGCCGTGCGCTGTGGACTCAACACCAGGACATCGAGGTTTCGCCGGTCAAGAGTAAGTCGTATTTGACGGTCCCCATTAGCACTATGCTTGCAGGACGAGATGCCAAAGCGGTGTTTCTTTTCGCGGAGTTGGTAGTGGACGGCAGGACTATCACCAGCAACAAACATTTCTTTCAACCATACAAGAATCTCTCGTTGCCGCATCCGCAAGTCAACACTGACGTGGCGCTGACGAGCACTGGATTCAAAATCACTCTATCTTCTGACAAGCTTGCGCGGGCGGTTTACTTGTCGGCGCCGAATTACAACGGCTTCTTTGCGGATAATTACTTTGATGTGATACCCGGAAGGAAAGTCGACGTCGAGTTCCGAGGGAGCCGCGGGATCGGGCTAAGCGCGTTTCGCAGACAACTCCTGATTCGCACGCTGGCGGATGCCTTTTAGTTATCGCTAGTCAGCCTCATCAATTCCGTGTCCTTAACTCCCCGGAGAGCCAGAGCCGAGGGTAGTAGGTGACCCTCCGTGGGCACCCCATCTCGGGTTTAGCGGTTAACGTCATGACAATCATCCACGATGGGGTGCCCACGGAGGGACACCCCTACAGTGTACCGTTACCCGCATAAGTGTTTATTCCCGCGTCTCTCAAGTACGACGGAAGAGCTGCGCCCAGAATTGTCCGTATGAGTGCCACCTCATGAAGTTGATACCCCAGTGAGGACTGGCGCCAGTCATCCAACAACTTACCCGACCCGCGCCAAGTTTGCGCTCTGCCAGGAGTGGATACCACCTGCCCTGGTTCTCGATTTCTACAATGCTTTCGCACCTTGGTCGCAACCGACATTCATTGAAGCCAAGGAGCGGCGGCACCGTGGACCAATCCAAGTCTTTAACTGCGGGGTGGGCAGGACGAGAGCAGCGCACGGTGTATCCAGCCGTCGATTCCACGAGATCATCGTGCTGCAGGCACTCGACTGGCAGAGCATCGTGAAAACGCGAGCGGCCCCAGCCGCCCTTGCCAAGCTCGCCGGAAAAACTGAGCCACCCGCCATTCATATGGAAATGACGTCCACCGACGATCCACTCGCGCAAAATATCAAAACGATCAGGAAAAACCATCGGCGCATCACCCCACTTAGCGCGCTGAAAGAAATCAGGATGCAGCATCAAACATTTGGTTTCGACATCGGCGAAGATAATGGTGCTGGCCCAGTTGAGTCTTTCGTCAAAAGCTTCTGGCGACATGTGGTACAGCTCCCAGGATGGTTGTGATATCACCTCGGCGGACGGAATCGCGCGGAGCGCGTCGACAAACGGCTGCGCGTAGTTGACTACTTCCACATCCTTGCTGGGTGCTTCAAAGGGCGACTCGACGTACTTCTGGCCAATGTGGATGCACCAGTTGCCAACGTGCCAGATTCGTAGGTTAGAAGTCATGACTGTTCGCTACGGGAGAGCGGCCCATTTCTCATTTGTCATTTGACAGTTTTCATTTCCCATCGGAACCGTAAGGCAGCGGATCCGGCCTACCGATCGTCAAGCCGCGCTCTTATGAGGTCAGTACCACCATGCGGTAGAGACTGTGTGAAACTCAAAACAGAGTGGCCGCGAAATCATTACCCTCTGACGATATGCACTCAACTACAGAACAGGAAGCGGTAGCGACCTGGCCGTTGCGACAGACTCAAACTG
>JBHENP010000051.1:0-32828 GCA_046261995.1 Pyrinomonadaceae bacterium
AGACTTCCGACGCGAACGAGCGCGAAGCCTGCTGGACAGGAAACATCGGTTTGTCTTCTCGGGCACGTTCGACCTGCCTGCGTTGCTTGGTAAGATCAGGTTGTCACCGATTCTGCGCATCGCCTCGGGCGCGCCTTTTAACATCTCCATCGGTGGCGTGGATCGAAATCTTGATGACGTGGGAAACGATCGACCAAACTTTACCGGAAACACTGAACTGTTACGTTGGCGTGGACCAAACGACCCCGTTGATCCGGCCATCCTCAACCTGTTTGCTTTGCCAACGATTGGTCAGTCGGGAAGTCTTCCACGCAACGCCGGTCGAGGACCTGGGTTGTTTCTATTCGACCTGAACGTGGCCCGCGAGTTCCGCTTGAGTGAAAGACTTAGACTTCGCCCGTTCATCGAGTTTGACAATGTTCTCAACAAGACTGTCTTCAGCTTTGGCGCCGAGTTTATCAACTTCCACGCGCTTGCCCCCACTGCGACCGTAGAACAGCGGCAGGCATTTATGGATTCTTTTCTAGTAACTTCACGGACACTCCGTCCGCGTCAGATTCGGTTGGGGATAAGGGTAGACTTCTAGGCTGGTTGTAATTTTTGAGGAGTCCGAATTGAACGTCGTCGCCGGGAACTAGCTGTCAGCGTCTTTCGATGGGTGCCGCAGCCGAATCTTCAGTTCGAAGGGCCCCACTTTCGGAGTGGGCTTGAGGTTCCGGGGATTTGCTCTTCGGAGCAACTACCTTCTGACATCGTGCGCGCGAGCGTTGAATTCTTCGGGTCATCCATCTAGCCATTTCAGCCACCTTCCAATCAAACCACTTAAACAACCATACGAGACCGACGGGAATTTGGTTTGCAGGTTTTACGACACTTCACAATAATTCCGCCAACAGTTCCCTTGGCAGCTTGCGTGCCATCAAAAGCCAGAAGAGGTTTGACGCCGCGTTATCCAAAAGTGCCCAGACAGGGACCGGCCTACGTCGCAATAAATTCCGTTCTACCGGCCTTTTATACATGCAAAAGCCTCTCTCCACTGGAACCAGAGATGGGTGCCTCAACCTTGCCGGTTGCCCGCTTCTCCGCAGGACTTTTAAGACATACGATATCGTGACCCACCGGATTCCAAATGGATAGACAGAACCGGCCCAAATTCCTGTGATAAACTCCGCCCAGAGCCTGGGGGGCCCCAGGAAAGCACTCGGGGTGGGGCCCATTGCTCTCTAACCAACTATGGTCAACTCGTCAGAATCGGAACACGTAAGTGAGGTCGACACGGCCATCCTCGATGCCGAGTTGTTCATTAAGTACAAATCGCCTGATAAAGCTATTGAACGGCTGCGCATTGCACTTGAGCGCAACCCGCGGTCGCTTCCACTTCGCGAACGACTGCGAGAAATCTCCATCACGTCAAAGCACACAGAAGAGGCCGCGCGTCAGTGTCTCGGCTTAGCCAGCATCTACATTGAACGAGAAGACTTCAACACAGCCCACGAGCGCTTACTTGAGGCCAAGCATCTCGATCCGCGAATAAATATTGGGGGCGGGCTGGAGGCAATTCGTCGTGCGCGTCGTCCGGATCTTAACCCTGCCGCAACTCCAACTGAGCCGACGGTAGGCCGAACTTACGCCACGCTTGCCGGTGACCTGGCATCCATCAGCGTCTTCGATGCCGTCCAGGTTTTGGAGAATTCGAAGTTGACGGGCGAGTTGGTGCTAACGAGTGATTCAAAAACCGGTCGCGTGTTCTTCAACGAGGGACGAATTGTTGATGCGGAGTCAGCCGGCGCAAAAGGCGAGGCGGGCTTCCGTCGTATTGTGGAGATAACTAACGGCAGTTTTGAGTTTCAAAAGTCTTCGGGGGTCTTTCCTGTCACCATTACGGCGCTGAGCAACACTAATCTTCTTCTCGACACGTTGCGTCAACTAGATGAATCCGCAGTAGAAGGCCGAAACTAATCTACAAGGACTCGCGTCGTCAGCGCTTCGGCCCTCTCAATAGCCGATAGCAAGCGAAGAAACTGCATGTAGTTTTTGCTACGCGCGGTGAGCCGGGTGATTTCAGACTGGTTTATGTCATTACGCAATATTAGGTCGAGAAAGTCGTAATAATCCGCCGTCGCTGCAAAAGGAAGTTCGCGAGTGTAGGTAGTCTGCTCGTTGTCCTCAGAACGGAATCCGGCCAGCAGATCGAAAACGTTGTCAGTCGTAATCCCAACCGCATCTCTTGTCAAACGAATGGGCAAGCGAAGTTCATAAAAACGCAGCCCCTCATGGGTAGTCACCCGACGCAGCTCTTTGGTTGCTTCGCCATCAAACGGCGATTCAGGATCCACGAGTATATGAAGCAGCCGCGGTTGGTCTTCCTTGTCGAGGGTATCGACACATAGCTGCACGCGATCGGCCAAAAACTTCTCAAACTGCGCTTCGATGGGATAGGTGATCCGGCCCAGACATCCTACAGCCTCGCCTTCGCCAGCCGCTGCAAAAGGTAAACAGGACGGACAGTTTGGGCACACAATCGTTTCCGCCTGCATGAGTTCCACTTCTTCACTGGCATTTTCCACCCAGCGGAGTTTGTCGTCTGAAGGAGCGCTGGTGTCGCCAGTGGTGAGCAGCGTATGCAGATTGCTCAAGCGCCCCCACTCGCGCAGGTGCTTCTCGGAGTAACGCGCGCGCAGGATACATGGATACTGGACAGCGAATTCGAGTGACATGCGAGGGTAGTTTAGCAGACGGCAGAAGACAGTGGGCAGTGAACAGATTGCCGATTGCCAAATGCCGATTGCCGATTTCGCGATTGGCGAGCGGCATATTGACTCTTAACGTTGTCAAAGGATTGATGTAAGTCGCAAATTGGCAATCGGCAATCTCCGCACTGTCCACTGTCCACTGCTTACTGCTTTTCGCCGACTGTGTTGTGATAAGCTTGACGTTTCTTAAGAAGCTTCTTCAGCACGCCTGTGCATAGTTAATTCCTGACCACGGAGAGGTCCTGTCATGGCGATCAGTCAAGATTTGTTGGAGATACTCGCCTGTCCCGCATGCAAGGCGAAGGTAGAATTGCAACCGGATGGCAGTGCTCTCAAATGCCTCGAATGTAAGCGAATCTATCCCATTCGCGACGATATTCCGGTGATGCTTATTGACGAAGCGACGATAGAAGATGAAAAGCCCGAGTCGAAATGAAGAGTCTGCGCGAAATAGTTGAGGCCTCTCCGCAGATGCGCGCCGTAGCGATGCACACTCTGCGCAGTGAAGAATCAGCTCAGCCGCTCGGGCCCGCTCGCTGGGACTGGCAAACCGTGCGCAGGGTTCTGGTAGTGCGGCTTCGCTCAATCGGCGACACGGTTTTGACCACACCATCTCTCTACGCGCTAAAGCGATTTCTGCCCCATGCCCGGGTCGACATTCTACTGGAAGATTGGGTCGTGCCTGTGCTCGAGGGGTTTGAATACATTGACGACGTCATCACCTTGAAACGCGGTAGCACCGCAGCGCGCGCCGGAGTTGCGCGACACATACGCGCGGCTCACTATGACGTCGCTTACAATCTTCATGGGGGAACCACGGCAACGCTGCTAACACGGGCATCGGGGGCGAGCCATCGGGTCGGCTATTCAAGTTATCAATACGGGCGTTTGCACAATCATCTAGCGCCGTCGTCGTCGTTGCTTTGGGGTAGAGACAAGACACACTCTGTCGAACAACAACTCGCACTGCTGGGTTGGACCGGCGTGCCGGTAACGGATCGTCCGGCGACGCGCTTGATGGTTACCGATCAAGCTGCCGCAAGTATTACTGCCCGGCTGCGCGCTGCCACAGTAGCTGAAACAGGAACACCCTTCGCTGTGATTCATCCCGCGGCAGCGTTTGATACCAAGCAATGGGCCACGGAAAGATTTGCGCGAGTAGCGGAAAGCCTGTCGGCTCGCGGTCTAGCAATTGTTGCGATCACTGCCGCAACCGAAGCGCATGTGGCTGACAAGTTGCGGCAGCACGCGACGACGCCAGTTATGGCGTTTACCGATCTCTCTTTACCTGAGGTCACGGCGCTCCTGTCTCGGGCGCGTTTATTTGTGGGCAACGATAGCGGCATAGCGCATATGGCCACGGCAGTTGGGGCTCCTTCGGTGGTCATCTTCGGATCCTCCAACACCGCACACTGGCGACCCTGGGCCAAAGCTCCCTCAGAGGTCGTGGTCGAGGAGTTGGAGTGTCAGCCATGCCATGGTTATTTCTGTGAAAAGTTTGACGAGCCGGAGTGTATTAAGCGAGTTCCGGTGGAGCGAGTGCTCGCCTCTGTTGAGCGCGTACTGAGAGAAACGGAATAACTGCCGCCAGCATCCGGACCTAACGTGAAACTTACCAGATACGATGCCAGCGCAATCATCGAATCGATCCGTAATCGGAAGATCGTTGTGCTCGGCGATCTCATGCTGGATGAGTTTGTTTGGGGTGATGTGACCCGGATCTCCCCTGAAGCGCCGGTGCCGGTAGTGGAAATTCGCCGCGAATCAGTTCATCTGGGAGGTGCAGCAAATGTGCTGGCGAACCTGGTTGCGCTGGGCGCCCAGGCTTGCGTCGTAGGCGTGGTGGGGAACGACGCCGCCGGCGAACGGTTGCGAGCGAGTTTGCGCGACGCTAGTCCGCTGCAATCAGATGAGCGCATCGTAATTGACGAAAGCAGACCTTCAACCGTCAAAACTCGCATCATCGCGCACAGCCAGTTGGTGGTGCGAGCCGATCGGGAACTACGCACTCATGTTAATGGACGCACTGAGGATCGGATTATCAGTATCTTAAAAGACGTGGTGCGGGACGCGGACGCATTTGTGGTATCGGATTATGACAAAGGGGTAGTTACTCCCCGGATTCTTGCTGAGGTGCTTCCCCTGGCTTATGACCGCATCCCAGTACTAATTGACCCGAAGATTCGCAATCTCGGATCCTACCGCCCGGCTACCCTGGTCACGCCAAATCACCATGAGGCTTTGCGGATGACTAATCTGGAAGAAGATTCAGATTCCGGTTTGCATCGAGCGGCTCAACTCCTGCGAGAAAAACTAAACTGTGATGCAGTTCTAATTACTCGTGGTCCAGGCGGCATGATATTGGTGGAGGGTGACGGCGAGCCCGTTTACGTCGAAACGGCCGCACGCGAGGTCTATGATGTCACCGGCGCAGGAGATACCGTGATCGCGACGCTTGCCGCCGCCATGGCAGCCGGCGCATCGATGCTGGAAGCTGCCAACCTTGCAAATCACGCCGCCGGTATAGTCGTCGGGAAAGTAGGGACTGCCACCGCCAGCTCCGAAGAGATAATTTCGTCGTTCACATGATCGGCAAGAACCTAAGCAACTATCGGATTCTGGAAAAGCTCGGCGCCGGCGGGCAGGGCACAGTCTACAAAGCCACGGACACCAAGCTTGGGCGCACAGTCGTGATCAAGGTCCTGCCTCCGGAGCTGACTGCCAAAGAGGCAAATTTGAAACGCTTCGAGCGCGAAGCACGCCTGGCGTCTTCACTCGATCACCCAAACATCTGCACCATCTTCGATCTCGATGAAGCCGAAGGTCTGCACTTCATTGCCATGCAGCACATTGAGGGGCGCAACGTGCGGCAGTTGGTGGGCGGTCATGCACTGGAACTAAAGAGCGCGCTGCTGATAGCTATTCAGGTGGCAGATGCCCTGGCGGCCGCCCACGCTCGCGGCATAATTCATCGCGATATCAAGTCCGGCAATGTCATGGTGTCGCCAAACGGTCAGGTAAAAATTTTGGATTTTGGCCTCGCGAAGTTACTTGATGACACCGAGGCGACGGCTACCGGTATCCACCGGACGGAGCTTACAGAAGTCGGTGTACCTTACGGCACGGCGACATATGCGGCGCCGGAGCAAGCGCGCGGCGATCGAGTGGATAAGAGAGCGGACATCTTTTCTACCGGCGTCCTGCTTTACGAGATGTTAACGGGGACGTGGCCGTTTCGTGGCAAGACGACCATCGACGTGCGGCATGCCGTACTGCATGATGCGGCGAAACCAGTAGCCGAAATGAGAAGCGAGGTCATTCCGCCGCGGATTCAACAGATACTCGACCGCGCCATGGCAAAAGAGCCTCGCGATCGATATCAGAAGATGGAAGAAATGAGGGAAGACTTGCGCAAGGTTTTACACGAAGTTTCGGTGTCCGAATCGACCGGCCAGCCATATGTTAGCGTTACTCCTGAACCACCGCGCTATTTGGGAGGAACTGGTCCCGTCTCCCGGGCGGTGCGGTGGTTGAAATCAATTACCCGGTCGGAAACCCAGACTACTGCTCCGACCCTGATTACTCCTACCAGGCAAGGCGTTCACGAAACGCCTTCCACAACTCAAACCGATCAGGAGAAGCAGAGCCTTGCAATTCTGCCCTTCCGAAATTTGAGCAACGACCCGGCTTCGAGCTTTTACGAGTTCTCTCTGGCCGACGCGGTGATCACCGAGCTGGCGCGTGTGCGCTCGCTCGTCGTCCGCCCTTCATCCGTCATTTCCAGATACCATGGCCAGCAAATCGATCCGCGCGAGGTAGGCCGCGAGTTGAATGTCAGCGCCGTTCTGGCTGCGGGTTTCATGCATGCTGGTGAACGGTTTCGCGTAACCGCGCAACTTCTTGATGTAGCCTCTGGTGAGATTCTGTGGAGCGATCGAATTGACACCTCCGCTGCCGACATCATCGCCGTTCAGGACACGATCGCCCAACGCATTGTTGAGGGTTTGCGTCTGGAGCTCAGCCACGCCGAACAGGCAGGCATGGCGAAACCCTCGACTCAAAACGCCGCCGCTTACGAGCAATATTTGCGCGGGCGAGATCTTTTTGGGCGCTTTATCTTTCGCACTATCGCGCCGGAAGACTGCACTGCTGCAATAGAACATTTTCAACGAGCCGTGGAGCTCGATCCGAATTTCGCCCTCGCACACGATGGTCTGGGCGCTGCTTACGTAAACCGTGTTTTCAAGGGCCTGGGTGGCGCGGAAGACTTCGAACGGGCGGAAGTGGCTTTCAGCAAGGCGTTGAAAATTGATCCGCAGTTGATCGAGGCGCGAATGCTGATGGTCTTTGTCTACATGTGGCGTGGAGAGAAGCAAAAGGCGCGCGAAGAAGTGGCCCGTGCTCGTAAGGAGGCGCCTGATGAAGCAGTGGTGCACTTTGTTAAAGCCACGTTGCACCGTTTAGATGGGGAATATGGACGGGCGCTGCGCAGCTATGACCGCCTGGTGCGTCTCGATCCGGCGGCCCACGTAGTGGCGAGTTATAACCGGGCCATCGTTCATATGTACATGGGCCACTTCGATGAGACTATGCGCCAGCTCGATAACGCCGGCGAGCCGGACAACCCGCTCGTGGGAACGTTTCGGGCGTTGGCGTTGTACTACACAGGGCAGACCGACGCCGCGGCTGAACTAATGCAGCAGGTAATAAGCCGGCGTCCAAATATGCACGGGGTGCGGCCTTTTCTGGCGATGTTTTTGAGCGCTCAGGGCAAACATGATGAGGCGCGCGCGCAACTAACTGACGCGGTGATTAGAAATGCACAGGTGGATCCGGACATCGCATATTCGGTTGCGTCAGTCTATGCGCTTGAGAACATGCGCGATGAAGCCTTCGAATGGTTGGAGCGGTCTGTTGCTTTGGGTAACGAGAACCGCCCGTGTTTTGAAAATGATCCTAACTGGAGCTCTCTTCGCGATCAGCCACGGTTCCAGGAATTGATGTCCCGGCTTAGGATAATGCATGGAGCCCAACACGTATAATCTCCTCCCGACAATCCTAATTAACCAGCGGCTTTGTAAACAATGATCAGTCACACCTTGCTATCGAAGTTAATCAGCCTACTTTTGGTTGCGGCACTCAGCGCAACGGCAATACCAGCTAGGCAGCAGCAGCAGCTACCGCAGCGTGATCGAAGAGTGGTAGCGCCGCCTGCTCAATCGTCAACACCTGCTCCAACTCCGAGTTCGCGTCCCGCTCCGGCAGCCAACACCGTTGAAGAGACCGCGCCGACTCAACCGGTGCGGGTTGGGAATTCACCGAGAACAATTGGGGAATTGCAAACGCGAATAGCGGAGGTGTTAGAAAAGCCGGAATTGGCGCCCGCGATGGTTGGAATCAAAGTAACTTCGCTCGATACGGGAAGGGTTTTGTTCGAAGAAAATGGGAGCAAGTTGCTCCGACCGGCGTCGAATATGAAGCTCTACACCGTGGCCGCAGCCCTTGATCGACTATCGCCCGATTATCGATTTGTGACCTCGGTTTTTGCTCCCGTGCGTCCTGACGCGGCCGGCACCCTGCGCGGCAATCTGACAATCTATGGTCGAGGCGATCCTTCGATCGCAGCTCGCTTCAATGGCGGCGACTACTTCAAAGGCATCAATGAACTTGCCTCGCAAATCGCAGCGGCGGGAGTGAAGCGAGTGGAAGGTGACCTCGTTGGCGATGAAACTTACTTTACTGGCCCGCGGTGGGGTTCCGGATGGAATTGGGAGGATTTGCAGTGGTGGTACGGAGCCGAAATCAGTGCGCTTACAATCAACGACAATGCGTTGGATTTATTTGTTAAGCCGGGGTCAGTCGTGGGTGTGCCTGCCGTTATTACGACCGGCCCACCGGATCCGCTATTGGCAATTGTCAATCGAGTGGTGACTGGTCCAAAGGGAAGCAAGCGGGAGCTGACGTTGCATCGCGGCCTCGGATCCGACGCGCTTGAGATTCACGGTTCGATCCCCCTCGGTGACCGGGGTTACGCCGCCGGAATCGGCATTTCCCATCCGGGACTGTTGTTTGTTTACCTGCTTCGCTCATCGTTGGCCCAGCGTGGAGTCATCTTTACGGGAAAGTCACGAACTGTACCGGCTCCTGCCTACGCTAACGGACCGACCACGCCAAAACCCGCCGGCTCGATTGAAATCGCCAGCATGCAATCGCCCCCGCTCAGCTTGATCGCGGCACAAACGCTGAAGCCCAGTCAGAATCTTTACACTGAATTGATTCTTCGCACCCTGGGAAGAGTTGTCCCGCCATCACCTGGCTCGGCGGACTCCCCACGGACCAGTGAGGAAGCGGGACTCGAAATCGTTAAGAGTTTTTTGAAAGAAGCTGGCGTGAATACGAGTGGCTTGGCTCTGACTGATGGGTCAGGACTTTCGCGTAACGACATGATTACGGCGGAAGCGTCTGTCCAATTACTCACCTACATGGGTCGGCATCGATACGCCGGGGTCTTTCGCGAAGCGTTGCCGATTGCCGGCGTCGATGGCACGCTCAGAAACAGGATGAAAGGGACTTCCGCTGAGAACAATGTTCGCGCCAAAACCGGATCGCTAAGTTCCGCCTCAAGTCTGGCGGGATATCTAACGACCGCTGGCGGTGAGACCCTGGTGTTTTCAATCATGGTTAACAACTATCCTGTCGACACAGACGTTCGGTCGTTGTGCATTGACCCGATCACAGTACTGTTGGCATCGTTTTCAGGTAGATCTTGATTAGACATGGCACCCGGTTTCCTTAAGTTTCACGGATTTGGCAATGATTACATCGTCATAGAGTCTGAGGAGCTCGCTGGCTTTGCTGACCTGGGAGAGTTTGCGCGGCAGATCTGTAACCGGCATTACGGTGCGGGCGCAGATGGGATTGCTGTCATCAGCCGCGAGAAAGTTGAAAGCGCTGATTTTCGCGTGCGCATCTTTAATCCGGATGGCAGTGAAGCCGGGCTGTCAGGAAATGGCACCCGGTGCGCTGCGGGATGCCTTTATTACAAGAAGTTGTGGACTCGCGACGAACTTCGCCTGAGCACTCGTTCAGGAATAAAACGGTACTTCTTAGTTGAGCAAATCGGTCCGGGTAAGTATATCTTTGATTCGGAGCTTGGGCAGCCAGCATTCGCCAGTGACTCAATTCCGATGCTTACGGACCGGCAATTGGACATGGTCGTAGACTATCCGCTGGCTGTAGATGGAGATCTAGTAAACGTGACAGCGCTCCAGATGGGGAACCCAAACTGCTGTATTTTTGTCGACGCTTTCGAAGCGCTTGACTGGCGTCGCCTGGGACATGCAATCGAGAACCATAAGCAGTTTCCCGATCGTACTAACGTTGTGTTTGTACGCGTGAAGGATCGTCACACACTCGAGCTCCGAATCTGGGAGCGCGGTGTAGGCGAAACCACCGCCTCCGGAACCTGCTCCTGCGCGGCTGCGGTGGCGGCCATGATAAACGGGAAGACAGAACGTTCGATAGAGGTATTAATGCCCGGCGGCACTGCAAAGATCCAGTGGCGCGAGGATGGCGAGGTTGTCATCAATGCGCCGGCTGAACTCGTTTATGAGGGCGAGTGGCTTGCAATGTGCTAACTTAGTACCGCCCTTGGTGGTGGTCGAGCTGCTATCCGGCGGAGGCGAGTTTGTTCCGCCCCATCCTTCTGATAAGCTCTAATCCAGTACTTGTGTTTGATCAATAAAGAGTTGCCCCAATGCTCTCCACCTTCCTTATATCCTTTAGAAGCCTTGCGTGTCTCGTGCTGCTGCTTCCAGCGTTCCTCGCAGGTACTGGGTGCGGGCGAAATTTAGTTAAGCAGACTGAAGCTGAACCCCGCAGTACTGCGAATGCCCCGGTCAGTCCAACCTCCATGACAACCTGGCTCGGCACTTCCGAGCGCAACTTTTATGGCTCCGGACCGTGGCCGGATCGGCCTCTTGAAGTAATCTGGGAGTTTGAAACCAAGCTAACATCGGGCCGGCTGCATAAGGAAGGCTGGGGGGGATCTAGCTGGCCGGGACAACCTTCCGTGTCGGGAGAACGGGTTTATTTTGGTTCGGCAGATGGTTACCTCTATTGCCTCAACACTCGAAACGGAAGCCTTATCTGGAGCTTTAAAACGGCAGACAGTCTGAAGGTCACGCCAACGATTGCTGGGAATCGAGTGATTGCGAGCGGTCTGGACCATTACGTCTATTGCCTTGACGCAAATAACGGGTCACTCATCTGGAAGTACAAAACTGGTTTCGAAGTTGATAGTTCGCCAGCCATAATTAACGGACGGGTCTATTTCGGGGGGGAAGATGGATTCTTCTATTGTCTCAGTCTCGAAGATGGTGCGGTTGTATATAAGACGGGGCGGCTGGGTTCAATGGAGGGCAGCTTCTCAGTAGTCGCCGGGCGCATCTACATCGGAACAGAGCAGGGCGATCTGTACTGTCTGGAACTGAGTACTGGGGCCATCATCTGGAAATCCAGCATTGGCGCGGACTCCGATTCGACCCCTGCAGTAGCCAACGGACTCGTTTACACTGCGGCCGAAAACGGTTACGTCTACTGCTTTAAGCAGGCAGATGGTGAGTTGGTGTGGAAGTTTAAAGCCGAGGGCGGTTTGAGTCGGATTTACAAGGAGCGAAGTGGATTCTGGGCGAGCCCAGTGGTTAGTGGTGGTCGAGTTTACATCGGTTCAAATAACGGCCAAATGTATTGTCTGTCGTCAGACAATGGCGAAGTCATCTGGCAGCACCAGGTGCGTGCACCGATTTGGGCAACTTCCCCGGTGGTGGATGGTCGTGTCGTATTCGGTGACAAGGCAGGGTGGATGTATATGCTCTCGACGGATGACGGTCGCCGCATGTGGGAGTTAAAGATTGGTGAGAACATTAACGCGACTCCAACCATTCTGGGCGGGCGCATTTATATCGGCGCATTTAATGGAAAGCTTTTCTGTCTGGGCTGATGTTAACCGTGGATCACGGGAAACAGGATGCTGATCTACTTAGTCGATAACACGATTAACGGTCAGGGCGCGAGCCCGCGGGAGTTACGTGCGGTTTTGGGTCGACTGAGGCCTGAGGTTGAGATTTTGACCGAGCCTTTTGGAGCTGTTTCGCTCGATCGCGTTCGAGACCTCGGCCCGTCCCACATAATTCTGAGTGGCCAGAGTCATCCGTGGGACGGTTACTCCGCAGAATCGCTTCAAGGCGTTTTTGAGGTGATTCAGCAAGCGTCTCAGCCAATCCTGGGCGTCTGCGGGGGGCACCAACAGATTGCCTTGGCTTATGGCGCCCCGGTGTCATTAATGGAGCGTCTGCAGCCCGGTGAGGGCTACGAGGGCGCGAAGAGAGAGCGCGGCTACTTCGAAGTCGAGACCACAGGAGCGGGCGTCTTTAAGGACCTCCCGGAGAGGATAACGGTCTGGCATTCGCACTGCGATGAGGTAAAGCAGTTGCCGCCGACCTTCGAATGCACCGCCTCGAATAAAACCTGCAAAATTCAAGCAATGCAGCACGAGAATCGCCCACTCTTTGGAGTCCAGTTTCATCCCGAGCTTTTTAGCACAGAGTTTCCGGTCGGCCAGCGCGTGATTGAGAATTTCCTGGCTCTGACCTAACAGAAAAACCTGGGGCGGACATACCGGCCATTCCAGGAACCTTTAAACGATCGTTCCAGAACAGCCCGTTGTAGAACTTTGTGGCTGCAATATTCGGGCTCCAAGCGGCTAGGCGATCACTTTTCTTCCTCGGTTAAATCCAACTATTTTTCAACTTACGTCAGACACCCTCGCCCTTTTGCGGCCTTCCAGAGAACCTCCGCTGGACGCTCCTATCCTGGTATGCTAGCCTCATTCTGCCTCTACTAGCCTCACTGGTTTCTTTCAGCGCCTGCATCAAGGATGCAAGCCCCCAACTCCGGCTGACGTCTTTTTGAGACTCCTAGAGCCGGAGGTCGAGTAATAGGAAAGAACGGACTCGCGCGGCGCGCTGAAGGGTTGGCAATTAACTTCGGTAGGAGACCCGATTAATATGAAATCCCCCTATGGCGGGAGCGCTATTGCCGCTGCGCTTCTTTCAGCCCTTATTCCCCTTGCGGCCACACCGTCGGTAGCAGAAACCGCGGTTTCTCAATTTCAACAAACAATTCAACAATCGGGTACCGCCCAAACGCAGGATGCGGTCAAACCTTCGCTGAATGTTCTCTTGGGTAAGACTCTGCCCGAAACGCTCGGAGGCAAGATAGAACAACCGCCGAAAGCAGCTGAACCTCCGGGTTCGCTGCCAGTTGCGTATGTCGCGACTGCCTACAGCCTTAGAGGCCGAACCGCCAGCGGCAAGTTCGTCAGCCAGGGCATTATCGCCGCCGATCCAAGGTTCTTGCCGTTAGGGTCGCGTGTGCATGTACAAGCCGGTGCCTGGAGCGGTGAGTACCTGGTAGCTGACACCGGTGGCGCCATCAAAGGTCGTAAGATTGACATATGGACGCCGAGCACGCGCGAGGCAATGAGATTTGGTCGGCGCACAGTGAAACTTACTGTCCTGAGCTACGGGGGGAAACGCGGCGCAAAGAGGCGAGTTCAAATCTGATTCTCACAATAGGACTGGAGACTCGGGGTAAGGGAGAGATCCCTTGCCCTTTCTTTTTGCCTCATTCAGACTGTCAATGTCCTTCCATTTCCGAACCGAAGCTTATGTTAAGATGGCCGACCCAGTTCAAATCAATCTCAGTGAGGGTTTAGCCTAAATGCAGGTGTCGCAGGTACCGGCGTCCGCGGACAGCAGTCCTCGGCAGATTCCAATTCCTCAGCCCTTAGTTCAGGTAACTCGTGGAGCGATTACTGAATCCCGGCATCGAGGTCACGTTGTCGCAGTTGATCCAGACGGCAACGTAGTTGCCCTACTCGGCGCGCCTGAAACCGTCACTTTCCTGCGCTCCTCCGCTAAGCCCCATCAGGCAATTGCCCTCATTGCCTCAGGCGCCGCGGATCGATTTGGCTTCAGTGAACAAGAGATAGCGCTGGCCTGCGCCTCCCACAGCGGAGAACCGATTCACACTGAAGTTGTTGCTTCAATGCTGAGGAAGATTGGACTGGGTCCGGACGACTTGAAATGTGGCATCCATGAGCCGTTCAGCCCGGAAGTCGCTCGCGACTTGCGCGAGAAAGGCGAGAAACCGCATGTTCTGCAAAATAACTGCTCAGGCAAACATGCCGGGATGCTGGCTATTGCGGTGCACCTGGGAGCACCGACTGAGAGTTACGACCAACCGCGCAATCCAGTTCAACTGGCAATAGGCCACACCATTTCGCAGTTTTCCGGAGTCCCAATTGAAGACATCGCAATTGGTATAGATGGCTGCGGCGTGCCGGTCTTTGGAGTGACAGTTAAGGCGATGGCGTTAATGTATGCCCGACTGGTAGCACCACCTCCGCAGCTAGAGGAAAGCATAAGGAAGGCCTGTAACAGGATTGTTGCGGCAATGACCAGGTACCCCGAGTTGATTGGTGGAACGACAGATCGTTTGGACACAGAAATGATGCGCGCCACCAAAGGAAGCTTGGTATCCAAAGTCGGCGCCGAAGGCGTTTACACCGCAGGAGTAACGCCGTGTAGGGAGTGGCCTAACGGAATAGGGCTGGCGCTGAAAATCGAGGATGGTGACGACCACCGCGCCCGGCCGACTGTTGTGATTGAGTCGCTCAATCAACTGGGTGTGCTCAATGATGAATCGCTCGAGGCGGTTTCGCGCTACGCGTTTTTCCCTGTTCGAAATCGCACCGGAGAGGTAGTTGGCGAAGTGCGCGCGTCCTTTAAACTAAATCGTGAAGTGTAGGGAAGTGTGGTGTCAGCCGCAGGCCCCAACGGAAAAGAAGATCCGTCGTCACACCCACCGCTTCTGCGCGATGCTCGGGGTCGCATTGACGTCGATTCTGTACCCGACGTAATCCAATGGTTTCTCGATCATGACAGCCGGGTGGCGATAATCAAGCATCCTCGAGTCGAGGAAGTGTTTCAATGGAAGCAAGAGCAAAGCCGTCAGGTCAGCGAAGAAATCTTTGTTTTCAATAGAGCCGAAGATCGTCTGGCGATTGGAATCATCCAGGCTCTTGCCGAGAACGCAAACGAACGCGAGCTTCATTCGTGGATTGGCCAGCTCTTAAACGCCCTTAACGCTGCGTCCCTGGCGAACGAATCAGTCTCCGAGGCTTACAACCTTGATCTCGCCCCTACCACATCTATTGTCAGCGAGGCAGCAAAAATTCCGTCCCAGCGCGGACGAAACGACTTCCTCATCAACTGTTGGGTCGAGACTCTTTGCACCGCCGAAGCGCGCGTACTCGGCTGGCTTTATAAAGAGTTTTACGGCCAGCCGTATGCGCCTTGAGCCTGTTGTCCGACCCAGGGACGGGACCTAAGTTCTCCGGCAGACTTCCCAGCATAATGAATGACCAAATACGCGGTCTCTTCCCAATTACAGAGCGGGCAATTTATTTAAACCATGCGGCGGTTTCACCTCCACCGATCCCCACGATAGAAGCTATACATTCCCAAATCCGAGACGTGGTTGAAAATGGTTCCTTGAATTACAAGAGCTGGATAGCCGTTAAGGAGCAAGCGCGGAAGCTGAGTGCCGAACTGATTGGTGCCCGACCGGAGCAGATCGCTTTCATGCGCAATACATCCGACGGGCTGTCGACTGTTGCCAATGGTCTTCGTTGGCGCCCTGGCGACAATCTGGTGACGTTTCGCCGCGAGTTCCCGTCAAATGTCTATCCGTGGCTCCGCCTTCGCGATGTATTTGGCGTCGAAGTTCGCATGTGCGAGGAGCGGGATGGTCGAATAGATCTCGATGAATTAATCGGCCTCATGGACCAAAAGACCCGCGTAGTTGCGATTAGCCAGATCCAGTACGCCTCCGGATTTCGCGCAGATCTGGAACGAATCGGACGGGCGGCCAGGGCCCAGGACGCGCTCCTGGTTGTGGACGTGATCCAGGCCATGGGAGTTATGCCGACAAGTGTAGAAGCGGAACTGATCGACGTGGCGGCGGCGGCCGGACACAAATGGCTACTGACTCCTGAAGGCGTTGGTATCCTCTATCTCTCAGATCGCGCGCGCGAACGGCTAGAACCGACACTGGTAGGTTGGATCAGCGTTCCTGAACCGGAGGATTACGGAAATTTTGAACAGGGATGGAATCGTGGCGCTTTAGCCTGGGAGACTGGTACCTGCCCGACGGCACTAATTCATGGATTGGAAGCGAGCCTCAGGCTTTTGATAGAAACCGGAACCCGTAGGATTGCCAACCATCTCGAGGAGCTCACGGATTATCTGTGTGAACGTCTGCAAGGTCTTAACTATCAAATCGTGAGTTCTCGCGACGCTTCTGAAAAGTCCCAAATCCTCTGTATTCGGCATGAGGGTGGGCTAAGCTCACTGGCCCTTTACAGTCACCTTAAAAACAGAAGAATCATTACGGCTCCTCGTGGTGATCGCCTTCGGATCGCTCCCCACATCTATAACACGTTTGAGGAAATGGACGAGCTGATAACGTCTCTTCCTTGAGCGAAACATCAGGTAGCGAGTGATTATCGGCCGCCCTCCTCGGTACTCATGTATTGAAGATGTACGTGCTGACTGTAACCCCGCTGACAGGTAAATAGGCTGTCACTGCGTATTCTTAAGGAATCTGTCGAAGAAATTCTTGGATACTCCGGCGGGTGGGCTGGCACGCTCATTGCCAACAGATTAAACAGAACAAAGGGTAGATAAGGGTAAATCGGGTCATGCTCTAGACTGTGGTGAGTGGAAGCTTTGGGGGAGGCAACCTCTCGCGGTTTGAAAGCAGGCGGTGGCTCTTTCGGGGGAACGGAGTTAACGCTTGCAGATAGTCGAAGAGCAATAGTTGCGGGGCTGCTGATCGACGTCCTGACGAGGCTTGGGGGAGCCTCCCAGGTACATCAGCAGCCCGCATTTTAATTGGAGAACCTCAGATGCGCGAGGGATGTTAAGTCATTCACTCGCGCTTTTTGGTGCGATTAGCTTAACAGTTTCCCGGTCCCCACCAACTTTGGCGGATCAATTTGCGGAGTTATCTCGTCAATATTCAGACGAAGCATTCCCCCAGCGTCTGAAAATGCTTCTGCCTGTCGCTGCTGAGATCGCCGCCGGCTGAAGAGGAGTGCTCCAATAAAACCGCCAGCCCCCAAACACAAAAGCATTGACAGTCCGGATGCTTTGACAACCGCCACCAGAACACCCGCAGTGGTCTCGTAATACTCTCTTTGGGCCTTCTCCAGCATATAGGGATTGTCGCCAAGCCACTGAACGACCTGCTCATACTCAACCTGGTCGATCAGCTCTTTTGCTGTTTGCTCATCCGCTGCGTTAAAAACGAAAACTGAGTAATTCCCGACGCGTCGGTAAGCCGAAGGCACTAGCTGACCCTGCGTACGCAACTCCTCAATCTTCGCGAGAATGCTACGATCATTATCTCCCGCTAACTGCGGAGTGTTGTATTCAACAATAACGAATCGTGTAGCGCCGTAATTGGCAGCAACCGCATCCGCGTCTCCTTCGGAGCTTACCTGATCGAGTAAGGGTTGATCCGGAAGAATTGCTCTTAACGAGCGGAAGCCGGCCAGATAGACCGCACGTCCCTGAGCTTCCTCCCATTGAGGAAGGTGCTTGACGAGAACAGGTAGATCAGCCTCCCCTTTCTCGATTCGGTTGGAGATGAGGCGGGCCAGCGCAATTATGTTATTTGGATCTTGAGTGGCTGGTTCCCTTGCGGTGATTCGCACGAATTTAGTGCCCTTGAAGAAGGCGATGCCGCCTGAGAAGGTTACGGAGGCTGTTCCCAACTCTCTGGTGATCCGACCGTGTCCGGTCCTGGCCGTGTCTCGGGCATTCCTGGCAGCGATGCTCAATAGCGAGTAAGCGTCCGAGTCTCGGGGCAATCGGACAACTTCGACGAAGAGCCGCGAATTATCGCCGGAAAGGTAATCGGCTTCGGCCGTCGAATAATGGCGATCTGCTTCCAGCCTTTGTCCCGCGGCCTGGGGACCGAGGAGTCCCTCCCGGGCCAGTGTGTCGCTTGTCCGCACTACGCCGACTAGATGAAAGCCGCCGATCTCCTTCGGTAACAACTGGATAAGATCATCTGAAGGCGGTTTTCCAACCGCAGCAGATTGGAGCGCCAGCAAAAGCATAACCGCCAAGCATGGCGAATATAAGGAATTGCGCAAAACCATAACCCCGCTCTTCATCCCAGTTTCTCTTAGAACCCCCCGCTTCTTTGGATGTTCCCTGGAAACTATTCAGTTGTGTGTTACCAGCCGCCAATATTAGTTTAATGCCAGCGGCGTAACTCGCGCAAAAGCAGGTCTGCGTAATGCCTGGGCTTGCTGATGTTGTGTAGCACCGTGCTACCGCCCAACTCGCTGGCATTGTCTACAATCACATCGCCAAAGCCGAGAAGTCGCTGGGGAATGCTGGCGGAAACCGTGACGTCCTGGATCTTACTGAGGGGAATGTTTCGCGTAATCCTGGCGACCAGGCCGGTATCGATTTCGATCTTGGAATCGGTGAGCGTATAGCGAATCATATTCCGTTTGATGTGGAAGTACGCCGGAATCATTAGCAGGGCCAGCGCAAGCGGGATCGAAATGTAAGCCGGGACGTTGATTAGGGCAAGCAGGAAAACCAGCGCAACAGCGCCGACCACTGCCAGTGCGTAACCCAGCTTAATGAAGATCAGTGTCGGCCTGACTGTGAAGATTGTATGCTCAAGCTCCTGCATTTGTCCTGTCTGAGACAGCGGAAGGCCACTATGGGTGCGTACCAGACGCGTCACTTCAGGATCAACGGCAGGCGTGCCACATCCCGAACAAAAACGCACGCCCGGTGCCACGTAAGACCCGCAATTGGAACAATGCATGCGCTTTTACCTCACTCAATTGGGGAACGTACCGCTTGTCAATCATACCGAAAGAAACTCAGGCGCCGAAATAGAAAACGAGGCGGAACCCGATTAAGGTTCCGCCTCGTTTCTTTTCCTTGGGTAGTATCGTTTATTGACTCACTAATTGACGCCGCCCATTGGGCGTCTGCACAGCAAAGACGCTCTGCTCATACATGGTGAGTGGCACGGAGGATTTCTGGCGAGTTGCGGAAAGCTGTTCGTTGGTGATGAGGTTTGCGCTTTGCGAAGAGATAGGATCACGGATCAGACCATAGCGCCTGCTAATCCTTCTGACGTACTCCTGAGTTTCTCTGTATGGCGGCACCCGATAACCATATTTCATTACGGCGCCTTCACCTGCGTTATAACCTGCGAGTGCGAGGTTGACGTCTTTGAAAAGATCCAAGAGAAAGCGCATGTAGCGTGCCCCGCCTTCAATGTTCTGCCGGGGGTCGAAAATGTTTGTGACACCAAACCTTCGCGCTGTGGGAGGCATTAACTGCATCAGGCCCCGTGCACCCTTGGGCGAGATGGCTCCCTGCTTAAAGGTTGACTCCTGATGCATAATTGAATAGAGCAAAACCGGGTCGACCGCATTGCGTTTGCCTGACTCTAGGATAAAGTTGTCGACGGCAGAATTGCCAGTAGTAAAGCCTTCCAGGGAGGTACCAACATTCATGTTGGTAAGGCGGGTGAGAGGAGCGTTGGAACGAGTATAGATGAGATTGTTCGACGCGGTGAGTTTACGTACCCGGCCGATTTTTTTGGACTCAATAGGAGCACTTGGTCGAGGCTCAACGCGGACACCGTTGGCAAAATCGAAGTTGTCCACTCGGTAGCAGGCTTCGGCTTGCGAAGTTTCCGAAGTCGGCGCGGTTTGCGCCGATATCAGTATCGGGCAGACCAGCAGTAGTGCAGCAGCGAGCGTAGATGTTCTCATTTGATTGAATCCCTGAACTAATGATTTGCGACTTGTGTCGTTGAGGATGGGGTTTTTGCTGGCTCTCCAGCAGTGTCCCAGGTCTATTCGGGACTCAGAGATACTACCACAGATGTTGAACAAGTGCCAACCGTGTTTCAACATCAAAGAGGATTCCCCTTTCTGCTAGGCGTTTTCAAGATTTGGTGTTTGCCAGAGTGTGTCGACAGATGTGCGTGCAATGTGTCGGAGCGACGTTACGCCTTGGGAAGAGGTCCCACTCGGCTACTGGCTCAAGGTCGGAAAGACCGTCTTCGGTGACTAGGAGGCGTTAATAAATTACCTATTGACAGCGGTAGTATGATAGCGACGCTTTACGAAAGACCTCACTTCTTTAACCCGCGCGCTTCTGCGCGCCTCACACAAAGAGGACAAAAATGAAAAAGCTACTCACACTCACACTCTTGCTGTCTCTGCTTTCTGTTTATGCGATCGCAGCCACAGCTCAAGATTCCTCAACCACTTCAAAAACCGCGGCCAAGTCCAGCACAAGCCGGAAACGCGGGCCGGTTTTCCGGGCGAACAAGGAGCAGGTAAACCAAGCCCAGGTGATTCTCAAGGCCAGAGGTTTGTACAGCGGCGGTACCACGGGCAAACTTGATGATGCAACTCGAGCGAGTCTTAGAGAGTATCAAAGGGCTGAAGGTCTCAAGGTGACCGGAACTCTCAACAAGTTGACCCTGGAGAGGATGTCCATCGATTTAACTGACAAGCAAAAGGCGATGTAATTAGAATCTACGCGCCTGGGAACTTCGACCGGGCAAACAAAAGCGCGAGTGTGTGTTTCATACACACGCTCGCGCTATTTGTTGTTAGGGTACAGGTTCTTCTAGCCGAGTAATCGTTCCACAACCTGGTAGCTGGCCTCGAGTGCTTCCGCTAGTTTCTCGGGTTGATTGCCTCCACCCTCAGCCATGTCAGGTTTTCCGCCTCCGCGTCCGCCGACAATGGGGGCCAGCTCCTTGATTACTTGACCGGCCGGTACGCGTTTTGAGATGTCTGGCGACGTTCGCACAATTAATGAGGCCTTACCGTCCCCCGTACGGCCGAGCACAACCACCCCTGATTTTATGCGCGCGAGCAGCGTGTCGGAAAGCTGGCGCATTCCCGCTGCGTCGAGACCGCTGGCTTCACGCGCCAATACGCGGACACCTGCAATGTCACGCGACTCATCACCATTCGAAGAAGGGCCCGCGGAGCCACTAGCGATCTTCATGCGTAAATCATCAGCTTCACGTCGGGCTTTCTTTAGCTCTTCTTGCAACCGTTCGACCTGCAGGGGAAGTTCCGCTCGGGAAGTGCGCAACCCGCCTGCCACCTTTTCGATAATCGCTTCGGCCTCGCGAAATCGTTCGAAGGCGTCGACACCAGTAATCGCCCGAATACGACGTACTCCGGACGCGATAGATTCGTCACTCGTTATTTTGAATACTCCAATGTCACCCGTGGCTCGCACGTGCGTCCCGCCGCACAGCTCCTTGGAAAAAATGTCTTCCGCTCCCTTGATTGAGAGCACGCGTACTTTCTCGCCGTATTTCTCTCCGAACAGAGCCATCGCCCCTGAACGCATCGCCTCTTCAACCGCCATCTCATTTGTTTCGACCGGCTCATTGCGCAGAATGTGATAGTTGACGAGATTCTCGATCTCTTCAATCTCTGCCTGGGTCAAAGGCTGATAGTGCGAGAAGTCGAAACGCAGGTAATTCGGAGCTACTACCGAACCCGCTTGTTTGACGTGGGTTCCCAAAACTTCGCGCAAGGCGGCGTGCATCAGGTGCGTCGCCGTGTGATTGCGGCGCGTAGCGTCCCGCTTTTCAACATCTACTTCGGCCGCAACTGTATCGCCAACGTTCAAGGTGCCCTTTTCAATTTTGATCTTGTGAACAATCAATCCCTGCGCGGGCGAGTAAGTATCAACAACGGACGCAACGAAGTCACCACCTGCGGTAGCAGGTAGATTGGTTAGCCGCCCCGTGTCCCCTACTTGTCCGCCACTCTCGGCGTAGAACGGAGTGTGATCGAGAACAACTTCACCTTCATCACCTTCGCCTAGTGATTGGACTTCATTCCCTTCGTTAATGAGCGCGACAATTCTCGCTTCGTCTAGTCTTATGGTCTCGTAGCCTTTGAACAAAGTCTTCGTGTCAGTGTGACGAGTTAAAGCTACGTAGACAGGATTGCTTTTATCGGTTTGACGAGTCTTGATCTCGGAAGATTGTTGTAATTCCTTAACTGCCTCACTTATTAGTTGTCTGAACTCATCTTCGGTAAGATTCTCGACTCGAGCTGTATCTACGTTACGTTTTCCTTCTGAGACAACTTCAAACTTGATCTCGCCCTTCTCAGTTACAAGCACAGCGTAGGCTAAATCAATGGGTAAACCGTACGTGTCGTTCAAACGGGCGATCTCTTTGGCCGCAGGCACTGCTCGTCGGTTAGTTGCGGGACGTTTAGAGCCGAGTTGAGAAAGATCTGCCCGCTGTGATTTGTAACCCTGTATGAGCTCTTCGAGCTTGTTCAAACCGACGGTCAACGTATTACCAAAGCGCTCCTCTTCCAGCTTGACCATCTTCTCGATGAATCCGCGCTGCACTTCCAGTTCCGGGTAAGGTTCATTCATTTGGTTCACAACGAAGTTTGTTACCTTGGTAAAGAATGGGTCCTGGAAGCCAAGCGTATGACGGCCCTGATAAATTGCTCGCCGCATGATCTTTCGCAGCACGTAGTTGCGGCCTTCATTGCCGGGCAGGATTCCGTCGGCAATTAAGAAAGCCGTGGAGCGCGCGTGATCCGCGATCACGCGCATGGCAAAACCCTCCTGGGTTTCAGCTTCGTACTTGCGCCCAGCAAGGTTCGCGGTGAACTCAACAATGGGCTTGAGCAGATCCGTTTCGTAGTTCGTCTTAACGCCTTGCAGGACTACCGCGAGACGCTCAAGGCCCATCCCTGTATCAACGGACGGAGCAGGAAGAGGTGTCAGAGAGTATTTTCCAGATCCGAGCTCGCTGCGGTTAAACTGCATGAAGACCAGATTCCAGATCTCGATGATCGTGTCGCCTGGGCCGTTGACGTTAGCCGCGCAATTCTCAGCGTCTGAGGGCTCGCCGCCCATGTAATAATGAATCTCGCTGCAAGGGCCGCATGGGCCTGTATCGCCCATTTGCCAGAAGTTATCCTTGCGGTCGAAACGCAAGATTCTTTCGCGAGGAGCTCCAACCTGTTCCCAAAACTTTTCCGCGTCTTCATCGGCAGATACTTCATCATCGCCACCGAAAACAGAGAACCACATCCGCGCCGGGTCAAGCTTGTATTCATTTACCAGCAAGTCCCATGCAAACTTGATTGCGTCCTCTTTGAAGTAATCGCCAAATGAAAAATTTCCGAGCATCTCGAAGAAAGTTTGGTGCCGCGCCGTCTTTCCTACCTCATCCAGGTCGTTGTGCTTCCCCCCAGCGCGCACGCATTTTTGCGAGGAGCAAGCCCGTACGTACTCGCGCTTCTCAAGTCCCAGAAAGACGTCCTTGAATTGATTCATTCCCGCGTTGGTAAATAGGAGCGTCGGGTCGTTGGCAGGCAACAAGGGCGACGAGCGTACGCGTGTATGCCCGTGGCGCTCAAAAAAGCTTAGAAAAGTTTCGCGAAGTTCGTTTCCAGTCATAATCATTAGTCCGCTGACGTTGGTCAGTTGTCCGCGTTCGTGGTGCGATTGCAGGACCCAACGGAACTACTCACGAATGACGACTTAATGCCGGACAAGTGACTAAAATTGAGTTTAGCATGCGTTTGTTAACCGCACGAAATAGGACGACTCGACCGATCCGGATGATTCCGAGAGCGACGTCTATCTCCAATCAAGCGTTAGAATCGTTGACACGCTACATGTACCGGCGTTAGGTTCATCAACAACCACGGCTCTTCACGTCGACCTCCGCGCAAGCTCGCCGCGAAAGGCCTTCATCACAAAACTTCTCAAAGGAGTACTTGAATGAGACTTAAAGGCATTTTCCTCACGATATCTTCAACTGGCTTGTTTGCCCTGGTCGCGGCACTTTCGGGGGGCATAATTGCGCAAACCGACCCGCCCGGCCGTTCCACTGTTAGCGTGAGAGCGATCTACCAGGATACCGAGCGACCGGTGCGCCGAGCGGCAGTTCAGATCTTCTCCGAGGATCTACCGAGAGTGTCGCGTGAGGGAGTCACAGACGGTCGTGGCGAATTCAGTTTTAAGAATGTGACGGCCGGTCAGTATCGGGTCTCCGTCGGCTTTCCAGGATTCACGAATGGGTTCGCTGGTTACGATCATCGTAACGCGGTCTTAGTGGACGTTGATGGCACGTCGAGTGTTGAGGTTAAGATCCGCGCTGAGCGCGCCGGTGCAATTACTGGCAAAATTACTTACCCGGATGGCGAGCCCGCCATTGGCGCACAAATCAACGTTTTTAGAAAAAGCGGTAAACGATGGGAGCGCGCGGCTCTTATTTCTGCCGGAGCACAAACCGACGATCGCGGCATCTACCGCATCTATCCGCTGCCGCCAGGTGAATACACTATTGGTGTTATTGAGCAAAGTCTGGTGATCGAGGAACGCGACGGCGGAACCATGCAGACGACGGGCAACAAATCACTCAACCCTTACTATTATGGCGGCGCTGCAAACTATTCTACCGCTGCGCTGATTCAGGTCGATGCCGGTCGCGAAGTTAATAACATCAACGTCACCCTGGCTGAGCGAGCTACCTACAAAGTGACGGGCGCGATTGTCGCACGCGGGGTGCCGATGGCTGGAGCTTATCTGCGTTTACAACCTTACGATGAGGGATTGTCGGGCCCAACCTTGATGATCCCTTATGGGCTGCCAGCTCAGGCAAATAAGGACGGACAATGGTCGTTCAGTGATGTGCCGGATGGGAGCTACAGTGTTGAATTGGATCAGCGGGGATCGAGGTTAGCGCCCGACGACGTGAGAAAAAAAGAACCGGGACTGGTGGGCCAACGGCAGCTGGTAACAGTAACAGGTGCGGACGTTTCAGGTGTTCTTATCTCTCTTACCGAAGGCGGACGAGTTTCCGGAAGCATAGTCGTCGAGGGTGATAAGCCACTGCCACGAGGAGGCCGGGTTTCTTTGCAAGCCGTTACCGGGCGTATGTCACAGGATTACGGCGGCGTTTCCCACGATCTTTGGGACAAGGGACAGTTCTTAATTGACGGCGTTTCGGCGGGTGAGCACTTTTTGACGGTTGCGACCCGGGACAAGACCTACTTCGTGAAATCTATAACCTGGACTAATCGGGACCTATTGAGGCTACCGCTAAAAGTGATCGAAGGGAGTGAGGTAATGAACGTGCAAATCGTCCTTTCGCGCGACGTTGGCACCATTACTGCAAGCCTCGTGTCAGCAGAAGATAAAAAGCCCTTGGGTGGTCAGTGGTTTATTCTTGTTCCGAGCGACGAATCGAGATGGGCCAGAGCCGATTCGTTTATTTTTGGATACACAGACAAACATGGCGCATTTAAGGCGACCGGCGCGCCGGGTGAATATATCCTGGTCATGCAAACTCGCAACGTGCAGCCGGACACAACGATTGATTACATCAGGCAACGCGCTGCAGGACCGCGGGTCACTTTAAAGCCCGGCGAACAATCCGAAATTGAAATAGCAGTACCGGCAAAGTAAATCGTCTTTCGTGGACAAACAACAAAGACAGCAAGGCCAGTTGTTAGAGCTGTTGTTAGCAAAGCTCTGTTGTTAGCAGAGCTCTTGACTTCCGTTTAGTACCAGTCGTATAAGCGTCGCTATTCAAAGGCTCCTCTGCCGACGTCAAACGATGTCCTCGCAATCAGCCTAAGACTTTCATTGACGGTTGAGACCTCATGAATCCTCAACCAAAGAATTCAAACTCGCACTAAGCGCTTACTCTCTGCGATTGTTTCGCGGGTCGCTGTATTGTGCGTCTGCAAGACCTCTTGATGGACAGAAGAATTCAAATCGTCAGTTGCACTCTCGAGACAGACTTTCGGCGAGCTTGGGATACTGTTCAATTGGGTCAGCTAGTAAATCTTTCCGGCTCGCGGTTGCGTCACTTGTTCAAAGCAGAAATGGACCAGACGCCTGCGCAATATCTCAAAGGTATTAGAATGAGGGAAGCTGCGACACTGTTACGAACTACTTTTTTAAGTATCAAGGAGATTATGAACCGGGTAGGTATTTCGAATGAGAGTCATTTTGTCCATCAGTTCAAGAAGTCCCACGGTTTAGCGCCGTCAAAGTATCGAGTTGCATCACAGTCACGACCCCAGGTCCCTAGCAAGCGGGATCAGGCTTCGCACAAGTGACCACTTTGACCAAAGAATAGCCGCCTCCGACAAGAGTTTAGTGTTGACTGTCTCTCAATTCTGACGACAATACAATTCACCTGATGAGGCTTTCTGGCAAACCAGTTGCAATTCTTTAAACGCTGGAAAGCGAGACCCTCACCGCCAAATACCTTACATTTGATGGAGGAAAACCATGAAGACTTACATGTTCAAAGCGCTGTTATTCGGTATTGGCCTGTTCGGACTAGCGATAACCGGGGCTTATCACTATCCTGCGCACCAGACGCCTGAGATCGTGAACAAGACCACATCGATACAGGTAATCTCTGTGACCCCAGGGGAAGATGGCTATGAGTTGCGACTGAAAAACACCTCCACGAAAAATATCAACGGCTATTCGATCGGGTCTGAGCGCGCTTACCGCACATCAGACTTAACCGTCGGCGATGAAGTGATTTCTGCGGGTGATGAGTTCACTCTCCAGCTCCCCCCGATCAGGGATCCGCGCGGCCCTCAGGCTGCTTCGCAAACAACGAAAGCGCAGCTCCCCGCCATCCGTTATGTGACTTTTGACGATGGGTCAAGTGATGGTGATGACATTGCCGCACAGGAATTGAAGGATATTCGCAGCGGCAGACTAGAACAGTTGCAGCGCATTGGATTGTTGTTAGAGGCGATGGCAGCTTCCCCTGATGTCATACAATTGGAATCCCAGTTGCAAGCACTGCCAACGAAGAGATTGAGGACTGATCGCTCGTTTAATGTTGCTGAAGGAAGGCTGGCTGCCAAGCAAGACGCTCTGGCGGAGGTTTCAAAGTTGGACAAAAGTAATCTGCCAACGGAGTTACTTAAACTCACGCAGCAGCACGCCAGACATTTGATGCGATTGACAACCCGCTAACCCGGATTGAGTTGCTCAATCAAGTGATCCTCACCACCCGTTAGCAAAGGAGACTTCTCATGAAAAGAGCACTGAGCTTTTTGTTTGGATTAGTGTGTCTTCTGTTTCCAGTTCAAGCGACTGCAAGCTGCCAACTCGACTTTTCCAAATCAAGTCCTGATGTGATCGACGCACGTAGCTGTTTTTTCCCTTTGAACCTGTTTCCTCAAACCATCACCAAGACGGAACGCTGGGATGGCTACTTTATTCCGGATTGTGAGCTTTGTCAGTATCAGGTGGCCTTTACTAATTGGCCCATGACTGGGACTGGGCAGTGCTGGGGACAAACCACTTGCTGGCCCGAGTTCCTTGGAGCACACCACTTTTTTGACCCATTGAGCGAAACTTCAATCTTTAGGCAGCGCATTAAAAGTTTCCGCGCGGCCAACGCCAACAATGGAGGCTGTATTACAATACGGGATCACTTTGACACGCTGGTGCAAAACTGTCCAATTGCTCCTTGTGAAATGGGGCCGCTAGAGAAAGAGACTTTTGGAGACACGGTGCCATTGCTCCCCAGCCAGAGTTGTTGTAGCGACTGGGATAGATTGGAGTGCTTCAATGGCGGGGGCGAGTGGTATGAAGCTCAATGCACTTGTTATTCGCCGATTGTAATCGATGTTGCCGGTAATGGGTTTAATTTGACTAATCCCGCCAACGGCGTTCCGTTTGACATTGCGGGCGATGGAGTTGCACAGCAGATTTCATGGACGTCGGCTGATTCAGACGATGCCTGGCTTGCGCTTGATCGCAACCGCAATGGGAGTATTGACGACGGTAGAGAGTTATTCGGCAGTTCCAGTCTGCAGCCATACCTTTCCGAAGGGGAATCCAAGAACGGTTTTCGCGCTCTAGCCCTGTTCGATAGATCCGAGTACGGAGGAAACAGCGATGGACAAATTGACTTCAGAGATACGGTTTTCTCCAATCTGAAGTTGTGGCAGGACCGAAATCACAACGGCGTTTCGGAGACAGGAGAATTGCAAAGCTTATCTGACTCGGAGGTTCGGGTGATCGAACTTCGTTATCGGGAGTCGAAGCGGCAAGACGAACACGGGAATTGGTTCAGGTATCGAGCAAAGGTACTTGATGCGCGGGGGGCGCAAGTCGGACGTTGGGCGTGGGATGTGTTCTTACATACCACGAACTTTAATAACTAGCCTCGCTTCTGCGGAACACCCGCATGCCTTCATCGGTTTGCGGGTGTTCGTGTGTTCCAGGATCAGGATCCACTCTCATCACTGTTATCGTCTTCTTCCACTTGACCCACAGCACGTACCTTGTCCGCGACCAGCTCATAGGGAAACCCCTGACGCATCAGATGATCGAACAGACTCTTGGCCTGAAGCCGGTTGCTTGGACGCCCGCGAACCCGAGTGCGCTTCTCGATGGCCCGGTCAATCTGTTCTTCTTCTGAAACTTCCGCATAAACCAGATCCAGAGCCCCGTCAATCACGGCTTTATCAACCTTCTTCATGGCGAGGTCCCGCTTCAGTCGCTGCCGGCCCAGCGGTCTCTGGCGTAGCTTCAAAGAAGCGTAGCCAAAAGCAAACCGTTCATCGTCCAGGTACCCGTATTTACGTAATCTGGCCAACACCTCGTCTACCACTTTCTTGGTCGCCCCCCTGGTTTGCAAAAGCAGCTCGCTTAGCTCCGCCACGGACCGCGACCTGGCTGCCAGCAGCTTTATTGCGCGCTGGAATACGCGGTGGCGGCTTTCCTCAGGCGTCATGGGTGAACTGGGAGGAGCCTCACCGTTCTCGGTCTGCATGCGTTTGCGTCTTATTCTTCGCATCGAACAGCTCTAGTTTTTCATGCAGCAACCCGATAAGCAAACGCACAAAACAAACAAACGTAGACCCTCGTCGGTCCGCACTCCTACGTATGGAGTTCGTGAAAGCTGTCCTGTAGGTCGGCCGTATGAGTGAGGTGCGCCGGGAATCGCAAATCAAAAATTAAAATTCTAAAATGTCTTCATGGACGGTCTTCTGATTATCGACAAACCAGCGGGGTTAACCTCGCATGACGTCGTGGCTCGGGTGCGACGAACAGTCCACGAGCGTCGAGTGGGCCATACCGGAACTCTGGATCCTTTCGCGACCGGTGTCCTGATAGTGCTTGTGCGCCGGGCCACTCGGCTGGCGCAGTTCTTGAGCGGCGCCGAGAAGGAGTATTACGCAGTGGTCCGGTTTGGTTACTCAACTGACACCGGAGATCTGACGGGAAAACCCACTTCCGTAATTAGCGAAGGTTCCGCTCGCATTTCTTCACTCAACTGGAGCGATCGGGAAATTGAAGCGGCGCTTCAGAGTTTACGCGGAGAGATTGATCAGATACCGCCGATGTATTCTGCAAAGAAGCGTGATGGCCGGAAGCTCTACGAATTGGCCCGACGCGGGGAAACAGTCGACAGGCAAGCTGTGCGCGTCAAAATACGCGAATTTGAGGCTCTGCGATACGGCGGAAGATTCTTGAAGGACAATGAGGATGGCACGGTCGATCTTGGGGTTCGAGTGGTTTGCTCTGCGGGGACGTATGTACGCACACTGGCCGAAGCCTTAGGGGAGCGCCTGGGTATTGGCGCCCACCTGGCCGAGTTGCGCCGAACACGGGCGGGGGACTTCTCGATTTCATCAGCGGTGACTCTTGATCAGCTTAGAGACGCGGTCGTTGAAGAGTCGCTAGGTACGGTTCTCCTCCCTCCTGATGCGGCCTTGTTGAGCATGCCTTTTGTGGATCTTACGGAGCGCGACGCGCAACGCGTACGACAGGGAATCGCCATTTCTGCCTCGGAACACTCCGGCGGTGCCGCTGCTCAAGGAGACAACGTCAGAATGCGCGATGAAGCAGGATCACTTGTGGCTGTTGGCTGTTATGATGCAGCAAGTAAGTCTTTTCAACTCCGAGTGGTCATACCACCGGAGGAAGAACTTTAGTGATCGGCAACGCGCATCTGAATACAGATTTTACTGCATGAGAAAACGTTACTTAATCGGCGGCATATCCGGAATAGTTACCGCCGCGGTGGTTACAAAACTACTTGCACGTCCACGGGATGTGGATTGGGAAAAGAATCAGGGAGTCGTCTTTCATGCCGGGCACTCGCGGTTTGCAGAGGTGGATGGTGCGCGGGTGCATTACCAGGATTCAGGGCCCAGCAGCGGACAACCCATAATTCTGATTCACGGTTTTGCATCGTCAACCCTCGTCTGGAGCAAGGTGTTTCTGGAGTTTGCAGCGAAAGGCTTTCGGGTTATCGCCCCAGATCTCATCGGTTATGGCTATTCAGCCAAGCCGCGAGACTTTGATTACACAATCGGCGCGCAGGCCCGCATGGTGGATCGCTTGCTCGATAAACTGGGACTCGATCGGGCCATATTTGTCGGCAGTTCATATGGTGGCGCGATAGCGGCCACCATTTCACTTGATTACCCGGAACGGGTTGAGAAGCTGGTTTTGGTGGGGGCGGTGACGAACAACGAGCCTACCAAGTACCTGCTGATGCGTCTGTTTGGCTCGCCACTGCTCGGCGACATTATTTCGCCACTGCTGCTTGGTTCGAGGCGATTACTCAAGCGACGCATGAAGCAAGTCTATGATCGGCACTCCTGGGTGCTTGATGACCAGAGGGTTGACGCGCGTCATCAGCCGCTGCGAACTGCCGCGACTCATAGAGCTATCATACGAACGGTTCGGCGCTGGGACGCCGATCGAATTCAGCGTGAAGCGCATCTGATTACCCAACCAACACTTTTGCTCTGGGGGGATAACGATGCGGAAGTGCCACTGCGCAATGGAGAACAGTTACATGATGCTATTAGAAATGCGCGGTTGATTATTTTTCGCGAATGCGGGCATCTCCCACACGAAGAGTTTCCTCAAACGTTTATCGAAGTGGTTTCCGATTTCTGCGCATCCGAAATTATGGCTGAAAATTCAAGAGTGCCGCTTGCAACCTAGACTAATGAAAGCGAGAGACAAACGAAACCGCGCGACTAGACTCCATTTGCATCTTCTGCTGCGAAGCGTGTTGAGTGCGCACCTGGCGTTGGCGCTTGTGGGATGCGTTGTCGCCAATCAGCAGCCCCGGCCAGCTAAACCCGTCCCCCCCCCACAGCCCTCTGTTTCGACCGAGCCCAATGATCGCTCATCTGATCGAATCGACCGGCCGACCAGCGAGGCGTACTCAGGCAGCCTTTCGATCTTTGAAGATCCGAAGAGGGAGGACAGACTTCAGGTCAATCGGGTAATGGATGTTCTGGGCATCAAGCCAGGATCCAGCGTCGCGGACGTTGGTGCCGGTTCAGGGTGGTTTACAGTCAGGGCCGCCAAGCGCGTTGGGTCTGACGGTCTCGTCTACGCCGTTGAAATCAACGATGAATATCTGAAGCACATCGATAAACGTTCCAAATCAGAAAACCTTTTGAATATCCGCGCCATTCTTGGCAAAGAAGACGATCCGCTCTTGCCGGCCAAGAGCGTGGATGCTGTGTTGCTTTTGAAAACGTACCACGAAATTGGCGAACCAGTACGTTGGTTGCGGCGCATGCGCCCCGCTATGAGAGAGGGAGCTCTGCTGGGAATCATCGATCGAAATGGGAAAGGCGGCGATCACGGAATCGATTCAGAGACCGTGATAAAGGAAGCGCAACGAGCCGGGTTTGTCTTCGTCCAGCAACACGACTTCGTCAAACCCGACGAGGTTGATTACTTTCTGGTTTTCCGGTTGCGCTAGATCTCAGTCCATCTTCAGAGCCTTACCAACGGACGGATCTCGTCGAACTCGCCAGATCTTCGAATCAAGGTAATAGTGAATGAAGGCGTAGCCCCAGAGAAAAGAAATCGCGAGCTGGGTAACAAATGCCGGCTCAGTTAGCGCGCCTGTGCCACCACGTTCATTAAAACTAACATATCCGAGATACTGTCTCGGTCCCTGGTAGATCAACCCAAAGACTATCCCGAACGCTATGTAGAATAGCAAGCGGCGGCTGATGAGTTCGGCAGCGCCGTATTTTCCCCGGAGATCTACTTTTGCGACATCTGAAATATCCTCACTCCTGGTGGCTGTCCGACCTCGCATAGCAGCGACTTTGTTTGTGTACTTCTGATTGTGAAACCAAATCAGTCGGTGGTATTGCAGGTTGTGATAGATGGTAAGGATAGCGACGATTGCAATTGGTTTGTGAGGCATCGGCGTCAACAGGACGATCCAGTGCATGGGAATCGCTGCTGCGAGAAGAAGGTATTTAGGTACATTAAGGGGCAGACCAGCGATTGCACGGTGAATCTGTCGACCTACCCAGACCACTCCTAATATAATTGTGCCTGCGAGTAAAAAGGCAGTCAGGCCGTTTACTCCACTTTGTAACGCCGTGGGCACGCGCGCCATAGCTTGCGGATCCTGCGCAATAAAAGCGAGAAACGGATAATTAAATGCGAAGAGCAAGAATAAACGGTCCAGCGCATTATCGACCGGTGCAAGGTCGCCATTTTTCTTCTTGTAGAGCACCATGAAGCCGTAATGTTGCTTTACGAGATGGTAGTAAGCCGTTGATTATCCAGCGCAGGGAAATTGCGCTCGGGCGGGCGTCGGTAATAACTTCGGCGGGGGCGGCCATTGCGTTCCCGATTCTATCATTGGCGGTAGTCAGGCAGAAAAGATCGGTCAGCGGGTAAAGCCTGAGTGGTTTGTATTCAACCGAGGAACTACGAGATGCCGAATGAGGACGCTGCCCTTCACGAGCTCTTCAAACTGTTGTTTCAGGCGCATCCCTGGCACGGCGTAACGCCCGGCGAGAACGCTCCCGGAGAAGTAGGTGCGTATATCGAGATTGTTCCC
>JBHENP010000052.1:0-32206 GCA_046261995.1 Pyrinomonadaceae bacterium
CCTAGAAAAGCTTCGCTTCCCTCTTTCCCGCAAGACGATTTTTTTGGTGTTGTACCGCAGCAGGCGGTAGGGATTTCCACGTCCGGCGAGAGCGTCGATCAGATCTGGGCCGACATCGGAGATTGCGTTCGCTGTCCGCTCCATGAAAGGCGCACACACATCGTTCACACGGAAGGAAATCTCAAAGCGCGTCTGATGTTTGTTGGCGAGGCCCCAGGTGCTGATGAAGATATGCAGGCGCGTCCCTTTGTTGGCAGGGCCGGTCAGTTATTAACGAAGATCATTGAATCGATTGGTTTCAAGAGGGAAGAAGTCTTGATCGGCAACATCAATCGCTGCCGGCCACCTGGCAATCGGCCGCCTACTCCGGCTGAGGTGGCCATGTGTAAACCATTTCTGCTTCGAGAGATTGCGTCTGTCAGGCCACAGGTCATAGTCGTACTTGGAAACACGGCCATGAAAAACCTGCTCGACGTCAGGGAAGGCATTACCAGGCTGCGGGGTATATTTCAGGACTACCAGGGCATCAAGATCATGCCTACATTTCATCCAGCTTATCTGTTGAGGGACCCGTCGAAGAAACGAGAAACATGGGAAGACTTAAAGAAGGTTAGGGACTATCTCGATAGCACTGCAAAACGAGAGAACTGAATCAGCCGCTCATTCCCCCTCACGCTTTGGTAATTTCCCGTTTCGCGCTAACTTCTTCGCCGTGCCAAAAGACTCGGGAAGTTCTTCCACAACAGCAGCTGCATCTCGCACCGAGACAACTTCGTCAGGTCCTCAGTACGCTGACGTAGCTGTACCTCTTCATGTTTCCCAATCTTTCGTTTACCGGCTTCCCGAATCAATGCGCGGAATTGCCCGCGTCGGAGCTCGTGTCTTAGTTCCCCTGGGCACGAGCCTCACGACCGGATACATCGTCGGCCTTCACCATACTCTTCAAGCTGATACAAACATCTCCGAAGCAGGCGTAAAGGATGTGGAACAAGTCCTCGATGCCGACCCGCTCATCACTCCCGAAGTTCTTCAGATTACTAAATGGGTCTCCGAATACTATGCCTCTCCCTGGGGCGAAGTCATCAAGGCCGCACTGCCCCCCGGCATTAGTGCCAGCATCGAGCAGTTCTTAAAAATTACCCCTCAAGGACGTACTCATCTTGAATCACTCTCGTCAAAGCCATCATCTCGGAACCTGGCCCGCGTACTACAACTGATCACTGAGGTGGGAGAATTCAGACTCTCAGACCTAGCAGTGGAACTGGGGAAAGCCCAAGCGTCAAGAGTTGTGCGATCGCTTCAACGCGACGCCCTGATAGAAGTGGACCAACGAGCGGGCAGCTTGTTCACTAAACCCAAACAGCACCGAGTTGTTCAGCTGTTGCTCCCCCGCCAACAGGTTAGCGCTGTTATCAATGGACCAAAAACGACAGAAGCTCAACGCCGCATACTGGAGGCCCTTTCGCACGGCAACGCTGTGCCCCTGCAGGAGCTATTGAGTGCGCTACAAGTAGGCATCTCAGCAGTCAAAACCCTGCAGAAAAAGGGTATTATTGAAGTGTCTTTGCAGATGGTTCGTCGCGATCCGCTGGCAAGCGCCGTTCTTCCTGAGGCCGCGGAATATGAACTCACCGAGGCCCAGGCGAGTGTCTTAGGTGAGATAGAACAGCCTCTGAGCAGAGGTGACTACGCCGCGTTCCTTCTTCACGGCGTCACCGGCAGCGGAAAGACCGAAGTATACATGCGTGCGATGCGCATCTGCCTGGAACAAGGCCGTACCGCGATGATGCTGGTACCAGAGATAGTTCTAACGCCCGTGTTCTCGCGCCGGCTGCGGGCTTACTTCGGGGATCAGGTAGCAATTTTTCATTCGTCTCTTTCGAAGGGTGAGCGCTTTGACGAGTGGACGCGCGTCAAGAATAGCGACGCGAAGATTGTCATTGGAACTCGCTCCGCAGTGTTCGCTCCTATCTCCAAACTCGGACTTGTGATTGTCGATGAGGAACACGAGTCAACCTACCGTCAGGCAGACTCACCGCACTACCACGGGCGCGACACCGCAATTGTTCGCGCTCAAAAAGAGTCTGCCGTAGTCATTCTGGGGTCCGCGACTCCATCGCTGGAATCTTTCCATAACGCTCAAACGGGCAAGTATCGGTGCCTGCGTTTACCAACCCGCATCGCCAATCGCGCAATGGCGAGCGCCCGCATGATCGACATGCGTCAGGTTTTTGATCGTCACAAAAAGCCCAGAGTTTTTTCCGATGATTTGCTGGAGGCAATTGACGACACCCATCGGCGCAAGGAGCAGGCCATCATCCTGCTCAACCGCAGAGGCTATTCAAGTTTTGTCCTCTGCCGCTCCTGCGGAGAAACAATTCAATGTCCAAACTGCGACGTCACACTTACATACCACCGCAGTGAAAGAGTGATCCTATGCCACTATTGTAACCATCGTGAGACCGCGCCCGATCGGTGTCCATCATGCAAAGGACAGTATATCTACTATATCGGCGAGGGAACCGAGCAGATTGAAGCTACGCTCTCGAAGCTCTTTCCTGCCCTTCGCATAGGCAGGATCGATCGCGACACTGCTTCGCGCCGCGGCCACTTCGAGAAGTTGCTGCTCGAATTCAGCGACGGCAACATCGACCTTTTGGTCGGCACGCAGATGCTGGCCAAGGGGCACGATTTCCCCAGTGTCACGCTGGTAGGGGTCGTATCGGTTGATGCCGGACTCGCGCTGCCGGACTTTCGTGCTGCGGAACGAACATTTCAACTGATTACACAAGTCGCCGGCCGTGCGGGACGTGGGGATCGGCCAGGGCAGGTGCTGGTCCAGACGTATCACCCCAATCACTACGCTCTTCGATATGCTTGCGCGCAAGACTACGATGGTTTTTACGAAGAAGAGATCCGTCATCGCCAGAACCATGCTTATCCGCCGTTTGTCGCGCTCAGCTCGTTGCTGATCCATGGGGCGGACCTGGGTCGCGTTCGATCCGAAGCTCTAGAACTGCGAAAAGAAATGGACCTGGCCAATAAAGATCGCACCTGCCGCATACTCGGCCCCGCTCCGGCGCCTCTCGCCAGACTCAAAGGCGAGCATCGGGTGCAACTCCTGGTGAAGTCCCGGAGCAGACGACAATTGCGTCAGGTTGTCGACCGAACATTAGCAACCGCTGCAATTCAAGGCTTTAACTTGCGCGGCGTAAATCTCGAAATCGATCCGGTCTCGTTAATGTGACAACGTGCGTCGCTCTAGCTCATGCGTTAAACTCAGGCCATGAAACTCTCCGAACTTGCAGCCAAGACTGGCGCTCGCGTTGAGGGAAGCTCGCTCGATATAAACATTGAGAGTGCAGCTGGACTCGACGAAGCAAAGCCCGGGCAGGTCACATTCCTGGCAAACCCGCGCTACACGCCGCGTCTGAAAACTACGCAAGCTTCGGCGATCTACTTGAGCGAGACGGTCGATTTGGGCCGTAATGATATCGTCGCATTGCGCGCAAAAGATCCATATCTTGCATACACGCGCGCGCTACGCCTCTTTCATCCGGAACGTACAGTTGCACCGCTTATTCATCCGTCGGCAGTTATCGATCCTACAGCCCGTGTTGCCCAGAACGTATTTGTCGGCGCTTGTTCCGTCATTGGCGCGGGGACCCAAATCCAGGCAGGGGTGCAGATCTATCCCAACGTCACGATTTACGACAGCGTTACCATCGGCAAAGACTCGGTGGTCCATTCGGGCGCGGTTATTCGTGAGCGCTCGCAGATTGGTGAACGCGTGGTCATACACAACAACGTCGTGGTTGGCTGTGACGGGTTCGGATATGCCAAAGATGAACAGCGACACTGGCTTAAGATTCCGCAGACCGGGCGAGTCGTGATTGAAGATGACGTCGAGATTGGCGCGGGAACAACAATCGATCGCGCGTCGGTGGGGGAATCACGGATAGGCCGGGGAGCCAAGATAGATAATTTGGTCCAGGTCGGTCACTCCTGCACCATAGGTGAGGACACTCTGCTTTGTGCCCAGGTTGGGCTGGCCGGGAGTTCCCACATTGGAGATCGCGTGGTCCTTGCAGGGCAAGCGGGAGTGGCAGGCCACCTAACAATTGGTGACGATGCTGTGCTTACAGCGAAGAGCGCCACCAGTCATGACGTACCTCCTGGCAAAGTCATCTCCGGAATTCCCGCTTTTGAAAACCGAGATTGGCTGCGCTCAACTGCTGCTTTTCGCCGGCTCGGTGAGATGCAACGGACGATAAGAGAACTCCAACATAGACTCCTGGAGCTGGAAAGCGATACCTCAGGCAAGCCACTTTCAGAACCTGCGGATTCTTAATCACCTTACGAAATCTGAGCGTCGGCGAAGAATGATCAAAGCAAAGGCGTTCTCATTTCCATTCAACAGCGTCAACTCAACGGGCCCTACTTCCAGATACTCTTCCATTCCGATCTACGCATTGATTGTCGGCGTCTTCATTGGCGCCAGGCTTTGGGGATTAACAGCCTCCTGTCTCTGGTTCGACGAAGTCTTCAGCGTACATGCCGCCCGTCACGAATGGAGTCGCCTGCTCGGCTTCGTGGCAGCAGACATCATTCATCCTCCGCTCTTTTATGCTTTGCTGAAAGTTTGGATCAGCGTCGGCGGTGAGTCCTTAGTTTGGCTGCGTCTCTTTCCGTTGCTCACCACTGTCGCTGTCATCATCCCTTTCATCTTGTTGTGCCGTGAATTACGACTTGCATCGACCGAGGTCAAGCTGGCCTTACTGTTGATGGCTGTGAATGGCTACTTGATCAAGTATGCCCAGGAAGTGCGCATGTACAGTCTGCTGCTTTTCCTCACGGTGTGTTCTCTTTGGCTTTTCATCAAATTCGTCAATGCAACTCGGGCAAGGAAACAGTTACTGGCGTTGTCTGTTCTTAATTTACTGATTGTCTACACGCATTATTATGGGTGGTTGCTCGTAGCGGCTGAGGCGGCCTTTCTGATTTTATGGGACCGCGAGAAACTCCCGGACTTTCTTATTGCGGCTGCGCTGCTTTTGCTGTGCTTTAGTCCATGGGTGTACGCGGTGACTCTGGCGGCCGGAGAAGGTAAGGGCTTAGCCCAAAACATTGGCTGGGTGGGCCGTCCGCGGCCGGCTGATGTGGTGCAGTTCTTCGCACTATTAAACGCGCCGTTTTACTTTAGACAAAGTTCCAACCAGGTGGTCTACGCTCCCTGGGGACTGCTTGCCGGCGCCGTGATATTTGGGTTGCCACTGGTAGCTGTGTTATGGCGACTTGTTAGACAAAGATACGGTCAAGAAGAAAAAAGTCTCAGCTCTTCGAAATGCTTGATCGTCTTTTCCGTTGTACCCCTCGCGCTCGCACTTCTCGCAAGTTGGGTATTGCCGCACTCCATCTGGGGCACCCGCCACCTGATTATCGTGGCAGTTCCTTATCTGCTGCTGGTCGCAATCGCCCTCAATCGATTACGCCCGGACTGGTTGAGGATCACCCTAACGCTGCTGTTGGGTTGCTGGTTGTTCCTGGCTGGAACCGGGCTGCTGCTCCGAGGCGTGGACACCTACATATGGTGTGCCTGGGGTCAGTTGAGTCAGCAGATGATTCAACGTCAGCATACCCCAGCCGAAATCACGAAGGTTTATGCGTTCGAAGAATTGGTTGCTTATCATCTATGGTTCGCTTTGGAGGAATCCGATGGGGAGAAAATCACTGTGAGTTTGATAAAGGGTGTTCCCGGACTCCGGGAAGATCCAGCTTACTTTCTACCTCGAGCTTTTTCTGACATAGCAGTACACGAACTCTCCGCGCTGAATGAGAAATATTTCTGGATCGCCTTTCGCGATACCGACTTCTCTGACCAGCGACCGCCTCTTAAGATTTTGAAAGATCGCGGTTACCAGCTAAGACAAGTACTGCAATTCGACGCCACTGGGCAGCGAGCATTTCTGGTCGAACTCGAAAAGCAATGAATCTTAGGTAATTGCCCCGCCGTCAACGATCACAACTTCGCCATTCATAAAGCTGTTGCGATCACTAACCATGAATGCCGCGTACTCGGCGAGTTCTTCCGGGCGGCCAAGTCGGCCGGCCGAGGCCCAGAAGGCGTGCATCTGCAGCAGACGCTCAGGAAGCGCAGAGGCGAGATCGGTATCGAAGATTCCGGCGGCAATGGCGTTCACTTTGACTCCGAAAGTTCCGGCCTCGCGTGACAGGCATTTGGTGAAACCGACCATCGCAGCTTTGGAGGTTGCGTAGTGAACAGCGGTCGGGAGCGCCCGCAGCGCTCCGATGGAGGTGATGTTGAGGATATGTCCCTTGCGCTGACGAATCATCTGTTTGTAGATGGGCTTTGTGACGGCGAATAGACTGCCCACGTTAGTACCGATCACTTCATCCCACGCCCGATCGGTAGTCGTAGCGAAATTGTCGGCGCGATTGATCGCGGCATTGTTGACCAGGATATCGATGCCTCCCCATTTCTCGACAATCTCCCTGGCGAGTCGCTTCAATCCCAGACGATCAGTGACTGACACCTTGAAGCTGAGTGCCCGCTTACTGTATTGCTCAATCTTTTTACGCGTCTCTTCGGCAAGATCATCGCGAGCACCGTAGTTAAATGCTACATCTGCGCCTTCCCGCGCAAAAATTTCGCAGATTGCCGCACCAATCCCTCGCGTTCCTCCGGTGACGAACGCACGTTTTCCTTCCAGCAGCAGGCTCACTAGCTATCTTTCTCCTAAAAAGCCCGCTTGCGACGAGTGCAAGCGGGCGAATTTATGGGGCTTGTTTCGTTGGTTGGGAATTAAAACCTGAAAAGTTCCAACAGTCAACGGCCTTCACGATTAGGTACTGGTAGTTAGAGTTCAAACCTTTAGCTTGTCCGCACCGCTAGCCGCAACTTATAGGTTGAATTCTGAACTTCCAACCTCAAAAGTACGCTAGTTAAGCAACCTCAGTGAGTACTGGTTCTACCGAGTTGCCGACCGACGCCGGAATGAGGGCTACGATCTCTTCGACGATGTAACGTGTAGCATTTGGGATAGCTAGCCCTACGGTCGCAGCACGTAACGCGGAGTAATGCGCCGTGTCTTCGACCATACGCCTGATCACGGGCACAATATCAGTCGCCCGCTCCAACAGCACTCCGGCGCCGCGTTTGACGATCAAACTGGCAGCGCCGGCTTCCTGAGGCATCGGCGGTGTGATCGCATCAGCGATGATGGGGAGCCGGCAGGCGAACGCTTCGAAAGTGGTCAGGCCGCCAAGCTTGGAAATCATCACGTTGGCCGCGCCCATCAGTTGCTCGACATGCTCGGAGTAGCCAATCACCCTCACGGGAAAACTTGCGCTAGAAGCGAGTGACTCGGCCTCTAACTTTAGCTCTTCATTTCGGCCGGCAAGAAAGATCGCCTGGACATCCAGCTTCCCTCGGACAAGCTCGCGGAAAATCTGTGGCACATTGCCTCCGCCTTCCCAGCCCGCATTAACGAACACAGTAAACTTTTCCGGATCCAAATTGAGGGCACGGCGCGCTGCTCGGGCCGCGCTTTCGCCTGGATATGCAAATTTGTGATGCACAGGCATACCGGAGATCTTGATCCGGCCCGGGGCAATCCCGTAGTCAATCAACTGCTGTTTCGCTCCCTCAGTCGCCACGAGATAAAGTGTCACATCGTCGCACGCCCAACCCTTCCAGAATCCGTAGTAGGGATCGGTCACTACTGACACGAGAGGAATACGATCGGCGAGTTTCAGCTCTTTCAGCACACGAGCGAAGAGGTGCTGTGTCAATGGATGAACGCTAACCACTACGTGCGGACACCAACGTTCGAAGAGCTCTACGACGTAACCTATGCACCGTTTATGAAAGAACTGCCGCGTTTCAGGGCGAAATCTGTTCACGAACCAGTAGAGGTATTTCATCCAGTGCTGCTTATTGCGCAGCAACCAGTTGTAAAGGTTCACCAGTTTCTCGGTAACCGCGTGAGACTCTTCGATCGCCCGTACTACCCGGACTGCATACGATTGACCCTCGAAGAACTTCTGAACTCCAGCGACAATGGCTGCCGCCGCGGAGCTGTGGCCGCCTCCAGTGTCGGACGAGATGATTAGGATTTTTGGGACGCGGCTTCGGAGCATTTTAACTTTTGTACTTAGCGCTTTGTACTTAGTGCTTTGTACTTTGTTCTTAGTGCTTAGTATTTGTTCGCATCCTGAAAGCGCACTACAAAGCACAAAGTTCAAAGTTCAGGGAAATCGGCAATTGGCAATGCCTAGGCTCTGGCCGTCAGCCCTTCGACTTCACCTTCGGCGCGATCCATTTCTTTTCGGGCCTTCTTCATTTCCCTTTCCAGCTTCTTGATCTGGATTAAGTGACCCGGATTAAAGGGCAGCGACGGGTAGTAGCTGTTCGACTCGTGCGTGCAGAAGCAGCCTTCTGCGGCTTTCTTGCGGCGCTCTTTCATCGCCGGGGACAGCCAGAGCTTTTGAAAATTCCAGTCGAAGTCTCGCAAGTTGCCGATGGGGGCGAGGTTCTCACAGGAAGAGACTGTTCCTTCGTCGTAAATGACTCCGCCGGCGGTTCCAGCGTAGCAGGTCATCTGGGCTTGTTGCGTCTCCTGCGTCTTGGCAATCAGCCCGTGCATGTAGATATCGATGGCGGCCTTGAAGAATCCTGCCTTGCCACCGTAATTGTTCTTGATTGCCGCATGCCGGGAATCGTCATCAATCATTGTGGCAAGTTTCGCGTATCGCGAATGATCGATATTGAGTTCGATCGGATCGGCTGAAGGCGGGCGAATGTAATTAAAGTTCACTTTGTCGGGCTTCAAGTCGTACTTCAGGAAATCATACCACTCGAATATTGTGTCCTGATTTGAGTTCATGAAACAGGTGCACGTCTGCACGTCGAGTCGGGGATAATCTTTCTTGATCGTTTGAAGCTGGCGGGCGGTATCGATGGCAATGTCCCAGGAACCGGGCTTCTGCCGAATCTTCTCGTGTTGACCTTTCAATCCATCGATGCCCAGCGCCACGGTGACATTCAGATTTGGGCATTCTTCCAGGACACGAGTTACGTCAGGAAAGATACGCTTCTGAATCTGACCGTTTGACATGATGTAGATGGATTCGAGCTTGTTGTTTGTATAAAAAGCCCGCGCGATCTCCGGCAGATCTTTGCGTGTAAAAGGCTCACCGCCGGCCAAAATCAACACCCCGAGATTTCCTCCAAGCGTTTCGGAAATTTTTTCAATCTCGTGGGTCTTCATCTGCAGTTTCTTTCGGGGACGATCGTCCAACTCGTCCGTGAAGAAGCAGTGCGTGCAGCGCATATCGCAGACGGACGTCACCAGAATGTTGAGCAAAACGGGCGCGAAAGGCTGCCCCACGGCGAGTCTTGCGTAACGCTTTAGCAGTTCTTTGGTAGTGAAATCCATTATGGCCTCAATTCCGACGCCATTTTTGTCTGCGTCGCACCTCGCTTAACGCGAGGAAATCATATTTAACTGATACGGTATTGTGCCTTCAAAGTCAACGAAGTCCTCAATTACAACATTTAACAGCCACAACCACCAACTGCCTTTAACACTTGCACCCGGGTGCCTTTTCTAACAATAAAAGCTACGGAATAATCGGTCGATTCGCAGCTGTCGTCGTCTCGTTTGCAAACTTTGGTTGCGATGTAGGTCGCCCCTACCGAAATGTCATCAGTGATGTACCTTCGCGTCGACCTGTCTCCTATGCGCGCTCTGCCCTGCGGATCCGTTTTCCTTGCCAGGCTAAGCTTTACATCACGCCCCAAGATGTTCATCCAAGCCGTCTTTTCGTAGTCCTCTATTGAGGAGAAGAATAAATAACGCTGCGCATTTCGCGGTGTACCTCGAAATCTGAAGTAACAGCCGCACCCCTCGGCAACAGTATTGTTCTTCAAATTCGCCACTAGGCCCCGCTTAGATGCGCTCTGTGCAGAAACGCTGCCCAGAACCACAACTGTCAGGAGCACATACCTAGAAAAAAGGCTCATAAAAAGAAGCTCTTAAAGGTTCAGCAAAAACCTGATACTGACCTTCAACTGGTTCGAGTCGGACAAGCCCGGCTAATTTGCAGTCAGGAAGGCGGACCCTGTCCCCGCCTCAACGTTGAATGCCACTCATCGTAAGAGCGGGGACAGGGTCCGCCTTCCTGACTGCAAATTACCGCAAAGCTCTTCGGTTTTACACAACCGTACCGCACTGTTCTGACGGGCTAAGCACCAATGCGTTCGCCGCGATTCTGAATACCCAAGGCGCGCATGCGGCGGTAGAGATGACTGCGGTCTACGCCCATCAGTTCTGCCGCGCGCGACACGTTTCCTTCGGCCTCTTCCAGCTTCCGCTGAATGAACTCACGGTGGTAAGCGTCGGTCGCCTCCTTGAATGAAGGAAATCTGAAGGAAGCTACCGGCGCTTCTTCCTTACCGCGTGCGGGCAAATCACTCACCATGACTTTGACGCCGGGATGCATGATTACAACCCGCTCGATTGTATTTCTCAGCTCGCGAACGTTTCCGGGCCAGGAGTAGTTCTGTAGCTCTTCAATCGCTTCGGGTGAAAACTGTTTCGGCGCCTTGCGATATGGGACTGAGAAGTCCTGGTTGAAGTGTTCTGTCAGCAAGGCAATGTCTTCAGGCCGCTCGCGTAACGGCGGCAACTCGAAAGGAATTACATTCAGACGATAAAAAAGATCCGGTCGAAATTTTCCTTGTTCCATTTCCAGATCCAGCCGCTTATTGGTCGCCGCAATCACTCTAACATCGACGTTGATCGCGGTTCCGGTGCCCACGGGCTCGAACCGTTGTTCCTCAAGCACTCGCAAGACCTTCGCTTGCACCTTTGCACTCATGTCCCCAACTTCATCAAGAAACAGAGTCGCGCCATCAGCCAACTCAAACTTGCCCTTCTTGGCCGCAGTTGCACCCGTGAACGCCCCCTTCACATGTCCAAAGAGCTCCGACTCGATCAACTCCTCCGGTATTGCGGCGGAGTTGACCTCCACGAAGGGCGCAGCCGCTCGCCGGGATTGGGCATGAATTGCCCGCGCCACCAGCTCCTTGCCGGTGCCGGACTCACCGTAGATCAAAACGCGACCATCGGTCGGAGCAACCACCGAGATCTGTTTGCGAAGTGCGCGCATGGCGACTGACTCGCCCACCATTCGGTACTCTTTCGCCAGCTCGGCTGCCATCTCCGCGTTCATCATCTCGAGCTGGCGCTGGCGCAAGGCATTGCGCACGGTGAGCACAGTTTTTTCTATGGAGAGAGGCTTCTCGATGAAATCAAACGCGCCGAGCTTGGTGGCGCGCACGGCGGTCTCTACATTGCCATGGCCAGAAATAATTACGACAGCGGAGTCGGAGCCGCCGGCGCGCAACTGCTGCAGAGTTTCGAGTCCATCGATCCCTGGCAGCCACACATCCAACAGGATGCAGTCATAGGTCCGCCGCTCCAGGGCTTTCAGACACTCCTCACCACTCGCAACTGCGTCGGTGACGAACCCCTCGTCGCCCATAACTCCGCGCAACGTGTCGCGAATTCCGCGCTCGTCGTCCACAATGAGAATTGATTCAGACATCACAAAATAGGAAGTAGGAGGGGCTCATTTTCCAGATAGCATTCTCATCTGTACTTCACCATTGGTGGGTCTGCCATCGGTGGTCTATTACTTTCGTGTTCGTTCGTGTTATTTCGTGGATCGTTCTTCATCTGTCAGGCAAACAAGCGATCCACGAAATAACACGAACGGACACGAATGAGAAATGGAAATTGACCCCCTTGCGTTAGATGTTTTCATGATGGCAATTCGATCACAAATCGTGCCCCGCGCGGATGATTTGCTTCTGCCCGGATTCTCCCGCGGTGCTCCAGCACAATCCGCTGCACGATTGCCAAACCCAGGCCAGTCCCGCTGCCCCGCGTGGAAAAATACGGCTGAAAAAGTCTCTTGAAATCCCCCGACCGAATGCCATGTCCGGTGTCTATGACTTCCGCAATCAACAGACTGCGCGCGGTATCATTGGTGGTGGCGACCACGATTCTTCGTTCGCCTTCCATGTCTGTCAGGGCCCCGAGCGCGTTGTCGATGAGATTCACGAAGACCCGTCGCATCTGTTCCGCGTCCAACATCGCCGACGGCATCGTGGGATCCAATTTCGTCTCGATCTGTACACCATCAAGCCGATCTTCGTACAAGGCGACCGCGTGACGAACCACCTCATTCAAGTCCGCGGGTTCGAGACGGGCCAGGGGCAGACGTGCGAAGCGCGAGAACTCATCGACCATAGCCTTGAGCCCCGATACTTCACGTGCAATCGTTTCGGTGCATTCGTCGATCACTGAGGAGATACTAAGCTCATCTACCGCTGCTGCCGCACTACCGTTTGAGCCCTTCTGACTACCATTGGAGCCAAGACGACGGTAGCTCTTGGCAATGCGTTCCGCCGACAATTGAATCGGCGTCAGGGGGTTTTTTATTTCGTGGGCCATTCGCCTTGCGACTTCGCTCCACGCTGCGGCCCTTTGCGCTGCCAAAAGCTCAGACAGGTCCTCGATTACCAGCACAATGCCGCGTCCCTCAGACGGAACTCCGCGCAAGGCTGTGGCTGCCAATGCGACGGGAAGAGGTCCCGTGTCTTTTGCAAGAGAGCCATTTAGCTGCGTCTGCTCCGTAGCATGTCCCGTTCGACGCGCGCGTCGCAGCAGTCGACCCAGGACAACTGCATCCTCGGCGCCTATCAGTTGTTCAAGTTTATTCTGGCCGCCAGGTACCCCACTTAAGCGCAGCATCCGCGCCGCGGCGGCATTGATGGTCGTTACCCGATCATTGCCATCGAGGGAAACCACTCCTGTCGAGAGCGATTCAAGGACCGTCTCAATGTAATTTCGCCGCTCTTCAAGTGCTAGATTCTTCTCTCGAAGCTCATTGGAACCAGCCTCGATGCGGCGACGATTCTCCTCGAGCTGCGCGGTCATCTGATTAAAAGAATGAGCCAACAACGCGAGTTCGTCCTCGGCGCCGGCGTTCACGCGATGTGAGAGATTGCCCCGGGCTATTTCATTAGAGGCTTCCGCCAGGGCCTTAATTGGCGTCGCAATACCGCGCGCCAGGTAGATTGCCACCCAGCTCGATACGAAGAGAAGCATGAGGGTCATCAGACCCAACGTTGAGAGCCCGAGCAGACGGACCTTGCGTTGCCTCTTAACAAGCTTTTGGTACTCGCTCTCAGAGCCGGAGATTGTGTCGCTCAGAGTGGAATCGACTCTTCGTGTTGTTGCCAGGATCAGTTTTTGATTGTCAGCTAAGGGTACTGTGATGACATCAAATCCGTCGCCATCTACAAGGCTCTGCCCGACATCTCCCTTTGCCTGGCGCGCCTGGAAAAGCAATGTTTCTAAATCCCTGTTCTCAGCCAACTCGCTAAACCGGGTTTGCGCGATGATCTTTCCATCGGAATCGACGATCTCAGCTGCGGAAAGTTGGCCCCTGGTCACCAACTGATTGAGCGTCTCGTGTCGCTCTACATCTGATTGCTTGTTTAAGATGACTCCCAACAGAGCTGCGGTCTCGCTTAAACTGCGATACTGTGCTTCGACGGCTTCGCGTTGGACCTCACGCGCTTCTTCTACAACGTCCTCCCGCAACCCGCCGAACCACTTTTCCAGCGAGCGATTCAAGAAAAGATACGAGAACACTGCCATCGCGATGATCGGCAGGAAGCTAATTGCAATGAAGTAAACCAGGAGACGGGTCTTTATCTTTGAGCCAAGCTGTAACTCTCGCCGCTCTCGGCGCAGTTTCAGAAGGTTGCGAACGAAAATAAAAGAAAAAACGACAAATGCTACGAAGTTGAGTGTGGACAGGGCATAAAGGACGAGCGTATCTGCGGCAGTGTCGGGTGGGACCACGGTCCACAGCCACAACTGTTGCGAGATGATAACCGCGAACAGGAGGAGCACAGTGAGACCGAGTGCCCACAACAAGACTCTCTTGCGACGAGCCAGCCTCTGCTTTTCAGCATCCTGGTTTGGGGGTAGATCACTCATTTAAAAGTTAACGAAGTTTACCATAGGGCTTCGTGATCCACCTTCGGGCCATGCGAGCATTTACGCTAACGAAAAGCGATTTCACGCTAAGACGCAAAGGTGGCAAAGGCGCAAAGGAGAGATATGTTCCCCCCGATTTTGCGAGAGGCATTCTTTGCGTCTTTGCCACCTTTGCGTCTTTGCGTGAAAAATCCCTTAGTGGATCGTGTTTGACCCTATCGTTTAGAATGCGAGCTCAAGATTGAGTCCAGTCCCAACGATCTTATGGAACCCCGAAAACTCTTCATCAACAGCTCCGGCCGTCTGCGTAGCGGCTGGCGTCTCGCGGTATTTGTGCTGGCGTATGTTGTCTTCCTGTTCCTGATTACCAGTGCAGTGCGGATAGCTTACGCCGCAGCGACTTTTCTCGCGCCGGATGTTCGCTTCGGGTTCTACGTTCAGGATGTGGTGTACCGATTGATAATTCTCACTGCAGGTCTGGCTGCAGGTTATGTTTGTGCTCGTTTGCTTGAAGACCTGCCCTGGCGATCTCTCGGACTCTGGCTTCATGCCGGATGGCTGCGCGATCTATTAGTCGGTTCAGCAATCGGAATCGCTTCTCTGGCGCTTGCGGCAGCCATTGCGACAGCCGGCGGCGGACTGCGTTTCTCATTCTCCACTGCCGGCATTTTTCCAGCCGTTGCGAAGACTCTCGTGCTTTCGGGAGTGCTTTTCGTCCTGGCAGCGCTGGCTGAAGAAGCACTGTTCAGAGGTTATCCTCTCCAGACTTTGACACGGGCCCGGATCGTGGTGTTCGCAGTCTTGCTTACCTCGGTGCCGTTTGCAGCAATTCATCTTCAGAATCCAAACTTCGAAACAGGTTTAGCTTTCGTTAACCTTGTCCTCGCGGGCGTGTGGCTGGCGGTCGCTTATCTGCGCACCAGGAGCTTATGGTTTCCTCTCGGCGTTCACTGGGCCTGGAACTGGGCGCTGGGATCGCTTTTTGGCCTGCCGGTGAGCGGCATCACCCGACTCGCTCCGCATCCGCTTCTGCAGGGCACCGACCTTGGCCCAGCGTGGTTAACGGGCGGCAGTTACGGAATTGAAGGCGGAATCGCCTGCACTATCACATTAGTGATCTCTACCCTTTTCATCTGGCACACGCGTTTAGTGTCGGCTACTGAGGAGATGAGAAGACTGACCTCGCAAGAAAACCTCGTGCAGACTAGTTTCGTAGTGGCCCCCGTGCCCCAAACCAATGGGGCCGCCGATTAGCTATTCTTGTTAACACTCTTCCCTTCCAGGCCGTCTTATCGGTGTCAGCAGGTATGACCTCACGACCTGCAGCACACGCTTCAACCTTTTAGACGGAATCGAATGCAGATAAACACCGGATCCCAGACGAGACAGCGAAATGTACGAGGTTGAGGCCATAGACATGCCTCTTATGACCGGTCAGAGGAAACCTTCGATTGCTCCCGTCGACGTCGAAGTCGCGCCCGAGGCGATACTGGTGACAGCAATCCTCGAACGTAACCGACCAGTACGCGCAGCCGTACGAACTTTACGCACCGTTGGTACACGGCATCTTTGCGTAAACTTGAAGTGAACTCGCGACGGGGTTACTACATGACAAACGCAATGGAGAAAGAGGTCACAGCTTCCAAAGCGCAGTGAGACGGACCGCTGAGTCTTCCAACATAAAGACCACGATCCACGAAATCACACGAAGATCTTTCGTGCCGCTTCGTGTGATTTCGTGGATCGTTCTGGTTTTTTCCGCCGGCTGTTAAGGACGACATTTAAAGCTTTCTAACGCTGGTCGATCGGCATGTAAACGGCGTCTCGCTGGCCGATGTATTCAGCGCGCGGACGGATGAGTTTGTTGTCGGCGTACTGTTCGAGGATGTGGCCGGTCCAACCCGAAATACGGCTGACGGCAAATATTGGCGTGTACAGGTCGAGTGGGATTCCCATCATGTAGTAAGTCGATGCTGAGAAGAAGTCGACGTTCGGATAAAGTCCCTTCTCGCGCATTATCACTTCTTCTACTTTGCGAGACATTTCGTACCACTTCATATCACCTGAAAGCTCGCCCATCTCCTTCGAAAACCTTCGCAGATGAGTGGCACGCGGGTCTTCCGTACGATAGACCGCATGACCGAAACCCATAATCTTCTTCTTATCAGCCAGAGCCTTCTTGATGTAGCTCTCAACTTTATTCACTTCGCCTATTTCCAGCAGCATCTTCATCACGTTCGTATTGGCCCCACCATGCAACGGACCTGACAGGGCTCCGATTGCCGCCGTAACCGCCGCGTACATATCAGCGAGCGTCCCGGCAACCACGCGGGCGGTGAAGGTTGAAGCGTTTAATTCGTGATCGGCGTGAAGGATCAGCGAGGTATCAAACAGATGGGCGTCATGATCGGAAGGCTTTTCACCTTTGAGCATGAAGAGAAAGTTGGCTGCGATGTTGAGCGCAGGATCCGGATCTACGGGATCCTGGCCTTTGCGAATCCGTTCGGCGGCCGCGACCATAGTGGGAAACTGGGCAGTCAGTCTGATCGCAGTCTTGAGTGCCATCTCGTGCGAAATATCTCGCGCATTTGAATCGAAAAACTCGAGTGCGGAAGTGTTCGTTCTCAGCACGTCGATCGGATCAGCCTCGCGCGGGTAACGCTTCGTCAGATCGATGATCTCCGTTGGAATCGGGTAGGACGCACTAAGTAAGCGCTTCAACTCATCGAGTTCAGCGCGTTTGGGAAGACGCTTGTTCCAGAGAAGGAATATGACCTCTTCAAAAGTTGAATGCGCGGCCAGATCATGGATGTCGTATCCCTGATAGATCAGTTGGCCTTTATCGCCGATGACGTCGGAGACTGAGGAGGTTGCGGCCGCAACTCCTCTAAGTCCAGCGGCAGAAGTAGCTGTGGGTGCGTTTGCTTTTTCGGACATAAGGTTCTTTAAAGTGAAGCGAAGATAACAAACAGAGGGACCACTGACAAGCGAGCGCCGCCATCCACTTCTAACTTTGTGTTTTGTGAGCCGCGATTTTTTCCTGCTGGCTTAGCTGAGGTAGATCGATATAACGATCCACGGAATAACACGAACCTGCACGAAAACTTGTTAGTGCTATTTCGTGTGGTTTCGTGGATCGCGTCTTAAGGACTTTCATACTTCCCCGGTATTCGAAGGACGACTGGCTGACCTCGCTTAGCTCTTAAAATTTTAGCGGCGGATCTGTCCTTTGCGACCAGCTCAAGAAAGCCGGTGCTACCCCAGATACCGAAGACTTCCTTGCCTCGCCCACCCTGCTCCGAAAAAAACTTTCGAAAGGACTTTACCTTGGCGTCATTGGCTACGAGGTAAGCTCCATCAGCAATCATTTTCTCCGTCAGCTCATTGGACGTGAGGTTAGTAATGCAGTTACCAAAGCGGTCGATGTGGATAATCCTCGCTTTAACGGTACCGTTCTTCGACTTCTCAGGAGTAAGCGGCGCCAGCCGCGCAGGGTTAGTAATCTGCTTTCCAAATTCTGTTGGATTCATGCCGTTGGAAAGTGCGGCAGCAACCGGGGCAAAGACGTCTCGGCCGTGAAAAGTCGAACTCAGCGGCGCGCGAAAATAGTCCTTATTCGTAACTTCGAAAACCCTGACTTGCGGCTTACCTTCGCAGACGTAGCTGAAGATCCCGTTATCTGGTCCAACAAAAAAGTGACCGTCACACTCCGCCAGAATTGCTCGACGAGCTGAACCCACGCCTGGATCGACAACTGCCACGTGAATGGTTCCAGAGGGAAAGGAGGAATAGACAGCGAGCAAAGTAAAGGCTGCGGCTTCGATGTCTTGCGCGGGTATTTCGTGAGTGATGTCCACGACGCGCGCTTCGGGATTGATGGAGAGAATCACACCCTTCATGGCGCTGACGAAATAATCGGACGTGCCAAAGTCCGTGAGTAGGGTGATGAGAGAGACACAGCGACGCGGAGACACGCGGGCGGGGAGCTTGGGGACGCGGCGACGCGGAGACACGGCGACGCGGCGATCTGAATTTTTGTCACCGCGTCCCCCCGTCACCGTTTCTCCGTGTCTCCCTATCTCCGTGTCACCGTGTCACCGTGTCTCCGTGTCACCGTGTCTCCGTGTCTCCGTGTCGTTTGCCTCACTTCATTGGATCCGCGTCTCGGCAGAAGTTCGAATTCTGAGTTGTTGTCCACGGTCGAGACGAATATCTTTGCCGCGTTTGGTTAAAACCCTACCCGTCCCCGCAGCGCCGCCAATGGCCGCACCTACCGCTGCGCCCTTTCCGCCGCCAACAATTGCGCCGATGATCGCGCCGATTCCGGTCGCGGCTCCAACCTTGGAAACATCATCCTTGGTGGAGTCTCTACCCTTTACCCCGCCCTCCGAATCCACGCCGCCCACGTCCCTGTCTCCCATGTCGACGACTTCGACAATTTCCGCGCTGAAATTGCTGACACGATTGTCGGGCATGCGTATCTGATCGAAAGCGAGCTGCAGCTCGGCAACACCTTTGACTTTCCCGGGGCGCTTCACTCGCGAGACACGACCGTCGATAATCGCTCCCTGATACTCACCCGGTTCCATTACACGCGCCTGAAAACGATCGCCGCGCTGGCTGCTGTCGGTGGAGAGAATGCTATCCATCTCGATCATTAATAACGCTCCGCCGGGAATCACCACTGGCCCGTTCAAGGTAGAAAGTGAACTCGAACTTGAAGACGTGTCAGCAGAGTTATCATCAGGGATGCTGGTGGGGGCTTGCGGTGTTGTTTGCGGCGAATCCTGCACACCTCGACGTGCCAATCCTGCAGGAATGGAGGAATTGAAAAGTTGGCGGTCATAGCCCGCTGCGTAACCGGCCTCAAAACCCTGCTGATAGCCGTCCCGATAAATTTCCAACGTGCCCCACGCTTCGTTGTAGGAACGGTCAGCCCGCTGATATTCATCCTTACTTTGATAGTCACGAGCGGCCCGATCCGCTACGTCACGGAAACCGGAGTTATAGCCATCTGAATAACCGGTGCGATAGCCGCGCTCGAGAGCGGTCGATTGAGTTTGCGTCATTGCATTGGCCGCACTGTTAGTAACCACGCTGAACCACGAAGTCAGTGCGAGGCTAAGCAAAATCACCAGGGAAATTTTCAGATATTTCATTAGTTTTCCTTCCACAGAGTAGGCGGCCATGAGGGCCGAAAAGTCTTCGGAAAGCCAACCCTCGTGCGAGGGTGATGCTAACACCGCATCAAGCCTGCAACAACTTAGAGCGTTAAGAAGTTTAGAGTTCAATCTTTAGATTGTCAGCTCGGCAAACCATAACCGAAAAGGTTGAACTCTGATCTGCCGGCCTTAACTGAACGCGGACCGCTTTTTCAGGGCGCTTGACCGGGTATGGCCGGAGCCATAGACTCACAGCATTGTTGCTTTAGTCAGAGAACTAGGCCCTCAGATGCTTGTTTATGAGCTACTGGTTGGCGCGAACCGAAATTCAATGTCCACTACCCGCAGAGTATATCTAGACCATAGCGCCACGACCCCGGCTGACCCTCGGGTGGTCGAAGCGATGATGCCCTACCTGACTGAGCGGTTTGGTAATGCTTCGAGTGTGCACTTCTTTGGCCAGGAGGCCCGCGCTGCAGTGGATCGTGCCAGGCGAGAGGTCGCCGGATTAATCGGAGCGAGGTCCAACGAGATTGTTTTTCTCTCAGGCGGAACCGAGGCCAACAACCTGGCAATCAGGGGACTTTGCGAAGCTGTTGAACGGCAGGGACGCCATATCATTACTTCCTCGATTGAGCACTCCTCAGTTCGCGGCATCTGCGAAGCCTTAGAAAAGCGGGGCTGGGAGATCACCCGCCTTCCCGCTTATGAAGACGGAATTGTAAGAGTGGAAGACGTTCAATCGGCTCTTAGAACACACACCGTACTCATCTCAGTGATGCTCGCTAATAACGAGATTGGCACCATTCAGCCGATCCAGGAAATTGGCGCACTCGTACGCCAGGAACTTGCACAGGGACGCAAACATCTTTGGCTGCATACTGACGCCGTCCAGGCAGCAGGGCGGATACGAATTGAAGTTGAGCAACTTGGTTGTGATTTTCTCTCGCTTTCAGCTCACAAACTCTATGCGCCGAAAGGCGCCGGCGCGCTCTACATCCGGCGTGGGGTGCGGGTCTTGAGCCAGAATGTCGGAGGACATCAAGAGCGAGAAAGAAGAGCCGGCACGGAGGCTGTACCTGGAATTGTTGCTTTCGGAGCTGCAGCCCGGATCGCCCGTGATGAGTTGGACCAGCGCAATGACAACGGCAAGGAGCTACGGCAGAAGTTTGAAGCGGCAGTTGCCGAACGCGTGTCCGACGTCGTTTTCAACGGGCACCGCGAGCGCAGGCTGCCGCACATTTCAAACATCTCTTTTCGTTTTATAGAAGGCCAAAGTCTACTGATCAGCCTGGACCTCGAAGGAATCGCGGTCTCGACGGGATCCGCATGCTCCTCCGGGACCCTTGAGCCTTCGCCCGTGATCCGCGCCCTCGGCCGTGATGATGAACTCGCACGTGGCTCGATTCGTTTCAGTTTTGGTAAGGACAATGCCATGGCCGACGTTGACTATGTAGTCGAAGTTTTGTCCCGGGTTGCCGAAAAGTTGCGGAGGATATCGCCACTGAACAAGATCAAAGTTCCGAGTTCTGAATTCCGAGTTTCGAGTTAATAGTGGATGCTCACGTTCAACAAAAGTCGGAACTCGAAACTCGGAACCCAACGTGCCCTACTCTGCAACCTTCAAGGACCACCTGACCAACCCACGCAACGTGGGCGAACTTGCGGACGCCAATGCGGTCGCAGAAGAGACTAATCCCGTCTGTGGCGATCGATTGCGGATATCGCTCGTGGTGCGAAACGGTCGGATCGACGCGGCAGCCTTCCTTGCCTACGGCTGCCCACCAACGCTCGCTTGTGGATCAGTGCTAACTGAGTTGATTCAGGGAAAGTCTGTGCAGGAGGCGATGAAGCTCACGCGAGCCGATCTTTTGAATGCCCTCGGCGGACTTCCTTCGCGCAAGCAACATGCAGTGGCACTCGCCCTTGAAACTTTACGCACGGCAGTGGAATCGGGGTGCAGTGAACTCCTTTCGTACTGACGCGGGGCGGCAGGCAGGTGACTGGCAGGTAGTTTGTTTTCGTTTTGAAGGGATGAAAACGATCATGAGAATTGTTCTATTCCACTTGCTCGTATTGCTGCTCTGTGGGCAAGCTACTGGTCAAAGTGCACAACCAACAAAGATTTTTGTTAGAGGTGTGGAACTGCATTACATCGAGCAAGGTCAGGGAGAGCCGCTCATTTTGCTCCACGGAGGTCAGGGTGATTACCGCTCTTGGGAGTCACAGATGAAAGTATTGTCCCCACGGTATCGCGTCATTTCTTACAGCCGCCGCTACAACTATCCAAATGACAACCCGCTGACGGCAAAAAATCATTCGGCCTACGTTGAAGCTGCTGACCTTGCCGCATTTATTCGCAAGCTCAAACTCGGACGTGTACACCTTGTAGGCACATCCATGGGAGCATTAACAGCGCTTGTGCTGGCGATGAAGCACCCCGGGATGGTTCGCAGCCTGGTCCTGGCCGAGCCTCCCCTTCATCAGTGGGTGAGAGACTCTCCAAAGGGTGCACCTATCTACAGGGAGTTTATCAGTACCATTTGGGAGCCAGCCGCTGCCGCCTTCAAGGCCGGAGATGACGAGGGAGCAATGAGGATTCTTGTTGACGGATTCGCCGGAACGCGAAGATTCGATAACCTCCCGCCCGAGGGTCGAGCCGCAGCCATGCAGAACTCGCGCTTCTTCAAAGCCGTCACTGTGTATTCCGATCCTTCACCATACTTTTCGAAAGAACAGGTAAAGCGGTTGAGGATCCCGATCCTGATTATCACAGGTGAAAACACAATCAAGCTCCCCAAGTTCATAAATGAGGAGCTTTCGCGCGTCCTGCCGAAAGCTGAACGCGCGATCATCCCAAAGGCGGGGCACGGCTCTGCGCGGGAAAATCCAGCAGCGTTTAATGAGGCGGTGCTTAAGTTCCTGGCTAATCAAAGCCCTTGAATTAGGCGAGGGTTTATCGCTGGGGAGTTGCAACGACGCGAGGTCGAGAGACGGAGGGATCCACTGTTTTGCCGCGATGATACTCCGGCCCGCAGTAAGTCCTCGGCTCCATGCCAATAACAAAGGTCTTCGTGCGAATTACCGGGCACGTCTCAACAGCAATCAAGCCGGTGCTTGGATCTATATCAAGCGTAATAGATCCCTCCAGGCGCAAAACCTCTCCACCCGATCGAGGGGGCGGTAGGGGTCGAGGTGTAGGTGTCGGGACAAGCACGGGTGTTGGTCCAGGATCACCACTTTCAGGAATAGTCTCTTCGTCGGCCTCGGGAGTTGCTTCCTCTTCCGGCGCCTCAATTGTCGGCGGAACCGGCAAGGTTCCATTAATGAACAACTCAGTACGTCTGGACGGATTATCGGGAGTAGTCAGCTGTCCGGTCATCAGGTCGATGTCAGCTTCTTCGATTCCTTGCGGCATCTGCCAGTCGCCCTGCCACTCGGGATGTTCGCTCAAAGCCACTTGCATAAAGTCTGTCCAAATCGGCAGCGCGGAATTCGCCCCAGTCAAGCCGAGCTGCGACCCGTCATCGAAACCAACCCAGACTACGCAAACCAGGTTTGGCGTAAAACCGGCAAACCACCCGTCGCGTGAAGTACCAGTTTTACCGGCCACATTTGCTTTCAACCCACGCGCCCGAACCTTGGCCGCGGTTCCCCGATTAACGACGTCCTTCATGAACGAGTTCATTACGTAAGCAACGTCGGGACGCATTACTTCATTTCTTTGCGCAGTGGGCGCGGCAATGGTTACGCCCTCTCCGGTGGTAATACGACTGATTGCCAGCGACGACGTGCGGGTGCCCAAATTTGCAAAAGCAGTATAGGCGGTCGCCACTTGCAGCGGGGTCGCCTCATTTGTTCCCAACGCCATTGCCGGGTAAGCCCGTCGGGGCTTTGGCAATCCAGCTCTATTGGCGAGATTCATTACCCGACCAACGGTGACCTCCATCGCTACTTCGACGGTAATCACGTTAAGACTGTTCACCAGCGCATCGCGCAGTGTCACTGGGCCACGCGAGTAGCTGTTGCCGAAGTTTCCTGGCGAATACTCCTGATTGTCATAGGAAAACGTCTTTGGTTCGTCGACGTAAGTCGTTGCTGCTGTGATAACACGTGGCACCGGATCGTACGCAGTGTTCAGGGCAGTGGCGTAAACGAATGGCTTAAAGACTGAACCGGGCTGTCGAAAAGCGTCCGAGGCACGGTTGTATTGGCTCTTCGAATAATCACGCCCGCCAACCATCGCCACAATCTCGCCAGTTTTGGCATTCAGTGCTACCAAAGACGCCTGAAGTGTTCCCGGTGCGAAACGCCTGGTCTGCACTTTATCCAGCGCGGAGACTTGTTTAGCCAAGGCCGTATAAGCGGCCCGTTGTAAATCCATGTCTATAGTAGTGTAGATGCGAAGGTGTTGAGCGGTGCCTGGGCCGGCGACGATGTCGCCTAGTTGGTTTTGAACGTAATCGGCAAAGTACGGCGCTTCCGAAGCGTCGATGCGACCTCTAACGGCCACCACTTTCAGCGGTTCAGCTTTGGCCCGGTCGGCTTCCTCCCGAGTGATAGTCCCGGTGTATGCCATGGAATCCAGAACTTGATTGCGACGTGCGGTCGCCGTGTTCATTTCCTGATAGGGATTGTAGCGATTCGGGCTGCGAATCAGTCCGGCCAGAAACGCAGCTTCCGGCAACGTTAGGTTGGTCACGTCTTTCCCGAAATACGCATCAGCGGCCTGGCCAAAACCGTGGATGGAAAATCCAGCCTGTTGGCCCAGGTAAACCTGATTGGAGTAGAGCGCAAAAATCTCTTCCTTGGTGAGCCGGGTTTCGAGAATTACCGACATATAGGCCTCGGCTACCTTACGCTGCAATGTTCTCTCGGGAGAAAGGAGTAGATTCTTCACTAATTGCTGGGTGATGCTTGACCCACCCTGTCGCGCTATCGGTGAATTCGGATCCGCATTCTCATATCGCCTGACCAAAGCCCGGAGGATCCCGCGAATGTTTACGCCGTAGTGCTCGAAAAATGCTCGATCTTCAGTAACAGTAATCGCCTTAACCAGGTGTGGCGGCAGATCATTGAAGCCAATCACTTTCCGTTTTTCTCGGTCCTGTCCGGTTACGGAACTTATCAGTTCCGGCTCCAGCCACGTCTTCTCCAGCCGCGTGCTTTCTCCCACCTGGGATATTGAGCTGATTGATTTTGCGTTCCGCGAAAACTGCACTCGCACGCTCTGAAACTGTCGCTGGCCATCGACGGACGAATCTTGGCTAGGCTCGATCTCTATCGTAGAAGCACCGAGGGAATAGCGTCCGCGATTCGTATCTGCTTGCTGAGTTCTCTCGACATAGCCCGCGCGCTTCAGGTGGGCAATAAGTTCGTCCTGGGAAAGCGCCTCCCCGGCGCGAATTTGCTTTGGCGCTGCATAAATGCCGGCTGAACGCGTATAAACCTCACCTCGGAGGAGGTTATCGATGCGTGCAGAGAAAGCGGTCCAGTAATAAACCCCCACCACAGCCACGAAGACAAGAATTACAGCAAGAGGGATTACAACTGGGGCACTCAGAAGCCGCCGGCCGACCCTGCGCCCCAGTCCGGGAATCGGCTGCTCATATGCAACTATCCCGCTGCGCCGGTCTGGAATCCCTCGAATCCTCGGTGGCACTCTATCTGGTGGTGGATATCGTACAGGCATAAACGTCAGGCATGCGTGATAGGTCCTAAGTGACCCATCAATCTATTAACTACTACCTCTATTTTACAGTGTCCAGCAAGTCGGCGAGTCTAAGTCATCTCCTAACGTCTATCGCCATTACGGTCTTTATTGACACTCACTACGCCTTTGGTTAACGTGGCAGCGCTCCAAAAGCCGCCACTTTGATGCGATTTTCGGCGTATGAGTCTAACATCCCCCGCGTCGAGGAAGTTTGCGGGAAACCGCTTTAGAATTCGCTACGCGGTTCTTGCAGTGGCCGTGGCAACGGCGCTGGGTACCCTGGGATTCCATCTAATCGAAGGATGGTCATTCGTCGACAGCCTTTACGCGGCAACTCAGACAGTTACCACGGTGGGATACGGCGACCTCGCGCCCGCGAGTATGAACGGTCGCATTTTCGCCACCATCTTTATGTTCGTTGGGGTGGGCGTCGTGCTCTACTCGCTGACCGCAACGGTTCAATCAATCGTGCAGTCCGAGTTGCTCGCGACTTTTGGTCAGCGGCGGCAGTTGCGCAAAATGAGTAAACTGAGGGGCCACTTCATTATTTGCGGGGCCGGGCGAGTCGGATCCCATCTGGTTAGAACGCTGCAGGCAGGCGAAGAGAGTTTCGTCGTTATCGAGCGGGATCCACAAAAGGTGTCGGAGTTAGCCGATCACGGAGTAATTGCTCTGGTTCGCGACGCCACCTCAGAAGAGAGTCTCAGAGAAGCGGGGGTTGAACATGCCCGCGGCCTCGCGGCGTGTCTCCCTGATGACGCTGACAATGTCTACGTTGTGCTGACGGCACGCGACCTCAATTCCCAACTTCACATCGTCGCCAGAGCTGCTGCAGAACAGGCGGAAAGCAAGCTCATCAGAGCGGGAGCTAATCGCGTGGTTGCGCCCACCATCATCGGCGGCCATCGCATGGCTGTGGCTCTGACTAAGCCGGCGGTAGGGGACTTCATCGATTCAATAACTGCAAATACGCTGGGTTTGGCATTAGAGCAGCTTGAGGTCAGTTCTTCTTCTCCCCTTGTCGGACAGAAACTAAGCGCCACGAATATTCGCTCCGAACTCGACATTGTGATCGTTAGTATTCGGCGCAATGACGGCCAGACCCATTTCAACCCGAGTGGTGAAGCATCAATCGAAGCCGGCGACATGCTAATCGCGATCGGAAGCGTCGAGTCACTCATGAAACTCACCGCAATGGCGAAAGAAGGAAGCCAGTCCAAAGTCCAACGTCCAACCGTCTCATGAATAAGAGAGAGCTCTTTGAGTTCGTGATTTTTCGTGTGATTTCGTGGATCGCATACCCCGGGCAGAAAGATGATCCACGAAATCACACGAAGCCACACGAAAAAAGAGAGGCTAAAGACTAATCAATGAGAATTCTAGTAACCGGCGGCAGTGGTTATCTTGGTCTTCATGTGCGCCGGTTTTTTGAAGCGGATGATTTCTCGCGTCGCTCTAGTTTCGACCTACTCACGGATGGCGATGTCGAGCTTGCGGCGGATTACGACGTCGTTATCCACCTCGCAGCCTACCTCGATAAAGACCCTTTAGCGGCCGACCTGAGTTTTCGCACTAACGCTGAAGGGACCGCCAATGTCATTCGTCAGATGAAACCTGGTTCCGTCTTTATTTATGCGTCCACCAAGGACGTGTACGGCGCGAACGCAGCCATATACGACCCGGTTCCTGAAACATGTTCGACTGATTATTGCGGCCAGACACCGCTCGAGTGGTCAAAATTGATTGGTGAGCGCTACGTCGATTACTACGCGCGCCAGCGAAACATCCGTGCATGCATTTTTCGATTATCCACCGTCTACGCGCGTCCCTCCGATGGTAACGAGTACGGCTTCGTTACGCACTACGTCGAGTCAGTCAAACGAGGCTGGCCGATCCAAGTTCCCGTGGGGGGTAATGCGATCAGGGACATCCTGCATGTTGACGACTTTTCGCGGGCTTGCCAGGCGTTCATCGCCTCGTCCAATACCTACGGGCTGTATAATCTTGGCGGCGGTAAGAACAACGCGGCAACCCTAACCGAGATGATCAGCACGGTGGGGAAACTGATTCAGCTCAAACCAGTTATTGAATACAATGACTCGCTCTCCCATCCGGTGCCTGTCAATTATGTTTCTGATCTCAGCTTGATTCGCGAGCATCTCGGCTGGCAACCGGAGATAGGAATCAAGGAGGGGTTGCGAAGCTTGCTCTGACCCGGCAACAGAGCTGACGTTTGTCGTTGATGCAGGCTAATGGGAACTCTTAAGCAGCAAAACATCAATCGCGCTGTAGTTCGCGGCACCAACTGGGTCGGCGATGCTGTGATGACACTACCTGCGTTGCGAGAGCTGCGGCGTTTGCTCCCTCGTGCCCACATAACGCTGGCTACCAGACCCTGGGCCAAAGAGCTTTTCGCCGATGCCGACTGCATCGATGATTTGCTGATCTACGACCGGAGGGGAGCATGGTCAGCTGTCAAACAGACTTCCGAATGGCGCCGGGGACGCTTCGATCTCGCCGTTATATTCCCAAATTCTTTCGAAGCCGCATTAATACCCTCTCTGGCTCGAGTGCCCTTTCGCATTGGTTATGCGACCGACGGCCGCACCCGGCTGCTAACCAATCCGTTACCGGTTCCTGAATGGCGCAGCTCCAGGCACGAAGTCTTTTACTACTTGAACATTATTGCGGAGCTTGAGCGTGCAATTGTGGGTGCTGAACAGATTGTCGACAGACCTCCAGATACCTCGTTGCACATTTCTGAACGACGTCAGTCCGAAGCCTTAGATCTACTACGCGCGCACGGTCTTCGCGAGGGACACGCCGTGGTTGCCGTATGTCCGGGTTCCATAAACAGCCGCGCCAAGCGTTGGCCAGCCGAGCGCTACTCCGTGCTCGCCGACATTTTGATGGATGAGCTTGAGGCGGAAGTTCTACTGATAGGTTCGCCCGAGGAGCTGGATGTATCGTTGGAAGTCAGCCGGCGAATGCACCATAAGCCAATTCTACTGACGGGCAAAACCAGTCTGGCCCAACTTGCCGCTGTCCTTAGCCTGGTGGATCTCCTGGTTACAAATGATACGGGCCCCGCTCATATTGCCTCCGGACTTGAACGGCCAACACTGGTGATTTTTGGGCCAACTAACCCCCTGACGACCGGTCCTTTTTCAGCGATTGCCGAGATTGTGCGTCAACCGCCAGACTGCGCACCATGTATGTTGCGGGATTGTCCGATCGATCATCGCTGCATGACCGCGATCAGCCCCCAGGATGTTTTTCAGCGCGCTCGTTCGCTGCTTGGAATAGATCTCGGTAGCACCAGAGACGCCACCCTCAGGCCTAGGCCTGACCAATTGAAAGTTTCAGCGAGTTCTGCAAAGTTAAACTAACGAACATGCTTACCACCCCTAAGAGGATGTTCGTGGTTTTTGAATGATCGCCAAGGAGTTTTTGATTTCGTGATTTTTCGTGTTATTTCGTGGATCGTACTAAGCAAAACAAAAACACGATCCACGAAATAACACGAATCGACACGAAGAAAGACTGTAAGCGTCCATTGAGAGAAACTACTCTAAGATCGCGGTGTTGATTGAAAAGTTGGATCGGTCCCGGCAAGATAGCACTTATATGCAGCGGGCAGTATTCATCGATCGCGATGGAACGATTTCGGAAGAGGTTGGGTACATCAACCACCCTTCGCGCTTTCGAGTATTTCCCTATTCCGCCGCCGCCATCAAGCTCCTGAACGACACCGGATGGCTGGCAATCGTCGTTACCAATCAGGCTGGAGTCGCGCGCGGATACTTTGAAGAAAACATGATTCAGACTATCCACGAAACTTTGAATCAAGAGATGGCTGCAAGCGATGCGCGAATCGATGCGATTTATTACTGTGCCCATCATCCCTCGGTCGGAGAGCCACCCTATCGAATTGACTGCGATTGTCGTAAACCCAAGCCGGGCTTGATACACCGCGCTGCTAAGGAGTTTGACATCGATCTGGCGGGGAGCTGGATGGTTGGGGATCGTTACGGCGATATTGAGTTGGCCCGCAACGCAGGAGTTAACTCTGCCTTCGTCATCAGCGGTTACGGTCGCGGAGAATGGGAACATCAACGGCAAAACTGGACCCATCAGCCAGACTTGACTGCGAAACACCTGCTGGAAGCAGTTAAGAGAATAATCGAAGAACCGGTTGCGAAACCCTCATGACAACCGCTCGAACATTGCTGCAAGAGCGACTCATTAGCATCGTAAAGCGCTTCCCGGGTCGCCGGATCCTGGTCGTTGGCGATGCAATCGCGGACCAATTTGTCTATGGAGCTATCAGTCGAGTTTCGCGCGAAGCTCCGGTGTTCATTCTGCGTCACGAGCAGACCGAGACGGTACCCGGCGGCGCAGCAAACTGTGCGATGAATCTCGTTTCACTCGGTGCCAGCGTCACATTGATTGGCGTGGTAGGAGAAGATGCGGCTGGGCGGGTGCTTATGGAGAGGCTGGAGACGGCGGGAGTGGACTGCACCGGCATGCTGACATCCGATAAGCTTCAGACAACAACCAAAGTGCGGATTCTTGCGGGCCAACTGCACTCTACTCGACAGCAAGTCATCCGACTTGACTATGAGGGCGCCCCATTGAACTCTGAGTTCCATGAAGCGCTAAGAACACGCATTCTCGAGGAAGTGCAAACCTCAGATGCCGTCATAATCTCCGACTATAACTATGGAGTCGCCAGCCCGGACGTGGCCAGGATCGTTCAGAACGCCGCCACCACCAAGGGAATCCCGATTCTGGTTGACTCCCGGTTTAGGCTCTCTGAGTTTGGGGGTTTCACTTCAGCGACTCCTAACGAGGACGAGGTCGAACAACTCCTGGGCAAACAACTGTCGAACGTCAGCGACTTGGAAAAGGCGGGCGAGGAAATGCGCGAACGACTGGGCTATCGCGCCTTGCTGATCACCCGCGGCAGCCACGGCATGATGCTTTTCCAGGAAGCAGTTGCGCCTATTCACATCGATGCAGTTGGCGCGCGTGAGCCGCTGGACGTAACCGGAGCCGGGGACACGGTGATTGCAACCTACACATTGGCGCTAGCTTCCGATGCATCCTTCCCTGACGCCGCGCACCTGGCTAACGGTGCCGGCGGACTCGTGGTGATGAAGCGGGGTACGGCGTCAGTGACTGGCGAGGAGCTGGTCGAGTCACTGCTCAGATAGAACTCGGTGACGGAGGGCTAGATGATTGATGCCGCAGCTGTCGCAGACGCTCTCAATCAAAAGGGCTTCGCCGTGCTTCCGAGGGTGGTAGACGCTTCGACCATCCTGGATCTGACCAGGGCACTGGAACGCCCGCCAGTAACTGACGCAGTTAGACTAAAGGGCAAGAGACCTTTCGGCATTAGAAACCTACTCGAAGTAGTTCCCCATACCCGGCGTTTTGCAGAAAGCGACTTACTACTGTCACTCGCGCGAATAGGGCTTGGCGATTATGCCAAACTTGTTCGTGGTCTATTCTTCGACAAATCCCCGCAGGCCAATTGGAAGGTTGCCTGGCATCAAGATCTCACCATTGCCGTCGAGAAACGAATGGACTTGGAAGGCTTCGGACCCTGGACTAAAAAGGCTGGCGTGACGCACGTCCAGCCACCAATTGCTGTTCTTGAAGGAATGCTCGCTTTGCGAGTTCATCTGGACGACTGTGATATTTGGAACGGCGCACTCCGGGTCATGTCGGGTTCACATACGCGCGGACGATTATCCCAGGAAGCCATTTCCGACTGCATTAAAACGGAGGTGCCCGTGGTCTGCGAAGTGCCAAGGGGCGGTGTCCTATTGATGAAGCCTTTATTGCTCCACTCCTCAAGCGCGAGCGCAAAGCCACTTCACCGCCGCGTTGTTCATTTCGAGTTCTCCTCGATCAAGCTACCGGGAGGATTGTCGTGGTATGAGCGGTGACCGTCGCGTAAGCCAAACTGAAACGAAATCCATCGACCGCATTCCCCTTCGAGCGGACCTTACGGCTCGAGTCCAGGCGGCCAGGCAAAATGGAGCAAAGATTGTCTTCGCTAACGGCTGTTTCGACGTTCTACACGTCGGCCATATTCGTTATCTCCAGGGGGCGAAAGCTGTTGGAGACTTGCTGGTAGTGGGAATAAATTCAGACAGGCAGGTGGCAATCTTGAAAGGTCCCGGGCGTCCTATAATGGCCGATACCGAGCGGGCTGAGATAGTGGCCTCAATTTCGGCCGTAGACTTTGTGACCATTTTCGACGAGTCCACGGTGGAAAATCTTTTGCTTGCTCTCCGGCCGGACATACATGCCAAGGGCACCGACTACACTGAGGAGACTGTGCCCGAGGGCGAAGTGGTTCGCTCCTACGGTGGATGCGTGGCGATAGTCGGCGATCCGAAAAACCATTCCACGTCCGAGATTCTGGATAGAATGGGTTGAATTCCAGGCGGTGAAAATAATATTGAGGCTTGCGGCTGACGATTCCTCGTACCCCTTCGTCCCCTAGTTGGTTCCAAGCCTGTTTGTTTTGCCTAATCACGGAATAGCATTTACCATTCAACAAGTGCGTATTCTAATAGTGAAACTGGGGAGCATTGGCGACATCGTCCATACTCTACCTTCGCTGGCAGCGCTCAGGCATGGACTGCCGCATGCGGAAATTTCCTGGGTCGTAGAACGAAGTACGGCAGAAATTTTAAGAGACAACCCGTTTTTAGATCGCCTCATCGAAGTCGACACGAAGGCGCTGAGGCGCGGGCTGATGTCTGGGGAGACGCTGCGGGCACCGCGCCAGCAGTTACGTCGGTTACGCGCCTCCGCCTTCGATCTTGCACTCGACTTTCAGGGACTACTCAAATCGGCTTCTATCGCGCGCCTTTCTGGCGCGCGTCGTATTTTTGGCTTCTCGCGTCAGGGGCTCCGAGAACCAGCCAGTCGAATCTTTCTGTCAAAAACAGTTGTTATTCCCAAGCGCTCACACGTAATTCGCAAAAATCTTGCTCTCGTGAATGGCGCCCTGCGTATTCCTGTACCTCAAGACTCAAGTGGCTTCGAGTTCCCAATTCACGTTGAATTAAGCCATGAGCGAGAGGTAGATAAAGCCCTTGATGGAACCGTGGGAGGGTATGCGATTCTAAATCCTGGCGGGGGCTGGACGACAAAGCTCTGGAGTCCCCAGCGTTTTGGTGAGCTTGCAGACGAGATATGGGGCAATCACGGTC
>JBHENP010000052.1:32216-32575 GCA_046261995.1 Pyrinomonadaceae bacterium
CTAAACGCGCCGAAGTTTATGTGGGCGGAGACAGCGGGCCAACGCACATCGCAGTTGCCGCCGGCACCCCGGTAGTCGGTCTCTTTGGGCCTACCGAGTGGTGGCGGAACGGTAGCCCTCGCCAGGATGACGTTTGCGTGGAACGTACAGACATTGACTGCCGGGCAGATTGCCATCGCCGCGCCTGCTCTAATTGGATTTGCATGGACATTGAAGTCGAGCGCCTTCTACAGGCAGTTACTGAGCGTCTGGAACGCGCCCCCACAATCCCGCGGGAAGTGGGCCGCGAGTTCTCGTCTGTAAGTTTGTAATTTGGGATTGGTAGGCAACAAGGCCGGGCAAGGTCTGAGTTGTTGGGG
>JBHENP010000053.1:0-348 GCA_046261995.1 Pyrinomonadaceae bacterium
GATTCGACCACACTCAGCAAGGTTCCACCCTCAACTTCCTTCAGCTCGAAGACTACGAGAGTGGTCGATTCTTTTGAATAGTCCACGGAGGGCTCGACCGCGGCCGGATGCCACCTCCAGGAAAGCAATCGCTCCGGCTCCATGCGTTCGATTAATACATCCCACACGACGTGTTCGTAACCGGGATGGGTCACCTGTGCCTGTACCCGCTGGCCGGCTGTAAAGCTTTTTCCTTTGAGTCCTACACCAAACCAGTCGCCGAATTCTTCGGCGTTTGAGAGCGCGCGCCAGACTCGCGAGCGCGACGCCCTGAGCAGAATCTTTCTTTCAATGCGATCTGTGGACGAA
>JBHENP010000053.1:358-31678 GCA_046261995.1 Pyrinomonadaceae bacterium
GCCTATATTTAAATGCAACCATTTAATTGCATATAAATCAGCGAGGTGTCAACGCGCCCCATTCGGTGGCCAAGCCAAGATGAGGCAAATGGACCCGTCAGCGACTGGTAAACGCTTGGGTGCAACAGAACGGCTCATGCGGCATAATCCCCTGACGCTAAGGAGGACTGGTTTGAGTGATGTCTAAAGAGATGCGGATTGGAGTGTTAACTGGTGGGGGCGATGCCCCCGGATTGAACCCCGCGATAAAGGGATTGGTTTATCGCAGTTCGGAACTGGGCCATAGGGTTACAGGATTGTTCGATGGCTGGAGGAGTCTGTTGAATCCATTGCCCGAGGCCTTGCCGCTCGACCGCGAAACGGTGCGTCGTTGGGATCGCGATGGCGGGACCAACCTCGGCTCGTCACGAACAAATCCTTTTAGGCAGCTTACCGAAGCCGGTGAACCGTTAGACAGATCCGAGGAAGTACTAGAAAACATTAAGAAACTGAAACTTGATGCAATTGTTGTTTGCGGTGGTGAAGACACCCTCGGCGTTGCCGCCAGACTCGCTCTCAATGAAATACCAATCGTGGGCATACCCAAGACAATAGACAAAGACCTGGCCGGTACTGATTACACGCTCGGGTTCGACACAGCTCTCCGCAACGTCTCAGAGATAATTGAACGGTCGCGCACACCAGCTGGTTCACATGGCTGGGTCCAGATTGTGGAAGTGATGGGACGGCATGCCGGTCACCTCGCTCTGTGGGCGGGCGCTGCCGGACAGGCCCACCTCATTCTGATTCCAGAATATCCATTTCGTTATGAGCGAATATTTCATCTGCTTAAAGAGCGACTCGGCGATCCCGGACTTAGCAGAGGGCTCTCTCAAAGGCCGAGGTATTCTGTGATTGTCGTAGCTGAAGGCGCCCGGGCTGAGGATGGTGAAATGGTCACCCTCGATGATCGTCATGACGCCTTCGGCCATATGCGACTTGGAGGAATCAGTGAGGTGCTCGCGCGAAGAATTGTAAGTGAAACTCCCTACGAATCGCGAGCGGTGATGCTGGGCCATCCACAACGAGGCGGGCCACCGAGTCCAATTGACCGCATCATGGGCTTACTATTTGGAGCGTTCGCCGCCGATGCTGTGGCCGCGAATCGGTTCGGAATGATGGTTTCGTCGCGAGGAATCGCACCGGCGTGCGATCTATCGCTTGTCGACATTTCGGAGGTATTGGGGAAAATCAACACCGTGGACGTTGATCGTCATTATGATACCGAGCGGTACCATCTTAAAGGTATTGGTATGTGATGACCGTTCACTTCTCGAAGGCGATGTTGTCCACCACCACGGTTCCGCTCTCGATCCTGCATTTATCGCAGTGCACCCCGACCGTTACGGAAGTCAACTTCTTGAGAACGTCCGCCTTGAAGTCCAGGGGCGCGGCCCACTCGGGCTGTTCGAACGAGTCGAGTTTGAGCCTGTAGGTATTGAAACCGGGGGACACCGTGAAGGCCGCCGACGGGTAGCCCCCGTCCAGACTATGGCCATGACCGCGGGTAATGAGCTCGACTCGGACTTGCCGTGGACCCTTGGCAAAGATCCGCATCGATATGAACTTATAGCCGCTCACGTCGTCAGCCATGAGCTTCCCACCTTTCTCGGGCTGCCCAAACACTTCCAGATTGACTCCGGCCCATTCGTTTGGCATTCGCAGCTCGTACTCGAACGCTGCAGCACTATCCTGCTCCGTCACCCTTGCTGGCGCGGGAGCTGGCGGATCTGCGTTTTCCAAACCGCGGACTCGTGGAGGGTTCGCCATGTTCTGAGCATACTTATTTAGCCGCGCGAGTCCGCCCCGCTTGCTCACAGGCCGGCCATTTTGCAGGCTCTGGAAGTCGGCATAGACGAGCTTGGTTGCATCGGATTCGCCAGCCTTCAAAACGTCCCCTTGTTGGGCGGCGATCGAGCCAGCAACCGTAACTATTAGAGTCGCTATGAGACCGGAGCGGAAAGTTGAAATTCTCTTCATCGTTTTTCCTCCGACGGATTGAATTCAGACATTAGCTCTGCCGGCGAACTGAACTTTGGCGTTCATTCTCACCATAATTTTTGTTCGAGATGTCTGCAATTTAGCGTTTCTTATAGGTGAATCGCCCTGTCAGGAGACCCGGGTGCGAGGATTATTCTACCTCCAATAGCCTACGAGGTGGAACAGATAATTGGGCTCTGCCCGGCTCGACTGGAGGCGTTCTTGACACTTGCAAACGCTGACTGCTAACCTACGCGGTCTTTGCCTACACTGGGTTTTTCTAGTTTTTGTTCACAAAGGAGTACGCTTGAGTAACGAATCAGGTTACCTATTTACCTCAGAGTCTGTCACCGAAGGTCATCCCGACAAAATCTCAGATCAAATCTCAGATGCAGTATTGGACGCAGCGCTAGCCGAAGACCCGACCGCGCGTGTCGCCTGCGAGACTTTGGTCACGACGGGTTTGGTCGTCATAGCCGGTGAAATCACCACAAACGCGCGTATCGACTACACCAGAGTAGCTCGCGATACAATTCGGGATATTGGCTACACCAGAGCCAAGTTCGGTTTCGACTCTGAGACTTGCAGTGTATTGTCGGCGCTTGATCGTCAATCGCCGGATATTGCCATGGGTGTGGACACCGGGGGCGCTGGTGACCAGGGATTGATGTTCGGGTTCGCCTGCAACGAAACACCCGAACTGATGCCGCTGCCAATCCAGCTGGCTCACCTTCTTGCTCGACGCCTCTCCGAAACCCGCAAATCAGGCGAACTCCCATACCTCAGACCTGATGGGAAATCCCAGGTAACTATCGAGTATCGCGATGGCCGGCCATTCAGGGTGGAGGCTGTTGTCATTTCATCGCAGCACGATCCGAATATCACCACCGATCAGCTGCGCACCGAGATACAGGAAAAGGTCATTCAACATACCGTTTCATCAGAGCTGCTGGACAAAGACACAAAATACCATATCAATCCGACAGGCAGGTTTGTCACCGGTGGACCACAGGGAGACGCTGGTTTAACCGGTCGTAAGATCATTGTGGACACGTACGGGGGTTATGCCCCGCACGGGGGCGGCGCGTTCTCGGGGAAGGATCCGACAAAAGTCGATCGTTCGGCGGCCTACATGGCTCGTTACGTGGCCAAGAACATTGTGGCTGCTGGTCTCGCTGATCGGTGTCTGGTTCAACTTGCGTACGCGATTGGCGTCGCCGACCCGGTCTCAGTGTTAGTCGACACCAGCGGCACCGGACGCATCAGTGAGAAGGCTTTATCGAAGCTTGTGCGTGACAGTTTTGAATTGACACCCCATGGAATCATTGAAGAGTTAAAGCTGCGCCGGCCCATATACAAAGCCACCGCGGCGTACGGACATTTCGGTCGCGAGGAAGAGGGTTTCAATTGGGAAAAAACTGACAAGGCTGAATCGCTTCGAGCAGCCGCAGGCATTTGAGTTATACCAGACGGCCGCTGTCTGAGTTTATTAATCCAGTTTCAAAAGAGGAATCGATTAAATGAGTGCAACACGTTCGCTAGAATATGATGTGAAAGACGTGGGATTGGCCAGTAAAGGCAAGCAGCGTATTGAATGGTCTGAGAGAGAAATGCCCGTACTACGGTTGATCCGGGAACGTTTTGGTAACGAAAAGCCGCTGAATGGAGTGAGGCTTCTTGCCTGTGCTCACATAACCACGGAAACCGCGAATCTGGCCAGAGCTCTGCAGGCCGGCGGCGCTGAGGCCGTCCTGATTGCCTCCAATCCCCTGTCCACACAGGATGACGTGGCCGCGTCACTGGTTCAAGACTGGGGCATTCCAGTCTATGCAATTAAGGGTGAATCAACAGAGACCTATAACAGGCACGTGCGCACCGCACTTGATTATCATCCTGACATCGTAATTGATGACGGGTCCGATGTGGTTGCGACGCTGATTAAGGAGCGACCTGATCAGGTCAAGGAAATAATCGGTTCGACCGAAGAAACCACAACTGGAATTCAGCGCCTGGAGGCGATGCAAAAAGCCGGCGTCCTGACCTTCCCTTCAATTGCCGTTAACAATGCGCAAACCAAACACTTCTTTGACAACCGTTACGGTACCGGCCAATCAACCCTGGATGGGATTATTCGCGCGACAAATATTCTTTTGGCCGGAAGAAATATCGTCGTGGTCGGTTATGGATGGTGTGGTAAGGGCGTCGCGTTGAGAGCGAGAGGCATGGGCGCCAACGTAATCATCACGGAGATCGATCCGATTAAGGCTGTGGAAGGTGTGATGGACGGTTTTCGGGTGATGCCAATCGCCGAGGCGGCTGCAATTGGCGACATATTTATTACGGTTACCGGAAACCGGCACGTAATCGATGGCGCACACTTTGAACGAATGAAAGATGGCGCGATTGTCTGCAACAGTGGCCACTTTGATCTCGAACTCAATCTAAAGGCACTTGGCGAAATGTCCGATGACCCGGTAAACATGCGGCCCTTCGTCGAAGAGTTCAAGATCAAGTCCACTGGGAAGCGCATTATCGTCCTTGGTGAGGGTCGCTTAATTAACCTGGCGGCGGCCGAAGGCCATCCCGCGAGCGTGATGGATATGAGCTTTGCGAATCAGGCTCTTTCGGTCGAATACCTGGTGAAGGAAAAGGGTAAGCTGGAGCCAGGAGTACACCTGCTACCGAAAGAAGTTGACACGGAGATCGCCAGCCTGAAACTTCGGGCACTGGGAATGACCATTGATACCCTCACCGCGGAACAGGTCGAGTACATTGCCAGTTGGGAAATGGGGACCTAGCCCGCTCAAGTTCGAACTCGCGAAAGCACGTAGGTCCCTGCAGCAGCGAATATGATTGGCGGGGACCAGCCTGCTACGGCCGGCGGAAGTAGCCCGAGATTACCCAGCTGTTGTAAGCCCCCGCCTACACCCCAATAGGCGATGCTGAGTCCCACCGCAGCGCACAGTGCAACTATTGTCCCCTTCCTTCCAAACGAGAGCGCGAGCGGGATTCCTATAAAAGCCATCACGACAACACCGAAAGGCGCCGCATACTTTCGTTGAAGTGCAACCGCAAGGGCAGAAACCTCCATTCCGCGGCGCTTAGCCGTCTTTAAATAACTGCTTAAACCCGCCGAGCTTAACTGAGACGGCTTGTCTATGGTCGGCTTAAACACTTGTGGAGGCTCGGCTGGTATCTCTCTGATCTCAGCGACTTGCCTTTCCACTTCGAGGCCATGAAAATTAAAGGTTTCAGGATTGCTGATTGCCATACGATTGGATGCAAGCCAGGTGCCTGCAATTCCTGTCGTCACACTGACCAGATGAACTCCAGCCGGATCAAACTCATAAATCGCGGGCTCGTTAAGCGAATTGCTTTGTTCGTCGAACTCATATGAATAAAGACGATGGCTTTCGGCGGATGCAAGCCATTGACGGCCCGTGCCCGTAATCGCCCTGGGCTCACCACCACGGATCTGCGCGCGCAGCTTGTCCTGAGTAAGGTTCGAGTTCGGCATCAAGTGCTCTTGTACTACCCAGGTACCCACGCCGGCAGCCAGCGCAAAAAACAGTCCCGGAAGCATCAAGCGGTAGATGCTTTGCCCGGAAGCCCACCATGCAATTGTCTCACTCCGTCGCGCCAGCAGCGCGTAGGTCATCAACACAGCTATGAGCATTGTGGCAGGGAACAGTTCCACCGTGATTAAAGGCATTAGAAAAAGAATGTAGCGAGCAACTAGCCGAGCGCTTACCCCATTTCTCGCAATGAAGCGCCACATTTCGAAGAGAGTGAAAATAATGAAGACTGAGACTAATGAGACGAAGGCCAGGAGGAAACTCAAACCTAGCGTGCGGAAAAGCCCGATGTCCAGAAGGCTGGGAAAGCCAAAACCTCCAACCCCCTTTGTGTGTAACGATGGTGATTGAGTCTTGCCTGGATCGGATGCCCTTTCAGTTTTGCTGAATCGCAAAAAGGACCAGGAAGAAACCGGAACTCGATTAACAGCGAGCAATATGAAGCTGAGAACCAGCATCAACACATTGGCCGACCATAAACCGATCATGGGTGAAACCGTTCCGGCGCGAGCCAGGGATTCACCCAGCAAGGAACCCATGTAGTAAACGACCACGATTAAGAGTGCCAGTAATACCCCGGTGCCTCTCCCGCCTCTTCGAACTCTCATACCTAACGCGCCGCCGATCAGCGCGAATAAAAGTGGAGAGACAGAGAGCGCGAGCCGTCGATGCAGAGTTCTCTGCCCTGCCCTGCTTTCCTCCGGCCCACCGGACGAAGCCTGCTTTCTGAGTTCCCTCCAATCCAACTCCTCCGGCCCCATCTCACTCTCATTCATGCGCTTTAGTATCTCTGCGCGCCCGGTGTTTATCGAGATACGTAGCTGGTCCAAGCGCTCGACAACGTAAGACCTTTGATCGGCGTTGGCGGGCGCCGGGATTTTCGTCGCAACTGCATCGCTGAGGACCAGTTCCGATTTTTCTGCTGACGAATCAATTCGCCCGGAGCGAGCAGTTACCACCCGGTTCGAACCGTCCGGTTGTTGGGCATAAATAAACACCCTTCCCCAGGAGCCCTGTGCCTTGTCGCCGTCTCGAACGTAAATCACGTACCCGGGTAAATCAGTATTGAAGTTGCGAGGTTCGACAGGAGAATCCAGTTTTCGCAATGCTCCCTGCAATGCAGCCCTTTTAAGATCCCTCGCAGCCTGCGGCGCCTCCTTCATTTGAATGTATGTTGTGACCACTGTTACGAGTAGCCCAATTACCAGCACCGGAGATAGCAGAGTCCAGGTACCTACGCCGGCGGCACGCATAGCTACAATTTCGCTATCGCTTCCCATTCGGGCAAAACCGATCATGACTCCAGCAAGTACCGCTGCGGGCAAAGTAAAAATTAAGACATTTGGCAGCAACGCCAGAGACAGGTTACCGAGCAGGGAAAATGGGATTTGGGTATAGAGGGCAAGCTCGGCAAATCGTCCCGCTTGTTGCGCGAATAAGACTGCCGTCAAAAGAAGGAGTGAAAGGAACACGTAAGGAAGGACCGCCCTTACGATGTAGCCGGAAATTAATCGTCTGCCCGATATCATTGTCAACACAAGTTGCGCTGCAAGTTAATGTAATACTTTAAGGGAATGTTGACCGCATTCTCGGCTGTCGCTCGAGCACCCGCCCTAGCAGGCTATGGGTTAGCTCAGCCAACTCTCGAAGTGTCTCAGCTGGAACCTTCCGCGATTCCTCAGCAAACACATAGGGCGGCAGTTTCTGAGTAGCGCGAAGTTGCCGATGCAGTATGTCGGACAAAGCCATTCCGGTTCCCCGACTGCATGGCCGGCATCGAAGAGCCAGATCCGGCCCCACAAACGCTACCCGGTCTTCGTCAAATCTGTGATGGCATTCCGCGCAGCGTTTGATGTCTGGGAGAAACCCCTCTAACTTCAGCAACCAAATTTCGAAGTATCGTAGGACCGTCTGTAGATCACCAGGGGATGCGGCTACCGCTTCCAGGCATGCTTTCACCATTCTAAAAAGTCTTTCATTAGCTTGATGAGGGGGTGAAAACTCGATTACCAGGTCGGCCATATAAGCCAATCCCGTCAGGGTTTCAGCGTCGGATGAGAGGTAGAAGTGAGATTTTATGATTTCAACCTGCCGCAATGAAGCGAGGTCCTTGTTCTCCTTTTGATAGTAGGTGATCTGAAGAAGAGTGAAAGGCTCAAGCGCGGCGCCAAATCTATTTTTGAGTCGTCTGCATCCCTGGGCCACTGCCCTCACAAGGCCATTGGCACGGGTCAGCAAGACGACAATCTTGTCTGCTTCAGCAAGATTGTAGGTACGAAGTACCAGTGCCTCAGTCTCACAAAGAGCCATTCAATAACCCGTAGTTGCTTGTCAGAACAGGGAGCGGTAGCGACCTCCCAACAGAAGCGACCCGGTCGCTACCGTGCCGGTTTTGACAGAGCCGTTAATTTAACTAAAGCCAACTATCAGAACGGAAGGAAGAAAAGAATCCAGCCCAACACCAACCCAATTATCATGAATTCAGCAAATACTTTAAGTCCGTAAAGCAACCGATCCCTGGTCGTGTCTTTCGCCACAGTGCCGAAGACAACTGCAGCGAACACCGCAAATACCGTCATGACCAAAAAATGTCTCAAGACTTCCTCCCGGCAGAGATATCAAAGGCGTCGAGCATAGCTAGATAGTTGAGCAAGCCGGCGATCAACAAAAATGTGTTGCCATATTCGTAAGTCGCGCGTGCGGCCTGCTGCGGATCATCTGAAAAGCCGAACCCGAGAATCCAACAAACGAGATATAGCAAACCGGTACCGAGGTTGGCGATCATGGGAGGAATTTGCAGCAATGATGAGAAGCCATCTTCTCCTCCGGAGTACTTAAACAGATGTCCGCCCATCATCAGTCCGCTAACAAAGCATATCCAAATTGTGCCGCCTAGAAGCAGCGCTCGCCACATATGCCCCTGAAGCAGATGTCCCGCGCCTGGGAAAATCCACCCAGCCGTCCCCATCAGCCAGGCTTTCGCAGGTGGTCTCTCACCCGATGCGTCACTCGTTTGCTCTTTGACCAATTCAAACCCTCCACGTCTTCTACTCTAATTGCTCGCAGCGAAGATACTGATGTTTCACTTTAACGACGGCAGCGCTTACTTGTGAAACTTTCTCAACTCACTGCTCCATGTTCCCGCTAGGCCTCATCTTCCTCTTTAAAAGTCGGCAAAGCGACTCTTAAACCCTCACCTTAACTAGCAGCGGGTCATTCAGTAGATGAGGTACCGTTCCCGAACCCTCATAAATTCCGAGAGCGACGGTTGCCAGCTGGCCACTATCGCTTCAACTGCGCTTCCCTGCTCAATCGCTTCCCTCAACTTTGACGTCCCCGCAATTACATCGAATGGGTTTCGATCGTAGACGTACTCATAGGGTGGTTCCTTCCAACGAAAATTCTCCGTGTACATGTCATACGCTACCTTGACCATTGCTACTCCCGCCGTAACCGGCTCAAACAGATCCCGATTCAGCACGTGGATTTGAACACCACCGCAACTTACTCCGCCGTGTTTCTGGAACGTGGGTCGGAAAACACAGCTTCGGAAAGTAACGCCAGGCAGACTCAATTGATTTAGTTCAGCAGCGTATTCATGAGGATCGATATAGGGTGCGCCGATCAGTTCGAAAGGACGAGTAGTTCCCCTCCCCTCGGAGATTTGTGTACCCTCGAAATGAACTGTTCCCGGGAAGACCGTCGCGGAGTCCACCGTTGGAATATTTGGCGAGGGCATGACCCACCGGGCCTCAGTTTCATCGTGCCAGAACTCTCGCTTCCACCCTTCCATCTGCACGACCTCAAGCTGGCAGCCGATGCCGAAGTGGTCATTAAACATCAACGCCAGCTCACCCAACGTCATTCCGTGTCTGGTAGGAATCGGAAACTGGCCTACGAACGACGCCTGCTCAGGCTCCAGGACATTCCCAGCCACATCCTTACCATTTATTGGGTTAGGGCGATCGCAAACCACTACTCTCTTATTGAACGCCTTCGCAGCACGCATGCAATTCGCCATTGTGTAGGCAAAGGTGTAGATGCGGCAGCCCACATCCTGCATGTCAAAGACCAACACATCTACGTTCGCCAACATCTCCTGCGTGGGCTCTCGGGTTTCGCTGTAGAGAGAATGAATCGAAATTCCTGTGACCTTGTCGATAGAGTGCTCCGTCTCGATCATGTTGTCTTGAACATCGCCGCGGATACCGTGCTGAGGTCCAAACAACGCATTCAGGTTAACGTCAGGGTGTTCATGTAAAAGATCAGCAGCATGGCGCAAGTTGTGGTCAACCGAGGCTTGGTTACATATCAACCCAACCCTGGCGCCCTTTACTAGGTCCAAGCGCTGTTCAAGTAATCTCTCAACTCCCAGAACCGTCCCCCGATCACCCGCAGAAGTCGAAGTCGAAGCCGAATCCTTCGCTGCCATCTCTCGGCGCAACGTCTCAAGCTCTAGGCCATGTTCAAGTAAAACCTGAGCTGCCAACGAGGTTTTTTCTCTCAGCAGACCTAACAGCAGGTGGTCGGTTCCTATATGGCGATGATTCAGGGAATCACTCTCGTCGTGGGCGTAAGCCAAAATGCGTTTCGTTTCTGAGGCCAGTGGAAGTTCCACCACGTTGTCGGTCTTCTCCTTCGGCGGCATACTCCGCATTTCTATCGCCTTACGAACAGACTGGCCAATGCTTCCGTTCGGAGAGTAACGACCAATCAATTTGGGATCCTCTCGTATGATGCCCAGCAGGAGATGCGCTGGCTCAATCATCGGAGTTCCCGCTTGATGAGCCTCATACCGGGCAAAGAAAATAACGCGCCGCGCTTTTTCGGTGTACCGTTCAAACATACGTTTTATCCGCAGAGCACTGAACCACCATTCACGTTTAGGATTTCCCCCGTGATATGACGGGCCCAGTCGCTACATAAGAAGACAATGGGACAGGCGATATCATCGGCGGTAGCAACGCTTCCCAGAGGAATTGTCTGGTTCACCTCTTTTAACCGATCGTGATCGGCGAAAAAGTCTCTGTTCAATTCCGTATCCACCCAACCTGGTGCCACCGCGTTAACGTTGATGCCAAAAGATGCCAGTTCCGGCGCCAGGGACTTTGTGAAGGATATCTGGCCTCCCTTAGACGCCGCATAATTCGAAACATTTGCTTCGCCTCGTTGTCCGGCGGTGGAGCTCACTATTACAATGCGCCCGGAGCGCTGCTGCTTCATCACGGGAATTGCCGCGCGGCAGACGGTCCATGTTCCCTTTAGATTGATATCCATCGTTCTATCCCAAAGTTCTTCGGAGATTTCTTCGACCGCCGCTCCCTCCCAGATACCCGCATTGCAAACCAGGATGTCTATACGCTCAAAGCGCTGAACCGTTTCACTAATCAGACGTTCAGCGTCATCGAGCTTCGAGACGTCAGCATGAACCGCCAGCGCTTGCACTCCCTTGCCGCGAGCCGAATCTACAGCAGCGTCTGCTGCAGCTTGATCGCGTACATAGTTAACGACTATGTGAGAGCCCATCTCAGCCAGTCGATCAACCACCGCCCGGCCGATGCCCCGAGAGCCTCCGGTTACTATGGCTACCCGGTCCCGTAACTGCAACGTTTCGTTTGCCAATAAGTTTCTTTCCTGCCGGTTGAGTCCAATGAGACCTTCAACGGATTTCGTCATGCAGAACCATGTTGCGCGTTAACCAACTCGGGTCGCGCGGCACGCGCATAGTGCCGTGCTTCGCTGACGAAACGGCTGAACAGAGTCTGGGAGAGTGGATCTCCCTCCCATCCCAATTCAGGGTGCCATTGCACTGCGATGACGAACCGATCCGATCGCGGATCCTCAAGGGCCTCGACCATGCCGTCGGCGGTCCAGGCGCTGGCCACCAGATCATGCCCTACGGTCTCAATAGCCTGATGATGATGACTGTTTACTACGGCTTCATCACGTGCGGCGAGCGCGGCCAGCCGACTTTCCTCCAGGAATCTAATACGATGTGAGGGACGGTTTCGCGGAGGACCTTGCTGATGCTTTATGGCGCCTTGAACCTGTGACCCGATGTCCTGGATAAGTGTGCCACCGCGAGAGACGTTTAGTACCTGCATCCCGAAACATATGCCAAACAAAGGCAGCCGCCTTCGCTCGACCTCTTCGAGCACCAGTAAATCCGTCTCATCTTTGATGGAATGAACGTGGCCCAGAGATTGATGAGGCTCGCGTCCGTATCGCTGGGGATCTACGTCGGAATCACTCCCGGGAAGCAGGAGGCCATCGAGACCATCCATCACAGCTGCGATGTATTCCCTATGAGGTATCAGGCTGATGTGTAGTGGAGCGCCCCCGGCCGCTTCAACTGCCTCGCTGTATTGGCGAGCAAGATAAAAACGGTCCGTTTCCAACTCGATCCGCATCGTGATGCCGATGCGTGGCCGGTAGTCGTGCATCTGCTGAACCTACACCTCCAACACCTGCGATCAATTTATCAGCAAGGTATAATAGCTCAAAGTTAGCATTCGCGCTTTTTCTCTACCGCTACGGGCCCCTGAATAACCTTCGCCTTGACTTACATTCAGGCGTCTTTCTATAGTGCTCACTGATAATAATGGGAAAAGAATCTCTCACGCTTCGCAGCACAACCGTCATACTTGTGCGCAAAGACGGTCGTGCAGCGATTGCTGGTGATGGCCAGGTGACGCTGGGTGAAACCATCATGAAGAGCAGTGCGAAGAAGGTGCGTCGCCTCTATAATGACCGTATTCTTGCCGGTTTCGCAGGGGCCACAGCCGACGCCTTTTCATTATTGACCAGGTTCGAAAGCAAGCTTGAGCAGTATCACGGGAACCTCGAGCGGGCCGCCATCGAGCTAAGCAAGGAGTGGCGCACCGATAAAATTCTTCGGCATCTTGAAGCTCTCCTGGTGGTGGCCGACAACAAGAGTTCTTTTCTTCTTTCCGGTAACGGCGACGTGATCGCTCCCGACGATGGAGTGCTTGCCATCGGTTCGGGTGGTTCCTATGCACTGGCTGCCGCCCGGGCCCTTATCAAGCATACAAATCTCTCGGCACGCGAGGTCGCTGTTGAAGCTTTGAACATCTCCGGCGAGATCTGTATCTACTCAAATCAAAACATTGTCGTGGAAGAGATCTAACTATATAGGAACGGATAAGTAATGGTTATTTATTTGGCAGGAGAGGTTGACGAAGAGGTTCGGTTAGACGACATGACTCCTCGTCAAATCGTTGCCGAACTGGACAAGCACGTGGTGGGCCAGCGCAACGCCAAGCGCGCGGTGGCCATTGCTTTGCGCAACCGTATACGGCGTCAGAAACTCCCGCCGGAAATGGCCGTCGATGTAATGCCGAAAAACATCATCATGATCGGGTCAACCGGCGTCGGCAAAACGGAAATCGCGCGGCGGCTGGCGCGCATGTCGGACTCTCCTTTCCTAAAAGTAGAAGCGTCGAAATTTACGGAAGTCGGGTACGTCGGGCGCGATGTAGAGAGCATGATCCGCGACCTCACTGAAATCGCGGTTGACATGACTCGCCAGGAAAAAATAGAAGAGATTGCCGAGAAGGCCGAGTTGAATGTAGAGGAGCGGATCCTCGACATCTTGCTGCCGCCACCCCGCTCCTCGACAAGTCTCTATGATTTTGATTCTCCCACGACGGATGAGACCCCGTCGGATGTGGAGAACACGGCGAGCGACGAGCAGTTTCAACGCTCCCGCGATAAGTTTCGCACGCAGTTGCGGAGTGGAAAGCTCGACAACCGTCTGGTCGAGATCGAGGTCCGCGAAAAGAACTTCCCAGTTATTGAGCTCGCCGGACCTCAAGGAATTGAAGAGATGGGGATCAACATGAAGGACATGTTGGGCAACATGTTCCAGGGACGATCCAAACGACGCAAGATGCGCGTAGACGAAGCAATGGAGTATCTGATGCAAGAGGAGGAGGAGCGCCTGATCGATATGGACCAGGTAGCACGCTCAGCCATCGAACGTGTGGAATCCTCCGGGATTATTTTCCTTGATGAGATTGACAAGATTGCCGGTCGAGAATCCGGGCATGGACCGGACGTCTCGCGTGAGGGCGTCCAGCGCGACATTTTGCCAATCGTTGAGGGTACTACCGTCAACACTCGGTATGGGATGGTAAAGACTGATCACATCCTCTTCGTTGCGGCAGGGGCGTTTCATGTCGCGAAGCCTTCCGACCTCATACCCGAGCTTCAAGGGCGATTCCCCATCCGCGTCGAACTGGATTCTTTAACCGTTGAAGATTTCAAACGGATCCTGACTGAGCCAAAAAACGCCCTGATCAAGCAATATCAAGCGATGATGGAAACTGAGGGTGTGACAATCGAGTTTACGGACGACGCTATTGACGCAATCGCTAATTTTGCCGCACGCGTTAATGAACAAACTGAGAACATTGGTGCCCGCAGACTGCAGACCATCATGGAGAAGCTGCTCGAAGAGATCAGCTTCGAAGGACCCGACCTGGAACCTAAGAACCAACGTATCAATGCTGCCTACGTCGATGGGATGTTGTTAGAGACCGTCAAGGATCAAGATCTCAGCCGGTATATTCTGTGAGAGAAACTTTGGCTTCTACCCCGCGGGTCTTGATTTTCCCACTTATGAATAGGCAGAAGGCGCTGTGCATAGCGCTTCTCTTCGCCTTCGCCATGGTTGGTTGCGGCAAGAGAAGGCCGCCGCTCCCCCCTGTCGAACGCGTGCAGCAGCGCACAGAGCTTCTCTCGGGTGTGCAAAGAGGCAGCCGAGTTGTTTTAGGTTGGCCGGCGCCCCTGCGCAACGCTTCCGATGAAAGCGTACAGAGTATCCGGCGTATCGATGTCTACCGGCTGGCGGAAAAACCCACCGCGCCGCTGCCTTTAACGGAAGAAGAGTTTGCGGCGCGGTCGACGCTGATTGGATCCGTAACCTACGATCAGATTAAGAACGCGACTGACACCTTGAACTACACTGACACGCTGGAGCTGGCAGGAGAACCCACACGTCTACGGTATGCGATTCGTTATGTTAACGCGTCGGAACAGCGCGCAGCCTTCTCGAACTTTCTCCTGATCGAACCCTCGGTAAGGGTTGCTAAACCTCCCACCTTAGTCTCCACGGGCAAGGAAATTGGCGAGGATGCGATCACGATAAGCTGGCAACCTCCTGACTCGAACATTGACGGATCAACTCCAGTCAATCTGCTGGGCTACAACGTCTATCGACTGGACGAATCACAGAGCGAAGTTAGTCAAAACCCTGTCAATAGTTCCTTAGTATCAGGCAACGAGTACGTCGATCGGAGTTTCCGGTTTGGTGAAAACTATCGTTATGTAGTCCGTTCCGTGTCGCTGGGAACGGACGGAGCGCAGGTTGAAAGTCTCAACTCGAATTCAATTTCAGTGTCGCCGCGAGACATCTTTGCACCGTCAGCGCCCGCTTCAATTACGATCGCCGCCGCGCCCGGCAGGTTGTCAATCTTCTTTCCGGCAAATCCCGAAGCCGATGTCGCGGGTTATGAAATCTATCGCTCGACTGATCCGGATCTGCCAAAAGAGCGCTGGACCAAAGTGACACCGGCTCCGTTGACTAAGACGACCTTCCTGGATGAGAACGTTGAATCTGGAAAGCGGTATTACTACTACATTCGAGCAGTCGATCAGGCCGGCAATTTCAGCTCTCCATCCGAAGTTGTTTCGGAAAGTGTGCCTTAAGCCCAAAATGAAGTTATGTCGAGCTACACATGCCGCGTTTGAGCAGCCCCGATATGGTGCCATTGAAGGTAGTACTGTGCACGTATTCGAAGCGGGAGTTTCGCTGGACACTCTTACGAGGTCGCAAAGCAGTCATACTGTTTCGCTGGAAGAAGTGACGCTCGTTGCGCCCGTCACGCCATCGAAGATCGTTTGTGTGGGGCGCAACTATCGAGAGCACGCCGCCGAACTCGGAAATAAGATGCCCGAGGAGCCTTTGCTGTTCTTGAAAGCGCCTTCCGCGGTAATCGGTGATGGAGACACGATCGAGCTGCCCAGGGAATCCGTGCGGGTTGAGCATGAGGGGGAGCTGGGCGTCGTTATCGGCCGGCCAGCGCGTCACATCTCTGAAGCCGAAGACCCCCTGAGTTACGTGTTTGGATACACTTGCGTCAACGATGTGACTGCGCGCGATCTGCAACGCAAGGACGTGCAGTTTACGAGGGCGAAATCCTTCGACACCTTTTGTCCGGTCGGGCCGGTAATCGTTCGCGACATCGACCCGCTTGACGCTGAGGTTATGACGCGCCTGAACGGCGACATAAAGCAAAGGGCCCGCACATCGACAATGGCCTTTTCAGTACCCTTCTTGATCAGGTATATCGCCCAAATCATGACGCTCTATCCGGGAGATCTGATTGCCACCGGCACTCCGGCAGGAGTTTCCCCAATGAAGCATGGCGATGTCGTCGAAATAGAGATTGAAGGGATCGGTGTACTGCGAAATAGTGTTAATTGATGTGAAGTTGAACAGTATGCCGAGAATTGTAGGCAACACGAATCAGAAAATGGTGTTCACTGTTCATTCATACCAAGCTAAAGAGGCTTGCGGAAAGCATTCGAGGCCAGGATTGGTCGGAGATTTCTACTCCGCAGGAGTGAGATGTTTATAGACCTGGACACAATGAAATTCGAACGCCGTTCGGAGGGGCGGAATGATACCAGATGAGTACCTGACGAATTGAGTTCCGCCCCTCCGAACGGCGCTGGAGGCCGGTTGAGAGCTGCGGCTATAAACATCTCACACCCTGGGTGAAGGACAGCAACTAACGCTGGAGGCAATTAATGAAATTCTTTCTTGATACGGCAAACCTTAATGAGATTCGAGAAGCAGCGGCGATAGGCCTGGCGGATGGTGTAACCACCAACCCGTCCCTGATTGCCAAGGAAGGCGATGTCGACTTTAAACAACACATCGCTGCGATCTGCGAAATAGTGAAGGGGCCTGTCTCAGCGGAATGCATCAGTGAAGACACCGAAGGGATGCTGCGCGAAGGACGCGAGTACTCGAAGATTGCGCCGAACGTCGTGATCAAGTGTCCGTTGACGCGCGCTGGTCTAAAAGCCACCAAACAATTGTCGAGCGAAGGAATCAAAGTCAACGTCACGCTCTGCTTCTCCGCGGGCCAGGCAATCCTTGCCGCCAAAGCGGGCGCTTCCTTTATCAGCCCTTTTCTGGGACGACTCGATGACATCGGACACGACGGGTTGCTTCTGTTGCGCGAGATAGTGGAGATCTACGGAAACTATGACTGGAAGACCGAGGTCCTGGCGGCCAGCCTGCGTCACCCGCTTCATGTCATAGAGTCGGCACGCATGGGCGCAGATATCGCGACGATGCCCTTCAAAGTCATCGACCAGCTATTCAATCATCCACTTACCGACAAAGGACAGGCGCAGTTTTTGGCGGACTGGCGCAAGAGCGGGCGAAAGTAAATCATGATCACGGTTCGGGCCCACAAATACGACGGCTCGGAACATCGCAGCTGGCATGCGAATGTGCTACGCCAAGAAGGCTTATTACTTGTTCTCGATGCGACTTTCGACAAAGAGCTCAAACACGACTTGCTGGGGACCATTGCCTCTGGAACGAAGAGCATTGAATACTACTGGCTGGATCGTTGGTACAATATTTTTCGCTTTGCTGAGCCGACCGGCAAGCTGAGAAGCTATTACTGTAATGTTAACGTTCCGCCGGAGTTCGATGGTCAGGTGCTCAGCTACGTGGATCTGGACATAGACATTCTGGTGGAGCCGGACCTTTCGTACCGCGTAGTTGATCTTGAGGACTTTGAGCAAAATGCTGACCGCTTTGGATATTCCGAAGACGTTCAAGCAAAAGCGAGACAGGCACTTGAAAGACTGGTAGAACTAATTGAAGCGCGAGCGTTTCCCTTTAACGATCCGGGGGTTGGTAACTACTAGTGCAATGATCTCAGAATTCCGATAACAACGAAGCAACATCGGCCGACAAAAGCGGCAGTCAATTACAGAACCGGGAGCAATAGCGACCGCACTCAACTAACGATATCAGCTGCCGAGCGAATTTGAATCTGCACTCCAAATGGTTGGAAAATATCCTTGCAGCACGATTAGTATGTGATTGTGGCGCCGATGAATAATCATTAGTCAGTTGAGTGCGGTCGCTACCGCTCCCGGTTCTGTAAATGACGTCGCGGCTGCTTGAACTTGAGCGAACTGCCAGCCAGACGCAAATCCTGATCTAAAGTATGACTTCAAAGCAACAACCAAAGCAGTCCAAGTCCAAACTTGAAACGTTGAAAGAACGAACACAGCAGGCTGAGATCGGAGGCGGTGCAGAGCGTGTCGAGAAGCAGCATGCTGCCGGCAAAATGACGGCTCGGGAACGAGTGGATTTTCTTCTGGACGAGGACACATTCGAGGAATTTGACAAGCTCGTTGTGCATCGGTCGCGCGACTTCGGTCTCGATCAGCAACTCTACCCGGGTGATGGTGTGATCACCGGCCACGGCTTGATTGATGGTCGTCGTGTGTTTGTCTTTGCACAGGACTTCACAATTTTTGGCGGCTCCCTTTCCGAAACTCACGCGGAGAAGATTTGTAAGGTGATGGATCTGGCGATGAAAGTCGGGGCCCCGATTATTGGCCTCGATGATTCAGGCGGGGCACGTATTCAGGAAGGTGTGCTAAGTCTCGGCGGATATGCGGACATCTTTTTGCGCAACACACTGGCGAGCGGAGTTGTTCCGCAGATAAGTTGCGTCATGGGGCCCTGCGCGGGCGGAGCTGTGTATAGCCCGGCGATCACCGACTTCAACATCATGGTCAAAGATACGTCTTACATGTTCATTACCGGGCCAGACGTAATTAAGACGGTCACTCATGAAGACGTAACCAAGGAAGAGCTTGGGGGCGCGATGACGCACAATCGTGTTTCCGGCGTCGCGCATTTCGCCGCAGATTCAGATGAGCATGCCTTGCGGATGGTCCGCGAGCTGCTTTCGTTCATTCCTTCAAACAATCTTGAGGATGCACCTGCAATAAACTCGGCTGATTCTCCGGAGCGAACCGAACCTAAACTCAATACAATTATTCCAGAAGCCTCAAACCAGCCCTATGACATTCGCGAAGTTATTAATCTCATCGTGGATGACGGCTACTTTTTCGAAGTGCAGCAGCACTACGCGCCGAACATTTGCATAGGGTTCTCCCGGTTGGATGGCCGCTCTGTGGGGATTGTTGCGAATCAGCCCGCTTTTCTGGCTGGCGTGCTCGATATCGATGCCTCAGTCAAGGCGGCGCGGTTTGTGCGCTTCTGCGACTGTTTTAACATTCCCCTCGTCACCTTCGAAGACGTACCGGGATTTTTGCCGGGCGTCTCGCAGGAGCATGGCGGAATCATCAGACATGGCGCCAAACTGCTATATGCATTTGCCGAAGCCACCGTTCCAAAAGTGACTGTGATAACTCGCAAGGCTTACGGTGGAGCCTACTGCGTGATGTCCTCAAAACACATTCGCACGGACGTGAATTTTGCCTGGCCCACAGCCGAGATCGCGGTGATGGGACCAGAGGGGGCCGTGGGCGTGCTTTATCGTCGCGAGATTAACGAAGCAAAGGACAAAGAAGCTGCGCGCCGCGAGCGCGTTCTCGAGCTGGAAGAAAAGTTTGCCAATCCTTACGTGGCCGCCGAGCGAGGCTTCGTTGACGAAGTTATCGAACCGGCCCAAACACGTCCCAAGCTGATTCGAGCACTATCACTCCTGGAGAATAAGCGCGACACCAATCCTCCGAGGAAGCACGGCAACATCCCGCTGTAGGATTTTTGCGAATAGGATTTCGTGCCGCATTAGATCCGTGAACCGAGGGTCCGGGCGCAGGTTAGTTAAGATGGGGATCAACCTTGATCCAAACCCTTCTCCTCACTCGTCCAGAACAGCCAGACTGCTTTTCCTGGTGGCTGGTGCTGCCGGAAGCTCTTTTTGGGCAGACGGTGACATACGATCTACCGAGAACTTATTCCTCGGTTTCAATCGGAGACTTAACCGGAGATGGCTTGCCAGAACTAGTCGCTGGTGGCGTTGATTGTACGTTGCTAATCAACGACGGAAACCTGCGATTCCATACGTCACTCGGTTCGCCGTACAACGTGCTCTTTGGCATTTTGCGTTCTTCGTCGACATGAACCGCGACAATCTGCTCGACGTGGTGGCACCGGGTGAAGGCATCTGGGTCCTGCTGAATCACGCACCGTTTTGAGCGATTGGACGTTGATTGCATGCGCCATAAGTTTGTAGGGGTCGGGGTGCCTATTGTTTTGGTGCGTAGTAGCCCTGGCGGTAGATTAGCTGCAGCTTCTGTCTACGCAGTTCCGGATTCACAATCTCCATTTTGATCCGGCGATGAGATCCGTCGCGCAGTCTGTTCTGTGGTGAGTAAGCAATAACGTACTGCGACCTCAGCTCTTCCTGGATCTGGGCGAACGCGCGTCCCAGTTCTGCTTCATCGCGCGGGAAAAACGCTCGGCCACCTGTGTTCTCGGAAATCTTCCTTAGCGAATCCTGCTCGACCTTATAACGCTCAATGTCTCCAATCCCAATGCTGTAAACGGCAACGTTGTTTTTCACTGCCGCGTCAATCGCATCCTGGCGCTTGAGGGTGCTGCTGGTATCATCGCCGTCGCTAAGAAGAATTACCGCCCGCCGCGAACGCTCGTCACCCGGCCCCAACACTTCGCTGGCACTTTCCCAAACCGCGTCCCAGATGCTCGTCCAGCACAGGGGATCCTCGTGGACCGGCTTGTCTTCTTCGCAATTCGGATTGTTTGCCGGCAGCTCTATTTTTAGGTGATCGATGGCGCGATTCAGCTTTAAAACGTCTTCGGTAAGTTGCTGCTTAACACTGGCAACGCCGGTGAATGAAACTACGGCTGCTTTGTCCTTATCGGGCCTGACGACGGCGCGAATGAATTCCTTGGCAGCTTTCTTTTCGTCCGGGAGTGTGTACTCTTGCGACTTGCTGGTATCAACCAGAATTACCAGCGTCAGGGGACGATTAGTCTCGCGTTCAAAAAGGCTGATTGTCTGCGGAGTGTCGTTTTCGTAGATTCTTAGATCAGTCGCTCGCAGAGTGGTAATGAAATGCCGATCTCGATCGACGGCCGTGAAGACCGTGTTCACAAGGTTGGTCTCTACGCGCACGACTTCGGGTTCGATCTCTTCTTTAACCGAGTCGGGATTAGTACTGGGTTGCTTCGCGCTTACCGTTCGCGGGCGCCGTTGGTTTTGGCTGGGCTTGCTCTGCGCGTAAATATTGGCTGAAATGAAAGCGGCTAGCGTCGACAAGGCGATCACTAAGAGGAGTTTTGATTTATATAGCATAAATATCAGTGGCACAGACTTCAGTCTTGTGGTCCCAAGTCAGCTAATGCGGAGATCGTTGTCCCAGCAACCAGCAACACAGCTAAAAAAGTCTGTGCTACTCAGTCAAATGGGCAGTCCCAGAGGGAACTGCCCAAAAGATTGGCCCTAGTCGATTGGTTAGTAACGACGTGTGCGATTGCGAAGCTTGTAGGTGTAGAGAGCTGAACCGCCCCCACCTGCCAAGGCGCCAATGGCCGCACCCTTTTTACCGCCGATTAGACCACCGACCGCCGCGCCCGACCCAGCTCCGATTGCTACAGTCAGCTTGTCGCGGTGCTTCTGCCAAAAGCTTCGGCTGCGCGGCTGCTGCTGAGTAGAGGAGTAAACAGGTCGCGAGTTGGTACTATGCGCATACCTGCGACCGGAATTGCGATAAACAACGCGGGCGGGCTGATTAACTACAGCGACCGGGGCTAAGGAGCGAGTGCCAGTTGCGCCGGCTTCCGCGGCACGAAATCCATCGGCAAACCCGACCTTATACGCACTTTGCTCATCTGAAGTGTTGAACTCAGCCGGAATGAACTGATCGTTGGCAGTCTCAGGCTGAGTGGCCACCATGTTGTCTCCGCCCGTGTCCTGTGCCGCGGTTTGCGCTGTTGTCGGCTGATTTCTCGACATTACGAGAGCGCCAACCGAGCCGCCCACGAGGGCTGCTATCAAAGCAACCGGTAGTAATTTATTAGTCATTATCATCGCTCAAGTTCTCCTTCGCGGCCTTAAAGTGTCAATGCCCTTACTAGCTGCACGACCTTAGGGGCAAGATGTGTTCCCCAGCGAGTGCCCTCGATCACTTAACTGCGATGCCTGCCCCAAACCCCTTTGATTACTCCGTAATAGTGCGAGATATAACGAATTTGCAATCAAACAGAATGGCTTCTTAGTGAGGCCTTTTGGATTAGTACCCGATATCGGTTTCTCTTGTATGCGAAATGATCAGTGCCACATTCCGCCATGGGATTGTAGAGGTCCTTTTATTCACACCGTGGTTTAACTGATTGCGACAGACTCAAATTATGTTACCCAGACGGCTACCGCTTCCTGTTCTGTAGTTGAGTGCATATCTCAGAGGTAATGATTTCGCTGCCACTCTGTTTTCAGTTTTCACTTACCCGCTGGTAGCGGGTGGGTTCGCTGAGCAACTAAGACCGTGCCATGGGCGACTGCGGGACGGACCCCCCAGCTACCGCGCGGTGGTACTGAGCCCATCACACGAAAGTAATTGGAATCGAACGATCGTCAGACTTTAAGAAGCATGTCGGACATTGATGAGCCACGTATATTGTTACCGTTTCAACGGTTCATTAGCATCATCGGTATGCCCACCACCCAGCTAAACCAAAAGGTGTGAATGAGAAGCAACTAGAACGGTCAGATTAGACTTACTCTACAAATTCTCTACGCTGATTAGCCAATCCTTCGCTCAAACAAAATCGGCCAGGGGCTTCAAAAGAAAAACGACCAGAGAAAACTCCCTGGCCGTCTTTATTAATATGTGGTTTTAATTATGCTGCGCGTGGCATAGCCGCGGGTTTACTCTCTCGAAGCAGTTCCAGTGCCTTCTTCATCTGGACGTCCTCCGCCGCGGGTTTAGCAACACTCGGCGCGACCGGAGGTTCTGGCTTCTCATTCGGCTGCACGGGCCGGTTAACCGGGTCGTCGTCATTGCCGGTGAGGTCTTCGGGATCCACCGCCTCAGCAAGTTCTGGTCGTTTCACTTCAACTGAAGGTGTCACACCAGAATGTGCACGGTCTTCACCGAGGAAGGGCTTTCCGCTGGCTGTGGCCCACTTAACCGTGGTGAGCAGCAACCCGTCACCTCCACGCAGGGTAAATAATTGTTGCTCGGCGCCGGCACCGAAACTCTTCTCACCCACAAGCTGACTGCGATTGCGCTCAAGCAATGCAGAGGCGACGACCTCAGCAGCTCCCGCAGTACCAGTGTCGATCAGGGCGATAACAGGACCGGAGAAAATCGTTGACTTCGGATCCGCGGTGAAGGTTTTCAGCGTCTTCCCTTCCCGGCCAGTAGTCTGGGCAATCGTCCCGTCTTTGATAAAAAGGTTAGCGACGGATACTGCCTCATTTATCGAGCCACCCGCTGTACCTCGCAAATCGAGAACTACTTTTTGTGCACCCTGTTTGATCAGTTCCTGAAGACGAGAGCGGGCTTCAGCGGCTTCACCATCCGCTAAACTATTAATGCGCAGTACCCCAATCTTGCCTGGTTCAAGTCTCGATTCGGCAGCCGGCGCCCGTGAAGAACCGCGTTTTACTGCCAGCGTCACAGGCCGACTATTGGCGCGCAGAATGCGCAACTTCACTTCGGTTCCGGCACCGCCGTTAAGTAACTGCTTCGCATCGTACAGGGAAATATCGCGAGTAGCTTTTCCGTCGATGTACTCGATAATATCTCCCGCCCGGACCCCTGCCTGATCGGCCGGAGAACCCTTCATGGGCGCAATGACATAAAGATATGAGGCTACTTGAGACATCTCTGCCCCAATTCCCACCTGATTGTCCCTTCCGGTTCCGCTATACTCACGAACCTGATCGGGAGTGAGGTATGTCGAATAGGGATCCAGGCCGTAGGCTAAGCCACGGAGTGCTCCGGCGCGAACCTTCTCCATATTTGGCTCATCCACGTAATCATTTTGGATGTGCTGAAGAACGCTCTCAAAAATTCGTAACTGTGCATTGGGATCGTTGGCCGGTTGCTGGGCCCGAGTGGAAATCCAGCCACCGACAACAGTATAAAGAGCCAGAGTGGCCGATACGAGAATTAAAGCAAACTTGGCGCGAAACGACATTGGGTACCTCTCGTTATTAAATCAGGTGCGGGCAGGCTCAACCGAGCTAAAAACATCATACAGTCGGCGATCAAAGGGCGCAAGTCAGTGGCCTTGCGGGCTTTACGATTGTTAGGTTACGCGATGCTTGAAGCTTAAGTTGCAATGGATTCTTGATTGAAGTCTTAATGAGTCACTTAGACAAAGCAGAGAATTTAATCGGGCCAATAGTGGCTCTTGATCTCGGGCAAAAACGCGTCGGGGTCGCGGCCTCCGATTCATTGCTCATCTCAATAACCAAACTTGCCCCCCTTACGCGCACTAACTGGAAGCAATTGCTTAGCGATGTCGGTGAGCTAGTCCGCCGCTTAGACGCCAGAACCCTGGTTATTGGTTTGCCGTTAAGATTGGATGGGGCCAAAGGTTCGGCAGCCCTTGAGGCAGAAGGTGCCGCTGGGAAGTTTGCGCGATCGCTGAAAATCCCGGTGTATCTCCAGGATGAACGCCTAAGTTCGGTAGAGGCGGAGGAGCAGCTTCGGGCTGCCGGAAAGACCATCTCGGAAATGCGCGATCTGGTCGATTGTCAGGCAGCTGCTATTATCCTTAGGGACTTTATTGCAGGAGGACAACCAAGGGTCCTGGTTCCCATGCCTTAAGCGGAGGAGAATAAGCGGACGGTTCACATCGCATAGCAAATCACGTGAAACGAATTTTTATAGTCATAATTCTAATTCTGATCGTCGGAGCTGTCGTTACCGCTATGTGGGGCTACAGAGTCTTACGCACACCGGTTTATCACGCGCACAGCGGTCAGTACATTGAGATACCTAAGGGCACGTCGCCAGCCGCGGTGATTAAGAAGCTTACATCCGCCGGAATAATCCGGCATGAAAGACCTGTACTCGTGTACATGAAAGTCACCGGAGTCGGTCAACGCTTCCAGGCAGGAGAGTATGACTTCCCCTCGCCGATTACTCCCCAGGCGGTCTTGGCCAAACTTCAAACCGGTGAGCAGCGGCTTATTCGTCTAACAGTAGTTGAAGGATGGACCCGTTGGGACATCGCTAATGCCATGGCCCGGCATCCGGAGTTGAAACTTCCCGACGCGACTGCCGCGCTGGCGCTCATGGACGACGTAACGCTCATTCAAGATCTCGATCCGCGAGCTAAGAATCTTGAGGGATATCTGTTTCCAGCCACGTACGAGTTTCCTCCTGCCACGCGACCTGCTGAACTCATTGCGATGATGGTGAAAAGCTTTCGAGCAGTGTGGAAACCAGACTGGACGGCGAAAGCGCTGGCCCTCGGTATGTCTCCGCGACAGATCGTTACCATGGCTTCCCTTGTCGAAACCGAGGCCAAACTCGAGACCGAACGTCCCATCATCGCGTCGGTCATTTACAACCGTCTGAAACTCAACATGGCGCTGGGAATTGATTCCACTGTTATTTACGCTTCCAAGCTGGAGGGAAAGTGGCGGAACGACGGTAAGGTTTACAAAAGCGACATCGATCGCAGGTCGCCATACAACACACGCTTGTACGCAGGGCTTCCACCCGGCCCAATCGCATCCTCAGGTGAAAGCGCCCTAACCGCAGTAATCAGTCCCGCTCAGACTGATTATCTGTATTACGTCCGCGAACCATCGAGAGATGATGGCGCTCACAACTTCTACAATAACGAGGTTGATTTCTTCACTGGAGTGCAGTCACTGCGACGCTGGGAACAGGAAAGAGACTTAGAAAATGCCCGAAAGAAAGCTGCAGAGAGCAATTCGCGGTGACTCGCGGGAACCAGCGCGTCGGGAAGTTGTAGATAAGTATGCTCTGGACATTCTAGTTGCTTCTCATTCACACCCTGCTTTAGCTGGGTGTGGACAAGATGGACGAACCTAACGAACCGTTAATGAGAGCCCTGGACCCCCACTACCACTCAGCTAAAGCAGGGTGTGAATGAGAGACCTACCTCACATTTCTCGGTGGTCTAACTTTCTGGCATTGACTGCTTGAATTTGCGCCGTCGTTAATCTATTCTCGATCACCTAGTCTCCCCTTGCTACTCTAATGGTTCAAATGAGGTGCGAATTATGTTCCGGCTGACAGGCGTCTTGTTACTACTAACTCTTTCCGTGTCCGCAGCTCTCGCGCAGGGCAAAGGAGTTGACAAGTCGAGCGAACGAGTGCGTGACAGCGGTAGTAAGGCGCCCGCAAGTAATGGAAGCAAGACTGACACCGGGGCAGGTCGCGGAATGGACTTTGGAAAGGGCCGCACTCCCGAGGTACCTTCGCTCCCGAACCCCTACCGCATAACTTCCCGTCGTGATGTGATCCTGAAAGCTATCGAGGATGTAATGCGCAACGAAAAGCTAACAATGGATGAGACCACATCCAAGCCATCCGAAGGCATTATCGTGAGCCAGCCATACACCTTTATTAAGGGTGCGGTAGTTTCCCAGTCGGAGTTGAATCGATATGCGGAAGTGCCGGTTTCTGATTCCCGCGGTTGGACTCGAGGTCGCTACACGCTCAACGTTGAAGTCCAACCCATCGACGGTACCAGTGCGAACGTAGCAGTCAATGCAAAAATTGAGGGTAGAACAGACGGCGCGACGGGTGCTGAATGGGTTACGTTACCGAGCCGCGGAGTAGCTGAGGAAGAGTTTCTTTCGGCCCTGGTAACCGCCATCACCGGAGCACCTCCGCCCGGGCGCACGGTTCCCAATCCTTGAACCGGCCAACTTAAAGTGATGCCTTAACTGTAATTCTTGAGCGATGCTGACAGACTCAACTCACACTGAACTCCTCATTGAGGAAAAAACTTCGACAGGCCGCAAGTTAGTGGCAGTCGTTTGCGCGCTTGCCGTAAATGCGATCGTCTTCGCGGGTTATACATACCTGCGGAAGCGCAGCGCCCAGCAACGGCTTGCCGCAATTGCTGCCCAGGCTCCGCCCTCAGAAGTTCCAAAGGGGCCGGCCAAAGTTCACATACTGGTGGATGACGCGCTTCTGAAAGGCGGCCAAACGATCATTGGCGGCACAGTAAAAAACATTTCCAGGGAAAAATTGAGCGGGCTTACAGTGGCTTTGGAACTCCGAAGACGCAAGGACGGATCTCTCGAGCAAACTTCGGCGGAGGTCGAGCCACGTGATTTGGAACCAGATCAGGAAGGCCGGTACCTGCTAAAGCTGCCGGCCCAGCAATATATCTCAGTGCGCCTAACTGGCTTGAAAGGCGGGGCAGACTCGGCACTGCTTGTCTACACCACGGCGTCCGGCCAGAAACGATCACCCGAGAGACTGGAGCCGAAGGTAGTGACCGTTCCCCGGCCCGCGGGACGGGGTGGTGAGTTTCTCAACTCACCCGATAATCCAGCGCGAGTTCCCTAGCTCGCCGAGACTTAAAGAACTGTCTCAAGTTGGACGGCGTTGTAGCACTCGCTTCTCAAGTGTTTCTTGAGACGTCGGCATACCCACAATTCATGTGGATTCTGAAGCTTGGCTGGTCTTCGAGACCTCCCGGTGCCACGCTTGAGTTTAGGGAAGCATTGGATTAACCGGCTGGAGCATTGGATTAACTGACTTTTCTTGGAGCGGAATGGTGTCTGTCATTCAGCGCGGTACAACCATTACAAGTCTCAGGCCGTCCCAGTGTTGATTCTGGAATCGAGTCGTGACACAAGCAACTGACACACTGAAGTCGAGCGTTAGCAAAGCCAGCTGGACGGCGAGGCGATTGATGTTCATCGCCTGCGTTCTCTCTGCCGCTTGCGCCGCCGTCGCAGGTCAAGTAGCGAGGCCGGTCGACCCTCTCAGTTCAATCAACGCAGACAAAGCTTCACCGGATTCTCCCGATAACCAAAGAGGAAACTCGATGGCCGAAGAGATGCGGATTAAACGAGAAATCAGGTCCGCTGAGAAAGACCATAAAGAGAACCTCGAAAGAGCTAAAGAGGTTTCGGACCTTGGGCAGGAGCTTTTTGCCTCCTTCAAGAAAAACAACTCTCTCGACCGGGACGATGTTAAGAAGCTGGAGAAGCTGGAAAAGCTCGCTAAGCGCATCCGAGGTGAGGCAGGCGGTTCTGAAGACGACGCTAGCATTGAAAAGACGCCGGGCGACATGGTTGAAGCAATGGATTGCGTAGCCAAAGTATCCGCCTCGCTTAATGAAAAGGTTCAGGAAACTCCTCGGCAAGTAGTCTCAGCCACGATTATCGACAAAGCTAATGTATTACTTGAACTCATCCGCATCGTTCGCAATTTTTCTCGCAAGGTGTAGCTTATTGCACTCCCGCCGTCACTCGACACTAGTCTGCAGGGCCCTTCGCAGCCTCCTGCTCGTTGGTACTGTCCTGTCGCTCTCAATTGCAGTCCCCGGTCAACAGGATGACGACGTGGTTCGGGTCAACACCGAGTTGGTTGTTCTCAACGTTACCGTAACAGACAAGGCAGGTGAGTACGTACCGGGACTTCGTTTATCAGACTTCAAAGTGTATGAGGATGGCAAAGAGGTTCCCGCCGGCGTGATCGCTAATTTCGGTCTACATGAGGCGCCCTTTGCTTCAGTTGTTCTGCTGGATACTTCGGGAAGCATGGAAACCCGCTTGTCATTGGGTCGCTCAGCGGCAATCAGATTTCTCGATGGGCTTCGTCCTGAGGACGTGGCCGCGGTGTATAAGTTCGATTACAAGATCGAGCAGGTGCAAGACTTCTCCTCGGGACGTGATCTCGCGCACATGGCTTACTCTATTAAAGCAAGAGGGATGACTACGCTATATGACGCCATTCTCGAGGCAGTGAATGCGTTGACTGCCCGTCAGGAGGCACGCAAAGCAATCGTAGTGCTATCTGACGGAATGGATACTTACAGTAAAAGTTCATCTTCAAAAGCATTGGAAGCAGCCATGGCGATTGGCGCCAGTATCTACGCAGTCGATATGTCAGCGAGCGAGGCGGGTGGTCCACGCAACACGCAAAGCGCCATGATCCTGAAGAGCTTTGCGGAGAAGAGCGGAGGACGGTTTGTAGCCACGCCAGGTGGTCCAGCCTTGCGGGATGCGTTCACCAGCATCGCCAGGGAATTGGGTCACCAGTACACCATAACTTACCGACCTTTGAACCAGGCTCGTGATGGCCGCTGGCGTTCTTTGGAAGTAAAACTCTCGCGAGCCAATCTGGTCGTTCGCACGCGCAAAGGTTATCGCTCCCCTAAAGGTTGAATCCTCATCGCGCATTATTGGCCGCGGATTTTCGCGGACGAACGCGGAACTTTGTTTTCGGAGCAAGATTGACACGCAAAGCCGCAAAGGTGGCAGACGCAAAGAGGATCATAATTCGTTCTAGACTTTGCGTCTTTGCCACCTTTGCGGCTTTGCGTGAAATTCGTCCTCGTGCGTCCCCGGCGCTCTTACAAGCATGTCTTATTAAGCGACTTGTCGCGGTGACGTTCGAAGGCGAGCTCAATCAATCGATCAAGCGCTCTGGAGAACGGAACTCCTGAAGCTTCCCACATCTTAGGATATCCGGAGACTTCGGTGAGACCCGGCATAGTATTCAACTCATTGACCAGCAATTTCTGACCATCTCGCGTCAGAAAGAAGTCCACTCGCGCCAGCCCGGCGGCGTCTACAGATTTAAAAACCTCGATTGCCATTCGCTGGATTCTGCTGATCATGGTCTTCGATAGTGAGGCCGGAACTACGAATTTTACGCGCCCGGTGTCGGTGTACTTCTCTGTGTAATCAAGGAAACGGGCTGCTTCGTCGTAGACAACATACTCGCCCGGAAGACTGGCTTCCGGCTCATCGTTACCGATCACAGCGCATTCAATTTCTCGCGCGTCCAGTGCAGCCTCTACAATGATCTTGCGATCATATCGGGCAGCCAGCTCCATGGATTCGGTCAGCCCGGCCTTATCCGTAGCTTTTGAAACACCCACTGAGGACCCGAGATTAGCCGGCTTCACGAAGCAAGGGAATCCAAGGTCGCGAGCGACTTTGCGAGTCACACTTGCAGGATTAATTTTCCACTGCGAGCGAAGGAACCAAAGGTACTCACCAACGGGGAGACCGGCCTGTTTAAACAGCAACTTCATTGCGACTTTGTCCATGCCGCACGCCGACGCAAGCACACCGCAACCAACATAGGGAATGTTGGCCATCTCTAAGAGGCCCTGCACCGTTCCATCTTCACCGAACGGTCCATGAAGCACGGGAAACACTACATCTAATTGTTCGGAAGCTAGCGGGCGGCTGGTTGCTGCTAAAGAGATCAGGCCCTGATGTGAGGGGTCACCGAGGATGGCAACGTCTCCTCTGCCTCTTGCGGCAAAATCGGCAGGAAGGAATGAATGCGCACTTGGTGGCAGTAACTTCGCAGCCTCAGCCGGCGGGAGCCACTTCCCTTCTTTGCTGATGGCGATGGGCAGGACGTCGTATTTTTCTCGATCGATCGATTCTATGACTGCGCGAGCGGAACGAATAGAAACCTCGTGTTCCCCTGATCTTCCACCGAAGATTACTCCCACGCGGAGTTTTTTCACCAAGTGGCCTGCTCCGTTACTTAGATAATAGTTTTCCCGAGCGCCGAGAGAATCATCTCTACGCCCAGCTCGGCGGTCCTGTTGTTTACATCGAGCGCAGTATTGATCTCCACAACCTCAAGCGAACACATCCCACCCGCCTCCGCGATCTTCTCCATGGCGAGGTGCGACTCACGGTACGTGAGTCCACCCCGCACCAGCGTACCCGAACCTGGAGCATCTCCGGGATCGAGTGCGTCCACATCGAATGTCACGGCGTATCCGGCGGAAGCCCTGGAGGCGATCGCAATTGCCTCGTTCATACACGCGCTCATCCCCCGCTCATCGATTTCCCGCATGGTAAAGAAGCGAAAACCAAGTTTGCGAATGAGCTCGCGCTCTCCCCGATCGATGTCGCGCGCGCCCACGTGGGCACAGAATCTCGGATCAAGCTTCGGAGCAAACCCTGCAACATTAGTAAGGGCTGGCGCTCCGTAACCCAACAGAGCGGACAATGGCATTCCATGAATGTTGCCGGAGGGTGTAGTTTCAGGAATATTCATGTCCGCGTGGGCATCAAACCAGATCAAACCGACCGTCTCAGATCGCTCGCGACAGAATGAGGCCACGCCAGAAATTGAACCTATCGCTATTGAGTGATCACCGCCAAGGACAATCGGGAGCTCACCAGCAGTCAGAGCCTTATGAACTTCAGCCGCCAACTGCTCACAGGCGTTACTAATCTCGCTCAGGTATTTTAGCTTGTCATCAGGCTTAGGACGTGACTTCGGTCGCTCAACCCGCAGGTCGCCTGAGTCCTGAACCTCGTAGCCAAGCTCTGCGATCCTTTCGTGAAGTCGCGCTACGCGCAAAGCAGCCGGTCCCATGTCGACACCGGCCATGCTCGCCCCGTAAGCCATCGGGACGCCTAAAATCCTGACTGTGCGGCCAGGTTCCAGGACCGTTGCGGTT
>JBHENP010000054.1:0-31615 GCA_046261995.1 Pyrinomonadaceae bacterium
GCCTACTCGAAGCACGCATCGATCAATTGAACCTGCAATCGAAGTACTTAATGCAGGACCAGAAGAAAATTGGCCCCAACCTGAAAGACATTCGGCTTAAGTTGCGCAAGGAATGGGTTCCAGAATGGCTAAAGGATCCGCAAGGCTTTCGGCCGGGAACGAAAATGCCAACGTTCTGGCGCTTCGCGAAGCCGGCGGATAAGAGCTTCGTGCCGCCCGACAAGGATGCGGATGAGCAAGTTCAGGCGATCTCAGCATATCTCTGGCAGGAGAGCTTCAGCGGCAAAGTTCCAGATCAAGCGCGCGGCGATGCGGCCAACGGCAAGGAGTTGTTTGAAACCCGCGGATGCCTCGGCTGCCACGGAATGGGTGAAGGCGACAGCCAAATCGGCGGGACCTTTGCTGCGAATCTTCAGCGCGTTGGTGAAAAGTCCAACTTTGAATATATCGTGCGCTGGATTCATAACCCACGCGAGCGCTGGGCGCCATATTGCCCTAAGGAAAAGCGAGATCTTACGGCAGAGGACTACAGCAAAAACAATAAGCCTTACGTGTTCGATACTGAGCTGAATTCTCGCTGTCCGAACGACGGTGCCGAGTTGCAGGTTCAGAACATGACCGTAATGCCAAACTTCCGGCTGTCTGATCGCGACGCTCGAGACATCGCTAGTTACCTGTTCTCGCTATCTTCGCCTCCTGCTTATCCCGATGCATCGTTCATGGACGATCCGAATTTGAAGGCGAAGGGTCATGGTTTGATCAAGCAGTACGGTTGCGCCAGTTGCCATGAAATCAAGGGGTTTGAAGAGGAACAGAGGATCGGTAAGGAACTTACAGTTGAAGGCGCTACACCTATTGAGAGATTAGACTTCGCTCTGCTGACACACGATGCGGAGTACGGTCACGATCCGCTCAAATTGCATGGCGACCATTCGGAGAAACCCTGGTACAACCACAAAGGTTTCTTCGAGCGCAAACTGGCCGATCCCTCGATCTACGATCAGGGCAAAGAGAAGGATCCAAAAGATCGGCTGCGAATGCCCACGCCTTATCTCACCCCCGAATGGCGAAATGCTCTGACCACCTTTCTGCTCGGCAGTGTCGGGACTGAAGGATCGAATGTGCCGCCCTCACTCTTCTATAAGCCGCAGGACCAGCGCCGGCAGGACGTACAGAATGGTTGGTGGGTAATCAAGAAATATAACTGTATGGGCTGTCATGAGATTCAGGTGGGGCAGCGCTCGGTCCTGATGGGCGTGCCATTTTATCAAACGCCTGAGGGGAAGGATTTGCTGCCACCAATATTGACGAGCGAAGGAGCGCGTGTTGATCCGAACTGGCTGCTGCGCTTTCTCAACGATCCGTCTCTGAGCGACCAAAGACGACCGGGCATCGCGACTGCAACGGAGCCAAGGCCCGGCAACGCGGCAAACGCGAGTGTGAGCCAAAGCGAGAACACCAGGCAAAATGAGAGCACAACTGCGAGCACCACTGCGAGCGCAGGTACGAGCGGCAACGGAAGGCTAAAGCCGCAGCCCGGTCTCGATCAAAATGGCGTGCGCGTCTATCTAAAAGCGCGTATGCCTACGTTTAGTTTTTCGCCAAACGAATTGCAGACGCTAGTGCGGTTTTTCATGGCTATGTCAGGGCAGCAGGAGCCTTACATCAAGGAGCCACTGCAACCGTTGACCGAACAGGAGAAGCTTGTTGCGCGACAGATGTTCACCTCGGGAACGCCTTGTTTGAAGTGTCACATTACGGGGGACCCAACGCATGACGCTCAAGCCATCGCCCCTAACTTCCTGCTTTCCGGCGAGCGTCTTAAGCGGGACTGGACGTTCAGATGGCTCCTGGATCCGGCGCAGATCGATCCCGGAACAGCCATGCCCAGCGGATTATTCAGAAAGGAAGGAGACCGATGGGTTATCAATCTTCCTAATCCGCCGGCAAGCGCTAACGAGTATAAGAGTGATCATGCGGACTTGCTCGTTCGCTATATGTTGTTGCTGACCCCCGAAGAGCAAAGACGGTTGCTGGCAACTTCTCCCGTACAACCTGCTGCCAGTACCAGCGCTCAGACTCAAGGAAGATTGCGCCAGAAGAGCAATGATAATCTGGCGAAGGAAACTCGCAAAAACAAGCGCGCGCCAACCGTGGCCCGCACAGCCGGACGCGTTAGTAAACGTGCTCCGGGAATGTAGTCGTCTGGTGTGCTCGCGGGTCTACTTCTGACGAGGCCCGTGTTAAAGTGCACCGAAAGTTATCTTAATTGGAGGAATTGATCATGTTTAAGCAGATGAGGGTCTGGTTTGTCCTGACCATTATTCTTTCGCTACTCGCACTGGGTTCAGCGTGTGGCAAGCAAGCAACAAACGATGCTGGTCCGGATACAAGCTCGACCGCGTCGACGACAGGCAAGACTTACGCCAGCAAAGGTGATGAAGGAACAGTAACTGGGGTCATCGCATTCAATGGCACTCCACCGGCTCCGAAAAAAATCGACACATCGGCCGATCCCGTCTGCGGGCAAGCCAACCCGAACCTCGTTACCGAGGACACTCTGGCCAAGGACGGCAAACTCGCTAATGCTTTTGTCTATATTAAGGACGGTGCCACGGCGGACGGGACGAAGGTCGGCGACTACACGTTCGCTACCCCGGCCGACGCCGTTTTGCTTGACCAAAAAGGGTGTCATTACGTGCCACACGTGCTGGGCGTCCAGGCGAATCAGAAGGTTAGAATTACCAACAGCGATCCAACTCAGCACAATGTGCACCCGACGCCAAGGGTCAACCCGGAATGGAATCAGACCCAGGCAAACGGTGCGGCCCCTATCGAGAAAACCTTCGCGCGTCCCGAAGTTCTGATTCCCGTCAAATGTAATCAGCACCCCTGGATGAAGTCGTACATCGGTGTTGTCAAAAACCCGTTTTTCGCCGTCAGTGGTGAGGATGGCAGCTTTACGATCAAGGGCGTGCCGCCCGGAACTTACACGGTTGCAGCCTGGCATGAGAAAGGTGGTCCGAACGGCACCGAGAAGACGATGCAGGTCACAGTGGCGGCCAATGGTAGTGCCAAGGCAGACTTTGCTTTCGGCGATGCTGCAACTGCTTCATCCCGCTCAGGTGGTCTCCAGATGATGCCGGCTCTGGAGCTGCCCATGCTTGCACGACACTGAGGAACATTGCCAATTTCCGATTGCCGATTGCCAATTTCAAGAGGTTGATAGCTTATGGCTTGCCTCTGACAAATCGGCAATTGGCAATTGGAAATCGGCAATAGAGATGGGTAGCGTAAAAGAAACGGGACGACGTGAACAAAGGGCTCCATTGGTTTTCTTTGCTCGTGGCCAGCGCGACGTTCTTTTTGATAATTGCCGGGGCGCTTGTTACGAGTAATGACGCGGGGCTGGCGACGGAAGATTGGCCACTCTCTAACGGACAGTTCTTTCCAGCAATGGTCGGAAACCTCTTCTGGGAACATGGCCACCGCATGGTTGCAACTTCAGTCGGCTTATTGACGATTGGCCTGGTCATTCTTCTTTTCTGGAAAGAACCGCGAAGATGGGTGCGCCGGTTGGGCTTGCTCGCCCTCTTCGGTGTAATTGTTCAGGGTCTCCTGGGCGGGCTGACTGTAAAACTCATGTTGCCACTAGTGGTCTCCACCGCTCATGCGACGTTAGCCCAGCTCTTTTTTTGTACGACCGTGGCCCTCGCAGTTTTCACCTCGAAAAGCTGGATTCAGTCCCACGTCAACGTAGAGGAGAAGGGGACCTTGCCGGTCCGCTATGTCTGCGCAGCCGCCGGAGCAACCATACTACTTCAGCTCGTGCTTGGCGCTACGCTTCGACATTCGGCAACCTGGGACAAACATCTTCCGACCGAGTTGCTATTGGCACATATTGGTGGCGCCATCGCAGTGGCAGTCACTTTGACAACTGCCGCCTTCTTGATGCTACGCCGCCACCCCGAAGTGACGTTTCTCACTCGCCCCGCTAGCATCGCCGTGGCACTCTTGGGATTGCAATTGCTGCTTGGAGTCGCGGCGTATCTGACTCGATTGAGGTCGCCCGACGATCCGCAGCCACTGCATCCCATGGTCGGGATAACTGTGGCGCATGTCGCGTGTGGAGCTCTCGTTTTTGCGGCGACGATCGTTATGACTCTCAGAGCATTTAAGGCTTTGCGTTCGGCGCACTCCTGGGTTTCCACCGAAGTTGCGGAGCCCCGAAGCATTTAGAGGGACTATGGAAGAGCTGGTTGTAAAACTTCATCCGGGAATTTCGGGGTCAGCAAATCCGCTCACTCTTCGCGAACGAGTCGCGGCTTATAGCGAACTGACCAAACCGCGCATCACGTTTCTAATCGTCTTGACCGCCGCCGCTGGCTTTGCTCTGGGGACGAGTGGATCGATTGATTACCTGCGAATGGTCAGCGCCCTGGTTGGCATTGGTCTTCTTTCGTCTGGAATCGCAACGCTCAATCAATACCTGGAGCGCGACCTTGACGCTCTCATGCGGCGCACGGCTGACCGACCGTTGCCATCCGGCAAGCTTTTGCCATGGGAAGCATTAATATTTGGCACGGGGCTGACTATTCTGGCGGAGCTGTACCTTGCTGTCCTCGTGAATCCGCTCACTGCCTTGCTGGGATTGACGGTTATTGCCGGCTACTTGTTTGGTTACACTCCGCTGAAAACCAAGACATCGCTTTCAACTTTGGTCGGTGCGTTTCCAGGAGCCGTGCCGCCCTTAATCGGATGGACGGCCGCGCGCGGCGAATTGAGTCTGGAAGCGTGGGTGCTATTCGCAATCCTGTTTCTATGGCAGTTTCCACACTTCCTGGCGATCGCCTGGATGTATCGAGAAGATTACGCCCGCGCGGGAATACTGATGTTACCTGTGGTTGAGCCAGACGGACGAATCACCGGGCAGCAAATAGTTGTCTACACCGTGATGCTTTTGCCCGTAAGCTTGCTGCCGACCGCTTTGGGAGTTTCGGGCAAGGTATACCTCTTCGGCGCGATCATTCTAGGTTTACTGTTTCTCTATAGCAGTATCCGTGCTGCGTTTTCGCAATCGCGGCAAGAGGCAAGACGACTGTTGCTGGCCTCGGTCATTTATCTGCCGCTTTTGTTCATACTAATGGTGGTAAATAGTAAATAGTGAATGGTAAATGGTAAGGATAGAAGTCAGGAGACAGAAGATCTCTAAGGTCGAACAGAAATGAACTCTTATCCTTTTGTTCTGACTCGTGACTCCTGACTTCTGACTCCTGACCTGAGTAACTATTTACCATTCACCATTTACCAAAAGGAGTAACCGATGGGACGAGCTCTTGCGGTTATTATCTGGATCCTGACACTCCTGTCAGTCTCTCTCTTTTTCATCAACAAGTGGTGGTTCCCGACCGCTATCACTGATCACGCAGCCGCACTCGATCGTCAGTTCCTGATAACCATCATTGTCGTCGGTATTGCTTTCACCGCAGCCCAGGTAGGTCTTGGCTACATGGTCTGGAAATATCGGGAGGATGCCGCTCGCAGTCGGGCGGTGTACACCCACGGAAGCAGCAAATTAGAGGTTATCTGGACGGTTGTAACTGCCATCATCTTCATCGGGCTGGCGGTGATGGGACAGAGCGTGTGGGCGTCGCTGCACTTCAATGATGCGCCTCCGGGCTCTTACCAGGTTGAAGTAGTGGCGCAACAGTTTCAATGGAACTTTCACTACCCCGGAACGGATAAGGTCTTCGGTCGCACTGAGCCAACCTTGATTGATGACTCAGCACTGAACTTTATCGGTTTGGACGAGGCTGACGCGAATGCTAAGGACGATGCGGTACATACCGTGCTCGCCATCCCCGTCAAACGTCCAGTCGAATTGCTGCTGCGCTCCAAGGATGTGATTCACAACATCTGGGTCCCGCAACTGCGTTTCAAGCAGGATCTCGTACCAGGCATGGTTATTCGTGTGCACTTTACCGCAAACACACCGGGAAAATATGAACTGGCTTGCGCCGAACTCTGCGGGCAACTTCACTTCCAGATGAAGAGTTATCTGCTGGTCCTCCCTGATGATGAGCTGGGAGCGTTGACCGGTTTGCCCCAGGATCAGTTTCAGACTCGTATGACGGAGTTATTGGCCAAGTACAAACTGCCAACCCAGACTTACTAAAACGCTTGGCTGCTCTAAGCTGCGGTTAATTGGATTAACCACGAGGAGATCAAAGATGTCAGGTGAAACTCACGAAGCCGTGCACCGCCACCCGGCCCCAACAGGCTTCATCCGCAAGTACATCTTCAGTCTGGACCACAAGGTCATCGGGATCCAGTACATCCTTCTGGCGCTGGCCGCCGTATTGGTCGGGATGACGATGTCTGTGCTGATGCGTATGAACTTGTCCTGGCCCGGAACGAATTGGCCCATCCTGGGCACGCTATTTCCGGGGGGCGCTCCAGACGGCATGATGACGCCTGAGTTTTACCTGTCGCTGGTGACGATGCACGGAACTATCATGGTCTTTTTCGTGCTGACTACAGCCCCGCAGGGCGGTTTTGGCAACTATTTTCTGCCTATTCAAATCGGGGCGGAAGATATGGCTTTCCCCGTGCTGAACATGCTTTCGTTTTGGGTCACCTTTGTCGGATTCATTGTCATCCTCGCGGCGATTTTTTTCTCGGGCGCTGATTCTACCGTAGGACCAATCGGAGGCTGGACGGGTTATGCCCCGCTAAGCGCGTTACCGAACGCCGGACCCGGGCAAGGGATGGGCATGAACCTATGGATAATCAGCATCGCTATCTTCTGCGTGGGCTCGCTGTTGGGAGCTCTGAATTTCATAACTACTCTGCTGAACATGCGCACCCGAGGAATGTCGCTGATGCGTATGCCACTGACCTGTTGGGCCTGGTTTACCACAGCCGTCCTGGCTTTGCTTTCTTTCCCGGTGCTGCTGGGCGGCGGGATTTTGTTGTTGCTGGATCGGGTAGCGGGAACAAGTTTCTTCATCCCCGGCGGTCTCTATGTTAGTGGAATACTTTCTGGTACTCATCCAAACTTTCCTGCTCATACCGGCGGATCCCCGATCCTCTGGCAACATCTCTTCTGGTTTTTCGGGCATCCAGAAGTCTACATCGCGATCCTGCCTGGCATGGGCGCCACTTCCCACATTCTGGCCACTTTCGCGCGTAAGCCTGTTTTCGGCTACCGGGCAATGGTCTTTGCGATTTTCGCGATCGGGCTGCTGGGATTCTTTGTGTGGGGCCACCACATGTTTATCAGCGGCATGAGCCCGTATTCGGCAATGACATTCTCGATACTGACGTTATCCATAGGCGTTCCATCCGCAGTCAAGACGTTTAACTGGCTGGGAACCCTCTGGGGTGGCCGAATCCGTTTCACCACCGCGATGCTATTTGCAATTGGGTTTGTTTCCCTCTTCGTGGCAGGAGGAATTACGGGCCTGGTGCTGGGACAAACATCATTGGACCTTCCGATGCACGACACGTATTTCGTGACCGCGCACTTTCATCTGGTCATGGGCGTGGCTTCGATCTTCGGCATGTTCGCGGCAACTTACTTCTGGTTTCCGAAGATGTTCGGACGCTTCATGAGTGAAAGTTTGGGAAAATTCCACTTCTGGATAACCTTCATCGGTGTCTATTGCATTTTCGTCCCCATGCACACAATGGGAATCGTTGGTATGCCGAGGAGATTTGCGCAGTTTACTGAGTACGAGTACCTCAAGACGCTCCATCCGCTGGTGGTCTTTGTATCAATCTCGGCGATAGCAACGGTGCTGGTCCAGATCGTTTTTTACTTCAATTTGTTTTGGAGCATTTTCAAAGGGAAGCGGGCCAGTGAGAACCCCTGGGATGCGACAACGCTCGAGTGGGTTACGACCTCGCCTCCGCCACATGACAACTTTGCCGGCCACCTGCCGGTAGTTTACCGGGGCCCTTATGAATTTGCAGTGCCAGGGGCCGCAAATGATTTTGTAATGCAGACGGAACCTGAGGTGACTCAACAACCTGTCGGTTCAGGTAGGGAGGGAACGAGTGGGAATGGCCACGACGGTCACCGGCACTAAGCCGATCACAAAGAAAGGCAAGGGCCTCGGTGGGGGATCGCGATTTCCCGGCGGCAATGGCGGTTCGCGCAAGGGCAACGGGCACGAAGGACATTTCTCTCAGTTCGAGTCGTCCGCCAACCGTTACCGGATCGGCATGTGGGTCGCGTTGGCGGCAATCTTGATGATGTTTACGGCGCTTACGAGCGCATACATCGTGCGTGCTGCTTCCAGCAACGACTGGCGCCCCATCGCGATGCCGCAGGTTCTATTGTTGAGCACGGCACTTATTGTTGCGAGCAGCGGCACGCTCGAATTGGCCAGACGGAAACTCAAAGCGGCGTTTGCAGGTTCTTTGAATCCCTGGCTCCTGCTGACCGCAGCCCTGGGAATCGCATTTGTAGGTTCGCAGCTGCTCGCCTGGCGCCAGCTCGTGGGCCAGGGCGTCTATGTCGCCAGCAATCCGCATAGCTCGTTCTTCTATCTTTTGACTGCGACCCATGGCGTTCACTTGCTGGGCGGTCTCATTGCACTCATTTACCTTTTGTTGCGGACTCGCCGGATTGAGCGCGACGAGCAGGCCATGACAAAACGTCACGCGGTCACTGACGCCGTTACGCTCTACTGGCACTTTATGGATGGTTTATGGATTTACTTGTTTCTGCTCCTGTTCTTTTGGAGGTAACTACCACCGTGGTTGCATAGACTTCAGTCTGTGTCGACCGCTATTGAGACTAACCCACAGACTAACGTCTGTGTCACCTTTGGGAGGTCACAGTGAGTACTGAAGCCCGCGCGGAGCATTTTCCGGCAGCCGATTGGGATGGTGGTGTGTTCCCGTATCGGGTTGGCCATCGCAAGCTGGGGATGTGGTTGTTCATTGTCTCCGACTCGCTAACGTTTTCGGCGTTGCTGATGGGTTATAGCTATCTGCGCGCGTCCAACGTGTGGCCCACCCCTTTTCCGTTCTATCCCAGCATCGTCTTTTCCTCGGTGATGACTTTTTGCCTGCTGTCATCGAGCTTGACGATGGTATTCGCCGTTTCCGCATCCAGCCGCGGAGATCGGACAAGAGCGCGCAAGTGGATCCTGGGGACTATTTTCTTTGGTCTCGCGTTTCTGGTGCTGCACTTAATCGAGTGGAACCACTTGATTAGTGACGGGCTGCGGCCATTCAGCCTGCCCGCAGAATGGGTAACAAAATATGCTGCGGCTGATGGCACGCTGCCATCGCCGTTGTTTGGCGCAACTTTTTTTACCATTACCGGCTTGCACATGTTTCACGTATTCACCGGGGCCATTTATCTGGCTGTGGTGGCAGCCAGGATCGGAAAACTGAAGCATGAAGATGTCGAGATCAGCGGGCTCTATTGGCACTTCGTCGATCTGGTTTGGATGTTCGTCTTCCCATTGATTTACATCATGTCAGTTGACATTGGCGGGCACTAAATCGTAGGGGCGTCCCTCCGTGGGCGCCCCATTTTGAAACGGGCACCACCTACGCACCTGTTCTCAACCATGGGGCACCGACGGAGGGGACGCCCCTACGATGCACCGGCTGGATCAAATTTAGGAGCAAATGCCAAGATGAACGCACACACTGACGAACATGAACACTTTGCCGGCAGTAATAAGCTGTTTACTTCGATCTGGATCTGGCTGGTGCTACTGACAATTATCGAAATCATCCTGGCCTACCGGCCCATGGCCATTCACTTTATGCTGACCATCCTGCTCGGTCTTTCAATAATCAAGGCCGCGCTGATCGTCGCGTACTTCATGCACATGAAGTTTGAGCGGTTGAGCTTGATTCTCACTATTGTGCCGATGCTGGTGGTTTGCATCTGCCTCTTATTTGTTTTCTTCCCTGATAGCTTTAGATCGCATGATCTTCGCTATAAGTTTAAGGAGGCGCCTCCTGCACCTGCGGCTGAGAGCCACTGATGAAGAGTGCATCGATTCCAAAGCGAGTGATTGTGTCAGGCCTGGTTCTGGCAGTTTTTCTAACGCTCGAAGCGACCGGGCTTGCCCAATGTTCAATGTGTCGGGCTTCACTCGGCGGATCAACCAATCCTTTTTTTATCAGGAACTTTAATATCGCAGTGCTGGTATTACTGGCGCCACCGGTTGCTATATTTTGTTCGATCTTCATCGCTCTTAAGCGGCACCGCACAACGGAAAATGACGCGACCGATCCTAGTCCTTCTGAGTCATGAGTGTGCCGTAGAGATAGGTCCAGCATTCTGCTTGAGCAAAGTTTCAGCAACTATCACGATCCACGAATCCCCGCGAAACAACTCGAAGGCGACTGGGTGTATATTCGTGTTGGTTCGTTGATGTCTGCTTTTGAGTGAATGATGCTCCGGCACATTTTTGACAGAATACTCTGGCGCGAGACCTAATACTCCGCACTCTTTAGCTATGTCTGACGAGAACCCGTTAGCGCTTGACATCGAGACGCGCACCACGCGCGGTCGTGCTTGTCCGCGTTGTGGCGGTAAGATTATCCCGTCGGACCGCGCGGTCTATCAAAGCACGGGTGATCCTAATGCGTTGTTTGCAATCTGGCAGTGCGAACGATGCGGCTATGAGGAGATGTCAGAACGAACTAAAGCTCCAGGCAAGGCTAAGCATTAGAAAGGTAAGGGCTGATGAAGAGGGAACTTGGGCTGTTAAATGTCATCTGTATCGTATTTGGAATCATATTTGTTGTGCTGGCGATTTGGACCGCGCTTTTCTCTCCACAGTTCTTTACTACTGACAACCTGTTCTTCATTTCGGTTTGCCTGGTAATGGCCCTCATGTTTTTGGCTATTCCCTTGCTGTATCTTCAGTCGGAGGGTCGCTTACCGATCCCATTTACCAAACGAACTCCTCGACCGGAAGTGGAGCAGCTGGCTGGCGCAGGGCCTCCTTTGCTTGATGCTAAAGGTCGCGCCGTCCCGCCCGACGTGAAATCCATGATGGCCAGGATGAAACCGAAGCAAACAGAATAGGTCAAGAGAGTTATTCCATCCGTGGACGAGCTTACAAAAGAAGTACTGGGCAGCTTTGCAGCGTGGAAAAAAGAATCGCTGGACTTGCACACCTTGTTTGAGGCCGGCGGTAATGATCCGGAAGCGCGTACCAGGGTCTTCGATATTGTCGAACGACTGGTGAAAGAAGGACTGCTTGAGGAACTAGGAAACGATTTTTATTCCCTGACAGAGAAGGGAAGGCAAGCCGCCTCTGTCAATAGGACGCTTCGCTAACGAAACGTTGGCCCTTTGTTTACAGCCTCTTTAGAAGTGTTTAAAAAATTGAATTGATCGCGATACCACCAATGGGACCGAAATTCGCAGGTTGGGTTTACCCGCGCTTGCGTCGCAACACTCAACCGCAGATTGTCAGCCCCTAACGCAAGCGCGGTAAACCGCTCTTCCCAAACTGCGAATTTGCGTATGTTAAGTGGTGAACACTACGCTCCTTGGAGCTTTTTCGTGAATGCCTGACTACATCTCCTACCTGCCTCATCTAAACGCTATTTTGAACACTACCAGCGCCCTGTTTTTGATAGCGGGCTACCGTTTTATTCGGAACGGATTTATTCGAGCGCACCGGAACTGTCAGATTGCCGCCCTGGTAACGTCGACTTGTTTCCTGATTTCCTACCTGACGTACCACTACTACCACGGCGACACACGTTTCCTCGGACAGGGGCTTGTTCGGCCTTTTTACTTTGCAATTCTGATCACTCACGTGATCCTGGCAATTGTCATACTGCCTCTCGTTTTGATTACGGTGTACCGCGCAGCCCGCGGGGATTTCATCCGGCACCGCAGGATAGCCCGATGGACGTTACCCCTGTGGCTTTATGTTTCGGTGACCGGTGTAATCGTCTACTTGATGCTTTATCGCATCTATCCTTCGCAGTTGTAGAGTCGGGCCGCCGCGCCACGCCGGATCTCATTTGGCATGGTTGACTTCTTGTTCGTGTCTTTTCGTGTGATTTCGTGGATCGTGTGGTCTTCCAGCCCAGGGCAAACGATCCACGAAATAACACGAATCACCACGAAATGAAATTCAGCACAAGTGAGCATGTGAAGATTGGAACTGATACAAGAACCTTCCTCTGAGTTCAGATAACCTTCAACTAATGACCGGTAACGGCAACAACCCCGAAGTCAGAATAGCGACCCCGGAAGTGAAACGTTTGCGGGCGTCGGGTCCCATTCTGATTCTCGCGGTCCTCTTTGTAGCTGGAGCGTTCGTAACATGGTATTTCACCTGGTTCGGCCGTGAGCTATCCGATGCGGATATCTCTCAGTATCTCGTTGATGAAAAGCATCCGCGGCGAGTCCAACATGCGCTCCTACAGATCCAACAACGTGTGGAACGCGGCGATCCCAACGCCAAACAGTGGTACCCGCAAATCCTCGCTCTGGCCAGTCATCCGCAAACAGAGTTTCGGCTGACGGTTGCCTGGCTGATGGGTTTCGACAGCAAGGCTGAGGAGTTTCATCAGTCGTTGTTGAAACTGTTGCGAGATCCGGAACCGTTAGTACGCAGAAACGTGGCTCTTGCCCTGGTGAGATTTGCAGATCCAAGTGGACGCCTTGAACTCGTTTCTATGCTTAACCCATATGTGGTGAGGGCGACCGAAGAAGGTGAGATGGCGAGCACTTTGAAAGAGGGGGCCTCGCTCGCGCGCGGGACCTTACTCGCTCGCATCACTCGGCCCGACCAGAGAACGGTCGAAGTAAGGTCTCCGCTTCCAGGGAAGTTGGAGCGCATCATCGCGCCGAGCGGTTCCAGGGTCGTGCCCGGCGTGGCGATGATGACGATCAATTCGGACGAAGACAGTCTCTGGGAGGCCTTGCGCGGACTCTCATTAATTGGTGAGTTCCAGGATGTGCCCGCTATTGAGCCTTACGCGAACGGTTCCGTTGCGTCGTCGGATCGCATAAGAGAACAAGCGGGCCTGGCGATAAAAGCCATTCAGAGCCGAGCAAAACAAGAGTAGATTCTGTTTGGTGATCTGTCGGGATAGTCAAACACGATCCACGAAATTACTCGACCGATCACGAAATTCAGTTAGGCCAGTTCGTGTGATTTCGTGGATCGCTTGTGTGGTCAAATCACACAAAATGTCAAAGACAATCCAGCTATGTCCAGCATACTGAGGCCACAAGAGCAGCGGTTCAGTGTTTCACTCTATATGTCACCGCCACGCACCCGTTTTTGAACGGCTTGCAAGTCAACAACTCCAGATCAATCTGATGCTTCATCTCGTAGAAAATCGGAATGCCTGAGCCAAGCAAAACCGGATGGATGTTGAAACCAATCTCGTCAATCAGGTTCGCCTCGAAGAGGGTCTTTGCGAAATCACCACCGCCCATCACGCAGATGTCTTTGCCTTCCTGACCCTTTAAAGTTTTTACGAATGTCGCGGCATCCTTCTCGATGATCTCGACGCCTTCAGCTTTGCCTGGCCGTAGCGTGCGCGAGAAGACGTATGACTTGATGCCCGGATAAGGGTTGCTCTTACCCTTGCTAAGTTTGAGCCCCACCTCGTAAGTCTTGCGTCCCATCACGATGGTGTCGATAGTCTTCCAATAGTCCGTCATCATTGACGCCGCTTCGTCGCTCCACATGAGCCAATCAACCGAGTGATCTCTGCGCGCAAAGTGATTGTCGAAACTGCTCGCACCGCCGAATGTTACCTTTCGCATTCCACTCTCCTTTCTTAGATCAACAAGAATCCTAGTCGAGGAGCGCCGGCGTGTCTTGGCGTTTCTTGATATTGATTGCTGTCAAGCGCGGTTGGGCTTCATCAGAGTCTGGCATACTCCTGGTGAGGTCTTCGTGGTTTTTCGAAAGTGTTTGTAAAAACGACTTAGATCGTTGTAGCCGATGTCCTGGGAGACGTTAATTATCTCTTCCCCCTTGGCCAACTTAAGAGCTGCGTCGGCCAGGCGCAGTTGATGCACGTAAGCGCTGGGGCTAATTTCGAAATCTCGTTTGAACTGCCTGGAGAGATGTTCATGCGTGACACCGAGCCGCTGCGCAATACGCGAGATGGATGGATAGCTGAGATAATTCTGGTCAATCAGCCTTTTTGCTTTGACTGAAAGCAAAGATGGCTTTGGGTTAAATTCCACTGATTGATGGTTCTCACCCAGTCTAACAATTTCTAATGCTTGCGCTCCACCTGTCGGCAGTTCGGTATACGTCGGTTCAAACATTATCGGAACCGCGGCGAGCCCGACGGGCAAACATTCGGTTGCGGCCACTCCGACAAGACAACCCTTTGCATTGTCGACGGAAGGCTGAGAAATGGTGAATGGAGGGTATAGAACCCCAAAAGACTTTCCGGTGGCCCGAACCTCCCTAGTACCACTGATAAAGGAGACGTCGCCAGCCGTCAATTCATAAAGTTCGAGCAACCATGCCGTGCAGGTGGTAACTTTGGCCGCTAGCACGCCATGAACTTCCAACTCATCCTGAAACAAGTATGCGCCGTCTGCCAAAAAGCTCGTTTTGCGACGAGCTATTACCCCACCTGCATCAGACTGCAGTTGGAAATAGGGGGTATCTGAGTTGCGCTGTTTTTTTCGCATCGCGCTTGTTTCGGGGGGGTCTCCCACCTTTCAACACTGCGCTGTAGGGACTGGATATTCAACTTTACTTCGGTAACTGCGCCACTTTCGCTTGCATAGTCTTAAAGGCGGCGCTTTGGTGACGAGCATCCTTTGGCGGCATTTTTACAAAGTTCGATTCCCAGGAGAATGCCATCGAGCGTTGAGGAGTTGGCGGATGGCTGCCAAAGAGCAAGACGATGAACTGATACCAGCCGTCGCCTTTTCCCAACTCTTCATTTATTTCACGCTCCATACGCTTCAAAACTGTCGCGAGGGCTCGAGGATTATAACCAGCTCTGTACATGTTGTAGAACGCGGCGCGATCAGCCTCTAGCTCATCGAAGCGAGCGAAACCTAATAGCTTTTCGCCAATTGCAGCTACCGGCTTTTTCTCATACTCAGCCAACAGCTTGGCAAGAGAAGATTCAATCTCTGCAGGCGTCTTAACTTTTGGTGTTCCTGTCATCCAGTAAAGCTGTCTAGTAACGGTTTTAGTTGCGTGCTTAAATGCATCGTGAGCGATTTCATGGGCCAACACTGCTGCTAACTCATCCTCGCTTTCAATTTGTTCAAGCATTCCGCGAGTGATGTAAATGCGACCGCCTCCGGCAGTCATAGCATTCGGAACCAAATCATACGTAACAATGAACTGATACTGCACTGTTGGAGCGGCCGAATGCGCCGAGAGGTGATTTCCGACCTGTAAAATGTAATCCATCACAGACTTATCCTCAATCGGCATCAGAAATCCTACTTCCAACTTTACGATAGCGTCAGCAAGCCATCTCTCAGCTTCACCTTTGAAAATGTTGTCTCCGCCGAGAGGCTTGGGGGCAAAGGGTGTTTTCGCTTTGCGAGGGATTGGTGGAGTCCAGCTAGACTGTGCGAAATATTGCTGCGGTACGGCCAGGGCTATTATGAATAACGCTAGCACGGTAGAGCGAACATCAGATTTCAGGCGCCCAATTATTCTCACTTGCGATTTACTCCTCAACAAGAATTCAATCGAGAGGAGCAGCAACATGCATACCGAATTAGTTTTCGATGCAGAATATGAGGTTCGCAGCAACCCAATCACGATTCTTTGCCCGACTTATCTCTTAGCCGGCGGGAGGAGCTGGCGGTGCGTCAGGAAGGGCGATACCGTGAAGGCCTTCCCAGTCTTCGGTCGGCACCATTTCAATTGCGTCCCAGGGACAACCGTCGAGAAACGCGCCTTCAGGACCCTTGCTAATGCATTTCTGGCATCCAATGCAGAGATAAGGATCAACTTCAATGCGCCCGAAGGGTGGGTGATCTTCGTCGGGCACCCAAAACATACACGCCTCGATAGGACAATACTCGATACAGGCAGGTGATCCAGCGCAACCGGTACAACAGTCTGTGGTGATAGCCAGGATCCGCGGTTTCTTCTTGCGCGCTGCCTTTCCGTCGCCGACCGACATGGGCCAATGTTTATCTACTATGTCGTACAAGCGGTTTCTCCCTGCGGTCTATTAACGATCCTTATCTCAATCCGACTCTAACATAGCCTTGTTGATTTCCTCAACGATTTGTGTCGTTTACCGGTTTCGCTTGAAGCGGTATCGACATAAGGGTTAAATGGAGCAAATCCGACAAAAAGGGAGATCAACCATGGAAGCAATAGCTGGCATCTTTGACTCACGTGCAGACGCCGAACGTGCCGTAAACGGGCTTCGTTCCGCAGGGATTACAAACGACAGAATCGCTTTTCTGACGCCTGGAACAAGTGAAGAAAGCGTTGAGTCGGCAGTGCCGACTAGCGACACCGAACAGCCAGGAATGGGGAAAGCGATGGGCGGAGCTGTCGGCGGTGCGATGGGAGTCGCTGGAGGAGCCACGCTGGGAGCCGCCGCGGCAAGTCTACTAGTTCCAGGCGTCGGCCCGGTGCTTGCGGCGGGGATTATTGGCGCCGCATTACTCGGAGTTGGTGGCGCAGCTACCGGTGCTGCTGCCGGCGCCGCCCTGGAAAGCGGATTAGCCGAAGGGTTATCACGTGACGAGTTGTATCTCTACGAAGACGCGTTGAGGAACGGTCGCTCGGTCGTGATTGCGTTTGCCCAGGATGACGATGCTGAGGAGCGCATACACAATGTGCTGGCCCAGGCTGGAGCTGAAAGCATTGACGCAGCTCGTGAAAACTGGTGGCTCGGCCTGCGCGACCTAGAAGAAGAGCATTATCAGGCTACCGGTGGGGACTTTCGCTCTGATGAGGTAAGCTATCGCCGTGGTTTCGAGGCTGCACTAAGTCCTAATAGACGAGGCCGATCCTATAACGAAACGGCTTCGGAAATGAACGAAGCTTATGGCGAGGCAGCCACTGAGGAGGCGTTTCAGCGCGGATACCAACGTGGCCAGGACTACCACACGAGAGTTAGGGAAAGTCAGAAGAGTTGAAAGACTTGCTGCTTAACCTGATTGTCCTCATTGGCATTCTGGGTCTTAGCGCAGTCATCACCGGCTGGTTTGCGCGAACAATGTACATCCGCTGTTCGACTTGCGGAACTCTTAATGCCAGACGGCGCGCGCTTTGTCGGTCTTGTGCACACGATCTCAGGTAGCATTCCTCGTTTCGGATTCCTAATCAATCTCGAGATGTCACCTAACCCCCGACCTGAACCCCCGCTCGAATGGCAGACATACGCGGAGAAGACCAACTACCGCGAAACGCCCAACTACTCCGAAACAGTAACCTTTGCTAAGAGGCTCGATGCTGCTTCGCCGTTAATCAAATACACGTCGTTTGGACGCAGCGGCGAAGGGCGTGAGCTGCCGCTCCTGATTGCTTCAGAAGGAAAAACCTTCACAACGGAGGCGGCACGACAGGCAGGCAAAGCCGTAGTACTCATTCAGGCGTGCATCCATTCCGGCGAGCCCGATGGCAAAGATGCCGGTCTGGCTTTGCTGAGGGATATTGCCATCACGAAAACGCAGCCTGGGTTATTGGAAAATGTAGTTGTGCTCTTCATTCCCATCTACAACACAGATGGGCACGAAAGATCGAGTCCCTACAATCGCATAAACCAGAATGGCCCCGCTGACATGGGTTGGCGTGCCACGACTACCAACCAAAATCTTAACCGTGACTACATGAAGGCAGATACACCTGAGACTAAGGCCTGGTTAGCTCTCTGGAATGACTGGAACCCTGATTTGTTTATCGATTGTCATGTCACGGATGGGGCCGACTATCGTTACAACATCACATACCACTTTGAGCACCACGATGGGATCGCGCCGAGCGTGCTTGCCTGGGAGCGGGAGGTGATAGATGGGAAGGTGTTTCCCGCTACTGAACGTGCAGGCAATGTAGTCTCATGGTATCTCGAGTTTGCGGATAACCGGGATTTTGGGAAAGGCATTCGAGATTTCAACGGCAGTCCTCGCTTCTCGACCGGCTATGTGCCCCTGCGAAATCGTGCGGCCATTCTGATTGAAACGCACATGATCAAAGACTACCGATCGCGGGTCATTGGCACATACGATTTACTGAGATTTACGCTCGCAGAGGTTAGTGGTGACCCGCATAGTCTTCTAGATGCAGTTCGCGTGGCGGACGAGCGGACAGTGGGGCAGGGTAGCGCAGATGAGGTTGGGCGCAAGGTTGCCATTGATTTCGAGTTGACTGACAAGACAATTCCGTACGCTCTGAAGGCACTTGAATATCGCACTGAACCGAGCGAGGTCTCCGGTGACACCAGGGTAGTGTTTGGCACCAAACCTCTCGATGTGACGGTGCCGATGTACAACACCTTTCGCGTGACAAAAGAAGTGACCCGGCCGCTTCACTACATTGTGCCACCTCAATGGAAAGAAGTGATCGCAGTATTAAGCGCACACGGACTGCGGCTGCAACCTACGTCGGAGGCAACTACAATGGAGATTGAGAGTTACAGGTTCATTGAGGTGAAATGGCCTACTGGCCCATTTGAGGGTCGTTTCATGCCAAGTTTCAAGGCCGAATTGATTAAGGAGCGCCGAACGTTTCCTCCCGGTTCAGTGATGGTTCCGCTAGACGACAACCTCGCAAAACTTGCCATCAACCTTTTGGAACCCGAAGCACCGGATTCATTAGTTGCCTGGGGCTTCTTCAATGCAGTCTTCGAACAGAAGGAGTACGGGGAGAGTTACGTATTAGAGAGCCTCGCACGCGAGATGCTATCTAAGAATCCGGCTGTGCGAGCAGACTTTCTTCGAAGGCTTGAATCCGATCCCACCTTTGCTTCCAGCCCCAGTAGCCGACTCGAGTTCTTTTACCAGCGGTCACCTTACTGGGATCCTCATATGAACCTTTACCCCGTGGGTCGCATCATGGCTTGACAGGCTTGATACATAAGGTCAATTTGGCGCCATTCAGAAGAAAGGCTGGCAAACCAAAAATGAACCAGCGCCGTTGGTTCTTTTGCTGGACTTTTTTTCTCCAGAACTGGTAAAGTGAAAAGAGCGTTCGCGGCTGGGGCTACATAAGGCGAGCGTCCTGGTTTAGGCCCAGTTTCTCCTGCGGTCCGGCTCCCTCCCTAGTGTCGCCGCTGTCAACCCCACTCAAGTTTTTTCGAGATTAATTCACAAAGCTTCTCTAAGCTGAAGCGCATTTAACCCGGAGTCTTTCATGCCTTCCCCCATACCCAAAACGATCCTGCGTTCACCAAAAGTCACCTTAACTCTAACCGCGGTACTGCTGCTGGTATTGGCTCCGATCATTGCGGTTGTGGTCTATCAGCGCCAATCTATTGTTTCGCAAAAAATCAACTATTCGCAACTTTATGCGCTCGCCGAAAGCTCAACGGCGGCGGCTTTAGTCACAATTGAAGGTGATGTCTTTACCGTTCAAGCGAGGGACGGTTCGATTCTGCAGGCAACGGTTACCAGCGAGATAGCTCGACAGGGTGTGGTGGAGCTTTTCAGGAAAAACAGCGTTCCCATCGAATTTCACGCAATGCGGCCGGGACCCTTGGCGACCATATTCAACTGGTCGATTCCCGTCCTTACCCTGGGCCTGGTTGGATTCATCGGATGGCGGGTCTATTGCGGAATGAGCGGGCGTGATGGGAGCTTCAACTGTAACGACACCAGTAACAAACAGAGCTCTACTTTTGGCGATGTTGCGGGTGTGGACGAAGCCAAAGCTGAGCTTTCCGAAACAATAGAATTCTTACGAAATCCCTCTCGATTTGGAAGGTTGGGCGGACGGATCCCTCGAGGAATCTTGCTGGCCGGACCGCCGGGAACCGGTAAGACCCTGTTGGCTCGCGCTGCGGCCAATGAGGCTGTGGTGCCGTTTCTTTCAGTCTCCGGGGCGAGTTTCCAGGAAAAGTTTGCTGGTGTGGGTGCGGCCCGCGTCCGTCGCCTGTTTGCCAAAGCACGTAAAGTCGCACCTTGCATTGTATTCATCGACGAGATTGATGCTCTGGGTCGTCGCCGGGGGCGCAGTAGCGATTCCGCCTCAGCAGATCAGGACCAGACTTTAAACCAACTTTTGATTGAAATGGATGGGTTCGATCAAAACAGTACCATTGTGGTTATCGCATCCACCAACCGTCCAGATATTCTCGATCAGGCACTGACCCGGCCCGGCCGGTTCGATCGGCAAATTACAGTCAACCTTGCAGACGCGCGCGGCCGCGAAGCAATTCTGCGAGTACACGCCCGCGGCTTACAGCTGCAACCGGAACTCGACCTTCAATGGATCGCCCGCGGAACTCCGGGATTCTCAGGTGCTGAACTCGCCAATCTGATGAATGAGGCAGCGATTGCTGCCACGCGTGACGATTCCGAGGCCATTGCCCGGAAACATATTGAGGCAGCGCGAGATAGAATTCTGATGGGAGCCGAGCGCCATGGCTTCAGGATGGACGATGAGGAGCGCTACGCGACCGCGGTTCATGAAGCCGGTCATGTGGCAGTAGGCCTGGCCGCCAAGCATGGCGACCCGATTCACAAGGTCTCCATTCTCCCCCGGGGACAAGCTCTGGGCGTTACGCAGTCGTTGCCTGAGCGCGATCGCCTGATGAAGAAGCGCGAGTATCTGGAAGATCAAATTGCCACGCTCCTGGGAGGACGCGCTGCGGAGCAAATCCTTCTTTCGACGATGACCGCTGGCGCCTCAAACGACATTGAACGTGCTGTCGAGATTGCGAGACGCATGGTCAGTGAGTTCGGGATGAGCCCGTTAGGACCAGTTCATCTGGGCGCCTCCGGAGTGCCTCACAGTCAAACGCTTCTGGATCGTATCGAGGATGCCACCACCGCCATTATCAATGAGCAGCTGAAAAGGGCGTGCGATGTAGTCTCAACAGAAGAGGAAGCGATTGCCCGATTGGTTTCGCTGCTATTGGATCAGGATACCGTCGACTCCGGCGAAATTCTGGAATGTTTTGCCAAGCAAGACGTTACGCCGCAGCCCGGAATCGAGCTTCAGCCACAGGTAATTAGTGGGCAAGCGCGTCAGGATGTTCGGCCACTTCTTTAACCGCCCGGCTGCCGCCGCGTTTGATCACTAAGCCGACGCCCGCGAATATCAGTAAGCTGGCGATAAGGATTCGGGAGTTGAAGCTCTCGGCCAGGATTAACGGGGCCAAACCAAAAGCTATCAGCGGCTGAAGGTAGATATAGGTTGCCACCGTGCTGGGCGATACTCGTGTCAGCGCCCAGGCGTTTAGGTAGTACGCAACCACCGTCGGAACCAGAATAATGTAAATCACGGCGAGCCAGGCGCCCGCGGGCACGGTTTGCAGCTGATCGCCGCTAAATGTGTACGCGCCGAACGGCAGTATCGCCAGCGAACCAATACAAAACATCCAGGTAATTACATTGAGCGCGCCATGGCGTTTAAAGAGATCCTTCGAGATTGCGATATAAGCCCCGTACGAAAGTGAATTTGTCACAATCAAAAGGTTTCCAATGTTCGTCTGCGCGGAGAAGTCTGCTTGCAGAGGATTAACGAGATAAATAACCCCGCTCGCCGCCAGAGCAATTCCCAGAGTGCGCTTGAAAGATATTCGGTCATAACCAAAAGCGATACTTACTACCAGCGTGAACACTGGAATAGTTGTTCCCAGCAATGTTGCATTGATCACAGTTGTCAGAGCGAGTCCCTTAATAAACAAGAGCTGATTAAGAGCGACTCCCAACATGCTGCACAGTACCAGCCAGGCAAGATCACGCCTCGGCATTTTACGCAGCTCGCCCACCTTGACCTGCAACAGCATGAAGGCGGCCGCAGCTCCCACCACTCGCAGCGCAACCAAGCTGGTGCTGGAAATCGATCGCAGCGCCACCTTGCCAACAATCGGCCAGGTGCCGAACATTAGCTGTACTGCAAGTAGTGCGAGGTGAGGTGTGAACCCTCGATCCTTCAACTGCCGTTTTGAGTTCATCTGATTAAAAGAAAAAGGATCGGGCTGACCCGATCCTTTTGTTTTTACTCGAGAGGCAATTGTTCTAAACAACCAGGTACAGTGGATTCTCGAGAATCTTCTTGAAGGTCTGGAGGAATTTGGCTCCGGTAGCGCCGTCGATAACGCGGTGGTCGCATGACATCGTGACACGCATCATCTGCCTGACCACAATCTCGCCGTCGCGCACGACAGGCCTGGGAGACATTGCGCCAACCGCCAGGATGCCACCTTCCGGTGGATTAATGACCGCGGTGAATTCGTCAATTCCAAACATGCCCAGATTGCTGATCGAGAAGGTCGCGCCCGTATACTCTTCCGGTCGTAGCTTGCGGTGGCGTGCACGTTCGGCAAGTTCGCGTACCTCGCCGGCAATCTCACTCAGTGACTTTCGATCTGCGGAACGAACAACCGGAGTGATCAATCCATCTTCAATAGCCACGGCGACCCCGATGTCGGCCCGCTCGTAATACCTGATGGTCTTATCCTGAAACGATGCGTTGACCATGGGATGCGATATAAGTGCGGCAGCTGCAACCTTAATGATGATGTCGTTAATGCTGATTTTTAGATCCGGATCCAGTTCTTTAATTCGATTGCGCATCTCGGCAGCGCTATCCATCTCGATCTCGGTTGTGAGAAAAAAGTGCGGCACCGGTCCGAGTGAACTGACTAGTCTGCGAGCAATCGTTCGCCGTATTTCGCTGGCCGGCTCGTCGTGATAAGGCGATGGTCCAACTTGTGGTGAGGGGAAACTCTCCACGGCACGCAAATGACGTTGCGGTGCCTCCTCTGGCGCGGCCGCGCCGGCGGACTTGCTCTGGCCCATAGCTGCCTCGATGTCGCGCTTTACGATCCGACCGCCCGGTCCCGTGCCACTTAAAGATCGCAGGTCAACGCCGGCTTCCGCCGCCATGCGGGCCGCGAGGGGAGACACTATGAGTCGGCCTGAGGATGAGCCTTCGGGTCTTGCAGATTGACTACCATTGCCGGCAGCACTTCCACTTGGTTGCGCGCTCGCAGCCTGGTTAGCTTTGTCCTCAGGACTCTTGTTGATTTCGCCGGCAACCGGAACTGAAGGTTGACTGGAGACGGCCGGCGCCGCTGATTCGGGTTTGGGTTCCGCGGAGTTGTCGCTTACCGCGGGAGCTTGAGCTGTAGAGCCTTGTTCCAATGCCGAAATATCTTCGTCCGGCGCTCCGATTATCGCTATCAATTGTCCTAACGGCGCCGATTCGCCCTCTTTGATCAGAATCTTGCGAAGCACCCCGTCGCCGAGAGCCTGCATTTCCATCGTTGCCTTGTCAGTGTCAATCTCAGCGAGCGGCTCGCCCATCGAGACCTTGTCGCCTTCTTTTTTGAGCCAACGTGTGAGCTGACCCTCTTCCATAGTGGGAGAGAGTTTGGGCATGATCACCTGAGTTGCCATTAAGATTGGTCCTTCGTCAGTTGTCCGTCGTCCGTGATAATGACTCACGTTTGTCAGGCGGCCACTTGCCCGAAGAAACACGGACAACTGACCACGAACAACTGACAACCTCTTACAAGTAGGAAACCTCGCGGACTGCGGCCACCAGTTGGTCGACATCTGGGATCGCGAGTTCCTCGAGATTCTTAGCGTAGGGCATGGGAACATCCACGCCCGAAACCCTCTTCACCGGAGCGTCCAGATAGTCAAATGCGCGCTCCATAATTTCCATGCTGATCTCGGCCGCAACACCGCAGAAGGGATGCGACTCCTCCGCTACCACTACCCGATTAGTTTTCTTTACCGATTCCACAATAGTATCGATGTCCAAAGGTCTGATCGTTCGCGGATCGATGACTTCGCAAGAGATGCCTTGTTTTTCCAGTTCTTCCGCCGCCTTCAAAGCGACCGGCACCATGAGCGATCTAGCCACAATCGTCGCGTCGGTTCCTTCCCGTTTGACTTCGGCCACTCCCAGCGGAATCGTGAATTCAGGATCTTCTGAGACTTCGCCCTTAGTGCCGTACATCCTCTCCTGCTCAATGAAGATTACCGGATCGTCATCACGAATCGAGGTCTTCAGTAATCCCTTGGCATCAGCGGGAGTTGAAGGCATTACCACTTTGAGGCCGGGGAAGTAGGCAAACCATGATTCCATGGCTTGTGAATGTTGCGAGGAGACTTGAAACGCGGAGCCTCCAGGTCCTCGAAAGACGATCGGGATCTTAAATTGCCCCCCGGACATGTAGAGCATTTTTGCGGCAGAGTTAATGATTTGATCAGTGGCTAGAATTGAAAAGTTAAAGGTCATGAACTCGATGATTGGTCTCAAACCAGCCATCGCCGCGCCCACGCCCAACCCGGCAAAACCCAGCTCGGTAATCGGAGTGTCTATAACCCGCTTAGGACCCAGCTCTTCCAAAAGTCCTTTGGTGACTTTGTAAGCCCCCTGGTATTCGGCGACTTCTTCGCCCATTAAAAAAACACTCTGGTCGCGAAGCATTTCTTCCCGGAGGGCCTGATTAAGGGCTTCCCGCATGGTGATGACGGCCATTTAATGTTTCCTCTGAGTACTCCGCTGCTAGAAGAACTTGTTACCTGCGATTGTTGGGATTACCCGGAACGATCGGATTGGCATAGACATCTGTATACAGCTCTTCGGGCGCCGGTTGAGGACTCTCTTCGGCAAAACGAAGAGAGTGTTCAACTTCTTCGGCTATGCTTTTCTCCGTCTCCGCGAGCGCCGCGTCATCAATAACCCCTTTCTCCTTGAGGGTCGCTGAGAATAGCTTCACCGGATCGCGCTCCTGGTGTTTCTCAATTTCGGCGCGGGTGCGGTAGCTACCGGGATCAGACATCGAGTGGCCCATAAACCGGTAGGTGCGCACCTCAAGGAGCGTGGGCAGAGAATCTTTGCGAGCTCGTTCAACAGCTCTTGCAGTTGCTTCCCTCACAGCCAGCACATCCATCCCGTCGACGAACTCTGAAGCGATCTCGTAGGCGCATGCCTTCTCTGAGATATTCTGGAACGACATTGCGCGATCCAGCGACGTGCCCATGCCGTATTGATTGTTTTCACAGATGTAAATGCAGGGAAGCTTCCAGAGCTGAGCCATATTTAGGGCTTCGTGAAAGGCGCCCTGGTTTACGGCGGCCTCTCCGAAAAAACAAAGCGTCACCTGGTCCGTGCCTTTGTATTTGGAAGCGAAGGCCACTCCTGTAGCAAGCGGGATCTGGCCGCCCACTATCGCATGCCCCCCGAGGAAGTTTACGTTGCGGTCGAACATGTGCATCGAACCACCCTTGCCACGTGAGCAGCCCCCAGCCCGACCGAACAACTCGGCCATCACTGCATCAGGAGGTATCCCTTTAGCAATGGCATGGCCGTGCTCGCGATAACTGGTTAAGACGTAATCATCCGTGCGGATTGCGGAAATGGCGCCGATGGCAACCGCTTCCTGACCGATGTAAAGGTGGCAGAAGCCGCCTATCTTACCCCTGCTGTAGGCCTCGGCAGCCTTTTCTTCGAAGCGCCGAACCAAGAGCATCTGGCGATAAAGCTCGATTAGAGTCTTCTCGTCAACATCGTCGACGCGCTGTTTTTGCTCTTGCTTGACGGTTTTGAGTTTCTGAGCGACTTCTCTAGGCGGGTCGTCCTGATCGATTACCCCCGTCCTACTCTTCGCTTCAGATGCAGTACTCATTTGTGTCGGTCCGGTCTGTTTGCTCATTTGCTTGCTGTTCTGGGCAATGATTTGATTCTTATAGATGCACGGCCAGGTCAACCAAGCCCGAAGAGATTCTCTGTTGCGATTTAAGGCGGCTGATTATACGCGAGATTTGTGAGCACGTGCAAAACCCGCCCCGCAGGCATAGAAAAGCGCACACTGCATGGTGCAGGGTGCGCCGGAGAAGGGGATGTAAACGAAGATTACGTAGAGACCTCGATCGCGCTGGTCGGCGCCTCCGCAAGAGTTAGCATTGTCTTGCGACCATGTTTATCGCGCTGCATATTGCGGGCTGCGGCGGTGAGAAGTTCCTCAGTGGTTTCACCGTCCTGCGGGAAGCATCCGACTCCCAGGCTTAATCGAATCTCCACCGTCTTACCTGTGCGGACTGCAAACTTCTGAGACTCGACTGCCTTTCTAATTCGTTCACCTACGGATCTGGCCATTTGTGTGGACGCCATGGGCATGATCGACACGAACTCGTCACCTGCGTAGCGCGTCAAAATATCCATCTGCCGGAGTTCGCTGCGAATCACACCGGCGACGCTGGCCAGCACTCGATCACCAATTGCGTGGCCATACTCATCGTTGATCCGTTTGAAATCGTCGATGTCCATGCTGATGAGCGCCAGCTCTTCACGATTCATACGCTGACCTTCGGCGATGCGCTGCTCGAGCATCATGTAAAAAGCGCGAGCATTGGGAAGCTCTGTCAGCGGATCGACAAGTGCGCTTTCCTTGGTTTTTTCAAACGTGAGGGCATTGTTAAGAGCGCTGGAGGCATGCTGGCAAACTGACTCCAACAGACGAACATGCTCCGTGGTGTATGAGGTAAGCTTCTTGGACAAGAGGGTGATAGCGCCAAAGGCGCCGTCTTCGCGCAGTAATGGAGAAACAAGGACCCCCCGGTACTGTTTGGAGACATCCTCTGCCATTCCCACCAGGTCCAGTTCGGGCGCGGCGTTACACATGGATCGCGCGTTGGCGATTACCCATCCCGTTATGCCGTCACCAATGTTAACGCGACGGCGGGCGAATAGTTCGGCGTGTTGGCCATCAACGTGGGCAGCCACTGCCTTGCCCGATTTCTCATCGACCAAAAAAATGACGCAGGTATCGAAGGGCACTATGGCGCGCAGTTTGTTTGTCACCAGCGTGACGGTGTCGTTAATACTCAGCGAGGAACCGATCGTCTGAGCTATCTCGTGAAGCGCAAACACTTCTCGTTGTGCCTGCGTGATGGATCTGAATCCTGACGTATCGTAAGGGCTTCCAAGTACGTCCGAGGCGAGACCGGCATCAGGTTTCGTGTTGGTAACATAGTCAACGGACGGCGATTCGTTAACTTGTTCTTGAATGTCCTCAGCATCAATCAGCGCGTCAAACTCTAAAACGTGCTCCACGAATTTACGAACGACGCGAGGATCGAACGCAGTACCAGCCATGCTCCCCAGCAGAGCGAGAGAGTCTTCACGCTTCATACCCTTGCGGTAAGGTCGATCGCAGCGTGTAGCATCGTAGAAATCGACAACGGAGATGATCCGTGCGACCAGCGGAATATTCTCTGCTTTTAGGCCTTTCGGATAACCGGAACCATCCCACTTTTCGTGATGGTAACGAACGATATCTTCAACCGGATAAGGGAAGTTAACTCGACGGAGAATGTCCCCCCCGACTACCGGGTGGATCTTCATTTTGGCGAATTCTGCCTCGGTGAGCTTACCGGGCTTGTTGAGTATGTACTCCGGAACCGCCAGCTTTCCGATGTCGTGCAAGAGCGCTCCGGCGACAAGCGCGCGCAACTCAGGTTCAGTTACTGAAAAGAGATTGCCCATTTGGCGGGCGTAGATCTGTGTGCGACGCACGTGCCCGTGGGTTGTCTGGTCCTTGGCATCGATGGCGATGGCCAGAGACTCAATTGTATTCATGTGGATAGTGGCCATCTCTTCAATATGTCTTCGTTTCTCTTCCTCCCCTCGTCTTATTTCCTGGAACCGGTTCTCGTTAAACTTGTAGAGCAGGTGAACAAGGATGGTAATTAGAAGGCCAAGAAGCACATAGGGAAGGCCTGATCCGCGAATGGTTGCATAAAAGAGTACGGCGCAAGCGGCTCCGGCGACCTGGGTTGTCAATGTCCAGACAACACTCTCTTGTGAGGGAAGTGCAGCGGCTTCCCCACCCTCGATCCGGATCACTGCTGCCGTTGCCAACGTGCTGAGAAAGTACTGGAGAATCGCAAGCACGCAGACCGGCACCAGGAATATGTTCAAAGGCAACCCGCCCTCCAACCCGATGTTGGGGTTGTCGGCAAAAGCGCGGACGAGCATTCCGTAGCATGAAGCCGCGATAAACGTCGAGATGACAGCTATGGCAGTGCTGAAAATGGACGCTCTTTTAGTAGAGAGGCGATAGGTCGACATGAAGCCGACGATAGCGGCGAGGAGTGTTGCTGGCCCTGCTGTATCCGTAGGTGGGATTGCATAGAGCATTACTGCTAGGAACACCAATGCATCAGCAACTGACTTCCGGCTCTGGCCTACGCCATCCCTGCCAGTCACGGCTACGGTGAACCGACTAGCGACGAATGTGAGCAGAACCAAGTTTAACAGCGACGCAAGGCCGGCAGGGCCGCGTAGCGACAGCGTGCAGATAGAGATTAGGGCTAAAAACAGGAGTAGCCCCGCTGTTACCGAGATAACAACAAAGAGAGCGCTCCTCTTCCAATTACGCTGTTCCATCGTGACTTGAATTGATTCTTACCCTGTTGGGCCTCTGGGATGGTTGAGATTGCCGACTGCAAACCCGAAATGAGAACCAATGGCGGAATGCAGAGGTCGGCCTGTCGTTTCGTTAATTGACGGAGTAGTCGTGGGGTCAGGTGGCGGCAAACAATGTTTGACACCAGCGTAAAGATAACTCTTTCAGTAGGTTGGAGTCAAGGCTCTGTGGCGGGCGTGAACTCAAAAGACTCATCGTGAAGCGCCAAAAGGGCTTAAAGGACTAAACTCCAAGAGCAAATCCAGGTCAACTCGTGATCACCCTAAAACCGGCCGTCGCTGAGCCAATTGGCCAATGAGCCTTTCCGGGTCGGTGACGGGTTCACTACAGGTGAAATGCTCGCAAACATATGCGGTTGGGCGGTCATTTATAAGAGGGCGATCACGTAAGAGAGGAATGACCTCGGAGCTTCGACGCTCACCTGGTTCAGCCTGGGCGACCACCCTATTGGGAACGTAGGCCTGCCACACCGCATTTCGCAATAGTCGAGTCTGAGGTAATTCATGCCCGCCTATAATGACGATTTCTTTGGGCGTGCCGAGATAAAAGTCGAGGGCGCAAAGGGCGCGCCCGAAACCGGATGGATATCTGCGCATGGGATCAGCAATGAGACGTAAGATGGTGATCGCCCTTCTTCGGTACTCCTCGTTATCCGTTAAGGCGGCGAGGCGTAGCAATACTTCGGCGGCCACCGAATTCCCGGAAGGAGTGGCGTTGTCAAAATAATCCTTTGAGCGGACGATCAGGCTCTCATGACTTTTGCCGGTGTAAAAGAATCCTCCGTCTTGATCATCCCAGAATTCGTCGATCATCTGGTTGGTTATTGAAATGGTTTCCTCAAACCATTCCAGTTCTCCCGATGCCTCGTACAGTGTAAGGAGTCCGTCACAAAGGAATGCGTAGTCTTCCAGATAGGCATTCAGTTTCGCAGTAGCGTCTTTGTACGTTCTCAGGAGCAGGCCATCGCGGCGTAAATTGTCGAGGACGAACCGGGCATTGCCTCTGGCTAAGTCTAAATAATCTTCACGGTCAAGAATGGCAGCAGCTTCAGCAAAGCTCGCCAGCATCATTCCGTTCCAGGCCGTCAGAATTTTTTCATCGCGATCGGGTTTTACGCGGTTTTCACGAAGCTCAAAGAGTTTGCGGCGCGAGCGCTCCAATGATTGCCGAAGGTGTTCAGGCGTGACTTTCGCCTTAGCAGCTGCGTCTTCGAGGGGTCGAGTCACATTTAGAATGTTCTTACCTTCGAAGTTTCCACTTTGGGTTACATCGTAATAAACACAAAAGAGTCCGGAGTCCTCCTGGTCCAGGGCAGACGCGATTTCTTCGTAACTCCATACAAAAAACTTACCTTCCTCGCCCTCCGAATCGGCGTCTTGTGTTGAGTAGAAGCCGCCGTTGACATCCGTCATCTCCCGCACCACGTAATCGAGGATACCTTCGGCGGTTCGGCGCGCCGACTCGTCTCGGGTTAGCTGGTAGTAATGCAGATAGACTCGGGAAAGGAGCGCATTGTCATAGAGCATCTTTTCGAAATGCGGTACCAGCCATTTCGCGTCCGTCGAGTAGCGGTGAAAGCCGCCGCCGAGCTGATCGTAGATTCCGCCGTCGGCCATCTTGCGGCAGGTATTTGCGACAATGTCTAGAGCTTCCGGGCTTCCGGTGCGATAATAGACCCGCAGCAAATACTCTAAGGTCATGGCCGGCGGAAATTTAGGCGCCCCGCCAAAACCGCCGTTAACCGAATCATAGTTCTTGACGATCGCTCTGAAAGCGTGGTCCAGGAGGTCCAACTTTAAGGGTTCATTGGATTCGTGAGCCAGACTCAGGCGATTCAGTTCGGCAAGGATCGAGGCGCCGGTTTGCTTGATATCCTCAGGACGCTCCCGGTAGGCCTCCGCCATACTGATGAGGACCCGAGGAAACCCGGGCATGCTGTATCGATCCTCAGGAGGAAAATACGTTCCGCCATAGAAGGGGACACCTTCAGGAGTAAGAAAGACCGTCATCGGCCAGCCGCCATGATGCGTCATCATCTGAACTGCGTTCATGTAGATCTGATCCAGATCGGGTCGCTCCTCGCGATCAACTTTGATACTCACAAAGCTCTCGTTCATAAGTTGCGCGATCTCTTCATTTTCGAATGACTCGTGCTCCATGACATGGCACCAATGACACGCTGAGTATCCAATGCTCAACAGAATTGGCTTGTTTTCAGCGCGGGCGGCGGCGAACGCTTCCTCACACCATGGGTACCAATCCACAGGATTATGAGCGTGTTGCAAAAGATAAGGGCTGGTCTCGTTAATTAAGCGGTTCGTGTGTTTGTGATCTGACATACCCACCTCATTTGTGATGCCGCTATCCAAATATGTTTTTTAGATTCGAGTCATTGTACCGCCCAGCGTGAAGATCAACGAATGCGAGATGCGTTCAAGCATTCGTAACAGTTTCACGTACGGTAATTTGCAGTCGGGAAGGTGGACCCTGTCCCCGCCTCAATTTTAAAAATCACTTGCAATGCCTAGATGATTGAAGTTTGGCAGGTGCTCCTTCCTCACTGCAAATAATCGCCGCTTGGGTCATCGCCAAAGAATTGAACGCCTGTTACATGGAAACTGATTCCGCATTTGTTATACTCGCTCAACTGAATGGCGATTCATTTTTAGCGGAACTTCTTGGCGAAGGAATCAATTGATGGAACGTGAAACGTTGGAAATGGATGTCGTTTTTGTCGGCGGAGGACCGGCAAACTTGAGCGGCGCATTGCATCTCGCGCGGTTAATCGCGAGCCATAACGAAGCAGTCGCAAAAGGACAGGGTCAGGCGAGGACGCTCGGCGAGATTGAGATAGGCGTCATCGAGAAAGGCACGTCAGTCGGGGCTCATATCCTTTCCGGAGCAGTAATGGATCCGCGGGCGCTCAGGGAATTGATTCCAGATTTCATCGAACAAGGGGCGCCAGTTGAATCTCCAGTCAAAGAAGATTATTTCCTGTACCTGACAGAGAAGCGTGCGATTCGGTCCCCGATAACAC
>JBHENP010000055.1:0-360 GCA_046261995.1 Pyrinomonadaceae bacterium
ATTTAAGATTGTTCTCAAACACTTCGGCGTTGGTTCCTGCGTCGAATAAAATCGTTTTCCCTTTGTACTCCACGATAGTAGAGAAACCAAAATCGTGCTTGAGTCCTTCTCTTTCGGAACCAAACGCATCGTAGGCGTTTGTCAACGCCACACCTAGTGAGGTCGGCTTAGTTTGCGCGGTAGCCAGAGGACTCACAACACACCCGGCGGTTATTACCAGAGCTACCAGAACGGATACTGATCGTTTCACCTTTCCGCCTCCTTTTGCTGTCTAATCATCCAGAAACCATAAGCGCGCCTAACGCCCGGCATCACCCGCCGCGCAGACAACTAAACAGGCATCCAAGCTGTCGGATGAAA
>JBHENP010000055.1:370-30982 GCA_046261995.1 Pyrinomonadaceae bacterium
CAGTTCACCCTCCGAAGTGATAGTGCAAAGTTGGCTGTTGACTTTGCCTAAGTCGAATCCTATGTGGTCCATGGCTGACTCTCCTTTGTCGCGGCTTGCGCCGCTGGTAGTCTTAAAGCAGGAGCAGTATGCCACTCGCGCGAGTGACGCCCAGCCGCTTCATGCAATCTCTCAAGTAATCTCTTTCTTCGCAGGTTGAATGCTGATCGCGCGCCGCAGCTGAAGCGCAGCGTTAGGCGCTCTCGAGGTAATAAACGGGTTGTGAAAGACCGGACTGATTACGATATGATTTATCGAAATTACGGCGCGCGCCCGCGGGCGGCGTGAGGCTGGGGAGAGCATTTAGTCATGGCGATGAAAGTCCTTGCTCCTATCCTGTTGCTGCTTACCGTGTGTGCGATGGCACCGGCGCAGTCCCCCTCACCGCCTACGGACGCGTCTGCGCCCGCAGGCCTAACGCCGCGCGCCGCAACGCTGACCGTCCGCCCCGGCATCGAGACTTTTCTCGTCGATGTACCGCGGGCGCTCCGAGGAAAACGGGTCGGCCTGATCACCAACCACACTGGGGTTGATCGGTCGGGGGCTTCCGACATCGACCTGATCGCGAAGCATAAGGACCTGAAGCTGGTCGCCCTGCTGGCCCCCGAGCACGGCATTCGGGGCACGGCGGAGGCTGGCGAGAAGGTCGTAGACGAGACCGATCCTAAGACGGGCGTCCCCGTCTACTCCCTGTACCTGACTGAGGATCGCGGCCCCACACCGGAGATGCTGAGGGACGTCGAAGTCCTGGTCTATGACCTCCAGGAGGTCGGGGGCCGCACCTGGACCTACGTCTCCACCATGGTCCTCTCGATGCAGGCCGCCGTGAGGAAGGGGATCCCGTTCGTCGTCCTGGACCGCCCCAACCCCATCGGCGGGGAGATCGTTGAAGGTGCCCTCCTCGACCCCAGGTTCAAGTCATTCGTGGGCATGTATCCCATTCCAGCACGTCACGGGATGACGGTCGGCGAGCTTGCCACCCTCTTCAACCGGAAGTACGGCATCGGCGCGAATCTGATCGTCGCGCGGGTGGCGAACTGGCGGCGCTCGCAGTGGTTCGATGAGACCGGACTGCCCTGGGTGAACCCCTCTCCCAACCTCCGGTCCCTGGCCGCGTTGATGAGCTATCCTGGATCGGTCTATTTCGAGGGCACTACTCTAACCGAGGGCAGGGGCACCGATCGGCCTTTCGAGCAGATCGGTGCCCCCTGGCTGAACGCGCAGGCGGTCGCCCGGGTGATGAACGAGCGGCGGCTCCCGGGCATCCGGTTTGAAGCCATTACGATGCCGGTAGCGCCGACGGCCGCCAAGCACAAGGGGCAGGCGATCCCGGCGATTCGCTTCGCTATCACAGACCGGCGGGCGTACCGGCCAGTCCGTACATCGCTCCTGCTCATCAACGAGATCCGCAAGCAGCACCCGCGCGATTTCGCCTGGACAGCGACGATTGATCGCCTGACGGGATCGGACAAGGTGCGATTCGCCATCGAGGGCGGCCGGCTCCAACACCTTCTAGAGGAATGGGAACGAGAGGCCGCGGAGTTCCGTGAGAGCCGCAAACCATACCTACTCTACCGCTGAGTCAATAAAATGATTCCGGGCTTGATCCGACATTCACTTTGCTGAAAAAAGTTGAGAGGCAAGGGCCGAGAGACAGCCTTTTCTTCATTCCCGTGATTTATTGGGGCGGTATTTTTGTGCTCGGTATTATTTACGCTGGGGTGAGCCTATGGAGTGGGGAGTGCAAGGTGGTAAGCCATGCCGCGCCTAACGTATTAAGAATTAGTGTGGGGCGTTGTGCGAAAGGGAGACTGAGAGAAGAGGAAGCCGCCACACAATTCTGTGTTGAACTAAGCCAGGTTAGAGGCTACTTGGAGTTTGAGTAATCAAGTTGAGGAAACGAGAGGTGCATGAAGCTCGGCGGCATGGAAGAAAATGAGCGACTGAGGCGAGGGGATGTAGAGCCTGAGGGAGAGGGAGCTAGCCACTGAGGCTGGTTTTTTTTGGGTTACTGACATGACGGCGAGAGCAGTTCGCCGCCGAGGGCGGGCACAATAGAGGGAAGACCCTTAGTCAGCGGCCGAAGTTTCATGGGGCACGACCTCTGGGAGCGAGTGGCGAGAGCAGTGTGAGTGGCCCGCCGCAGTGCGGACAACTGAGCAGGGCCAGCGGCTCGGTGGTTTTTACAACTTGACGCTTTAGTTTGCTGGTGGTGGCTGAGAGTAGTTGTCTGGCTTTCAGTAGCAGTTGACGATGAGCGATCGTTCCATACGGCTTGTCGAATCACGGGAATCGAGGGGCTATGGTGGCATGATCTGCGCGCTACATTTTGCACGCGTCTAGCTCTAGCTGGATACGAGCCTTTAACCATAATGACACTGATGGGCCACAAGGATCTGAAGACCACGATGCGATACATTCGGGCTGTGCAACTTCAGAGAAGAGTGAGTTCTCAGAATTCTGTCCACAAATTGGCCACACAAGAAGAACGGCCGCCAAGGCTGGCAGCCGTAAGTTGTTGATATTAATGGTCGGGGCGAGAGGATTCGAACCTCCGACCTCTCGGTCCCAAACCAATGGTTCGGCACTTTGTTAAGTAAGTGCCTTTTCAAAAGTTGCAGCCACCACAGATTTACTAGGGTTTTTACATTCCGTCCCATCCTTTACAGTCCGTTATACGTCACGTGCTGGGAATTCTGGTCACAAATCTCCCACACGGGAATGGGCTTCATTGTATTCACTTGGAATTCCATCGATCAGCACGTCATTAACGATAGTTGATTTCCTTGGCACAAAAAACTAAACCGAAATCAGACTTGCGCCCCAACCGAACCAACTGGTCGCGGTGCGTCTTGAATACTGATAGGAAGCTGCGGTGCGCAACAGACATTAACCCAGTCGTTCGCAGTCATTTTCACGATCATTATTCAGCCAGGCTAGAACGTCATTTAAGACGCGGGCCGCATCATGATCTTCCGGTTCGACAATGCGGTAGTGACGCCACGTCAGTTGCCGCCTCGCACCTACAATTCCCGCTCTGCCCAGACCCTAGCGGATCTATTCGATTTTGACGGTCCACACAAGGCTGTGTTAAAAGCATAAAGACGGTAATCTCTCTCATATGAAGTCTGAATGGAACATTAGCAGTTTCGGTGAAGGACGCCTCGTTCGGGCGATCACCCTCCTCTTCTTGTTCCACACTGGTGTTGACCTGCTTTTTCCGCAGCTCTGTAGCGAAGAACCAGTCACAATGGCTGTGCTCCAGTCTTTGGCAGTTTCCAAAGGAATAATCAACGACCAGACTTCTGCGATGACTGCCGTTTCTCTGCCGAGCGATCCCAATGAAGACCAACGCTCAGACCCACCCCGAGACGAGGATTGCTTCTGCTGTTGCACCCATGTAGTGCCGTCTCCGCCATTAGTCAATCCAAGAAACGCAGAACTCAAGCTTCCTACCGGCTTGCAACAAGAGATCTCGATTCTTTCAGCCCCGCGTAACAACCCGTACCACCCTCCTCGGTTCGCCTAATCAACTGAGTTTTCAGGACTCCGTCCGCAGCTCTCTCGGAGAGTCTGTGCTTCCGTGCATTCTTGCGAAGGGGTCTGAATAGCTTCTCTTGAAATTGAGAACACTGCTGTCTTTGGCAGATCTCGATATGCGCATGCTCAAGTCAATACCGAGCATTAGCGAGGAAAAACAATGAACTGGTTTCTGAAGAAGCGCCCGCGATCTGTTGGCGGTCTGCTTCTGGTATTCATTATTTCGTCCGGCCTGTGATCTGGCGTTCAAGCACAGAATCCGTCTGAGCTTGCCGTTGTGCCACCTGGCAACGGCTCTGCGACAGCCGTTGGCCGCAATGAAGCCTGCAGGCTCGGCGGTAAAACCAAGCGTTCTCAGTCCGACTCTTGAACGATACTTTGATCCGGTTCAGGGCACCTCGTCCAACAATCTCGTCCGACGGGCGCTGGCCTCAAACGGCGAATTGGCTGCAGTCCGGATTGAGATAGAGCGTGCGCGCGCACGGCTACGACAGGCTGGTCTCAGACCAAATCCACTCTTGATTTTGAGCAGACAACAGGACGTTTCACTGGGGCACCTGGCGAGAGCGAAATCAGTGTCGGTCTGGCAGTGCCGCTAGAGCTAGGCGGAAAGAGGCGTAAAAGGATCGAGCTGGCGCAGGCCGAGTTCGAGGCGGTTGAGGCAGAGATAGCAGATCGCGAGCGACGGCTGACGGTGGAAGTGCGCGGGTTGTATGTCGAGGCCTTAGCTTCTCTACGCGAACTTGGAACTTTAGAGGAACTTAATAATCTGGATCTGCAGACGACACGATTCGTGCAGGCGCGTGTCAACGAAGGGGAGACTGCCCCGATCGAATTGAACCAGTTGCGGGTCGAGGTTGACCGTTTACGCTCTCGTCGTGCACTTCTCGAAGGCTGACTACGAGCCACACTTCTCAGACTTAAAAGCCTGACTGGCATTCCTGCCGCTGAACTCTTGCGAGTGCGCGAAGATTTGGCGAGTCCGCAACTACCAACGCCTCCAGCTTCAGTTGAGACGGCCATAGACATCGCCCTTCGGACACGGCCTGATTTGCGGCTCGCGCGCTCGAGTGAAGAAGTAGCGCAGGCGGGTTTGCGGCTGGCACGGGCGCAGGGTGCGCCAGATGTAACGTCCTTCACTAAGTTCTCCTACGGTCGCTCCGTTTTTGACGACACGCCGGTAGGAGCGCTTCGCGATCGAGACAAATTACTCACCTTCGTTACCACGGGTTGGTACTATGCAGATCCAATGATTTCGGCGGGCATTGGCCTTTTCATCCTGCCGCGCACCTGGCTTCTGTTGCGCGACGCGGTCGGCGTATTGCTGGAGGGCACGCCTGCGGATGTTAACCTCGCGGCTCTCCGGGAAGCTATCAAAGACGTTGCCGGAGTGGCCGACGTTCATGACCTGCACGTTTGGTCTTTAACGTCGGATGTGAACGCAATGAGCGTCCACGCGGTCCTCGCCGACCACGCGTTGCCATGATGAAGTCCTCGCGGCAGTTCAGAAGAAGGTGACGGCTGAGTTCAAAATCGCACACGCAACTGTGCAAGTTGAGTGTAAAGGATGCGCCGCTTACGAGACTCACCTTTAATTTGGTCTTAGGGTAAGCATTGATTGAACCGCATATATCAGGATCCAGCCACACGCTCTACGAGTTAGGCAGAATTGTCTTAGTGTTTGGGCTCATCGGCCTTGGAATATTGATCGTCGTTAAGTTAATGGTGCGTTCGGGCTAACGAGGGTTGAGTAACAAGCACCTTGGGATCAACCGTCAGCAGCGTCGCGCGGAGCGGGCGAGGCTGAAGCGAAGGCGCCATTAGTTGTGCGACCGCCATCGTCAATCATTCAAATGTGGGTGGGTCTCAAACTGAGGGTAGGATATGAATCAGGAAGTCGTTACAGCGGGTTCTAGCAGGGCCGAACTTGTGCGGCGCGGCCGCCATCTCGAATATTTCACGATCGGCTATAACAGTCTGGAAGGCTTAATCGCGGTTGCTGCGGGTCTGCTGGCAGGGAGCATTGCGCTCGTCGGTTTTGGGTTTGATAGCCTAATAGAGGTAACGTCCGGAGCGGTATTGTTATGGCGGTTGCACGCTGATGTCAATGAAGAGGGACGCGAACGGGTAGAAGCAATCAGTCTGAGAATAGTCGGCGTTTGCTTCGTAGTGCTCGCAATTTACGTAACTTACGATTCAGTAAGGTCGTTAGTTAGACGGGACGCCCCTGAGGAGAGCCGTGTAGGGATTGTGTTGGCAGCCATATCGCTAATCATCATGCCATTGCTAGTGCGAGCGAAAAGAAAAGTAGCGCGCGAAATCAAGAGTAATGCGTTGATGGCGGATTCGAAACAGACGGAACTCTGCACGTATCTCTCAGCGATCTTACTGGGAGGGTTGCTGCTGAACGCGCTTCTGGGTTGGTGGTGGGCCGATCCCGTAGCGGCACTTGTAATGGTGCCGATTATCGCCAAAGAAGGAATTGAAGCCCTTCGCGGAGATACCTGCTGTGACTAGACTCTGAGCCCGCGAAAATACTGTGGTACGTGGATCGACTAATCCTATGAGCCTTAGCCGCCGGATTACTGCCGAAGCAATAGGCACCGCCATCCTTCTGGCGGCCGTGATAGGCTCTGGCATCCATGGGTGAGCGGTTAGTAGCTGGAAACGCTGCAATAGCCCTTCTCGCAAACACGGTCGCTACAGGTGCGGCACTCGTTGCCTTGATACTCTCCTTCATTTCAATCTCTGGCGCACATTTCAATCCCGCTGTAACCCTTTCGCTCGCCTGGCAAGGCGATTTGCCGTGGCGTGAAGGCCCGCTCTATATAGTTGCCAAATTTGTTGGAGCGTTAATCGGCGTCGCTGTTGCTCACCTAATGTTCGGGCTGCCTCTGTTTAGTCCGTCGCAACACGTAAGGGCTGGCGGAGCCCAAATCAGGGAGACAGTGAGAAACGAATGGAGGCATTTCGTAGAGTCCGTGATCAGATCAGAGAGCGGTTACAGACGCTCGATAAAGGCGACTAAGATGTTGACACCCGAGAATACCTACAAATCGGTAATGCGTTGCGGCTGCGGCGAGCACACCTGTGACTTCGTTGAGCAGGATAGTATGCAGCAGCAACTTGACCAATTGGTGCCGAGGATTTGCTTAAGCGCTTAGGAGTTCTATACATCCCTGACTTGGAAAGTAATCGGGCTGAATCTTAAACCCTTTAATATCTTTCATGGAGGAGACAACTTATATTAAAAAGTCGGTATTAGTCATCCTCATACTATTGCTTCTTACTGCCTCAGACGTATGGGCTAAAACGATTCGCGTCAAATTTGCGGCAGGCCGTACGACTGTCGTCATGAAAGGTAAGACTACAGGCGGTCCGAGCGAGAGCGGCGGCATGGACCCGATAACTTATTTACTCCGCGCTCGCAAAGGACAGCGGATGATTTTGCACCTGGTCTCCGCCAAGAAGAACGCCGTCTTTGGTATATACCGGCCGGGCATGAATCTGTTAGCGGGTGCTCAGAGTGTAAAGGACTGGAGTGGCACATTACCTGAATCCGGCGATTATCAGATTATGGTATTTCCAGATGACGAGATGACGAATACCAGCTTCACGCTCGAGATCACAATTCGATGACACACGCTCTGCGGAAGTTTGCCCTCACCGCACACATCACTACTTCAGTCGGCTGGCTGGGCGCGGCATTAGCTTTCTGGCCCTGGCGCTTGTCGGTCTGACGAGCAAGGAAGCGCAGCTGGTGAGAACCGCTTATCTCGCGATGGAGATGACGGTTTGGTATGTCATCGTCCCGCTGCCAATCGCGTCGTTGATAACAGGTTTGGTGCAGTCGCTGGGCACTACATGGGGTTTGTTCCCACATTATTGGATCATCGCGAAATTCTTGATTGCGATTGTTGCGACGGTTCTCTTGCTGGTGCACACAAAGCCAGTTGCCGTTCTTGCGGACGCAGCCAGACAGGCGACATTCTCGATCAGTGATTTATCACGGCCTGCAGATCCAGCTGATCGGCGACGCTGTTGCCGCAATCGTATTGTTGGTCGTGGCTACTGTTCTTTCGGTGTACAAACCAGCTGATATGACGGCGTCTGGACGGCGCAAGCAGCTTAAGGCAAGTAAGTATCAAGATGTGCCCGCCTTGGATGACATTCCAGCAGTCGGAAAGGACAGGGTAGACCTCAACCGCACACCGCGTTGGGTGTACGTCGTGGGAATTCATGCGATCGGCTTGACCATCTTGTTCTTGGTTTTCCACCTGCTTGGTGGTGGCTTGCCTATCCAATGAGTTGGAGGGATATGACTGGGGGATGCTCGTTGAACGAAAGGATCATCGATTGGCAACGCATTGCCGGTAACTCGCGTCAATTGTAATTGATGTACTGCGATTTAAGATGTGCGAGATGCAGGAGCGAACGATGACAAATAAGACACTATTAGTAAGTTTAGTAATAATTGCGGTGGCGGCGGGTGTGGCGCTCCACAGAAAAATGGACGACAGGTCTTCGAGGGTTTCACCAATCCTCTCGGCTTCCAACACACACTCCGCTAAGCATGCCGCTTCGCCATCTCGAGTTCCGGCCTTTCAATCGGCTTCAGAAGCTAAAACGCTGAAGGCCACGTTGTCCCCGACACAGTTTGTTGGCAAAACCCGTGACGCGTACAAAGCAGCGCAACAAATCCCTGAGATTTTGGCCCAGCTTCCATGTTATTGCCATTGTGACGAAGGATTCGGACACAAGAGCCTGCATTCCTGCTTTGAGGACGACCATGCCGCCCATTGTGCAGTTTGCGTGGATGAGGCACTGTTAGCTTACCAGCTGAAAAACCAGCAAAAATTGGGTCCAGAAGAAATCAGGCAAATCATTATCGGCAAGTATTCGGCTTAAGCAATCCTAAGGCCCTTGGTGGTCCAGTAATCTTGACAGGTATTGATTCTTTTTCATACAGTGGCTAACAATCATGAAGACGCGACTCATATCTCTGGTTCTCGTACTGATGCTCAGCGGTAGCGCGTTTGCCGGAATTCCCTGGCAATTCGGCGAACATTCGTGTGCCATGGACCACTCCATGGGCGGTATGGACTGCTGCAAAGCTGCGCTAATGCAGGGTCAAACACCTCAGGCTTCAGTCGCGCGCTTGTGTTGCGCCTTAAATTGTTCAAAAGAAGGAACGCCTCCAACTAGCGGCATAAAGCTTTCGCCGCAGTTGCAGCTAACAATATCGACTTGTCCAGCGATTTCGCAGGCGCTCGTAGCTGAACAATCACTTTTTCGCAGATTCGGTCCGTCGCATGGCCCACCCATCGACTCACATCCCGCATACATTCGAAATCTCGCACTCCTGATCTAGCTTCAACAAGGCCGTAGTGTGTCTCTTTGCCCGCTGAACGTTTAGCGACGGAGGGAATCGTGTATGTCTGTGGACGCAGATGTGCCAATCCTTTTGTTCGCAGTGTCAATCAGCAGACGTTAAGGTCTACTGCGGCAACTCGTCGTACGCGCAAACGCTACCGGAATGCTGACCGTTCAGCGCTCGGATTTCGGGACTTTATGTTGCTTTGTTGAGGAGGATCTTGAGAGATGAAGAAATTCGCGATCGCATTAACTCTGTTGAGTTTGGCCTTATTGGTAACGGCCTGTGGTTCAAAAACCACGGATACAGGAAAAGTAATTAAGAGCGCACCAGCAGGAAATAGTCTGACCGTTGCGCTGGCAACGGCTGATGGTGTGCTTAAGCGCGGCAACACTGAGTTCACACTCACGTTCTCAGATTCCTCGGCCAACCCCGTAGATGTGGGAGCCGTGGCCTTGACTTTTCACATGCCGCAGATGGGAACAATGCAGGCCATGAATGATCCTGCAACATTTACCACCACTGACACAGCCGGCGTTTACCGGGGTAAGGCCAACATCGAGATGGCAGGCGAGTGGCAAGCGCAAATCACTTACGACGGCCCAAAAGGACGTGGGCAGGCGTCGTTCCCGGTAACCGCTCAGTAACGAATAACAATCGAGGGGACAACCTCTCTTAACGAAGGAGTAAAGAAATGAAAAGACATTTGATAAGCCTTGCAGTTCTGGTAACGCTTTCTTTGAGCACGGCTTCGGCCTTAGCGACCACAGGAATCACTCAGAAAACAAAGGCCAGGACAGCCGCTGCAAAAACCGTAGTTGGCTACATCAGCGATAGTTCCTGCGGTCTTCAACACATGGCAGGCATGAATGAGAAGGACTGCACGCTGATGTGTGTAAAGAATGGAAAGTTTGTGCTCGCGGATCGCGACCGCAAGGTCGTTTACCAACTGGATCGAGCGGGTCAGGAAAAGGCAAGGGAGTTTGCGGGTCAGAAAGTCACAATCACCGGCCGCATCACCGGCAAAACCATTCGCGTGACCACAATCGAAGCCGCGACCTAAAGACGAGCCGGTAATCACAATCTCATGATTCATCGTCTCATCGAAATCTGCTTACGCAACCGGGGCCTGGTAGTAATGATCTATCTTGGCCTTGCCATATGGGGTTACTGGGCCCTGGTGCATACGCCGATTGACGCCATCCCTGACCTCTCGGACAACCAGGTAATCGTGTTTACTGATTGGCCGGGTCGTTCGCCTCAAGAGGTTGAGGATCAAGTGACCTACCCCTTGGTTACAAACCTTCAGGGGTTGGCTGGCGTTCGGGTGGTGCGTGCGAGTTCGGCGTTCAGCTTCTCGATGATCAACGTCATCTTCGAGGACAGCGTTGACCTCTATTGGGCCCGGACGCGGGTGCTGGAACGCCTGAACCTGGTGACTAAGCAATTACCCGAAGGCGTAGTCCCAACACTTGGCCCGGATGCCACGGGGGTAGGTCAGATCTTCTGGTACACGATTGAAAGCGACCAAATGAATCTACGCGACCTGCGCACGCTGCAGGATTGGTTTGTTCGCTATCAACTCAATTCGGTTCCGGGTGTGGCTGAAGTTGCCTCGGTAGGAGGCTACGTTCAGCAGTATCAGGTTGATGTGGATCCGAATAAGCTGCGGGCGTATGCAATTCCGTTATCGACGGTAGTCGAAGCCGTTCAGCGCTCGAATAACAACGTCGGTGGAAACGTGGTTGAACAATCGGGCGAGTGGGCGGTTGTGCGCGGCGTTGGTCTCATAGAGTCGGTAGCGGACGTGGAGAACATCGTGATAGGCGCTCCAAACGGAGTGCCGATTTATGTGCGAAACGTGGCTGAGGTGAAACTGGGAAATGCGTTTCGCACTGGCGCTCTCGACAAGAATGGCAAGGAAGCGGTGGGCGGCGTCGTAATAGCGCGTTACGGTGTTAACACGCTTGAGGTGATCGACGCCGTAAAGCAGAAGATCGCCGATCTGGAGTCAGGGTTGCCGCAGGGGGCCCGGCTGGTGCCGTTTTACGACCGAACCCAACTGATTAATCGGGCCACAGGTACTTTAAAACGAGCGTTAATTGAAGAGTTACTGCTCGTAACCCTGGCGCACATCATTTTTCTCTTTCACTTTCGCTCCATCCTGATCGTCACAATTCCTTTGCCACTGGCGGTGCTGATTTCCTTCCTGTTCATGAAGTACATGGGTATCAGCTCAAACCTCATGTCACTTTCAGGAATCGCGATCGCGATTGGCGTTCTGGTTGATGCTGGGATCGTAGTTACAGAAAATGCGTTTCGTTTCATGGAGAAGGAGAACGTCGACCCGAAGGACCGAAGACGTGTTTGGGAGACCGTGCTGGAGTCAACAAAGCTCGTAGGGCGGCCAGTCTTCTTCTCGATGGCAATAATCATTCTCGCCTTCATTCCGGTGTTTGCTTTGACTGGTCAGGAAGGGAAGCTATTTCATCCGCTGGCCTTTACCAAGACGTTCGCCATGGCGGCCGCGACGATAATCGCCGTCACATTGGTTCCGGTACTTTGCACGCTTCTTCTCGGCGGGAAGTTTCACTCTGAACAATCCAACCCGGTGATGCGGTTCCTACAGGCTATTTACAGACCGGCTCTTCGATTTGCGTTGAACTACCGTGCTGTCACGATCGCCGTCGCTGCGCTTCTATTCGCCGGTGCTCTGGTGCTGGCTACTGGCATTGGCAAAGAATTCATGCCGCCGCTGAACGAAGGCGATCTCATGTACATGCCGGTTACTGATCCGGCGATCTCCATCGACGAAGCACTCAAGATAACCAGCAAACAGAATGAGATTCTGAAGAGTTTTCCTGAGGTCGAATGGGCAGTGGGCAAATCAGGCCGGGCTGAGACCTCCACCGATCCGGCGCCTGTAAACATGAATGAAACCATTGTCCATCTGAAGCCGCCTGAGCAAAGGCGGGCCGGTGTGACACGCGAGAAGTTGGTAGCTGAAATGGATGAGAAATTGCGAATGCCGGGTGTAACGAACATCTGGACACAGCCCATCATCAACCGCATCGACATGCTGACCACAGGGATTCGTTCACAGGTGGGAATCAAAATCTTCGGTAACGATCTTAAAGCTCTCGAAGACGTGTCGCGCCGAATTGCGGAAGTTGTGAAGACTGTGCCAGGCGCGGTTGATGTCTATCCGGAGCAAATCAGCGGCGCTCCCTATATCGACATCAAGATTAACAGAACAGCGGCGGCGCGATACGGAATAGATGTCGGCATGATTCAGGAGACGATCGAAAAGGGTATTGGCGAAACAAATCTAACAGTCACCATCGAAGGTCGCAGACGATTTCCCGTGCGCGTACGATATGCGCCGCGATTTCGGGCTAATGCGCAATCCATTGGCGAGATTCCCATTTCGTCGTCAACCGGCGCGCCGATTCCGCTCGCTCAGTTAGCAGAGATTCGGACGGTTGAAGGTCCGACAATGATTTCCAGCGAGAACGGATTGTTACGCGGCACAGTGCTTTTGAACGTGCGCGGCCGCGACGTGGGCGGCTTTGTCGACCAGGCCAAGGAAGCGATCTCGCGCCAGGTGCAACTTCCGACTGGCTACTACGTTTCATGGAGCGGACAGTATGAAAACCAGCAGCGCGCGAGACAACGCTTGATGATTGTCATCCCGATTGTCCTCGTTGTTATTTTCGGACTGCTCTACATCACCTATCACTCCGTTCTGGAAGCAGCTCACGTTCTGATGGCCGTGCCTTTTGCTCTGACAGGCGGCGTTTATCTGCTTTGGCTGCTCGGTTACAACTTTTCGGTGGCGGTCTGGGTTGGATTCATCGCGCTGTTCGGTACAGCCGTGCAGACCGGCGTCGTAATGGTCATCTACCTGAATGAAGCGGTAGAGCGAAAGAAACAGGAAGTGGGAACGCTAACGCGCCAGACATTGAAGGAAGCAGTGACAGAGGGTGCACTGCTGCGCCTTCGTCCTAAGGTGATGACGGTCTCAACCGTGGTAGCCGGCCTGTTGCCCATTATGTGGAGTACAAGCGCAGGGTCGGAGGTAATGAAGCCGCTCGCAACGCCTGTGCTGGGAGGGATGGTTTCAAGTCTTTTCCACGTGCTGATAGTCACGCCCGCCATCTTCTATTCCATACGAGCGCGTGAGCTGAAAAAAGAGGCCAAACGGCGGCCCGTTGAGCAAGACCAGAAATCTCGGGAGGACAGTGCGGAGACTCCAGAGAGCGAAGATTCCACATTGGAGGAAATTCCTCGCTAAGAATGGGAGCAATCCAATGCCGACAAAAAATGTATGGATAAAGCCTCTGTTGATTGTTATCGCAATAGTTTTGGCGGTCGGAATTCTATGGTTAGGTGCAATGCTGCTCATGCACCTAATGATGATGGGTGCTCCCGACGCCATGGGCGCTGTGATGGGTGTGACTTTACTGGTTCTGATTCTACTCGGCGTCCTAGTCCTGGTTCTATGGCGGAGAGGCGTCAGTAACAATGAAAAGAAGTGAGGGCTTCTGCAATGCTTAAGAAATTGTTGGTTTTTATGCTCGCGCTTCAAGCGGCTATTGCTACCAGCACCGCTTTGGGTCAGGGAACGTCCGCGATACTGGCGCAACAGAATCCCCAATCGTCATTATCTCGCTACTTCGATCCTAACGCCGGAATGTCGGCTGACGAGGCGGTCGCTTACGCATTGGCCCATAATGGAGAGCTAGCCGCTGTGCGCAGCGAGATCGAAGCCGCGCGCGGGTTGGTGAAGCAGGCGTCACTTCGCAAGAATCCTCAACTTGATATCGAACGAAAGGAACAGATAAACGGCTCGGACAACGACACCATGGTAGGTGCGATGTTGCCCTTGGAGTTGGGTGGACGGCGATCGGCGCGCATCCTGGTAGCGCAACGTGAATTGGAGTTGAAGGTGAGCCTTCTGGCAGATCGCGAACGTTTACTCGCTGCCGAAGTACGCGCGAAGTTCGGTGAAGCGCTGGGAGAATTGCTGAAATTAGGATTCACTGAAGATCTGCTTTTGACAACGGATGAGGGGTATCGACTGGTAGCTGCTCGGGTTACCGAGGGCCGGACAGCGCCGTTGGAACAGAACATGGTGCTGGTCGAGGTTAATCGCATTCGTTCAATGAGAGAAAGCAACCAGGGAAGGGTCGAAGTGGCATTGTTTGAGTTGCGTAATCTAATAGGCATGCGTCCAGAAGAGCCGTTGCGGTTGCGTGGGGACCTGGATCATTTGATTGAACCGTTGCCTTCAGTTGCCATTTCGACAGAAGTAGCGCTACGCGCACGACCCGATCTGCAAGTGGCGCGTGCGTTGGAAACCTTGGCTGAAGCACGCATAGGGCAAGCACGAAGTGAAGGAAGAATCGACGCAAGTGTGACGGGCAAATATGAGCTGATGAATTTTGGCTTTCCCCAGCGAGGTTTCAATTCCAGCGGACAGTTGGTCCCGATTCAAGGCAGGTTTCATTCTCTCGCGGTCGGCATCACTCTCGATCTGCCAGTTCGAAATCGCAATCAAGGGGCGATTGCCGCAGCCGTGGCTGAGCGATCTGCCGCAACGCAGCGCCGAGATTTTGCCGAGCTGACGGTAAAGCGCGAGGTGGCCTCCGCTTTTGCCCGCTACCAAAGTGCAGCACGGGCTGCCCAGATTTACCGAGTAGGCGTTCAGGGGCAAGCGAACGCCAATCTCGATGTAGTACGACAAACCTACGAGCTCGGCTCCAAGACTTTGCTGGATGTCATCGCCGAACAGAGACGCTTCATTGAGGTGCAGACAGGCTACATTGAGGCACTGGTTAACACTTATCAGGCGCGTGTTGAAATTGAACGCGCGACCGCTTCCCCCAACTTGATTAAGAAATGAGCAACAACACCGAAGATAAATCACCAGAAACTAAGGCCGTAGCGTCTGATTCTGGTGTAACTGTAAAGTCAACCTCCGAACCAGTCGTTACGCATTCAAGGAGAAGGACAAACCGGACGGCCTTTGTGGCAATCGTGGCGGTTGTCGCTATTACCGGAGTTGTAATCGTGTTTTGGGTGTTTTGGCGATCAGGGTCAGGTGGCGCAGGACGCCCAGTGCCCACGCCGCGCAACATCGGCGTTGAACAGCCAAGTTCAACCGCAACAACTTCAGAGCTGACGATCGCCATCGACGCTGAAGCGGCGATGCGCGCAGGCATTAAGACCGAACTGGTGGGCGAGGCGTTACTTGCTGGAGGGGCCATGCCTGGGCAAGCAACGACCGGCGTGGTTCATGCCAATGCTTATCGCACGACTCCCGTAGTTTCAGTTGTAGGAGGCATTGTCCGCCGCGTGTCGGCCGAGCTGGGCCAGAACGTCAGCCAGGGACAGACGATGGGTGTGGTATTCAGTGACGAACTCGCGATGGCCCAGTCTCGCTACCTTAATGCCCTAGCAGAATTGGACGAGCATCATAAACACCATATACGGACTGTGCGATTGGTCGAGATTGGTGCAGCCAGCCGAGAGGAACTGGAACAGGCGACAACTAAACTAAAGACAGCAGAGTCGGAAGTAGCGTCACAGCGTCAGCGGCTTATGTTGTTGGGTCTTAGCACCAGGAGAATCGCCCAACTCAAGACGCCCGCTCAAGTGAGTTCTGAAGTGAGTCTGCCTGCGCCGGTTTCGGGTACGGTCATTAGCCGAACAGCAAATCCCGGTGAAGTAATTCCCGCCGATAAGGAGATTCTTCGCATCGCTGATCTTTCCAGCGTTTGGGTGATGGGCCAGGTTTACGAGAAGGATCTCGGAAAAATAGTTGTCGGAACTGGTGCGAGCATTACGAGCGACACTTATCCCGGTCGTATTTTTCGTGGGCGCGTGTCTTACATCGATCCGACGTTGGATCCGGCAACGCGGACAGCTCAAGTGCGAATTGAACTCGCAAATCCCAGACACGCTTTGAAGATCGGCATGTTCGTTAACGTTGCCTTTGCAGCACTCGGCGTCGCGGAGTCGACTACACCTGTGGTTCCCAAAAATGCCGTTCAAAACATTAAGAATCAGCAGGTGGTTTTCGTTGAGACTAAAAATGCTAACGTCTTTGCAATGCGGCCAGTCAAACTCGGACCGGAAGTCAACGGCCAGTATCCAGTAATCGAAGGGTTAACCGTCGGCGAGCGCATCGTAACGGAAGGAAGTTTTCTGATTCGCGCCGAGTGGCTAAAGCGAAACCCCGGTCGGTAGTTGCTGCGTGGCCGGTGGAAGAGAGTGATCGAACGATTAGCGATCCGCGAACATTCCCCCGCAAGTCAATTTGAATCTCCCGGTTTTACGATCTCAGGAGTGAAGGGAAGAGAAGCAATTACAGTCCAGGGCGCCAACGTGCCATCATCCGGGCCATCCGGGATACCACGGTTTATGTAGTCGTAAAAGTAATGCACCTTGCCATCAACTTCCTCGGTTGCTGGGCCAGGACATTCGCTCGCAGTGATGCCCCAAATATGCTCAGCATAGCCCTTAAAGTCTCTCGGGTTTTGTATGGCGTATTGCTGCTGTATTAGCGTGGCGCGCCGACTATTTTCAAAATAATCAATTCCTTTTAGCTCTCACCTACTCGTCCTGAATTTCGCGAAAGTCAATCCACATGTTGCGAAAGCAGGTGAATAAAAAGTGGACCGCCATAGACAAAGTCATGACCGTAAAGACTTCGCCATTCATAAGTGTTGGTCCAAGCCTTATAACTATCTTCTGGCAGAGGATGTGTTGGTGAGGCGAGTCCAAGGACGTACAGAATTAAGGCTTCGCAGTAGCCTTCCCAACAATACTTTATGAACCCAGGTTCGGGCGTCCACCTGTGCGTTACGGTGTCTTCGCCATTTTGCGCCCATTGCCAGTCCACGCGTCGATAGAGCGCCTGAGCAAGGTTGCGAATCTCACGCTCATCATCAGTGTCGCGATGGAAATATTCGGCAGCGGTCAATGCGCCCGCGATTACGTAGGTCGAATCTATTGTTGACAGTTCGCAATTTAACGTACGGCGCGCCCTGTCTTCATGTCAAGAAAGTGAGTAAAAACCCTTGTATCCCGTGGCGTCCGGTTCCGGACCTTGCAGGCTATTCCTAAAGAAGCGCAGGCTCGTGAGGATGCGACTAATCGCGTCGTCGCGTAATGAAACCCCGTTCTACACCAACTGGATAAGCAGCTAGGGCAAATCCGGTTGGAGCGATGCCGCACCCTGGCGAGTGCTGTCTGGCACCAGGCCATTCTCAGGATTCGTTTCCTTCAGAAATAGTCAAAGGTAAGACGCTGGAGCTCTTCAAGCTCGCGATCGGAAAAAGGCTGTTTCGACTTCGCCGCATTTCTGTCTTCGGAGTCTGTCATGGTAACCAACGACTACATTGCTTTGCGGACCGCGCTCCGCGTTATCTCCGCTGTTAACCCATAAACGAAATGTCATGCGAGTGCGTAAGCATGGGTCGAGAGCGGGTATGCCCGTGGTCCCTTCGAGAGCCCTAGCAATGGGACAGCGCCCTCATCCACAACTAGCCAGAAGGCGGCTCCGAAAGGCAGGCCCCGTGGTGACGTTCGGCGCTATTTCGGCTGCCGCACCATATAGACCACCTACTCCCGTGCCGAGAGTGAACTGCGGGGCCTGCAATCTCTTTTCACTTTGCGTCAACTTGTGATCAAAGGGCGCCCCTGAACTGCCGAGGCGGCTCTTACGGTCGTGTCATCCAGCACTTCTGCTGGCGCGACACTTGGCTGCGAGCCTTGAGTGTCCGACGACTCCTCGGCCTCTTCTCCGAACGCGCCCCAGATATTTTGGAATTGGTTATCCGACCAATTCTCGATGCTCTTTGCGAACTTGCTCCACACATCCTGAAAGCGGTTCATTGTCCAGGAGGCTATCAGTCCGCCAACAAGACCTGCCGCCAATCCCTTCAGGAGATCGCTTTCAGAAGAGAAGCCCGACTATTTGTTGTCATGCGTTCTTTTGATCATTGTTAATTGCCATGCAGTTTGTTGTAGGCCTTTCATGTTCCACTCTGTTGCTGTTAGGCAGTACGGTGGTGCCCCTTTCTACCCCTCCGTTCGTGCCAGTTCTAAGATGATAGGGGCAAATACGATTACCTCTGCGCGCCAATATGATAGTGGCCACGATGGCGGTAATGTTTATACCTTGGACGAAGGTGAAGAGAGTGTCGCTACGAATAATGCAATAACTTAGAAGCAGCGTGCCGGCCACGAGCCAGATTATCCAAGTGGAAATGCTGATGCCCCAAGCACACTTCTCAACATAGAGATGGCGTATTTGAGGCACATACGCGACTAGTACAAGTGCCGTACCCGCCCAACCTAGCATCTCCATCTTCAAAGTCACTTCGCATTTCCTTTAGGACAGATTCCATCTCAATCAATCCTGAGGCCCCGCTAGACTGTTGGCTCATCTGCTGGCGCTGCGTGTCCTATCCGGCTCCATCCCGGCACTGGTCTTGTGTCAGGTGCAGCTCGTTTCTAAATTGAAGCCATTTCTCAGCCGCCGAATCATTACAGAACCCGCATTAGTCGAGACTCGGCGCCCGACCGGAACTGCGGGGCGACAAATCTGCTGAAGAGCTTGGATGCCGAGCCTCTCTCACGCCTCGACAAGCAGATCCTCTCCTTCGGTGTACAACTTATGGCAGGCTGCTTAGCAGCCTGTCGGAAGCGGGTTATGTTTCAAATCTGCGTCATGAACCAAACAGCTCAAATCATATGGAGCACAAGGCGAGGTTCAGCGATGAGGTTTGGTTTGTAGAAGTTAAAAGAACTTTCCAGCACCCTTCGCGGCCTGATCAGTGTTGCCGTCCGATCAATCCTCATCAGCACTTTGAACCCAGCCTTCAGTCACGATTCATCCGTGCTACCCCAGCACGTGATTTCCTTTTACGGAAACATGACCAACTCCCAAGATTAGACAGCCCGTCTCAGCTCGTCGATAAATTTCAAAGCCTCGCGACGAACGTGATCCCCCAGACGAGGATCAATGATGCTCTTAATGCGGGCCGCCTCGACGTCTCTCACTGTCTTCGTCTTAAAATCCAGTATTGTTTCAGCCGCGCTCAGAACTGCATCCGTTTCCGGATTGTCAATGAGAGAGTTTGCGACGGTCCCTGGCTCATGAACAATCGCCGCTGCGACTCCCGCAACGCCTCCCGTATGCAGATCGGCAAAAACGCGGCTCGTCTTCATCGCCGTGTTAATCAACTCGTACTCGTCCGGATCGAGCAGGTGGGCAACGAAACGCGCGTGCTCATCCATAATGTTCGTCCAAAACTTAGTTACCTCGGCTCGATCAAACTCAGATTCTCCCTTTGCTAACGCGTCGAGGCGACGCGACCAGCGTTCGGCCTCATGCTGGGTGTGATCGAAGAAAAGAGGCCATACCAGGCTACGCAATTTACCGCTTCGCTGCGCGTCGGCCATTTGAGCTTTGTACTCAATGAGGGGCTTGATCTGTTCCACTACGTCATTCGCAAACCGGTTCAAGTCGCCGCGCTCAGGTGGAGCGTTCGCGTCAATCTTCTGATGCAGGTTTGCGAACACTTCAGAGAACCGAAGCGCTTCAGCACGTTCTTTTCCTGCAACTTCCGGCGGCATCAGCAGGGCAAAGAAGAATGCGTGTTCAGCCATGATGTCGGTCGCAAACCGGGCATCGGCCCAGGCATGTGTCGCTGCGTCCTTGTTTTCGGGAGCCGGTAAGATGACCGGCTTTTCGTATGGCTGCTCAAGTTGTTTACCGCCGCCTCTCGTATAAACCTTTAGCTTAGATTCCTTTGCAACAGTTCCTTGGGACATGGTTTTCCTCCTCATCGGTTAGTAAGCACAAGTAACAGATTCTCCTTAGCTCGCTCATTTCGCCTGGGACTTCAAATTCATTCCGCCGTTAGGAAAGATCCTTGAGCATGTCAGCGTATCGTTGGCCGCCAAGACCGTCGACAGTATTACCACTCGAAATGACAGGTGTTTCCACGCGTCAGTCGGAGATACATTTCATCCAAGATCAAGCAAGTGGCCCATCTTTTCTTTCTTCGTTCTTAGTAACGGGATGCTGCGCCTGTCGGTTGAATCTCAAGCGGTACACGCGCAACTAACTCGAGACCGGATTCTTCCAGCGCCTGTATCTTTCCCGGGTTGTTTGACATCACGCGAACGCGGCGCAGTCCCAGGTCAAGTAATATCTCCGCGCACTGCTCGTACTGACGTGCATCCACGTCTAAACCCAATTGCAGGTTTGCTTCGATTGTGTCGGCACCCTGATCTTGCAAAGCGTAAGCTTTAATCTTATTGATGATGCCGATCCCGCGGCCTTCCTGTTGTTGATAAACAATTGCCCCACGGCCTTCGAGCGCGATCCTTTCCATTGCGGCGCGCAACTGCTTCCCACAATCACACTTGACCGATCCGAATACGTCGCCTGTCATACATTGCGAGTGAATGCGGATGAGCGTCGGAAATTCGCTTCGCAGTTCCCCATGCGCGAGGACCACGAACTCTTCATTGGAAGTCACTGAGCGGTAACCGATAATTTGAAATTCGCCGAACTCGGTCGGTAGGCGGGCCTGTGCTACCTGCTCGATCGTCTTTGGTTTTAACAGTCGGAGTCGCAACGACGTCGAATCGTTCCGGTCACGCGTAGCTGAAGTATCGCGTCGTCCGGAAGAAAATTGTTGATTCCCCGAACGCGAGGTCGGTGATGTTGTTTTCTTGAGATTAAGCAATCGAACGCTACCTTTATGCTCAGAAGAGGTACTTCACAAACAGCAATTCGTTGTGTTGCTCGTTGTAAACCAACTCGTCCACCAGTTGACTTGTCAGCAGAATGCCGAATCCGCCCGCACCTAAGCCCTCAGCTTGACGGAAGGACGCGTGTCGAAGTGGATCATCAGTTGGATTGTTAATGGCAGCGTGAACAACCTGTGTTGGATCGAACCCGGTACCCGGATCTTTGATTCGGCAGATGATCGCTCGTTTGAGGCGAATGAATCTGATCTCGACACGCTTCGACGCGTCGAGTCCACCACCATACTCGACGGCATTGCTCAGCATTTCGCGGAACGCATAACTAATTGCTTCGCCGAGTTCCTCCGGCAGATCTGCGTCGAGCTCTGTAATCAGCCTTTGCAGCAGCTCGATAGCTCCGAGATCACAAGGCACTTTTAATTCGAGCCATTCCGGTACTGCTGAGACGATCTCGACACCAGTAACCGGGCATTGGGCGAGCGCTCCATTCAACGAGGCGCGGAGCCTGGCGGCGGCGAAGCGTTCAGCGGTTACTAAAGTCGTAAGTTCGTTTTTAGGTACGACACCGCGCCGCCCATCAAGCTCGTGACGTCGTGGAGACTCCTCCCGCGTAATCACCTCTTCGATTACCTGGGACGGCGCAGCGTTCGCGCTACTTAAGGCAGTGTTACTCATGAATCAACCTCCTGCCGTTCCATTGGTTAGCGATCGAATTCTCGACTCAAACGCGCAAGCGCGAATGCGCCGATGGACAACCCAAAATCTCGCAATGCGATATCGAAGTAGCCAGGAATCATCAAGAGATGGCTACGATTAATAGGAGCCACGCCGACACGACGTAAGCGAAAACCTTTGGTTTAAAGGCGATGCCCAAACCTGCGATGATTTCGATGACGCCGATCGCCAGCATCAAATAGTGACCTTGACCGCCGAGAAGATTGTTAACGAATGGGGGCAGGTATTGCTCCCAGTTCACCATGAGATTGAAAAACTTATCGAGTCCGAAAAGTATGTCGCTACTGTGAAACCTAGCCGCAGGACTTGATAGGCCTGATAACTGGGGCTCGAGCGACGACCCTTGTCTCTCGCATTGAGGCGATCTCCGACGTGCTATCGAATATGTGTTCCATGGATCCTCTCTCCTTCAAGTAAGAATTAATGTCTACAACCATCTATCGGTCGTTTTATCAAGAGAATACAGCTTTACCACAATAAGTCAAGTGAACCCTTGCTTTATTGTGTTTATCGCCCAGAAAATGTATACTGCGGCCCGAGGAAACGGGGATGAAGGATACAAAACTCGGTGAACGCTTCTTCGAAAGTACACGGGGCCGGATCATCACATTACTTCGAAACGGCGCGACTACAGTCAAAGAACTCAAAGAGGAACTGGGCCTGACAGACAATGCCGTACGTGCACATCTGCTATCACTGGAAAGAGATGGTCTTATTAGACAGAGCGGCATACAGCCAGGTCATCGCAAGCCGCACTTCGCATATGAATTGACGGCTGAGGCAGAACTTCTTTTTCCCAAAGCTTACGACGCACTGCTCAATCAACTTATTTCCGTATTAAAGGATCGCCTACCGCGGGAGGCCTTGGACCAGATTCTTCGTGAAGTAGGGCGCTCGATTGCAGATGGCGCAGCTTCATCAGCGCGCGCCCGAACCTTAGAGAGTCGTTTACAAAAAGCTTTGCAAGTATTGGAAAGCCTGGGAGGAAGCGCGAAAGTCGAGAAAAATGGAGACGGTTTCGTTATACGCAGCGGAAGTTGTCCTTTGGCAGCATCGGTCTCCAGCCATCCGGAAGTTTGTAAACTTGCCGAAGCTCTGGTCGCTACGATTGTCGGCGCCCCAGTTCGGGAGCAATGCCACAGAGAGGAATCGCCGAGGTGTCGTTTCGAGATAGTTAGAAACGGAGCATCGACAACCAAATGATCTAATTGATAATGTTCTGTCCCAGACCCTTTATATTTGTTTGCTGAATGATATAAGACGACGCAACTGCTCTAACTCCTGAGGGCCTCCGTCGATGACCTCCCCTAAAGGCCGTATTCTCTGTACAGAGGACCACGTGGATACACGCGATCTGCTTACGTTCATACTGGAACAAGCTGGTTTTGAAGTGATCTGCACTAATGATGCACCACAGGCACTCAAATTAATAAAAAGCGAGCGTTTCGATCTTTGTCTTATGGATAGTAGGCTGCCAGGTGTGTCAGGCGATGAACTGTGCAAACAGATACGCGAGTTTGATTCACAAACGCCAATCTTATTCTACACGGGCGCGGCATATGACGAAGATAGAGCACGCGCGTTTGCCGCGGGTGCGCAAGGTTATCTCGTCAAACCAGTTTTAGGCGATGATTTAGTTGAAGAGATCGTACGGCTCATCGCTGAATCAAAGATGATCACTGTACCGCCAGAGTATTAAACACACGCCGCATTCACGACTGTCCTGCAAATTGTCCCTGCCCTGTCAACAAGTTCGTTAGGGTCGAGGTAATCTGAATCCACGACAATAAGGAGAGCGCCAAATGAGCAACCCAATTCGCATCCTCGGCATCGCTGGCAGCCTTCGCCGCGAATCCTATAATCGCGCCACCCTGCGCGCGGCGACGGAGCTCGTGCCCGAGGGTGCGATAATTGAAACGTTCGAGCTTGACGGCATTCCAGGCTTCAATCAGGACGAGGAGCAGAATCCGCCTGCCAAAGTTGTAGAGCTGAAGAGTCGTATTCGTGACGCGGATGCCATCCTGTTCGTGACCCCCGAATACAACTATTCAGTTCCGGGAGTCTTGAAGAATGCGATTGACTGGGCGTCCCGTCCCTATGGAGACAGCGAGTGGAATGGCAAGCCGGTGGCAATCATGGGCGCTGCGGTCGGAACGATTGGGACGGCGCGAGCGCAATACCACCTGCGCCAGATGATGGTCTTCCTCAACATGTTTCCCGTTAACCAGCCAGAGGTAATGATCGGCAACGCTTCCGTGAAGTTCGACGCTACGGGAAACCTGACGGATGACGCGACGAGAGAGTTCATCCGCCAACTACTCCAGAATTTAGCGGAGTGGACGAGGCGAATCAGCGCGGCTCATTTCTGAGTAACCTGACGCTTCCGTCCGCGAACTGTGGGCTTACTAGCCGTCGAGTCATGCCGGGAGGCGGGCAGGCGGTTATCTGCGCTCTCAGGCTTACTCGCCGGGTTGCTTTCGTCCGCGATCGTCGAGTCGGCGGCAATCCTTCCGCCTTCGTTCTCCCATCGGTCGAGCATTTTTTTCTTCAGACGCTTTCTGGCGGTGGAATCGGGCATCCTTGCATCCCTCCTAACTTTTACTCATAGTCTCATAATTCTGCCGGCGTTTAGCTGCGCGCACGAGTCGCTGCTCGCGTCGCCGCGCGTGCCTAGATTGATGGGGTCTATTTGGCCGCGGCTCCTGCACCCGCTGTCCGGGTTGGGGGAGTTTCCCGGACCCCGCTTTTCCCCCGGCTTCGATCAGAATTGTCGCGGCGTTTCGCATCTCCGCGTGTAACGCTTTATCACGATCGAGCGCGTTGTGGTCCCCTGGAAGGCTGGCGAGATCTGGCGGAGAAACTTTTCTACGACAGGTGGGATTGATGAGGCGGACGTCATGCAATAGAACGCCACTCAAGCGAGGAGTATGAAATGGCGAAGCCAATGCCTGCCGTTTTCTTCGGGCATGGCAACCCGATGAACGCGCTCGAAAGGAACGGATACACGGAGGGCTGGGCGCGGATTGGTAGTCTACTGCCGCGGCCGACAGCGATTGTTTGCGTTTCCGCTCACTGGTATTTTCCGGCGACGGCGGTGACGACTGTCTCCCAGCCTCGCACGATTCACGACTTCGGCGGCTTCCCGCGCGAGCTGTATGAGGTCAGGTACCCGGCGCCGGGCGACCCGGAGCTTGCGAAGCGCGTAAAAGATTTGCTTGCACCAGTTTCAGTGGGATTAGATACGCACTGGGGGTTAGATCACGGGACTTGGTCCGTGCTCTGCCACGTCTTTCCTGAAGCCGATGTCCCTGTCTTACAGCTTAGTATCGACGAGACGCAATCAGCGGCGTTCCATTACGAGACCGCAAAGCGACTCTCTGCCTTGCGCGAGGAAGGGGTGCTCATCATGGGAAGCGGCAACCTCGTACACAACTTGCACGCCTATGCCTGGGGTCGTCAACAGGTCGAGCCGCTCGACTGGGCCGTGCGATTTGAAGAGCGAGCGCGCGAACTCTTGCTCGCCGGGGATCACGATCCACTTATCGCTTACGAAACGTTAGGGCGTGACGCGATCTTGTCGGTTCCCACACCCGACCACTATTTGCCTCTCCTGTACGTGATCGCTCAAGTGAGGGAGGGCGAGCAGATCAGCTTCCCTGTGGAAGGCTTCGACGGAGGATCGGTTTCCATGCTGTCAGTCCAAATCAGCTAGCAAACTGCTTATTGATATCCGTCAGCTTCTTACTTATTAGATCGTATCATTGTTTTACCGAACCTGCGGTCGCGGTGATCTGAAGACGGTTATCAACCGCGTTCCAGTCAATGTTGGAGAAAAAGGCCTCGATGTATTTCGGTCGTTCGGCTGGTTTGTAATCCAGCAGGAAAGCGTGCTCCCACACGTCCATTACGAGCGCGGGCGTAAATCCGGCGACGTTACCGATCTGGTGCAATGTAATCCAATGATGGGAGAGCCGCCTGTTCGTTGGATCCTGGTAGCAAATTGCCCAGCCGACGCCGCGCATCTTACCAATGCCAACGAAGTCTGCTCGCCAGATGTCGTAACTGCCGAAACTCTGCTCCGCTGCTTTGCGAAACGCGGAAGTCTTATTTCCGGTTCGCCCGTACCAGCCTTCATCATGTTTGGCGAAGTAATGTTCATGTAAGACCATACCGTCGTATTCAAATCCCAAACGGCGTGTCAGTTCGGAGTAGGCCGGCATTTCATCCTGGGTCTACCTGGCCATCGGCGAGAAATTCCGAAATCCGGTTAGTTAAATCATTAGTCGTCTTACGTATCCCTCATAAAGTTTGAATGCATCTCCAAGGTTTCGTCAGAGATACCCTTCAGTCCGCTCAAATTGAACTGCTTTGCTTGGTAAGTTGTTTTCATGTTCCTTCCTTCACTTTTTCTATGGCTGAACTCACTTCCGTAGCCGTCGCGCCCCGAGTGACATTTCTTGCTTCGGATTCGTGAATCAACATAATCTTTCGATGCAACCGCGTTGTTGTGCTTCCTGTCATGCGCGCTATAGATAAGCGTTACTGGACCGCTGCGACTCGCTTTGATAATGGGCTCCAGGGCGGCAACGTTGGCGCTCAATTCATGAAAGTATCGTCGCCGAAATTCGGGCCACTTCTTTGAATCATGTCCAAACCAACGACGCAACGCGGTGCTCGGTGCTACGTCCTTAAGCCATCCTTCCACATGCAATTTTATTTCTTGACACCTCGAGGCCAAAGTCTCTCAACGAGAAAGCTTGTACCGTCTGCGGGAGTAAGAGGGTCATAAACGCGTTTTAGATTAATCCTAGATGTTTCATTTACTGCTTAGTTTGCGTGTGCCGCGACGAACCCAATCTCGCAGTAATCAATTCCTGTGAGTGTCAGCGTCAATACGACCAGTGTGAACAATTACACGCCGATAACCCTCCAGAGACGAGAGCACTCCAACGCGGCCACACTTTGGACAACTGACGGTGGATTTGGTCGATTGACCAGTCCACAGTTTTCCTCGTATTTCCCAACCTGCGGGCACGGTGGTGTAATCCATCAAGTTCTGAATAGCGATTTGATGGTCCTTAAGCGCTTGCATTGATGACCTTTGACGGCGGATAACGGACGCAAACGTCGGGTTGCGTTGTTGTATCTGCTTCGACGATGGAAGTGATTTGATTATCCGGCCGCATCTGAACTGTCCCTTTTTCCATTTCCTCAAGTATGAGAAAGGCTTCAAGCATTGCGGCCCTTAGCACGCTGTTCAGTTTGTGCTCCCGATCTATCGCAATTTCGTGAATGCGAATTGCCTCAGCAAGTCGTGCATAGAACTCCAGTTTCCCTGGACCACTAATCAAGTCACCAAAGGCATCGCGCAGGCGACCAAAGAGCCAAATAACTTCTCGAGGACTTGGCGTCACTAAAGTGAGTTGCTCAAAACCAAAGTCCGCATCCATCGGTGCGTGTGAGGTTACAACTATGTTGTCTCGCTCCCACTCAAACGGTAATGAATAATGCTCATACGCATATTCATAGATCTCGCGCGATAACTCCCAAAGGGCAAATTTCGTACGCGCGTATTTGTCGATCAAATTCCTGCGCAACGCTTTGTGATCCTCAAATGGCATGAATGTATGCTATGTGAGCTGAGGGACAGGCACGAGCGTGTTATCACGTGCTATATGCAGGTGTTTCCTCGTGTGCTCAACAGTGCGTGGTTTATTATTATAGTCACCCATGACACATCGGATTGAAGGCACAACGTGACTATCCGCAGACGGTTATTGACATTGGCGATCGGAGGTGTTGTGCCGTTGCTCATAGTCGGCTTGGCGCTTTTGTGGTCCGTCTGGCGATCTAAAGAAAAGCAACTGAATGAAGGCCTGGAGCAACAAGCTGAACTGGCGGCAGTCCTTTTCGACCACTGGCTTGACGCCCAAAACCAAACTCTCCGCACGGTTGCAGCACAGTCAAGCCAAGAGGTAACCGCTGGCTCCCTCCCTTACGTATTGGAATCGGCAATGGCTCCGCGGCCCCATTGGACGGATCTGCGGGTGTTGGACGCCGCCGGCAAGACTGTGGCGATAGAGCCTGCGACAGCGGAGAGTCTTCCATCCGGTTTATCTGAAAGAGTGTTGTCGGAAACTCGGAATGGGATGGCTCGCGTGGAGACGGACTGGACTAAGGGCGAAGGCCGATACTCACTCGTGGTGGCCGTTCCAGTGAAAGAAGGCGGTGCAGTAGTTGGACGGATTGACGGCTCTTCGTTGAAGCAAATTTTTCAAGGTGTGACGTTGCCAGAGCGAGCGCTGGTTACGCTGCTCGACCCCGAGCGCCGAATCATCTATCGCAGCCAGGGATCACAAACTTCTCTGGGAGTCGATTTAACAGACTCGACGGTAGACATGGTACTGAACGATCGCAACACTGGTGTAATCGTCCGCAAGAGTTCCATTGACAACGTCGAACGTGTCTACGGCTTGGCTCGCGCAGGCACTACTGGCTACTCCCTATTAGTTGGGGTTCCTAGTTCAGTTTTATACGCGCCCGCATGGAGGCAACTCAGTGGATATGGTTTGGTGGGTTTGCTGGTCGTGTTCAGTAGCACGGCGGCAGCATTGTTAATTGCGCAAAGAATCGCGCGTCCCGTGCGACTACTAGATTTTGCAGCACAACAATTTGGCGAGGGCAATTTTTCAGCACGTGCACCCAGCGATGGTGATGACGAGATGGGCCGCTTGGGCGCCAGTTTTAATGCCATGGCCCAGCGATTAGAGAAGAGAGAAGCGCATCTCGCTGAACTTGACACTTTGAAATCCGAGTTTGTCTCACGCGCCTCACACGAGCTGCGCACGCCTTTGACAACCATTAAGGCGCTAACGCGACTGCTGATGCGGGAAGGACTCAGCGACGAAAAACGACGAGAGTATATCGAAACAATCTCAATCGAATGCGACCGCCAGATTGATCTAGTACTGAATCTGCTCGACCTTGCGCGCATTGAGGGTGGCGTATTCCGCATTACACATGAACGTGTGGACGTGCATGAGGTTATAGCGACGAGCGTGAAGTCCGCTGTACGCGCCGCTGAGAAGCGACAACATCAACTTCGAGTTGAACCCGGTGCAAAGCTTCCGCTTGTGTGTGCCGACCCGAAAACGCTTCGCCGGGTGCTGTCAAACCTCATCGAGAATTCAATCAAGTACACACCAGACGGAGGAAAGATTGTCATCGCCGCGAATGCCGACAAAGAGGAAGTAGCCATTACCGTGACCGACAACGGACGTGGCATTCCCGCCGAGGATATGCCGGTTCTGTTCGATAAATTTCATCGTGGACGTCCAGCTCCTCATTCAGCAGCGACGCGTAATGCTGTTACCGACGCCGAATTATTAGAAGATGCTGACGTGTCCGGCGTCGGCTTGGGCCTTTATTTGGCTCGCAATGTTACAGAGTTGATGGGCGGACGAATCAGCGTTGAGAGCGAACTGGGCCGTGGCAGCACGTTCACCGTGCACCTACGGTTGTGGCGAGAGGGTGGTTGTGGACGACGAAGTAATGAGGTCGCTGAAAATGTCTAAGCGCTTATTAGTACTCGATGACGATCCAAGTCTTTTGCTCGCCGTATCTGAGACTCTTCGTGCCGAAGGCTATGACGTGCTAACAGCGCGTCGCGGCGCAGAGGCCATGGTACGTGTTGCAGAAAATCTGCCTGACCTCATAATCAGCGACATTCGCATGCCTGGAATGGATGGATACACTCTTGTGCGAAATTTGCGGGCATCCCCTCGCAGTCGCTTGATACCGATTGTATTCCTCACAGCCAAAGATGAAACATCAGATCGGATTGCCGGCTTTCACACGGGTGTTGATGCGTACATCACAAAACCTTTCGAGCCCGAAGAATTGATAGCTGTCGTAAAAAGCATTCTCGAAAGAGTGCAGCGCACTCACTCCGATCTGGCACGGTTGTTTGGTGAGCACAAACCCGAGAATTATGAATTATTGCGGGACGAAGATTTGACCGATGCGGAATGGCGCGTGGCGGAAGGCGTAGCGCGCGGGTTGAGCAATAAAGAAATCGCGGCCGAACTTAAACTCAGTCTGCGCACTATAGAAGGTCATATCAGCCGCATTCTTGACAAGAAAGATCTAAGTAATCGCGTGGAATTGGCCCTTCATGTCCGGGGGCGGCGACAGTCTGAGTAATCCTCACGAACCCACGATTTTTCCGCAACCACCCCCCAGAACTCTCTTTTTGACGACAATTTCGAGCAAAAAGAACTGACGAGCGCAACGCGAGAGAACAAAAAGCCCTTCAAATCAAAACGTCAAAGCAAAAGCGGGCCGTAAAATTATTGGTTTTCATCAAGACGACGATCTGCATTGGGTCGCCGAGTTGGAATGTGGTCACCAGCAGCACGTTCGACATGATCCGCCGCTAACGATTCGCGAGTGGGTGACAACAGCTGAAGGACGCCGGCAACGCATTGGATCTGACTTGCATTGCAAGCATTACGAAACTCGGAGCAGCGTACTGGAATAGCAGTTTACTAATCAGACATTCCCATTTAGACAGATCGGTTCAATCGCTCTCTACTTTTTCTTGTCAATGAGAGAAGTTCGAGGGGTAGTGTCCTAATCTGAGATTTGGACTTTGGGTTTTGGCACGTGCCTTGTCCCAGTGCTTGCCTGTCTGCCTTGATTAGTATAGAGTTTAACTCACCTAGAGGTTCCGTCAATCAGTCCAACCCACAACCGAAGAAAGGTCGCCACGGGCTATGAATTCCCCCAAAGGCCGTATTCTCTGTACAGAGGATGATGCAGATACCCGCGAACTGATTGCGTATGAACTAACGCGAGCTGGTTATGAAGTAATTTGCACGGACAATGCATCAAAGGCTCTCGAATTGATCAAACGCGAGCGGTTCGATCTTTGTCTTATGGATAGCTGGATGCCGGGGGTTTCCGGCGATGATCTCTGCAAACAGATACGGGAGTTTGACTCGAAGATACCCATTCTCTTCTACACAGGTGCGGCTTTTGATGCAGACAAAGCCCGAGCGTATGCGTCTGGAGCCCAGGGCTATCTCGTCAAGCCATCTACGGAAGATGAATTACTCGACGAAGTTATACGGCTA
>JBHENP010000055.1:30992-31384 GCA_046261995.1 Pyrinomonadaceae bacterium
CCAGTCAATTGAGTCACGAGCCATCCTCAGTAGGCGTTGCCGGAGACGGTGACGCCCTTTTCTCTTTGATGCTATTCAGCGGCCAGCCAAGGCAGTTTGGCTCGCGCTTCTGCTTTCGGGAATCCCGCCATTCCTGCTCACTGCAAACAATAGCCGTTTGTTCGAGCACGTCCACCAGCCTGCATTCAATCCACTTATGATCGAACGTCTCAAGTTAACTATTTGACCTTTTTCCATTGCTTGCCCACCTCAAAGGCGGCCCATTTTCTCAATTCCGAGACGTAATTGCAAAAATAATCTTCCGACTAAAAGATACGGTATTGACTAATTCCGCGATTCCGTCTATCGTCTTGCCCAAGATACGGTATTGAACTCAGGAGGATGGTATGGCT
>JBHENP010000056.1:0-30158 GCA_046261995.1 Pyrinomonadaceae bacterium
AGTCCTGCCAGGGGCAATATTTCTCAGTACATTCAATATGTGGCGGCATTAGTTCAGTTGGTTAGAACGCCTGATTGTGGTTCAGGAGGTCGTGGGTTCGAGCCCCACATGCCGCCCCACTAATTCCATACCCGCATAAAGTCGTAGAGTTAACCGGATCTAAAAATGACTGCAAGCAGCGCTGCCGAGGAGACTGCACGATGCCAGACGAGCAAAGAGTCGCCAACAATTCGCAAACGTACTTAGTTGATGCCGACAATTTCTCGTTTGAGACATTGGAGCAGGAAAATGGTCAGGCTACCGTCATTCGTTTCCCTCTCGCAGACCCGCGCTACCACGCCGGTGACGTCCTGTTAGTTCTCTCAGGTAGTGACATTTACTTTCATGGAATGATTGGAAGCCTTGGCGACGGATGGGCCGTAGCAACCGATAGGCGCGGTTCCCTGCTGGCAGCAACCGTACAGTAGGCTTTTCTTCTGAGTTACTAAACGCTGCGCCCAGATGCTAACGCGTGTATCCGGAGGGGTGATCTATTTGCACGCCGGGTGATAATGAACGTACCTGGATCCGATGGAAGCCTTTTTCCGGGTGGGTCGAGAGGTATGTAAGAGCTATCTGCTCGCCCAGAGACGTTGTCAACTCCCTAATGAAGGGATCAAAACTCACCGGCGCGCCTGTGCCTTGAAAGAACGCTCTGCCACCTGTTTCTTCAGCAAGTCTCAGTAATGACCCCTGCGCATTCGCCGCCAACATAGGGTCTCGCCCCCCCACCGTGGGGGCATAAAAAGCATAAACTGCGACACTTCGACGTTGCGCTTCAGTAATGGCTCGCTGCAAGTCAAAGCTCTGGCCCGCGGAACTCGAGTCAGCACCATGGGAGAGGTCGAGCCCATCTGACACGAGAAGTATTGCTCTTCGACCCGAAGGCTGCGAATCAAATCGTCGGACAGCCTCAATAACCTGTACATACGGATTGTAAGGCGCGGCGCTCGCAAATCCCACTGGGATCCGGAGCGCTTTGCCCGCCTTTTCCAGGTCTGTCGTAAACTTCTGGCGGACCTGTAGTGAACCAGTTCTCAAGTAACCAACAAGAACTCTCGATCCGGGCTTCAGACGGTTTATGAACTCTCTCAGTGGCTTGATCTCATTACCTATTGAGGACACCAGGTCGTCCTGAATAAGCACTGCCAGCGTTAATGGGTCGTTGGTTTTGATTGTACGAATCGATAGGAGGGTCTGAGGCTCGCCGTCTTCGGTCACTGTCAGTTCGATCATTTGTAGTTCGGATTCCCGCTTTTCGCCTTTGACCCGAACACTAATGGGTATTGTCACCGGTCGGGCCGCACCCGATCGACTCGCAGAAGATACGGCCGGGGTTTGAGCAAAAGCGGCTTGATGGCCGGAACTCGCGACCATGAAGGGCACCAGTCCAGTAAACATTGCTGCGGCGAGTAGTGAAACTGTTTTCATTGCTTACTCCTGGTAGTCCTGAAGAGTTTTGCGCATTATACAGGCATCTAAGATAATCCGCCCCCTGGCCTCGGTGTCTTGACGGATGCGCCTACGTCATAGAGGCTAGCAGTGAGCCACCGGATGAAGTAATTACGCTTGTGCGAGCTGGTCAGGTTATCGTCAGGCTTGGAACCTTTTTGCCACCACTATGATTCAACAAACGCCCGGAAAGCTGACTGCTAGAGATAAGAAAGTTGCGAATTTCTTTCGGTGGATTCCCTGGATCGCATTTCCCTTAATAGCGCTTCCATTTCCAGTCGTGTTTTTCTTTCTGTTCCTTACGTCTGCGGCTACCGACGCTGCGGCTGTCTTTCTCCTCTTTGCGGGTATCGGACTGGCGCTGGGCGTCGTCGCTGGTGCGTTGGTGATGATGCTTCTATACCTCTATCGCAACCGATGGTTACGAGGCTTGCGCGACAGGCTGGCAGCGGATGGTATCACGGCCACAGAAGTCGTCTGGTTCACAAAGGAATTGTCTACAGCTGAGCGGGAGGCATTACTTGAAACAGGCAAACACAACCCTCTGCTGGCTGATGCGTACCGGGAAACCCTGGCCAGTCGCCTGACCGCAAGTCGTATTATTGCGAAGACCGATAAAGAACTGGTAAAGGTCAGATCCAGAATCAACCGGGCTCGCACTCTCGCCGGGGCCGATACAACCACTCTGCTGGTTGATCTCGAGTCGGACCAACAGCAACTGCAAAGCCTTAAAACTGAGGCTAACGCGCGATTGACCGAAGCCAGAGCTCGCTTGCAAACGATTGAGGCGGCGGCAAGCAGGAGTCTTAATCAGGCGGAAACTCATGCAATGCTGCGACGTCTAAGCGCGACGCAAGAGCACCTGCCACTTGTGATAGAGATGGACCAATTGGAGAGGAAAACTCTGCAGGAGGCTGAACGCGATCTAAAAGAACGATCCTCAATCGGCACCTCTGAGAGGTCCAGGCTGGAACCCTAAGTTAAGGCAACTCGCCCCAGCTGTATACGCCTGGTTCCAACCGCAGAGCGACACCCTCATCTACGAGAGACCAGCTGCCAGAACCTGCCTCCGTCCTGGACAAGCCGGTGACCCTGGCCAGTTCGCCCCGAATCGTCATCCCGGCCCCGCTCAGGTATGCACGAGCGATTTCCTTTAAGGCCTCTTCCCTGCTCACTGTGAGCTCCAACTCATCATGAAATCGGCTTTCCGCGAGGGACCAAATATAGCTAAACGTTGGTTTGTATATTACGTCGCTCGGAATCACTTTAAACGTTTTCTGAAGATCATCTATTGCCCTGTTAAAGCGACCACGCTCACCTATACTGCTTGCGAGCCGCAAATCTCTAGTTCCCATCTCCCATTCCCGGCGCAGGACTCCCAAAACCGAGCTCGCGTCGTCCGATAAAACTCCAGCTTCTTTTCCCACAGGTACGCCCCAGAGGGCGTGAAAGTAAGGAAGCATTCGGCGGGCAACGAAGGTCAAACGGCCTCTCTTAAGCTTCGCGTAATATACCCGGCCGCGTCGCATTAGATCGTCCTTGATGGACCAGGCGAGCCTGCTTTCAGGGTCCTTTTGAACATTGCGCGGCATGTACGCGTCACGACGACCACAAACTGCGATGTAAAGAGAAGGGCCCGGCCGACGACAATCCGTCAAAGTGCTACAGAAGCCCACCCGTTCGATGAACCTCTCCGCTGACAGGGCGTCTTCGATACGGTTTTCTGATTCGCGGTGCCAGACGCGATCGCGATGTACCTCTATAAGTTCCGGAAGGTAGTGCTCCTGGGACATCCCCGAAATCCTATCAGATTGATGACATGCCCATCAGGTTGACCGCACGCGCGACCTGATGACCTATGACGAGATTTTTCGAAAGCCGCTAAACCCACTAAATCCGATACTTATGGGTAAGTATGTGGCTGGCACGGTCGTTGCCAAATGGGATGTGCGCCCGAATAGCTTTTACCGGGCGTTAGCTTGAATAACTGTTCACTGAGGATGGCTTGAAATGAAAAGAACGAAACGATCATTGGCTTTAACCTGGTTCTTATACGCATCGCTGGTATTGTCACTATGTTGTGGCATTCTGGTGGTGGACAAGGCCAGCGCCAAGGGCGATAAGCGCAACAAAGCGGAGAGAGGGCATCGAAAGGTAGCCGGTGATCTTCGAGAGCGTACTCGCAAAGAGCCCAGCGCGAACGGTATAAAGGTCATTCTGCAGCTGAATGATTGGCCCAGCAATGAACTCAAAGCACTTCTGAGGGCTAATGGCGTGAGCGTAAAGAAACAGTTCAAGCACTTCAACTCGTTGGCGGTGGAACTACCGGCGAATGTGGTTGAATCACTCAGTTCCTTTCCAGAGGTTCAGTTCATTTCCATAGACAGTGAAGTGAGATCGCTGGGCGGCCACGTAGCGCGCACCACAGGCAGCGACAATATTCGCTCCCTCGGCCCAACCAGTCTCCTTGGTACTACCACCCCTCTCGACGGCGCCGGTATGGCTATCGCTATCGTGGACTCTGGAATTTATCCCGACCACGTTTCGTTTCTGGAGGCTGGCACTTCACGTTCGCGTCTAGTCAAGAGCATTGACTTCACCGGTGAAGGGCGCACAGACGATCCATACGGCCACGGCACTCACGTAGCTTCTGCAGCGGCTGGTAACGGCATGGTCTCCCATGGCAAATATATTGGCATCGCCCCTAAAGCAAGCATAGTTAACCTGCGCGTACTGAATTCTCAGGGCATTGGATCGGTATCTGGCCTCCTGAGTGCACTCGACTGGCTAATGAGCCACCATAGTGACCACAACATCCGCGTTGTTAACATGAGCCTCGGGATGCCGGCCGTAAACTCTTACAAGGATGACCCTATTTGTGTTGCATCACGACGACTCGTCGACGCTGGCGTAGTGGTGTTCGCAGCCGCCGGAAATAATGGAAAGAATGGAGTGGGTGAAAAGGTTTATGGTCATATCCATTCTCCAGGTATTGAACCGTCGGTGATTACTATGGGTGCCGTCGATACCAAGGGAACGGATGGCCGAGGCGATGATAGCATCGCAAGCTACAGTTCGCGAGGACCCACCCGGAGCGCATGGACGGACGTCAGCGGCGTCAAGCATTATGACAATCTTGTCAAACCAGAACTCGCTGCACCTGGCAATAAGCTGATTTTTGCCCAGTCTCCGAATAACCTGCTTTTGCAGAACGATCCCTCGCTCAATGTTCACGTAAGCGCAAATGCCACCCGCGCACAGATGAAGCTAAGCGGCACGTCAATGGCCACGCCGCTGGGGGCAGGTACCGCCGCCCTGATGATTCAGGCCAATCCCAAACTCACGCCGAACATGGTGAAGATGATTCTCATGTACACGGCTCAGCAAATCCCGAACTTCAATCTGTTTGAACAGGGTGCCGGCGAACTGAACGTTGACGGCGCAGTTCGATTGGCGAAAATCATGCGCACCGATGCCCTGAGCGCGGTGCTGGGTGTTTCGCTCTTAACGACCAGCGCGCCCAACCCAAACTCTACGATAACCAACTACACTTTCACTTGGTCACAGGGAGTGATCATGGGCAGCACGTTTGCTACCGGTACAAATCTGATTACTAAATACCAAAGGATTTATGGACTAGGAGTATTGCTTAGCGACGGCGTGCTTTTGTCTGACGGCGTCTTGCTTTCTGATTCGACGTTGATGTCATCCGGCGTCCTGCTTAGTGACAGCATTCCGCTCAGCGATGGCACGACCATGGGAAGTGGAGCTCATTTCTGCGCCACCGGAGTATTACTCAGCGATGGCGTGCTGCTTAGTGACGGTGTACTTCTGAGCGACGGCGTGTTGCTCAGCGATGGAGTACTCCTCAGCGATGGCGTTCTCCTAAGCGATGCGATCCTCCAGGCATTTTCCGCGCTACTCGGTGGCGATCCTACGCAGACAATGCCAATTGACGAAGATACTGGAGTGGATTATGTAGGTTACTAAAATCTTGCATCCTAAGATTTCCCACTAGCAACAAAGGAACTAACGCCATGTATCTTCACACTGCAACAGCAAGAATCAGTACCTCGCCGGTCCCGGTGCGCTATACCGAGAACGATGTAGTTACTCTTCGCTTCACGCAGGACTTCGAGGCAGAAGTGTTGGACTTCCTCTCCGAGCGTCCCTTGCACACGGTTGCGATGACCGGGTTCATCCGCGACAACGGCCTCGTGAGCGAGCTTAACCGCGGCACCTTCTACGGCTGCCGCAACCGACAAGGAAGACTGGAAGGCGTTGCTCTGATTGGGCACGCCGTCCTGATGGAAACACGCACGGATCGCGCACTCCAGGCATTTGCTAATCTGGCGCGTCAGAGTGCGACCCCTCATCTAATCATGGGGGAGAAAGAACGGATCGATGAGTTCTGGAACAACTATTCCGTAGACGGACAAGAGATGCGTCTTGCTTGCCGGGAACTCTTGTTAGAACTGCGGTGCCCTGTGCAGGTTCGAGAAGAAGTGCTGGAGCTGCGTGTGGCTACACTCGGCGACCTCGAGTTAGTTATCCCCGTGCATGCTCAGATGGCGTTCGAAGAAAGCGGTGTCAATCCGCTGGAAAAGGATCCAGAAGGTTTCCGTGAGCGGTACGCTCGTCGCATCGCCCAAGGTCGAACTTGGGTTTGCGTTGAAGAAGGCAAACTCACTTTTAAAGCCGATCTGGTATCTGATACTCCCGACGCAGTCTACCTCGAAGGCGTTTGGGTTACTCCGGAGAAGACTGGCACCGGCCATGGTTTGCGCTGCATGTCTCAGTTAGCGCGCAAGCTGCTGTCACACTCCAAATCCATTGTGCTTTTCGTTAATGAAGAGAACAAGAAGGCGCAGCGCTATTATCAGAAGGCTGGTTTCAGCTTGCGGGCGGCCTACGACACGATCTTCCTCAAGTAGAGTCGTCTCTTCAGACATCCGATTCCTGAGGAGAACTCCGCCGCTCACCATCGGGAAATGACACCCTAAACTTAACGCACCTTCACTGCGTCATCGCCATTCTGGCCCATCTAGATTCACGAGCCCGCGCCCCAGGCTGTTCAGTAAGAGCCAGCCACTTAAACACCACAGGTAACGTTTACCGCACGTCGCTTGGGCAGGGAAATGTCCATCTCAGCAAACCATAAAAGACTCTTCAATCTATTTAGCTGGCTGATCACCTGTGCCGGCGGGCTGGCTTTTGTAGCGGCCCAGGATGGGCTCTTCGCGATCGTCATTACTCTTCCGCTAATCACAGCCGTATTTCTCGCCTATCGCTCTTATCTTAAGAACATTGAAGCAGTTGCTGCCCAGGGCGAGCAAGCCGAGCAACATGTACTGGAGCTTTCAAACTATATTGCAGAGCAGGAACGTGTTCGTGAACAATTCACCCAGATAGAAAAGTTGTCGGCTCTTGGTGAGTTGGCGTCGGGCATAGCTCACGATTTCAACAACACGCTCGCGGGGATTCTTGGTCGAGCTCAACTTCTGCTCCGCACGAACGATCCTGAGAAGATGACTCGCGGGCTTAATATAATAATCAAGACCGCGGAGGACGGCGCGAAGACCGTCAAGCGCATTCAGGACTTCGCGCGTCAACGCCGCGATCATGATTTCGCACCCGTTTCAATTGACCAGATACTGTTCGACGTAAGTGAAATCACGAGGCCACGCTGGAAAGATAAGGCGGAGGCCCTGAATATTCACATCAGTTTGGAACTGCAAATACGGTCCAAGTCGAAAGTTATGGGCGATGAATCCGAGCTTCGGGAGGTGCTGGTGAACATGGTGCTCAACGCGGTCGACGCTATGCCTATGGGCGGACGCTTAACTCTCGCGGCGGAAGACGCCGATGATTCAGTTGTCATCTCGATTGCCGATACGGGAACCGGTATGGCTCCGGAAATTCGCTCACGCATTTTCGATCCGTTCTTCACCACCAAGGGCAAAGCCGGGATGGGCCTTGGACTTGCGGTAGGCTTCGGTATCATCAGGCGTCATGAGGGCGTTATTACAGTTCATTCAGAAGTGTCGAAAGGTACAACTTTCCGCATTTCAATACCGGCGTCAAGAGTCGGGACCGGGTCAACGTCTACCTCAACAGCTTCGAAACTTACATGTTTAAGCGCGGAATTGCCCAGCCCGCCGAATGAAATACAGAACACCAATCAACTCAGAATACTTGTGGTTGACGACGAAGAATGTGTGCGCGACTTGCTTCGAGAACTTTTGGAAAGTGAAGGCTGCGCGGTTTCGACTGCTGCCGGCGGACGTGAGGCCCTGGCGCTCTTCGATTCCAGAGAATTTGATGCTGTCTTCACCGATGTCGGAATGCCAGGTATGAGTGGGTGGGAATTGGCCGTAATCATTCGGCAGCACAGCAAGAGGATCCCCATAGCAGTGATTACCGGGTGGGGTGAAGTTGTCGGATCAACTGATCAGAAGGAAGCCGACGTCGACTGGGTAATCGCGAAGCCATTTACCGCTGAGCGAATCTTCGAACTGGTTCGCGAGCTTCCTGCGCAGCGGGAAGTTGAAGAGGCGCGACCTACCTTATCCTGTGTGGCCGCTTAGTCTCGGGTCGGACTGCCTCGGTAGAGTCAACAATCTCAAGATCTGTCTTTTACGATGCTCCAATCTGTGGCGTCGTCTTGACTACCCTTCCGTCCTTCATCTGTAACCTGTGACGCTTGAGAGCCCTCCAGCAACCGTCTGCGGTGGTCTAACGCTCGGTGCACGCTTTTCGTGACCGCCTCCAAACTAAACGGCTTGAGTAAATAATCAAAAGCTCCCAATCGGATCATTCCCTGGGCGTACTCCTGATCGCTTATTCCCGAAATTACGATCACGGGTGTGTCTGGATATTTCTGCTTTATGTGTCCCAAAAGCTCCAGGCCGCTCAACCCGGGCATTGAGATATCGGTAAGGACGACATCGTAAGACTCCGCGTCTAATCTCGCCAGAGCTTTTTCGGCAGTTTCAGCCGTTTGACATAGGTGCTCCTCCGACAGGAGGTCATATAGCGTGTCGCGAATGTTTTCGTCATCGTCGACCACCAGGACCCGAGACATTCGTGCAACCCCCGGTGTATGTTCTACAAAGACATCTGACCACCAGCACTCGGCCAGCTGTAGAAAAAGATTTTTTAGCGAGTGAGGATTCTGGGCGGTGAGGATAATAACATAGACATCAATGGAGCGCAGACGCTAAGGGGGGCAGCAACCGACGTTGCCGCCCCTAAAAGAGATCATTAATTATTCGGGCTACCTTGGTCCTGAAGATCGAATGGTGAGCTCCGTTCCCGGATTGAGATCGAGATCATCACGACCCTGGACATATACGGAACCAGCACCACCGCCCGCGCCCAGGATGGCGCCGATTGCAGCGCCCTTGCCCCCTCCAGCAATGGCCCCAATGATGGCTCCCACTGCGGTGCCAATAGCGGCTCGTTGAGCAGTCTTGGTGGTTTGGTTGTCGTCCCGCACCGAGCCCTCATTATCTACCTTCACCACTTCGCCGTCCGTCGTTCGTACCGACTGGAGGATCCCGGCAAATCGGTGGGACCTTCCGTCGCGAAGACGAATGCTGTCGAAGGAGAGTGTCATCTCCGATCTTCCGGTGACACGGCCACTGCGCTGCAGATTTGATACCCGACCGGTGATCGTTGCACCCTGGAACCTGGACGGCTGCTGTACGGTCGCAGTAAAAGTTTGCCCATCCCGAGCATTGCGGGTTGATAGGCCCTCATTCAGAGCCGCCACGATGGTTTCGCCGCTGGGCACAATAAAATCGCCGCTCGAAGCGCCCGTCGAGGCGGAATAATCGGAGTCAGTCTGGATATCGAAGCGAGCAATGTCGGCGGTTCTGTCATAGGTACTCTGAACCACTACAGGTCTGTCGAGACCCTGCACGTAAACACGTCGAGTTACACTGAGCCTGCGGCCATTATCAATCGGATCAAAAGTGACATTAAAATCGGTTTGTCGGTCGCCAGAGGAGTTAACGATCAACTGGTTGCCGGTCAGCGTGGCGCGCGCCCGTGTAGTGCGGCCATCTCTGGTGGCCTCCAACCTTTCCGATCCATCGGCTTCAAAACTGATTTGCGGGGCGCGCGATGACGCTATTGTCACCGTTCGTCCTCGCACTTCAATCGCCAACTGGTCTGGTGATTCCAACCGCGAGGTAACCTCGTCACTGATCCGTTGGCGATCGTTGTAGGGCAAACCCTGGGTTGCTCTCTCGGCGGCTTCGCGCGGGTCGTCGCTCCGGCCCGGATCGAGGCGGTACGTCCCGGTAAGCCGGCTGGCAGTGAGAGGTCCGGCACCTGGATTTACGCGAGCGCGTGTCGGCCAGGTAACGCTATAAGCACGAGCTAACTGATTGAGTTGCAAACGAAGGTTGGACCAGGCACGCTGCGTACGGGCATCGACTGGGCGGCGCCTTAAGAAATCATCGATCGCCGCGGCCCGGTTGAGAACCTCCTGTGCGTCAACCGCGGTCGACTGGCGCCGGCCAAAGCGCTCTCGCAATCGACTGACCGCAGCGTCAAAGTCCCTCATAAAAAGATTAATATTATCTTCGGCGCGAGTCCCATCGATAGTGCTTTGATCGAGCGCCGCATCCAGGCTGTTACGGAATAGGTCTGTACGATCTTCGATTCGGTGTATTAATTGCAGAACGGATTGATAAGTCCCTCGGTAACTCCGTTGCTGCCCGCTGGCGTTAAAACCACCGCTCAATAGGGCAATTAAAAGAATCGCCGTCAAACCTCTTCTTGCTCCAGTCATCTCTCGTTATCCTCCATCTGCAGACTCACAGTCCGTGCCTAAAACACGCAGAACACTTACAAGGCCTGTGCCACATTATAGGCCTTTCTTGGCGTCTTTGCCTCCTTGCGTCTTTGCGTGAACTATCCCCCCCAACCTAGAGCGATGACTGACTATCAGGTTCACGCAAAGACGCAAAGGGGCAAAGACGCCAAGATCAGAAAAAATGATGTGGTAAGCTGCCCTCTCGGAGGTTCCAGAATGAGTTTGCATAATCCCAAGGCCGTTGTTCACTTTGCCGGCAACGATCTCTTCGTAGGTATCACTCCTTCCGAAAACGCGGTCACACTCGACACTGATCACACGCGTGGCGCAGCTCCCAGTCCGATGGAACTTCTGCTGATTGCCCTGGGCGGCTGCACCGGAGTGGACGTCATTGGCGTTCTGCGAAAGAAACGTGAAGACATTACGGAATACCGGGTAGAAGTGCACGGCGAACGGCGCGAGGACCATCCGCGAAGCTTTTCCAGGATGGAGGTACACCATGTCGTTAGGGGTCGAAATGTCTCTGAGAAGTCGGTGGCACAGGCAATTGAGCTTTCCGAAACAAAATATTGCAGTGTTGCCGCGACATTAAGACCAACGGTGGAAATCGTTTCGAGTTTTGAAATCATCGAAGCGTAGGCGGACCAGAGCGAGTAATAAGGATCTGAGAATGATTAACATGCCAGTCTTAATTGCGACAATTGTGGCCCTGGCAGTGACTTTCAGCGGAGGGGACGTCAATTCGGCGAACCCGTCGGCGAATGGTGCCGGTACCCTGCCCCTGGCCGCATCAGCTCAATCGGCAAATGACGGCGCGCTTGCTTCCGTGCGCCGGAGCGATGACAGCTCACGCGGAGCAGACCGGAAGCTCTTGCGTTTAAGTGCGACAGAACATCTGCGCCGGGCAAGTGTCTACACGACCAACCGCGCGTTCGAAGAGGCGCGCGAACACTGGAGAGCTTTTATCGAGTACTACCCTCATGAAGCCAGGGTACCGGAAGCATTGCTGGGCATTGGCAGGTCATATCTGCAGTCCCGCCGCAATACGGAGGCTGTGTCCGCTTTCGATCAGCTCGTACGCGACTATGGTTCAACCAAGGAGGGCCGTGAAGGGCTCAATTTTAGCGCCGCTGCCCTGCTACGAATGGGTAAACCTTCGGAAGCCGCCGATAGATATGCCCAGTATATCGTTCGCTTCCCTCAGGGTGAGCGCATCGATACTGCTCATTTGAATGTTATCGACTCTCTTCGGGAAGCGGGTCGCTCTCAGGACGCGGTTACGTGGATCGGGCGAACGCGACAGCGATTTGCGGGTACTCCGACGGAAACCAATGCGCTGTTTACTAAACTTCGGCTGGACGTTGCCGAAGCAGATTGGCAACAAGCGGTGAAGACAGCGGATGAACTGAGCCAAAAGCGGTTCCAAAAAGGATCACTGACAACTCATTCTGAGGTAGCTTATCTGAAAGCTTACAGTCTTGACCGGGCAGGAAAACGCCGCGAAGCGATTGAGGCGTACCTTTCCATCCCGGACGCGTCTGGCTCTTACTACGGCTGGCTGGCAGCTGAGCGACTCGACAAACTCGTCGAAGGTCCCTCGCGTGACCTGGTTAAGCAGCGAAGCGAACGCACCCATGCTCAAATCCGTGGGTCCGCCGCCTTATACCCCGCGCCCTATCGCCAGGCAATCCTCAAAACCGCAAAAGCGCGCAAACTCGATCCTCGCTTCATCCTTTCGATCATTCGTCAGGAGAGCGTGTTCCGACCAACTGCGAAATCACCCGCGGGCGCGCGTGGCCTTCTGCAGCTCACTATCGACGCTGCGCGGAGGTATGCACCAGGAGCAGGACTCAGCAACCTGGGCGAGAGTGAACTCTACCGGCCGGAGATTTCAATTCTGATAGGCGGTGAGTATCTGGCGGATCTGGAGAAGATGTTTCCCAATATGCTCGAAGCAGTGGCTGCGTCATACAATGGTGGCGAAGATAATGTGGCGCGCTGGGTGAAACGCGCCAAACACAAAGATCCCGGAGTCTTTACAGCCGAGATTGGTTTTGAAGAAACAAAGGGTTACGTACAGAAAGTAATGGCTAACTATCGCGCTTACCGCGAGCTCTATACAGCCGAACTCATTAGAAGATAATCACGGGAAAGCCCCCGAGCTCAGACCTTAGACTACAAGCGTCACCACATCTGGAATGTTCTGAGTTCTCACTCACACCGCGGCTTTAGCCCGGTGATAAGCTGCGAAACAGGGTTGCATAACCATTCAACGGTAACAATATACTTGAATCAACGCCCGGCACGGCTTTGCCGCCGGGTGTGCGGCGGTGGCTATGCCCCGCCGGAGCCGTGCACCTCATCGGGCTGCGGCCCCTGGTGCGGGCTGGGCCCTTCTGTTTGTCACTTCGTGTCTGCGGCTGTCAATGCAGCATCGGTTCGTCTGAGGAAATATTGCGCGACTCGCTATCCGGGGGGCAAGCCCGCACCAGGGGCACAGCCCAGTAATGCAGCCAGCTAGATGGCGGGGCATAGCCACCGCCGCACATCCGGCGGCAAAGCCGTGCCGGGCATTGAGTCAAGTATTTCCAGGCGTGATTACAGTCGGGGAAAAAAGTGCTCGCAAGAGAGTTCAGCCGAAGCAATTGCTTTTCAGTAATGGGCCAACTCGCTTCGCTCGCGATGACCTCTCGTTAAGGTTCGGGGCTGAACCGGCGGTCTTCAAAACCTGTGGCGCCCTCCCGCCTGCGTAAGGAATCAGTCCGATCATAGTGACGCGGCAAGATGCCTAAGCGCACTAAGGCCGGATAGTACTCATATCGCAGCGTCACTTCAGCCGCCGGCCGTGAATCCAGATCCATATTCACCCAACGAACGTCATTCCTCACTGAGCGCCCAATACCCGTTGCTGCGTAATCGTCGTTCGGCATTGGGGCGATGGAATCACTTCGCTGCTTGGCAGCTCCTTGTGCTTCGGCGGAACCAGTTGGGGCTTCAGATCTCTTCCGACCGTCTTCTTCACGCGGATAGGGGCGAGGTGGCGGGGTAACAGGAATGGGCATTGGCCTCACCTCGCGGAAGAACGCGGCCGAGATAAGCCCAAGATTAGAAGTCTGGCCCAGTTTGGCTGCATACGAATCACGCTCACTGGTAAAGTAGAACCGCCGCGCCCGTTCCGAACTCATCTGCCAGCCACCGATGTGAATAGTACCGTAAGGCCCAATCACCCATTTGCTGGCATTCCATGCTGATGTCCGTCGCGCGTCGATCGAGTTTAACCCGTCCACTGACAAAGCTACTGCAACTCGATAAGGCATCGGATTATGGATTCTTAGTTCGTATTCGGCGCCTGCGATTGCTTCTACATAGGACTTGCCCCGGGCATGATACTCCTCAAGGGATCGACCATTGACCAGCACATCGACCTCGAAACGATTATGGGCAACGATCCTTCGGTGTTGTTCGGATGCCGCCGATGTAACCCTGTAGTCGGCGATTGCGGCTTCGCTCGGGGCCATAGAAAAGAAAAATGCTCCGGCGATAATAATGCCCACCACGACGCAGCAAGCTTTTAGTTGGGTTTTGCTCATATTTTTCTCCTGGCTAAATGAAACTACCCAGTCTGACATGTCAGAAGAACGAGTCAGGGCATCGAATCTTGCGACACAATGAGAACCGGACTCAAAAACTCTTGAGTGATGCGGTGCGAATCCCTGAGCCCTGTGTGGGCTTGATAGCGTCCCTGATTGTAGGGGACGTCCCTCCGCAGGCGCCCCATCGTGGCATTATCTTTAGTGTGTTACTGGCACCAAGGCCACGATAGGGCGCCCACGGAGCGACGCCCCTACAAATTAGGACACTACCTGTCGCTTTGGCAGATTGAGTAAAGGCGACGGGGAAGCTACAATGGCGCGCTAACTTCCCCCCAAGATTTAAGGCCCGGAGAGTTCCCGATCCAGCGACGGGGTGTGTTAGGAGAGTTTGATGGAGTATGTGCTGACCGCGACCAAGACTGAGGCGAAGGCGGGCTCGTATTATGACAAGATTGCGCGCCTCTACGATCTCACTTTTAAACTCAACGGCTACGGCCGCTCGCTCGACCAATATCTCGCGCTTAACCCGCTCTCGCTCTCGCGTGGAGCGCGTATACTCGACGCCGGATGCGGCACCGGTTTGCTAACTCTGGCTCTCTTGCGGTCCATTCGATTTCCGGTAAACATTACAGCCCTGGATTTATCCGCAACTTCCATAGTCGAAGCGAAGAAAGCGGTTTCGCAGAGCCCGGGCCGCCGGCGCGACGTAAGCTTCACCCAGGGCAACGTTCTGTCGCTGCCATTCGCCGATAACTCTTTTGATCTTGTGGTGACGAGCGGCGCTCTTGAATACGTACCCCTCAAAGAAGGGTTAGATGAACTCGCCAGAGTGATCGCGCCGGAAGGACAGCTACTTCATCTTCCTTGCAGGCCCACGCCCGCCAGCGCGTTACTGGAGGTCCTCTTTCGCTTCAAGTCACATTCACCGCGCGCCGTCTTACAAAACACCGAGCGCCACTTTCGCGTCGTTCATCATTACCGCTTCCGACCGCTCGAAATTATCGGCTGGAGCAAGTCTGCAATTCTCGCTCAAAGGACCCTGTCACCACTCACTTCACCGGCGCCAGGCGAATGATCCGATCATCATCCCGAGCCGGTTTACCCCGCCCATCCTTATTCGAAGTTGAAAAGTAGATAGCGCCGTCAGGACCTTCTGCCACGTCGCGAATTCGTCCGTATTTTCCCTCGAGCAGCGCCTCCTGACTGACCACTCGGCGTCCGTCGAGAACTACGCGGATAATACGCTCGCCCTTTAAGCAGCCGAAAAAGAAATTCCCACGAAACTGCGGAAAGGCCGACCCGCGATAGAAAGCGCCACTAGCCGGCGCAACCGCCGGCGTGTATTCCAACAACGGCGCTTCGAGCCCGGCGCGGCTTTCTTTGTGGTGGATTAACGGCCAGCCGTAATTCTTGCCGCGTTCGACTATATTGACTTCGTCGCCGCCGCCGGGTCCGTCAAAGCCCGATGGGCCGTGCTCGGTTTGAAACATCAGATTGGTCCCCGGCTGCCAGTCCATTCCCTGTGCGTTGCGATGACCGAGAGACCAGATTTCCGGTCGTGCACCCTGTTGGCCAACGAACGGGTTATCAGACGGAACAGTTCCATCGTCATTCAGCCGCAGAGTTTTGCCCGCCAGGGAGTCGAGTCTCTGGGCAAGTGCACGCTCAGTCGCATCTCCAGTAGTTATGTACAGTTTGGCATCCGAGCCAAATCCGAGCCGGCAACCGGCGTGGTACTGAGCGGCAGGAATGTTTTCAATTATGATTTTGCGATCGGTGAGACCAGTCTCAGTTTCACGGTAACGAACCACTCGCACCAGCTGGCTCTCGCCCTTGTACGCATAGGAAAGGTAAAGGAATTTGTTGTCAGCAAACTGAGGATGAAGCGCGAGACTCATCAGACCGCTTTCACCTGAGGGCTCCACGTCGGCGAGGGTGATGAGTGGCTGCGACCGCAACTGTCCATTCTCAACCACCCGTACTCGCCCGGGCCGCTCGGTGAAGAACATCCGCCGGTCAGGGGCCCACGCCATGGACCAGGGTACTTGCAACCCTGCCACCACAGTTTCGATCTTAAAGCTGACCTCTTTGCTTGCTGAGCTTTCAATCTCACCCGCCCCCTGACCCGGTGGAGGTTGCCCGCAGGCTAAAGCGAGTGAGATTAGGACAGGTACTACGGAGTACAAACTGATTCTGATTTGCCGAGTGCGGCACTTAGTGTTGAATGTATTCATGCAGGAGTTTTATTTCGTCCCCTTGCTCGCTCAGTTCGACTCTCATAAGGTCGCGCATTGAGAGCATCCCTACCCAACGCTCGCCGTCCACCACCGGCAGATGGCGCGTTCCGATCAATTCCATTCGTTCGAGCGCCTGGTGAGGTGTCTCATCGCAGCGGATGACAGCACGCAGTTCGCTGGTCACATCCCCGACTCTAATTGAAGTTGGATCGCTCCTTTGCAGCACGACTCGCTTAACCACATCTCGTTCGGAAAAGACCCCCAGCAGTTTTCCTTCTTCGTCTACCACGCAAACGGCACCAACATTTCGGGCAGCCATAAACTCCGCCGCATCCTGCACCGACGCTGAGGGTTTCATGGAGTAAGGCTCGCGGTTCCGAATGACATCTCTGATCAATATCATAACGGCCTCCTGACTGTCTGGGGTTGCGGCGCCCCGATATTATAAGAAAACTTGACGCATCTGTCTGTAGGCTTATTGAAATTAATGCGAATTGTACGCTCCAACTACAGAACAGGAAGCGTAGCGACCTGGGGCTGCGCCCAACGCAACCAAAGGCGCGGTGGCATGACACTGTTAACAAGGTTCAAGTTTAAGAGAGATAGGGCGCAAGTTTGAGGCTGCCGCAACGGCCAGGTCGCTACCGCTTCCTGTTCTGTAGTTGAGTGGTCTCTACCCCAAATGTCACTTCCGTTGTCTTGATTGACTGGCTAGTGGTATGACGCGGCCCACTTGGCATCACTCTAATGTCCGCTCTCTCGCGGAGGTCGGAACTAGGAACTGACTTCGGGGTTTCTGATTTGACCCTAGCTAAAGAGGTTTGCTTGTGCCGAGGGGCGGCGAAATGTGGTCCCAGACGTGGATGCACGCTCATGCTTCTTATTGAAGCCTAAGCGTTCGCAGTGAATCTTAAACAATCGCTCCGTCGCCTCCCAGTATTGCCCTTTCCCTCGCATTCGTTCGCCGAACACACTGGAGTTCAATTTCCCGCCGCGGGCTTCACGGATTCGGTTCAGTACGCGTTCTGCCTTGGTAGGTAGTTTCTCCCGCAAGCGTTCCTCAAAGTAAGGCGCCACGCTTCCCGGCAATCGAAGCATGTTGATAAAAGCATGAGTTGCGCCCGCTTCCCTGGCTCGTTTCAGAAGCACGGGAATGTCGCTGCTCAGTCCCGGAATCACCGGAGCTATTCCAATTCCGACTTTGATTCCAGCTGCGGCGAGATCCGCCATGGCGTGGAAGCGGGCATCGGGCAAGGGGGCAAAAGGCTCAACCGCTTTGGCCGTATCTCGATCGGTAAATGGAATCGTAAAAAAAACTCCCAAACTCGCTTCGCGCGTAAGTTCCTGCAGCACGTCAATGTCTCTGCGAATCAATGCGGACTTCGTGATTACTCCCACGGGATTGCGAAAGTCGGCGCACACCTCGAGACACTGCCTGGTCAGCTTGTAATGAGACTCCAACGGCACGTACGGATCGGAAGTGAACGAGAACACTATCTCGTCGCCCTTCCACGAAGGCTTCATTAGTTCCTTCCGCAGCAACTCGGGTGCTTTAACCTTTACCACGATTTTGCGATCGAAGTCGGTGCCGGCGCCGTATCCGAGGTACTCGTGTGTCGGACGGCTAAAGCAGTAAGTGCACCCGTGAATACACCCTCGATAACAATTGACGCTGTAGTCAAAGCTCACGTCGGGGCTATCATTGTGGGCGATGATTGCGCGAGTCTCAGTCTCTTCAAAGACCTCGAGCTTCGCTTCGGGTGGCTCGCCCAACCATTCGACCGAATGGGTCAACCACGGGTTCGGAGGATTTTCGACGTAGTGCATGATTGCAATCTTGTGTTACCGATGCAACACAGATTACCAGACTTGCATACATCTGGCGAGGCTTCAGCAAGTCACTCAAAGAGCCTGTGCTAACTCAGCCCGAGAACTTGAGTGTCTGCAGTCTGCATAAAAGAGAGGTCGATTTTCCATTTTCCATTCCAATTTTCATTTGAATATTCAGTAACCTAGCACTGTTGGCTTCTGGTTCGTGTCCGTTCGTGTTATTTCGTGGGTCGTTCTGATCGCTCGGGCCAAGCAAACGATCCACGAAATAACACTAACGGACACGAAGTAAGATCAGGAAATGCCAAATGAAAAACGAGAAACGGAAAGGACTTTGTTTCCCTGCAAAGTGGCCCTGCTTGATAACTAGCGGACGGCATGCGGTTCAACGCTCCGAGTTGCTGGTCCTGTCCCAGGTAACAAAGAAGAAACGGTACTTGTCCGGATCCTGCAAGGTGACGAACCGCCCTCCCCACCCTTCCTCGATCGGCGGGTTCAACTCCACTCCGCGTTCTCGCAATCGCTCGTAAAAGTCGTCAACATCCTCGACGCTGAGAAAAAAATGAGCGCCGCGTCCACGGCGCAACATTGTCTCCGGGTTCTGGGCGAGAGTAATTTTCAACCGGCCAGCGCGTAACGTGACCATGGGCGGATCGTTTTCGGGATTATGTGATTCGATTTCAAACCCGAGTTCGTCATGGTAGAACGTCAGCGAATCCTCCAGGTTGTTCACTTCAAGAAAGAGTAAATCGAGTCCGGTTACGCTCATATGCTGGTCACCAAGCTGCACTATCAGACGATGGCGAAGAGACGGTAGATACCATAACCACCGGCCACCACCGCAATCCAAAACATAGCTTCCTGCATTAACGTGTGACGCCGAAATGGATGCTTAAGCGGGAGTGATGAGTTAAGCGCAACCATCGCACTGCGTGCCATCATCACTCCGAAGAAAACTACGAAGACCGCAAGTACTGCCAGAGGCCAAAGGAACCAGATCCACTGAGAGCGAACCAGAAACAATAAGAACAAGCCTACGAGCAGACAAAGAAACGCGCTTAGACAATGACCAATTACTCCTATATCGCGAGCCGGTGGAGTTGACGGAGGACGAAAGACTGCTGCTTTGGATACCTTGCGTCGTCGGTCATCGTACTCGCGACGGCTAGTTTCATCTTTCAATACTCCATACGCCTCGTTGAGCGACTTCATTTCCTCTTCGCTGCCGCCGCGATCCGGATGGCGGTGAGCAGCCAGACGTTTGTAGAGTTTATCTATATCAGTCCGTGACGCGCCTTCGGGTGCGCCCAGCACCGCGTAATAGTCTTTGCTCGAATCGAACTGGCTCATGTGGAACCCGATTCTAGCAAACTGCTGAAAAACAAACACGATTCACGAGAGTAACATTAGACTTTAGTCTGAGTATCGACGTGACTTTCAGACATGACAACAGACTATTTAGTCTGTCGAACGTTCGATTCCAATTTCTTTCGTGTCATGAGGTCAGTACCACCGCGCGGTAGCGGTAAGTGAAAACTGAAAACAGAGTGGCGGCGAAATCATTACCCTGACGGTATGCACTCAACTACAGAACAGGAAGCGGTAGCGACCTGGCCGTTGCGCAGACTCAAATTGTGTTACCCAGACGGCCAGGTCGCTACCGCTTCATGTTCTGTAGTTCAGTGATACTCTCATTGGTCGTGGTCAGTCGCTGCGTGACCACCGAATTGATCAGAGGTTCCTAAAGTCTATGCTACGTCCGGCCACTGCGTTAATCTAGTGAGGTAGTGACATGACACAATCATTCGCGCCAGGCGATGATCTTATTTTTCAACTTGAGAGTGGCTATGGCTTGCTACGCGTGCTGGCGGTCGATGGCCAGGGACCGGAAACGGTTTGGCATCTACTGGCTTACGAAGATTTTTATCCCGACGTTGAGACCGCTGAAAAAGCCCTGGCTCAACCTGATTTGCTTAGGGTGCGTAAAGCGCATCTGGCTTTAACAGACAGAGCTTTCGAGCGCACACCCGCGGCGCTGCTGGGAAATCGCCCCGTGAGCGAGCCAGAGCTTTTACCATATGAACAATGGCTTGAATCGGGAAAAAAAGATGTCTCCGATCGCTCGGCGCTGCTGATGCTTGGAATACGCTGACTGATTTTGCGCGCTTTCGTGTGGTTTCGTGGATCGTGTTTTGTTCTTACGACACTCCGCAAGAGAGTAGGCCCGTCTCTGAAAACTATGAGAACCACATTTCGTACATCGATATTCGCCATTATCATTCTCTGTTCGACTACGATCTGTGTGCTCGGCGCCCGCCAAGAACGCCTGATTGATGGTTGGCGGCCGCTCCACTACTCAGTAGACATTAGCTTCGATGATCAACTGACATCCCTCACCAGCGCGCGAGCTGAAGTCACTATTCTAATCCTTAAAGAACGCGTGACTATGATTGATTTCGATTTTGGCGAAATGCCTGTTAGGTCAGTGAGTGTGAACGGAAGTGCGGTTACCTTCGAACACGCTGCGGGCAAGATCAATCTCAAACTTCCTCAGGAGTTTATCAAAGGTACGCGCGTCGTCGTGTCCGTCGAGTACCACGGTAAACCCAAAGACGGGCTCATCCTGATGGCCGACAAGGACGGACGACCTTCCGCAGTCGGAGACAACTGGCCCAATCGCGTTCATCACTGGATTCCCTCTCTGGATCATCCTTCTGCTAAGGCCACCATCAATTTCAGGGTGACGGCGCCTGAACGCAATCTCGTCGTCGCGAACGGCCGTCTGGATAATGTTCAGACAATGTCGCCCGGCACACGGACCTGGACATACACCGAGAATGTTCCTATCCCGCCCTACTGCATGATTATCGCCGCAGGTCAGTTTGCGAAAATCGAACCCTCCCAGCCTGCCTCAACGTCGCTTTCTTATTATGTACCTCAGTCTAATCGGCAATTCGCGATGCAGGGATTTGCGCCGGCAAATCCATCGCTGAAATTTTTTAACCAGACGATAGCGCCTTACCCTTACGAGAAACTTGCGTTAATTGTAGGCTCCACTCGTTTTGGCGGAATGGAAAACTCAAGTGCAATTGTCTTCAGCAGCACAGTCTTTGACGAGAAACCGGGAGCTCAGCCAATCAGTAGCGTTTTCAATATCCGGCGCGGACTTGTCACGCTCGTCGCTCACGAAATCGCCCATCAGTGGTTTGGCGATTCGGTGACTGAATCGACGTGGGCTGACCTCTGGCTAAGTGAGGGGTTTGCGACGTATTTCGCGGGGTTGTTTGTTGAACGACATGAGGGACAGAAGCCTTTTCGAGACTATATGCAGCAGGCAGCCGAAACCTATTTTCGCTACGCAGAGAAGATTCGCACCCCAATCTTTGACAACGAAACTGAAGACTTGTTCAAGTTGCTTAATGCGAACAACTACCAGAAGGGTGCCTGGGTCTTGCACATGCTTCGGTCTTCGCTCGGCGACAAGGCTTTTTTCGACGGCGTGAGGACTTACTACACCAGGCACAAGAACTCAACTGCGAGTACAGAGGATCTCCGCGCGGCGCTTGAGGAGACATCCGGCACAGATCTTCGTGCGTTTTTCCAGGGCTGGATCTACGGAAAGGGACACCCCGAATACGAGCTATCCTGGCAGTGGAATAAGAATCGCCGAAATATCAGACTGCACCTCAAACAGCTACAACCGGAAGCGTATTTCCCAAATTCAATTCCCATCGACGTCATCACCAGGAATGGAAAACGGCGACTCGTTCTCACTCCGGCCCGCAAAGAAACATTTCATGAGCTACGCCTGAACACCGCCCCGGTAACCGTTCGGTTGGATCCCGACAACACGATTCTGAAAGAAGTGAAGGGTCTCAATTAGAGCTTCGAGGTGCGTTGGTTTGAGTGGCATTTATGCTAGAAGAATGGAGCCAAACACTGAGCCCTCAGTCAGGGCGTCGACACTCAGAGCTCAACTTGCCGTAGCTACCGGATCCCACCACGCAACGCACAGAACCATTTGCGGTAGCCAATGGATCCCAGACTCAACACCACTACAAACCTCTCCACCCAATACCTAACGCACAGAACCTTCTACAGTAGCCAATGGACTTAGACTCTGACTCCCACGTGTTGAGTGGTGGGATCCATTGGCTACCGCAAATGGTTCTGTGAACTGCGTTGAGTAGCAATGTGAACTGCGTTGAGTAGCACCCGTCGGCCACTGCAAACGACTTCGTGTCTTCGCGTTGTTATGGCCCAAAGCGCTGGCGATACTCGCCGGAGAGGATGAACGCTTTCACCATTTCGGCGTTGACAAAGTTGCCGCCAAATTGATTCAGCTTGCCCAACCAGAAATTGTAGCCATCAAAGTTTGCGTCCGGTGCCTCATTCGGATTTCTTCTTAGGTAGCCAAAGTACTGCATCAAGACAAATGCTTTGTTGAACTCTTGCTGCGCTAGGGTGGGATGCTCAGCCATACGCCGTAGCGCGCGAGCCCGCGCTGCGGTATCCGTAGTATTAAGTGCTCCACCAAACTCGTCGATGATCGTCTGCCGTTCGGTTGCCGTCGGCTGTACGCCCCCATTCCCGAAGAACCTTCCAACAAAATCCGCCGGTGTCAACGTCGTCGGATAAACAGCAATAAATCGCGAGCGAGAAACAAAGTCCGCGGCAAAGGCATTCTTGTTATTCTCTAAGACCTGTTCCCAGCCTGTCTGACCAACCACCACACCTCGGCCAATCTGTTGCGTGTCCGGCAGCAATTCGTTGAATCGCACCGGCACCGGAGCCCCAGGCAAATTGCCGTACGCTTTGTATATCCGGTACACCAGATAGCCGGTTTGCTGAAACTCAATCGAAATGAAGAACGCTGCCGACACATTGATCCGCCGCAGGTCAATGCAAACGGTATCCGTACCGCAGGAAGCGATTTGATCAGTCCAGAAGGCAAGACCGCTGGCATCAGGCTCACGACTGAAGAAATCCAGGTAGTGCTCGCGCACAAAGAAAGCAGCCTCGTTACTCGGATTCGCTCCGTTTGCACTCTCATTGTCGTTAATCGTAATCCTAGCTGTAGCGGGTGTCCCGAGCGTAGCGCCTTCCCGCCGAGATCATAAACGCAATGGTTGAAGCGTCGAGCACTGCTTCGACAGTAACATCGCGAACAGGCGCTGGCGATACTTCTAAGACCGATCCGAATGATCCCGTCTCGGCACATGAGGCTGGCATCTATCTCTTGGAAGAGAAAAATGGGAAGCAGAACATGACCCAGCTTGAGCCTTCAATCTCGACGCAGTCCAAGTCTGGCGGGTTCTTCAAGAGCGCGATGACCTATGGAATAGTCAAGATTAAATCCAAGGCAGTTCTCTCCAACAGCAATGCCAGATTGCAAATTGGCAATGCGCGTCCTGTCTTCTACTTTTATTTTGAAGTGAAAAATTCCGGGCTAAGCAATTCAGGAAATGTTTACTCAGCCTCGTCCACTAGCCCGAACGAATTTGTACTGGTCAAGCTCGATCAAAAGAAGAACGGGCGTGAGTTGATTGTGGGGCAAGCAAACGTATTTGGAGCCCAGAGTGGCACGCTGGACAAATATTCGAGACCTTTCGATTACGAGAAGCTCGCGCCGGGCGTCTTTAAGGTAACCCCGCGCGTTGATCTCGCCGAAGGTGAATATGGCTTCTTCTACGGTGGCTCCACTCCGATTGCAGGCTACGGCTACTTCGGTGCAGGCGCGAGCCCAAAGATTTTTGATTTCGGAGTAAAGCGACCGCAATAGTTTTCGTCTGGATGAGAGCTAGACAAGAAAGGGCGTGACTCTTTACACCTAATTTATTTGCTTCCTAGGGCAAATCGACATCAGTTTAGACGACGCTGTGTGGCTATCGAGCCTAAGCGACTCAGCGATAATTCCTAAGGAACTATGAAGCAGAAACCACCAGTTTAGCGTAGGCGTCAATCCGTAAATCTTCCATTTTTGGCAACGCTAACTCTGGTTGGAGGATTTGCGACCATCAATGCCCGGGAGACAGCGCACTGTTCGAGAACAGGAAGCTCATGAAGGCCTTCATTGTTTTAGCTCTTTTATTAACATGCCCGACTGCCTTGCCGTTATTCGCTATAAGTGCGCAGGTTGGGCCACTCCCAGCCGAAGTCTCCTCTTCTTCCGCTTTAGCCTTGTCTTTTCGAGATCCCGTAACTCAAGTGACGGTTGCACCTGGCTGCAATCTGGGCGGGGTATGCATAGGTAGCGCAACGAACCCGTGCGCTTCATTTTATATTTCCCGAATGGTGGTGCGCACTTCGCGCCGCATCATTTTCCGGAGACAACGAATTGTGTTTTGGCTCATAGAGTTTGCCCTCGCGAGCGCTCATACACCTGCTAGAGTCAGCGGTGCATTAGCACATTGTGAGGCGTGTTGGCTATTGAATTGAGCTTTCGTAACCGATCACGGGCCGAATCTTTGTCGGTACTCGCTGGAGATGATGAAAGCTTTGACCATGTCGGCGGCGACGAAGTTGCCGTTGAACTGGTTAAGCTTTCCTAACCAGAAGTTGTAGCCCTGAAAATCCAGTGTCGCTTCCGGAGCGTCGTTTGGGTTTCGTCTGAGGTAGCCAAAGTATTGGGTCAGGACAAACGCTTTGTTGAACTCCTGCTGAGCGAGAGTTTGGTTCTCAGCCACCCGCAGTAGTGCCCTTCCCCGTGCGGTCATGTCTGCGCTGGTCCCCTCCGAGCCAAACTCACTAACGGCTGCTGTTCGCTCATCCGCTGACGGCGTTACGCCGGCATTTGTAAAGAGCACGTCCACGAACTCGGTTGGCGTCAGCGTGGTCGGATAAGCATTCGCAAATCGCGAGCGCGCCACAAACTCTGCTGCGAAGACCTGCTTGTTATTCTGCAGCAACTCCTCCCAACCTGGCTTCCCCACAACAACTTCCTGCCCAATCTGCCGCGTGCCGGGTAGAAATTCGTCGAACTTTACTGGCACAGGCGCGTCCGGGAGATTGCCATAAGCAGCTTTATAGGTTCGGTAAACCAGATAGCCGGTCTCGCGGAATTCTATAGCCAGGAAGAACGCGGCAGAAGCATTGGCGCGCCGGACATCGACGCACACCGGGTCAGTTCCGCACGAGGTGATTTGGTTGATCCAGAAGGCCAAACCCGCAGCGTCAGGTTCGCGATTGAAAAAGTCTATGTAATGTTGGCGCACGAAAGAACCAGCGCCCTCAATAGGATTAGCTCCATCTACCGTTTCGTCATCAGTGATGGTGACGCCAGCGGTGCTTTGCGACCCCATATTCGCCCCTACAAGATTACTGAGAGTAACCTCGAAGTTCTCACTACCTTCAGCATAACCATCGTCAATGATGGGGATGGAAAAAGTCTTCGACGTTTCGCCGGGAGCGAAACGCACCGTACCGATTGAGGTTATGTAGTCGCAACCCGAGGACGCTTCTTCTGTGTGAGGTATATGGCAATTGTTTATGCCCGAGTGGGCGCTTGTTGAGTATGTTGCCGATGCGGAACCTGAGGTATCGCCGTTGCGAATCACGGTAATGATCAGGCTGATCTCGCCCTCCAAAATCTGGTAAACGGCCGCGCCGAACTCGAGCGTTTTTATCAAGGCTGCACCAAAGTCCACGACTTGATTGCTGTTCAGGTCACTGAAAGTCGCGCTTACAGGTGTAAAGCGATGGTTGGTTTTCGTTGGTACGACGGTGTAAGTGCCACCGGCCGGCACCGTAAAGGAAAACCGACCGTCCGCGCCGGTCGTCGCCAAAGCCGTATCGGAACCTGAAAGAGTTAGGCCCACGCCAGCCAGAGCGGTGCCGTCCGAGCTGCTGATAAGTCCAGTGATCGAATGCTGGTCCAGCGTCCCAGTGAAGTTGGCGGTCCGATTTCCGCTGAGGTTACTAAAAGACGAGTTGGAAGGCGCGAAGGTGTGATGCACCTTCGCTACTGATAGGGTGTAGCTGCCCTCTGCCGCTGCCAAGAAGCTATAGTTGCCACTCGAATTCGTCGTAGTCGTAGCTGCCTGTGATCCGGAGAGTGTGACAGTCGCGCCGCTGATACCCTGCCCGGCAGCATTGAAAACGCGACCTGCAATTGAGTAGCTCACAAGCGCCCCGGTGATATTCGCTACCTCATTTGCTCCCAGATCATCGAACACACGAGTTGGCGGCGAGAACACGTAGTTTTGCTTCGCAGGTCTGAGTGTATAGTTGCCGGCTGCCGCGAGATTGTTGAAACTGTAGATTCCGGTTGCACTGGTAATGGTAGTAGCCACCTGAGTACCAGAGAGCGATACGGTCACTCCTGCCAACGCGTTACCGTTCGAGCTAATAACTTGACCAGTAATAGAATGCTGATTCAGCGTCCCCGTGAAGTTCGCGGTTTTATTTGCGCTGAGGTTGCTAAAAGACGCGCTGGGAGGCGCAAAGGTATAATGCACCTTCGCTACCGATACGGTATAGCTCCCGTCTCCCGTTGCCCCAAAGCTATAGTTGCCGCTCGCGTCAGTCGTAGTCGTAGCTGCCTGTGACCCGGAGAGTGTGACGGTCGCGCCGCTGAAACCCTGCCCAGTAGCATGAGTAACCTGACCTGCAATTGAGTAATCAACAAGCGCTCCGGTGAAATTCGCTACCTGATTTGCTCCCAGATCATTGAACACCCAACTCGCGGGGGAGAAGACGTAGTTCTGCTTCGCAGGTGCGAGTGTATAGTTCCCACCCGCAGTGAGATTGAAAGTATAGGTCCCGTTCGAGCTCGTGATGGCACTTCCCACCTGAGCACCGGAAAGCGATACGGTTACACCAGCGACAGCGGTACCGTTTGCGCCAGTTATTTGTCCAGTGATCGCATGCTGGTTCAATGTCCCGGTGAAGTTGGCGATCCGATTTCCGCTCAGATTACTAAAGAGGTGCTGGGAGGGACGAAGCGGTAATGGACCTTCGCTACTGACACCGAATAGTTACCCTCGGCCGGCACCGTGAAGCTGTAGTTGCCACCCGCGGTTGAAGTGGCCGTAGCTGACTCTGAGCCGGATAGTGTGACAATTGCGCCGCTGAGACCCTGACCAGTGGAATCCAAGACTCGGCCTGCAATCGAGTAATCGTTGAGAAAGGCCGTGAAGTTAGCCACCGTGTCATCGCTGGGGGTGGTGATAGTCCAATTCGACCGATCGAAGGTATGGTTGACCCGGACTGGTGTCACCGTGTAGACGCCGCTCGTCGGCAGACCTTTAAAGCGATAATTTCCCTCTGCATCGGTTTCGGTTGAGACAGTCTGCCAGCCACTCAGCTAGTAGTTGGAAGAAGCTTGGGAGGGGAGGATCGTGAGACTGCCACTGGGCCAGCGGTACCGACCGTGAGCGTGATCCCGGAAAGGGTTAAGAGTATGACCAGAAAGAGGATGCTGCTTCTCATGTCCTAATGGGTTTCGGTGGATGTCGCTGCCTTAGACACGGCTTAGCTGGGTGCTCGCGAAGCTTCGAATCCAAGCTATGTTGGTCAGGATGGAAAACGCTGAACTTTAAGACGCCGGTTAGAAGAGTAAAAGACTTAAGGATTGGGAATACTGTAAGGAAAAGGCGTTACTTAACAATCAAGGCAACTTCCGGGGCGGAACCGCAAACACTCACCGTACTCATCGTAGCATAATCATGGTCCAAAGCGTTGCTTATATTCACCGGCGAGAAGAAATGCCTTGACCATCTCGGCATCGATGAAGTTGCCACTGAACTGGTTGAGTTTGCCCAGCCAGAAATTGTAGCCTCCAAAGTCCGCGTCCGGTGGATCGTTAGGATTTCTTCTCAAGTATCCAAAATACTGCATGAGCACAAATGCTTTGTTGAATTGCTGCTGAGTTAAGGTGGAATGCTCGGCCACGATACGCAGCACACGAGCCCGTGCGGCGGTGTGTGCGCTGGTTGGAGCTCCGGCAAACTCGGCAATAGCGGCTTGCCGCTCAGCCGTCGATGGTGTGACGACAGCGTTGTCGAAAAGGGCGTCAACAAATTCAGCGGGAGTTGAGGTCGTCGGGTGGGCAGCGATGAAGCGAGCTCGAGCTACAAATTCAGTGGCAAACGCAACCTTATTGTCTTCTAACTGTTGTTCCCAGCCCGTCTGCCCGACCACCACTCCCTTGCTAATCTGCTGCGTGTCCGGCAAGAATTCTTCGAACCTCACCGGCACAGGTGCACCCGGCAAATTTGCATATCCTGCTTTATACATCCGGTAGACCAGATACCCGGTTTGCTGGAACTCAATCGATAGGAAGAAGGCAGCCGACACGTTAATCCGCTTGAGCTCGATACACGCTGCATCCGCTCCGCAGGAGGTTATCTGGTCCGTCCAAAAAAACAATCCAGCACCGTCGGGTTCACGGTTAAGGAAGTCAAGGTAATGTTGCCGCACAAAGAAGGCAGCCTGGTTAATTGGATTGACGCCATGGTCACTTTCGTTGTCATTAATCGTGATGGTTGCTGTAGTCGGTGGTCCAAGAATGCTACCGGAAGGATTGGTAAGGCTGACTGTAAAGGTCTCACTTCCTTCCGCATAGGAATCATCAACGATTAGTACGGAAATGACTTTAGAGGTCTCCCCGGCTGCGAACGTTACCGTCCCGGTGGTTGTAGAATAATCGCAACGCGACGACGCACTTCCATTCAAAACATTGCAGCCGTTGGATCCTGAGGTATCACCAGTGGCAAAGCGTACGGTAGCAGAAGTGGAGGTATTGCCAGAGCGCGTCACGGTAACGGTTGCACTTCCCTCCCCCTCGCTAACACCGACGCCGTTGGCGCCAAGCGCAACCACGCTGGAAGTTGATGAGCTCTGGAATTGCCCGCGAATTTCACCACTAGTAAACATGCTGCTGTGGACATTCACGTAATGCAATCCATTCTTCAGGTCCTGGACCTGGGCGGCGGTGAGGCTGATCTGAAAATCGCTGATCTGGCCTAATGGGAGTGGGAAAATCGGAGGTGCAGTGATCCCGGGTGCTGCCGGCCCATGGATATGCGCATCTGTCTGTTGACTCGATAAACCAGTGAAGTTCAGCGACAGCGACGCTGTCGTTTCGTCAGGACGTAACACGAGCGTCGCCGAGCCGGTGGCGCTGGAATTGTTCGCCGGCACCTCCTGCATCCCGTTCAAAGTGGCTAGAAAGATCTGGCTGGGTTTTGACTTGATCTCATAAATCGAGCCGCTCAACAATGAAACGACAAAAACACTTCCACTGGGGCCTGTCTGGATGTCAGTGATAACACCAAAGTCTCTGCCGACTACCAGACCCTCACTCTCCGTTAGATCAAACTTGTCCGTATTGTCGGCAACCAGATCGTCCAGCTGGGGGTCGCTGAATAGGAAGTGCGCTCGATTGTTCGATAGCTTGAAACGGAAGAGGTAGCCATTCAGGAGAGTGGTGCGAGAAGCGCCAACTAACATATCTGACTCAAACTCCGGTCCCAGCCCGCGTCCTCTTACGAACCCAAGCGCCGACGGGGCTACGGCATACTTCCAACTAAATTCAGGGTCCGTGTATTGCGCACCGGGAAGCATATACATTCCTGCCAACGCCGCCTGCGGCGTGTCTGCAATATTGCTCGGCGGCCACCGTAGTTGTTGCAAGGTGCCATTGCCGTACTTCGTTTCAATTGACTTGAATTCATGTATGCGGCCGAGGGGGCCCATTGTCTGGATCCACCCACCGTTGAAACCCGGCGTTACACGATTCATTTCGTCGAACGCATCGTCGCCATTTTCCTGCGTCCACAGAAACCCGCTAAGCGGATCAAACGCCATCCCGAATCCATTACGAACACCGTAGGCAAAGATCTTCTTGATGTTTGCCGTTGCTTCACCGGTCAACGGGGTGTTCGCATTGAAGAAAGGATTATCAACCGGGGTGCTGCCGTCAGCATTCAGGCGCAGAATAACTCCGGTAAGGTGTTCATCATCCGGCTCAGGCCCTCCAAATTGATCATCCGGGACTGGACCGCCGCTGGTGATGTTCTGTAAGAAGCCGCGCCGGCCGTTATCACCAAAAAGAATGTAAAGCTTGCCGTCAGGTCCAAAGCGCAAAACACCGCCGTCGTGATTTCCCCTCGACGGCTGACCGGCGTCAGCTTGCAAGGCGCGCAAGCGGATTAGATTCCGATCAAACGTCAAGGTTGATCC
>JBHENP010000056.1:30168-30653 GCA_046261995.1 Pyrinomonadaceae bacterium
GTTGATCCATTCCAGACGTAGCGATCGACCCGATTACCGAGCAAACCGATCTCGTCGATGTTAACGGTGTCGGTGGCGGTGTTGCTTTCGGTCCAGAAAAGGTAAACCCAGCCATTTTGGGCGAACTGAGGATGCAAAGCGATGCCTAGCAGTCCGCGCTCGGATGCTGAGTTCACGTTAAGATCGAGCACCGGTCCCTGCAGGCTACCGTTTGCCACGCGTTGGACTCTACCGCTCGACTTCTCAAGCACGAGAATGTCGCTGGCACCAATAAACGCCATACTTGTTGGCTGATCCAGCCCGGTGACATGAGTGCTGACCATGAGATTGTCATCAAGCATTGTCGGTGAAGGAGCAGACGCCTGTACGAACGTCGTGATACTGGCGGAGTTGTTACTGGTATCAAAGTCGGTTTCCACAGCGTCGGCCGTGGCTGTATTGATGATCGATCCGGTGGCTGACGGGGTGACGACAATGGTGACGAC
>JBHENP010000057.1:0-28101 GCA_046261995.1 Pyrinomonadaceae bacterium
ATCGCGCCGTCAGCTGCAAGGCTTTGTTATGCGGCTCACTCGCGGCGATGAAGCGCCGACAATTGCTCAATTCTCGTCGGAATTATTCGGAAACGATGAGAGAACGAATCATCGGACGGGTCAAAATACGACTTGCCGAAGATGCCAGTGACGATCACGTCAGCTTCCAATCCTTGGCCCTGCGAATCAATAGCGCCAATATTCCTGCTCCACTCTCGCAATTCAGAATTAAGCCCATCAAAGCCACGCAGATCTATCAACGGATAGGTATAAATATTTTGCGACCCGCAAGACCAATCGTAGATGTAAGGACCACCAAGATCGCTATATAGAACGGCCTTCACACGAACAAGCTTTCCGTCGTACTTCTCAGGATGTCGCTCAAGCTCGCAAAGAGAAAGTATAAACGGCTCGCTGGGGCTAGGCGGGGAACTAGAACGACGCCAAAGCGCATGCGCGAGCAAGCCACTCGAAAGGGTAATCAGCGCAATTAATAAATACCGTAGCGTCTCATGAAAATTCGCTCTACTCAGAACCTGCCGCATAACGCCGGCCTTCAGCTGCGGCGCGCGATCAGCATCCGAGCTGAAGGAAAGAAGTTACTTGAGAAGCACGCTACCGCGCCGTCAGCTGCAAGGCTTTGTTATGCGCGCCTTAACAGACAATCAGGACCGCTCGATTTCTTTTTGCAACTTCAGCTGCCTCTCTCAAATAATTCAAGCGTTCCTTCAGATCTTTCTTAGCAGAATTCTGATCCCATTCGAATGTTTCTACGCCTGCTAGCTCATTTTCTTCCCAATACCGCTCCAGCTTCGCCATTTCAATTTCCAACGCCGGCACCTCCGAAGCGTAGAGCTTTAGACCTTCGTTGTAGATTGCGGCAATCAGAGGCAGATGAAGATGATTAGCTATCTTTGACCAGTATTCATAGATAACTCCTCCTGCATCAAGAGGAGCATCGTACAAATTTCGCTTCTGCCATTCTTCGATCCACGAGTCAATCTCATCGACGTTGTCTGGCGCCTGATTTATGAACTCAAGATGTTCGGGCAAAACAACGCTGATATGAAAACTCATTTTGTCTTCACTTCGCGAAGCGCATAACTTCTGATTAGGTGAGAGAGTCTCGTGTTGCAACACGAGACTCTCTCACCTAATCCCGCCGCGACGATTCAAATGCCCAGGAAACTTGCCTTCGTCGTGTTGAAATACGATTCGACGTAGTGCTATCGTACGGCCCAACAAAGCAGTATTCTCAATTTTGCAGTTTCCGGAGCCCTCACTATGCCTAAGCTGCTCGAACAGGTGCGTGACCTCATCCGCACACTTCATTATAGCTATCGCACCGAAGAGGCCTACCTCTACTGGATTAGACAATACATCCTGTTTCACGGCAAGCGGCACCCTGCCGAGATGGGAGCTGCCGAAGTCAGCGCATTCCTGACGCATCTTGCTGTCAAACGACAGGTTGCTGCCTCAACTCAAAATCAGGCGCTCGCGGCTCTTCTGTTTCTCTATAAGAATGTCATCAAAGAAGAATTACCCTGGCTCGACAACGTCGAACGGGCCAAGCGGCCGGCGCGCATTCCGCTAGTGCTTACGAGAGCTGAAGTAAGGCGCCTGCTCACACAATTGGGGCAGCAGAACTGGCTCCAAGCGAGTCTGCTTAACGGAGCAGGACTACGCCTCAGGGAATGTCTAAGTTTGCGAGTGAAAGATCTGGATTTCGATTATCAGCAAATCGCTGTGCGCGACGCAAAGGGGCACAAAGACCGCGTTACCATGCTGCCCACCAGTGCGGCCGAAGCTTTAAAGACACAACTTGCCAATGCCAAAGGTCTGCACCTGCGAGACCTCGCTGATGGGTTTGGCAGAGTCTATTTGCCCTTTGCGCTAGCGCGGAAATACCCACACGCAGATCGTGAAGCGGGATGGCAATACGTCTTTCACGCCGCGACGCGAAGCCGAGATCCTCTATCGGGCACAACTAGACGACACCACGTCGGAGAATGGGTCTTGCAAAAAGCTATTAAGGATGCTCTGCGGGCAGCACAAATTGACAAGCCGGCAAGTTGCCACACTGTGCGTCACAGTTTCGCCACCCACTTGCTGGAGGACGGCTATGACATTCGTACCGTTCAGGAGTTGTTAGGTCACAAGGACGTCCGGACCACGATGATTTACACACACGTTCTGAACCGAGGTGGCAAGGGTGTAAAAAGTCCACTTGACAGATGATAAGGCATTATTTGGCTCTGCTCAGGAATTAGGCAGGTAGTGATTTCAAGTTCGCTCCATGGGACAATAACTGGCCCAAAAGCTTAACCAAGGTGCTGCGATGGAACAAAGTGACTCCACGTGTCAGGTTCAGCACTGGGGTCTGGGTTGAAGCTGGAATAATCTGAGACGTTAAATTACTCAGATTCAACTTGGAAGTGCAACAGGGGACGTTTTTTTAGCCTGCGACAGCAGGCGGCAGCATGAAGCCTGGGGCGTGAGCCCCAGGGGGCGGCGTCAGTTTGAGCCAAGCCCGCGGATGCGGGCGAAAGTGGTAATGAATAGTCAAAGGAAACGAACCCTGGGGCTCACGCCCCAGGCTTTATGCTGTCGCCTGCTATCGCAGGCTGAACCAACAAAGGTTATTAACCTTGCATTCAGCTGAGCCCGTGTTGCACTTCCAAGTTTGAATTCACCTTATGAAGCCTTGCTCGACTAAGCCACTAATTAGCGCGCTCAACCTGTGGCGGAACTCACGCGGGGCCGGAATCGCTCCGACTGACTTGCAGCGGTCGAACGTTCCTCAATGGCCAGAAGTTCGTTGGCCGTTGATCGTAAATGTTTTGATGAGGCTTTCCCAAAAGGAGTGCGAACGAATGGTGCTCAATTTGAAGAGCCAGTCAGGCTACACGCTAGGCGATTTTGACAGTTGCCGTGCTCACCCGCTGGCAGTCACTCAACGACCATTACGAAACCGGCCCGCGGCTGTAGCATGACCTGCAGCATCTTATCGGAGGCAAGGTGGACCATGGTTTGACGAAACGAGAGGTTGCCCACCGCGCCATCGGTGATGAGAATCCCGGAGCCTCGGATGCCGAGTTCATCCATCTTCAGCGTGAGTTTTTGCTCGGTCGTCTCCCCGTTGATACCGGCAACATACCAGCGGCCCTCGCCCCGCCGCGCGAGCACGACGAACTTGCCCGGGTAGCCATCCAGAAACTTCGTGTCATCCCATACGCTCGGAACGCCCTTCAGTAAGTCACGCACGTAAGCCGGGGCCTTCGCCATGCCGTCGGGAATCTCCGCGTAATGCTGTATGCCCGACGTGAACAGCACGGAGAGCGCCAGCTCAAAAGCACTCGACGTGCGCCGCTGGATACGGTTGATGCGGTCGAGCACCATCGGCGTGAAGTCCATCGGATCGAATACGTTTCGCGTGAACGGCAACATCGCCGCGTGCGCCGGCTCCTCGTCGGCATTCTTCTGTTCGAAGGTGACGAATTCGAGACCCCTGATCGCCTCCATCGTCATCAGGTGCGGATAGGTCCGCTGCCATCCGCGTGGCAAAGTCGCGCCGTGGAAGTTGAGCAGGAAGCCATACGCCGATGCGTCTTCGATAATGTCCAGGTAGTAACCAATCGTCGACTGTCCGTCGCCGCCGAAGAAATCAATCTTAAGTCCGGCAATCCCCATAGCCTTGAGCCGCTCGAACTCACGCACGCGGCTCTCGTGTGTGAGCATGAGGTCGCGTGGTGTTTGCGGAGTCGAATTCCAATCGCCCGCGGAGTTATACCAAAGCAGAATTCCCACACCCTTGCCGCGAGCGTAATCGACTAGTGCTTTAATCTTCTCGTAACCAATCTGCTTGTCCCAGAGCGCGTCAATTAGGCAATAGCGCCAGCCCATCTCGGCGGCGTAGTCTATGAAACGCTTCTGCACCTCGTAGGTGGTCTGATCATCGCCGAGCAACGGCCAACTCCAGGATGCCTTGCCGGGTTTGATCGCCGATCCAGCTGGACGCATTGCTTTGTCAGCTAAATCTACGCCCAGCATGGACTCAGCAACTGTCTTGAGGCTGCCGACCACGATGATGCGCCACGGCGTGAGCCAGGGAAGCTTCGATTGCGGATTGACTGCGCCGCCTTGAAAGCCCTCACGCGGATCGGGAAAGCCGACCGCGTACTCGCCATCCGGCGACTCGGACCGCAGCCTCGTGCCGCAGTAACTTCGCGACAGTCCGGTCTCGCTCACCAGCATCCAGGTGTCCCCGGAACGGAACAATGCGGGATAGACCCACCCTGCCCCGGTTGGCGACGGCGTGCCGGCCGGAATGTCCTTTTCATAAAACTCTTCGTAAGAGGGATTCGACTCCTTCCAACCGGACTTGGCCACAGACATCGGCTGCAACCAGGCCCGCGTGTTCGGGAGGAAATGGAATGAAGAAACCTCCTCGGTGAGCCGGTGCAACTTGGCATCAGTCTCCGGGAAGAAGTAACGAAACGCTGCGCCGTCGTTAGAGACCTGGAAGATGATGTACGTCTTCTGACCTGCGGCGGTTTGCAAATGGAAGACCTTCCGATTGGCGCTATAGGTATTCACCCTCCGCTTGGCGGTGAGAATTTCGTAACGATCCCGCACAGGCTGGATTCGGGATGAATATAACAGTCGCAGGCCGTGCGTAAAGTCGGCGTCGTCGCGGACCAGTCCGAGGCGCGAATCCCGCAGCACGCGTCGACCATCAAGTTGGATCGAGTAATACGGCGCGCCGGCGGTGTTGAGATGGAACTTAACCACAAGCTTGCCATCCGGGCTGGGTATGCTGATCATTTTTGGCTGCGAACTTGCAGAGACAGAGCCGGTACCAAGGACGACTGCAATGATCGCAACCAGATTCTTAACGGCATTCGAAGCAACTGCAACGCTCCGGACCTGAGCCAGGTGTAAGACTGCACCGATTCCCGCCCCCAGGCACAGTCCGTAGATCAAACCCCACAGAAGCATTCCCGCTCTCCCTTCCAGGGAGTCGTTGACCGCCGAACCGACAAAGTATCCGAGTGAGTTTGCTACAAAGAGGATGGCCGACAATCTATATACGGAGTCTGTGACTCCGAAGCCGGCGGCGAAGACCAGGCCCATCAGAAGAGAAGCCGCGAGCGATCCGATCCATTCGCCCATGACAGGTCCGAGGAAGAAGTAAGCGACAACCCAGCCCGCCGCGTACGCGAAAAAAGCAGCAGCGAAGAGCAGGAAAAATTTCGGCATCTCCCAGCGCCGGACGACCAGCGAGCCCAACACTCCACCACCCAACAGGATAAAAAGAGCGGTCCAGGCAAGGTAAGCGCCGAGCAATCCCAACTGCAGGTACATCCACCTTTCGCCGTAGGCGACCGTGGCGAACACACACAGACTCACGGCGCCGAATCCAAGACTGCCCGTCAGCAAAGAGCGTGCGAGTGATGGAACAGCAACGACATCTATCGGTCGGCTTCCTTCATTTTCCATGTAGTCAAGCTCCCAAGTGGTCCATGCACTGTGGTTCAGCGCTGATTGATTTCGCTTGTCACCCGGTTTCACGCAAAGACGCAAAGGTAGCAAAGGCGCAAAGACATGAGATGCGCAGCTACGATACGGTTTGTAAAAGCCTTTCTTTGCGTCTCTGCTCCCTTTGCGTCTTTGCGTGAAACCAACTTTCGTTAGCGTGGTATTGTTCAGTTGATCACTCGAGTTAGAGCCTCATGCTGATCTTTTGGGTTGCAGTAATGAAATCAGCGGCGCCGTCGACGTCTTAGGAGTTTGGCGATTGAGGTCACTATGAAAGAACACCCTGTTTAACTAACCATTGAAGTACGTCCTCCCAATATGGCAGTCGTGCCCCGGTCGTGACATCTTCAAGGCTATGATTACCATTCGGATAAACCTTAAAAGTGATAGGCACGTCTTGTTTTCGAAGCCTCTCAAGTGTTTCCACGCTCCGCTCAGCAGGTATGCTGAGGTCTCTAGCGCCAAGCAACCAGAGGGTCGGGACTTTCATGCGGGCAAGCACCGGCAACGGATCGAAACCAGTAGGACCACTGTAAGTCTGAAGCCTGCGTTCGATTTCTTCAACACTGAGACCTTGAGTCTGTCGCAATCCATCGCCGGTTAGAGAACTGTAATACATCTCTAAACCATACGAGGTGGCAGCTCCCGCCAAAATAATATTAAAGGCAACGTCTGTTCGCCCATCACTTGCCAGCGGAATGATCCAGCCTGCCTGGCTGGCACCAAAAAATCCTACCCTTCGCGGATCAACACGTGGATGTCTTACCAAAAAGTCCAGACATGCACGAGCGTCGGTCGCGAGAGTGCGAAGATCTTCTTCGCTAGAGGCTGTTCGCACCTCCTCAAAACGTCCCGATGATTCACCCACGCCACGCTTGTCGTAAGTCAGCACCACGATTCCATGAGGTACTAACCGTCGCCAATCGCCACTGTAGTCCTGGCGGCGGCGTGGCCCGGATCCGTGGACGCTGACGAGTGCCGGGAACGGGCCTGATCCCCAGCGGGGCGAAGAGATTGTGGCTGCAAGCTCCACGTCCCCGGACCGGATGCGCACCTCTTCGTGACGGATGGTGAGAACTCCAGTGTTATACACGAGCCATCCCAATAAGATAATGGAAATCGAAAGTATTGCAGCAATAACTACTTTTTGTATCAACGGCAGGTGTTTCATGCGTCCTGTTTCGCACGTGCAATCAGGTATGGAAGTAAAAAAAAATACAAGAACTAAGACGTGGGATGGGAAATAATTTGACGAACGTACGCAACGCGCAATTGGCCGACCCATCGCTTTTGCAACGCCTTCCTCAAGATCACCGGCGCCCCTGCGACGATGGGGTGGCCACGGAGGAACACCCCTACAAAGTTTCCCCGTTGAGAGCGGCGCGCAACGTTGCGGGAATCTCGACTGGTTTACCGTTCTGAAGCGTCACGACGGTCATCGTTCCCTCAATAGCTAGTTCTGCGCCGGCGTCGAAGACTTGATAGTCATAGCGAATCGAGGAGCGCCCCAGCCTGCCAACTGAGAGCCGTAGCCGAAAAGCGTCGTCGAGCTTGAGCACTCTCAGAAAGTGGCACTCGACGTGTACGCGCGGAAAATCATAACCAAGGCTCCGGTCCATCGGCCACTTAATGCTACGCACGAGTTCACTTTCAGCCTCCTCGATAATTTCGAAGATGCGCGGGAAGTGCAGTCGCCCGGCAGCGTCTGCGTCAGCCCAACGCAGACGGCGCTCGAGTTCTATGGATGCAGCCATTAACTGTGACCTTTCGGTGATTGCCAACATTTCTCGTTCGAGGGAACTACTTGTGACGCCGCAAAGAGTAACACGAAGCTTTAAGAGGAAAGCTGGACGGAAAGTGACCTTGGTAGTGTCATGTGTCAGTATCAGCCTGCCTCAGTGGGGAGGTTTGGCAAGACGATCGACGAAATCACACGAACCAACACGGATAATTTAGTGCGAGTCGTGTGATTTCGTGGATCGTCCTCTATAAGATTCAAAATATGCCACCGACGGTAATGGCCTACTAAGACGTAATACGGGTTCTAGCAGCCTCTGGTGTATCTAAAATGGTCGAAAGGACACGACACCTCCGCCGCTCGCTCACGGAAAGCCCGCATAACCTCGGTGATATTAAAAGAGGGGGGCAGCTTGCACCCCCCCTAAAAGAAGCTTTCATGCGCTTCCGAGTTACAACAGACTGAGTATCTGATTTAGCAAGCCGGCCAAGCTAACCAGCGGGCCGTTAGCATTTAGCAAATTGGCAATCGCGCACAGCAGATTACCCAGCAAGTTACCGGGCCCCGATTGGGCATCGATGTCAATGACAATCTTATCTACATGAACTATCAAGCCCAGTAAATTAAGGTCAATCGGGCCGAGTTCCAAGTGCAGGATGTCACACGTTCCGGTGATGTTTAGCAGTGATAGCGTTAGCGTTCGAACCACGGCTCCGACAGTCTCACCAGCGGCGTTTGTCACCGTACCCGTCAATGTTCCGACCGCTGCGAGTTGGCCGTTCCTTACGACGAAACGTGTTAGGTTGAAGACTCCGCTGAAACTACCGCTCGCGCTGGTGAAGTTGATCGGAATCTGAACCCCAGCAGCAACAGCTGTCGCAGGTGCCGTAACCGAAGTCGCCGCATTAGCAAACACCGGAGCCAACGTGAAGCTGCTCATGAGGGCCAACGTTAGCCCTAGTGATATTACTTTTCTTTTCATTTATCCCTCCCAAGGATTCGTTTATGATGTTCAGGGGGCTGTCGTCGGGCTTGCAACTAAACACACTATGACGGTGACCGCAGCGCTAGGTTGTTACAAACTGAAGCGCTCCGGACGATGTGGGGAGAATGTCGTAGGGTAGAGTCAAAATACTCTCGGCTACTTACTTCCACAAGATGGCTGTTTTTACTGTTCGTTGGCGGAAGCTATTGTGTGAAGTGAAGAGCTGAAGTAATAAAGATTATCGTCCGCCGGTTCCAGTGAATCTCATTTACATTTCATCTCCGCACGCCAAACGTTTCGCCTGTCACTCCGAGATCCCAGGAGTCATCTGCCCGCCGACAACAGAAGCCAACTACAGCAAGTGGTTGAGGGTTCCTCGATTCGTTCGGCGTTGTACAAGCGTGGAAGGCGCGGTTTGAATGACAGCTTGTTGGAAAACAATACTTCGATCACTTTTCAATACAGATGGCCGCGCTTACTGTTTGTTGGCCGTTTTGACTGCGGGATAACTCATCCCGAGAATGGAGTGTTTCAACAATTGAATCGCGTGGTTAAGCGCCAGACCACTTGTCAATCCGGCTGACGTACGGTGAGTCTGGCCACCACCTCAACTAGTTGGGTAGGTCCCGGCGGGTTGCGCAATTGAATTTGAAAGCCAGCGGAGAGGACTTGTTCCACGTCTTCCAAGCTGCCATAGGCGGAAAGGGCCACGGCCGGAATCTGTTCTCCTCGCTCATCCAAAAGCTCCCGGGCCTTACGAATTAGCGCGTAGCCATCTTCATCAGGTAAATCAATGTCAATGATTAGAATATGCGGACGCATTCTTTCAAGCGCCGCGAGGGCTTTGCGGGACGAAGACATAGCCGTCACAGACGCGCCGGCTCTCTCCAAAGTTAGGCCAATTACTTCGCGCGTGTCCTGATCATCTTCCACTAAAAGTACAAGTAAGCCTTCGAGAATTCTGCGCGTTTCCGAGACTTCATTGTTTGAAGACAGGCTCATTCGATACTGGGCGGGTGTCAGGCCGTAAGTCCTTTTGAACTCCCTTATGAAGTGACTCTGATCATTGGCGCCTATACTACTTATGATCTCCTTTACGCTTAGGAAAGTAGTTTCTAAAAGCTCTCGTGCTCGTTGCATTCTGAAGGCTTTGAGGTATTGGGCGGGCGGCATGCCGATTTCGCTCTTGAACAGGTAGCGAAGTCGCGAGGGCGAAAGGTTTACAAACTGGGCCATCTCGTTCAGAGATGACTCTCGGTGAAATTCCTCTCTCATGAGGGTGACTACCTTTTGCACTCTGGGATCCATACTACGGGCTCCTGGCTAAACGGCTGCTTTGCGAATCCAGAGACAAGTCGGCCTTGGCCGAGCTGAGGGCAATCTACTGTCGCTGTCGTTGGCGGCGGCCACCTCCCTTCCACTGAATCAAGGTTGTTGCTGTTCAATACAAAACCTTTTGCTATTGGCCGACTAGCAAGCAGCGTTCCTTGCAGCGACCGTGTATGACTGATAGGCGGGGCCAGGTGGTCGCAACACGGGGGCGCATCTTCACGCCCGCCCCCGCCTTCGAATGGCAATCTAATCGCAACATCTAAACAAGGTCGGGCATGTATAGTTCGCGGAACTAAGGAATTCTTCCGTTCTCCCTGATTCCAGAGGGGCCTGAGACGGCAACGCCACTCCCGTGGGCCACCTTTAATAATTCAGAACCAGAATTGAAAGAAGGACGCGCGATGAGTAGTCAGGCAGTTTCCCAAAGCGAGGAACCTCGTCAGCGGATGAGTACACAAAAGGACAATTGGCTCGGCTTCGTCGGCGATGTCTTGAAGTTCACCGGCGAAGTTCGCTTCAAATCCATGCTGCGCATTGATGGAAATTTTTCAGGGAATGTGAGTTCTGCGGATGGCACCCTGATCGTTAGTAATGGTGCGCAAGTTACCGAGGCAAAGATCAACGTTGCGGTGGCGAAGATAAATGGAATTGTCGAAGGCGACATCAAGGCGAGTAAAGAACTCGTGCTCGGGCGCACCGCAAGCGTAACCGGAACTGTCTCAGCGCCTGCTTTTGTCGTCGAGGAGGGAGCGCTGTTCAACGGCAGTTTCCGGCGAGTTGAGCCCACCCCGGAGCAGGAAAAGCCATCCTTCAGGCCTTCGCGTCTATAACTCGGTTTCTTTCAACGACGAATCCCGTCTACTTCAAGATACTCAGCTTCGATCTGCGTCGAACCATCCGAGGCCCGATTGTTCTCGGTCCATAGTCGTTCCAGGTCTTGCCGCAAACTGCTCTGTGCTTCCTCATCGAGGGAGGCAAAGGCCCGGTTTGTCGGGCCATAGTAGACTCGAAAGAACTCAACTACTTCCGCCGGTGAGAAGGGATAGTTCATTAAGTACATTCGCCTGGCGGTGTTTAATCTGGATAGACCATGGCCCAACCGCTCGCGGACTGTGACCTCTTCACCCCATTTCATGGGCGGACCATCAGCGCGGGCGGCGGAACCGACTACCAATAATCTTGAACATCTGTCCTACGTGACCCTCCGGCGTCCAATTCGCCATCACGATTCGCCCTCCCGGCCGGCAGACGCGCAACAACTCCGCGGCCACTCTCTCGGGGCGTGGAGCAAAAATGGCTCCGATCAAACTCACGACCAGATCGAATGCTCCATCGTCATAAGGGAGTGCTTCTGCATCTCCTTCGTCGAACTGAACATCCACATGTTCCGCCAGAGCCCGGGCTCGCGCCTGTTCGATTAGATTTGCGGCGAGGTCGAGACCAGTTACTTTCGCGCCGGCGCGGGCGGCTGGAATCGATATCTGACCGGCACCGCAGGCTACATCCAGCATCCGCGTGCCAGGTGCGACGTTAAGACGGGAAAGAAACTCCAGAGCGCTGGGCTCTAAAACCTTGGCGAAATGCCCGTAGTCTCCGGCCATCCAGGTGGCTTTAAGACGGGCTTTGAGTGCATCCATTTCCGAAGAAATAGCGCTCATGCTTTGCTCCTTTGAATCCCGGTCCAAGTCATTTATACCGGCGCCCATGCTTGATCACGATATCCACATCCTGCAACAGATTGATATGGCGAAGCACGTCGCCACGCACGGCGATAATGTCCGCGTACTTACCTTCACTGACCGTTCCAACCTGATCCGATACTTTCATCATCACTGACGGCCAGTAGGTCGCCGCCCGAATTGCGACCATCGGGTCAATCTTGAATTCATTGACCCAGGCATCAAGTTCGCGCCAGGTGGTCTGACTGTGAAAGTTCATTGGTATACCGCTGTCTGTTCCGATCAAAAGCACGACACCTGATTCGGATAGCTGCTGAATCTTCCGGTTCAACGTAGGCCGGCGCGCGGGAGTGATCTGGTAGTAACCAAGTCGGTCAGGGGTCCGGAGCGAGGCTTTGATGTCGGCAATAATCGATGCGGGCAGACCTAATTGCCAAGATGGATCGTCGAGTTGTTCGGGATTGTCTCGAACGTTTTCGTAGTTAAGCAGCCCCTGAACTGTTGGTGTCCAAAACAATGGACCCAGACTCATCTTAGCCGTGCGCTCGCGTATCATCGCGATAACGTCGGGTGGATACTCTGGAGCGGTCGCCATGCCGGTATGCTCGAAACAATCCACTCCTACTTGCAGCCCGCGGCGGATCTCCTCGGGACGATGTGAATGAGCTACCACGGTTAGCTTGTGCTTGTGTGCCTCGTCCACCACCGCTTGAAGCTCATCGATCGTCATCTGATCTTGATCAATTAGCTTGATCAGATCCACTCCGGCTGCGGCAAGGGTGCGTACCTTAGCGCGCGCGTCGTCCGCTCCTTTCACGCCCCAACGAACATACTCGGTTCCCGGATAGGGTTCGTGCTGAATAAACGGTCCGGATACGTAGAGCGTTGGCCCGGGAATTTCACCTTTCTTAATCCGCTCGCGAACCGCCAGAATCGGCCCCAGTGGGGCTCCGAGATCGCGAGCACTAGTCACGCCGGCAAGGAGCAGCTGACGGGCCGAAGATGGCATGATGACGGATTCCATCTGCGGCGGATAGGTCTTGTCCCAGTGGGCATAGTCGCTGTGGCCATTAATCATCAGATGGACGTGCATGTCCCACAGACCCGGCAAAACTGTCATGCCTTCGGTGGAAATGATCTCAGCGCCTGGAGGTATTGCGAGCAGACCAACCTGGCCCACGGCTTTGATCCGGGCTCCTTCGATGACCACAACGCTGTTGCGAATTGGCTTGCTGCCAAAGCCGTCAATGAGCGTGCCGCCCACCAGGGCCTTCACGCCTTTGGACTGCGCGTGCGCCTCCGCCCAGGTTGGCCCGGCCAGTCCCGAAGCTGAAAAAATGTCGGTGGCTGCAATAAAGACCAGCAGGAACAGTGGCCGGAAGCGTCGCAGTGTTTTCATCTAGTTCTCCGATAAGCGCTTACCGTTTAACTTTACTCAGCCCAGGCAGTACAGCCTTTGAGGAACTGTCCCATAGGACTGGAATTTTTATAGAACCCCATCCCCAAGCATCGCGGAGCTCAAGAGGAGCGAGATATCTGTTGCCAAATTGTGATGCCGGCAAGATACTCGCTCCTTCGGAGCGTTGAAATCTCTTTGGTATTACAGGTCTAGAAACATCGGGTCCCTACGGGACTGAAGCAAAAGAACTTTAGACTTATAAAGTGAGTAAAACTACCTGACCACTTCGAAATCAATCCACTGCGTCGCGATCGCATGTTGCCCCTTAGCTGACTCATCTGTAATTACCACCTGTAGCGCATATTCTCCCACCGTAATGCCTGAGATCTGTAACTGCTCTGCGATGAGCATGCGCTTCAGATCCGGCTGGCGACTCGTCTCGAGTGGCTGGGCTTCCGATGTATGGACGAGCTTTCCGTCTCGGAAGAGACGAATTTGCCTGATCAATTTCGGACGTGCGCTGGTCTTATCCAGTCTAACGTTATAAATCACGAAGGCGTAATCAATCGGCGCGCCGACACGGAAGCGTCGCACAGCCGAGTCTGATTCAACGCTGGAATCAGTAATGTTTGCATGTGTCGCGGCTTCGGTCTGCGTTAGTTCCTGGCTGGTGGTGCCCAGGAGCAGGCCTGAAAGCGCGAGATGTCCCTTCGATAAATCCGGCACCTCTATGAACTGACTCACTGAGCCGATGCGATCCGTCGCCGCATCGCGCACCGCGATGCGAAGTTGATAAGGACCGGGTTTCTTAACTGGCACCGCAATCTCATAACGCAATCCCGCTGTACGATGCTCTTGTGAGCATCCTCCGAAACGTGGATTGTGTGCGTGCGATTGAAAGAATCGACCATGCTGCCGGCATTGCCGAAAGTTAACGCGGCGATATCAATCACGACCTTACGCCGTCCGTCCTTCTCGGTAGTAAAAGTCAAATCGCGCGCATCGAGGTGCAGGATCGAGCGCATGAATGAGCCGGTCTTTACATCGTTGAGAAAAAGCGTCGTGACGCGGACATCAATGTTCCCCGTCGAAAACGGCGAGATGAGTGCGCCCATCAGACGGTCGTCGCGTGTTCTTGGCACGAGGCTCAGCTCTGCGTCAGTGATGCCTACAAAGCCCCTGCGCGATCGTACCCTGAGCTCTGGTTTTTTTACTCGCACCGAGATTCTATTGAAGGAGCGACCAGCACGCCCGGATTTAAAGCTTTCACTAGCGGGACGGTAGCCGATCAAGTAGTAGCTCTTCTGATCATCCAGCACGCGGCGAAGCCCTTTGTTCAAATCGTTCGCGCTAGACACCGAAATTCCGCCGGTTTCGGCTGCCAAAAGGTCAGCCCCCGCGCGCGAGTTCCGATAGAGATCCGCTCGCGATTCGAGCGCCCGGTCCATAGCACCAAAATTACCCACGATATCGGTCGTATCGTCCTCAGCATAGAACTGTGACGGATTGACCAGGCCGCGCGCGTCAATCGTGTAGAAGACTACTGCCGAGCGATTGGCGAGGTCGGTCAGCTGCGTCAGCCGATCAAGAGAGCGACCGCTGGCGCCGAGATCCCGGCGACTCATAACATTTAGTCCGTCCGAGAGCAGCACGACAGCTTTGCGTCCAGGCAGACTCTTCATCCCGCGCACTACGTAGTTAAGCGTGCCTAGGGTTCCAACCGTAAAAACCTGTTCTCGATAGTCGGCTATGTCCGCCTGTCTCTGCTTATCCAACGCGCGCATCTCTTGCACCGCAGCCGATTCCACGCGCTGGTTACTGCGTTCACCATCAATGGGGTCAAGGATCGCCCGGCGGCTGCCAGTGCCGCTATTGCTCACAATCGGATCAAAGATAGCAATAGGACTGCTCTCGCGCGGATACCAGCGCACACGCTCAACTGCCGCAATTAGTTGTTGCTTGTTGTTAGTGAACTGTTCCAGGGCACCGATGCCAGCACTCGCACGGATAATCGCCACCATATCACCCGGTTGCATCTGCTCTTTGACAAATTTCTTCAAACTATCCTGCACCGTTCCTACACTGAAGAAAGACATCATCAGGTCGTCCACGACCAGTGCGATACTCCGGTTCACCTGCCCGGCTTTAAGCCGAGCCGGAGGAACGGGGAGCGCGTTCTTTGCAGGCTTAGCGGCTGACTCCCCCGGTTTATTTACCGCAGGTCGAGGCGCAACTTCAACGAACGAGAAGTTCGTAATCGGCTGTGGTTTACCGTTTTCTAGAATCTCGAAGTCTTCAGGCGTTAGTCCCGTAACCGGTTGTCCCTTCTTGTCCACCACGACTGCGTCTATCTGGACCAGATTCGTGGTGATGCGGACCACGTCGTCATCATCCTGGGCTGGCGACGAGGATTGCGAACGATTCTGTTGAGGGGTCTGCTGTTGGCGCTGACGTTCACGCTCGAGGTCCCTCTCGCGCTCCATTCGTCTGATCTGAGACTCTGGCCGGACAGCCGGCGGATCGACTTTGGTCTGCGACAAACTCATGCTGAAAAGTTGCAAAACTAAAAACAAGGCAAGCGAGGTGCGTTTCATTGTAAATCTTCCCCCTGAACGTATTATTTCCGGTGTTTCTCGATGTATTTGCGAGCGAATTCGTTTAGATGCGGGCTTTCCCGCAGCCCGATCTTCCCGGCTTCTTCTTCAGCCGCCTCAACCTTCCAACCGTCCCTTAATACCCTGCGGATCATCCAAAAAGCTCCCACGCGGATTGATGCAGCGCAGTGAATAAAGGCGGGCCGGTTCTTCGGCTCATCAGTGATCTTCAAAAACTCGGTAGCCTGTTCCTCCCTGGGCTCGCCAAAGACGACCGGAATATTGAAGTAGCGCAAACCCAATTCTTTCGCCTTCGCTTCTTCTTCGGCGGCGCGGTGCTCGCTCGGTGGTCGAAGATTAATGATTGCCTTTACGCCTTCCGCTTTCAACCGCTCCAAATGCTCTAATCGTGGTTGAGCGCCGGCACAGAACTGATCGTTGATACGAATAAAGTTTCTGATGGGATGAACTTCCTGCGCCTTACCGGATGCACTTGCGAGCAACAGCAGCACAAGAATTGTTTTCAATGTTTTCATCTTAGAGTCTCCGCGTTTGCCTTATTGTAGGGGCGTCCCTCCGTGGGGCGCCCCATCGTGACAGGCGCGCGTAACACCCACGGACAATGACACGACGGGGTGCCCACCGAGGGGACGCCCTACAATTATTTTTGCACATCCAATATCTTCAATCGAGGGCGCGAACTGCGCTTCCAATTACCCACAGTACGCCAGCGACCACGAACATCACCACCATCAACTTCCGGTTTGGTTTGCCATACCAGATCTGCCACACCCCCCGCTACGGTTGCCAGACCGAACGAAATCACCAGTCCGAAAATCGCCGCTATGAATAGGACGTCTTCCGTTCCACCGGTAAACCTCGTCGTGTTCCCCGGCTGTCCCGTCCCAACAATGATGCCCGCTAAGATGATCCCAAGACCGCCCATAAAAATGACCAGGCCGCATCCCAAAAGCACAAGCAGCCAACCGAGGATGCGAACCTTTTTCACTGACTTAGGCGGCGGCCGCAATTTGGACACCTGACGAGCACCTGATCCGTTTCGAAATCGCACTTAGCGCAACTGAGTGTTGGATTCACAGGGGCTACCTCGTAACTGGGAAAAGTGACTCCCTTGTTGCCTTCTTGTTCGTGTCCGTTCGTGTGATTTCGTGGAGCGTTCTCCTCTCTCTGCCTAACACACGATCCACGAAATACTGCGAAACATCACGAAATGAGATCCTAAATGAGAAATGGAAATGGACCATTCCCAACTCAAAATACTACTACTTATTGAACTGATATTCCTGATACAGCGGGTCGGCCGTTAGTTCGTATTTCTTCAAGAACTCCCAGGCGCTTCGATTGATTTCAGGCGCTTTTTCATAGTACCAGTGCGTGTGACCTTTTATTTCCGTGAGCTCCGAATTGAAGCCTTTAGCGTTCAGCGCATCGCGCGTGGCCCGGACCACCGGCAATGGGAAGAAACTGTCATTGGTCCCCACGAAGATCGCGATCGGGATCTTGCGCTTCGCCCGCTCAATGAGTTCATTGGCCTGCCCGCCGTGCAGGGCTCCGGCGTGGATGGTCGTGGCCGCGAAATATTCAGATTCGAGTAGCGAGAGGTAAAGCGCCTGTCCGGCTCCTGCAGAGTGCCCGAACAGGTAAACTCGGCGCGCGTTAACGGGATACCTGGCCTTAAGCGCCTCAACGAGTTCGTAAACAAAACCGGGACCGTCATCAGGTATTCTCCAGTTCTGTGAATCCAAAGCGTCGGGCCCAACAACGATCACCTTTTCTTTCTTTGCCAGATCTTTCCACTTCTCCACAAGTGAGAGTCCATTGCGCCCCGAACCGTGAAGCAGCACGATCAATGGTGAGGGTTTCGCCGGGTCAAGTTTTTCGGGTACAAACAGGTAGTAGGCTCGCTTCTTCCCCTTAGAAGTTATCAACTCTTTGGAAATGTCCTGTGATGAAACAGGATGTGCGAGGAGAGCGATTAAGAGTGTGGATAGAAACAGGGCAAGGATTTTCACGAATCACCTCTTGGGTTTACGATTGGGCAAACTGTCCAACTCGCGAATTAACCGCCCCGAGTATGAAGCATTCAACTTGCACTTTGAAAGACACGATAAGAGATGCTAGCGAGGCGTCGGGCTAATTGAGTTGTTAGGAGTATACCGAGCTTTCGCGGCTTCCCCGGATTTCTGCAAACCTGCCATGAAACGCTGGAACTCCGAGTCGCCGCCCAGCGGCTTCAAGAGCGGATCACGCGCATACCAGGGATAGCAAGGAAAGCCGGTATCTGCCGCCTTACGTAACCACAGCAATGCCTCACCGCGCTGACCGAGTTGCGCATAAGCCACGCCCACGCTGTAAGCTGCATGATGATCCATGTAACCCCCTGCGATAACAGCGCGCAGCAACTCCTCTGCTTGCGTTCGACTTCCGCGCGCGGCGAGAAAGCTTGCGAGGGTCGCCTGCGATCGCGCCACAGCAGAGGCAGAAGAAGAACGGCGCAATTCGTCCAACAATTCTTCGGCGTGTGACGCTGCGCCCTGATAGTAATGAACTTGAGCAAGATACACATCAAACAACGGCTTGCCATTTAAGCGCTGCGCTTCTTCCAGAATTGATGATGCCTGGGCATATTCGCCCATAAGCAAAGCAACAATGCCCTGCGTTCGCAGCAATTCAATTCTGTTACGATTCTCCCTATTGATCTCTAATCCTGCGCGTAAATCACGATCAGCCGGGTCCAGTAACCCCAGGTGATAGAAGGCACGTGCACGGTAGGCGTAAGGCAGGTCGAGATTGGGATCGAGTTCCAATGTTCGCCTGCTCTCTTCAATCGTTCCCTCCCAATTGAAATCCGTTTTTCCATAGACGGCGGCCAGCGCCAGATGTGTTTCCGCCAAGTTCGTGTCCAACTCCAGGGCTCGGCGCGCTTCACGCTCGGCGCGCTCGCCCCAACTCTTGACGTCCTGTTCGGGTGCGAAGCGTAGGTGCATCTCGGCGGCGGCTCTGGCCAGACCCGCGTACGCTGGCGCATATTTTGGATCTAGCCGGAGGGCATTCTCAAACTTCTCTATTGCCGCGAGCGCCTCTTCCTGCGTCGAGCGCGAAAGGTGCGAGCGTCCCTGCAAATATGATTCGTAAGCCGCAGCATTCTCCGTGTAGCGGCGAAGGAGGCGCTCTTGCTCAGCAGCGGTCATCTTAATTTTAAGCGCCGCGGCCACCTGACCGGCGATGGAGTCTTGCAAATTCAAAAGACCTGCGCGAGGCTCATCATAATTGTCGCCCCAGATTGGCGTTCCATCGCTCGCCCGCAGCAGTTGCACGCTGACGCGCAAATTTTCCTCCGCTTTCTGCACCGTTCCCGTCACAACATAATCGCTAGAAAGAACACGCCCGGCTTCTTTTGCGTCCACATCCTGATTCTCGTAGCGCAAGATGGCGCTGGTCGGGCGTAGGCGAATTTGCCGCACATTAGCAAGGCGCGTGATGATCGCGTCGGGAAAGCCGAGGCTAAGAAAGCTTATGTCTTCCGCGTCTTTGTTTAAAATGCGAAAAGGCAACACGGCCAGAGTAATTTGTTCGGTAGAAGCTATTGGCGTCTCTTCCGAAAAGAAGCGCCCCCTAAGGAGATAGCCGGCGACCGCCAGACCGAGTCCCAACACCACCACAATCGGAATGAGCCAACCGCGAGCCAAGACTGGCCGCGAAGATTCCATGACCGGACGTGGTTGCGTCTGGGCGTTGGACGCTCCCGACTCTAATTCCCGTTTGAGTCTTTTCAGATCGGCGCCTAAGTCTTTCGCCGTTTGATAGCGTTCCTCTTTTTGTTTGGCCAGCGCTTTTGTGACGATTCGTTGAAGTTCAGCAGGAATTTCCGGTGAGAATTGGACCAGCGGCACGGGTTCCCGCTCCAGTATCGAAACAATAATATCGGTGGTGGTGGTGCCTACAAAGGGAGCATGTCCCGTCACCATCTCGTAGAGCACGACGCCCAGGCTCCAGATATCTGTACGCGGATCAACCGGAAGTCCTCGCGCCTGCTCCGGCGACATATATCGCGCCGTGCCCATCACCACGCCCGCATCCGTCATCATCAGAGTCGGTGCATCAACCTGAAAGACCGGCCGCTCTGTCAGCTTCGCCAGTCCGAAGTCCAGCACTTTGATGTAGCCGTCCTCGCGCAGCATAATGTTCTCAGGCTTAATGTCACGATGTACGATATCAGCACCGTGCGCTGCCGCCAGAGCTTCGGCCGCTTGCACCGCAACATCAAGCGCGTCGCTCACCTTCATCATCGGTTCACGCTCCATACGCTTGCGCAGGGTTACGCCGTCAATGAACTCCGTCGCCATGAAATAGACGGACTCCGCCTCTCCGAATTCATAAACAGTGAGGATGTTCGGATGATTAAGCGCCGAGGCGGTTCTGGCTTCCTGAATGAAGCGCCGCATCCGCACTTCATCGGAAGCAACATCCGCAGGTAGGAGTTTCAGGGCGACGCGGCGACCGAGTTGTCCGTCTTCAGCCAGAAACACTTCGCCCATCCCGCCCGCGCCCAGCTTTTTGACGATGTGGTAATGGGAGATTGAAGGTTCGATCATTTGTCTTTGAATTCAAGAAGCCGCATGAACGCCGCTTCAGCCGGGCGCCGACAACTCGTCGTGAGGCACGTTTCGATTAGAGGAACGCTATTCCGGTCTATGAATCTGAGTTGATAATCTTAGAGGCTGCCAAAAGCGAACGCAATAAATTCCGAACGCTTTCCAACCTTTCGCCAAAGGTCCGATCTAGTTCTGGGAGAATCGATTTGAGTGCAGAGATTGCCGTGTCTGCGCTATCGACGCGCACTTTCAGTGTGAGATCCTGGACTTCCGAGGTGTATGCAGCAAGAAACGTTTCTATTGACATAGTCATGCACCATGTTATGCGGCTACACTAATTAGTACCACCGCGCGGTAGAGCCGCTGTGTAAACCAAATTATACAGTTAAGCCTGAGACGCGGGTAACGCAGCGACTGACCCCGCAACCAATGAGAGTATCACTCAACTACGGAACAGGAAGCGGTAGCGACCTGGCTGTTGCGACAGATTCAATTTGTCTTTAGTGGTACCAGACGGCCAGGTCGCTACCGGTCAGTTTGAATTACGGCAAATCATTAGCCTCTGACGTCTCCGTAGTTGAATGATACTCTTATTGGATCCTGTTCTGATCCGACGATACTTCTGATCTTTAGTGCGAGCACATCCAACTCCCTACGCTCCGGCTTTTGTGAATACGCTGGAGGTAGTACAAGGCGGAAGCCGTCTCCGGCATAGCGGGGAAAGACGTGAAGGTGAATATGAAAGACCTCCTGACCCGCTGCCTCTCCATCGGCCAGGAAGAAATTCACACCTTCACACCTGACGATGCCGCTCCGTAATGCCGTGGCCACTCGTTGCGCCACACGAAAGATTTGCGCACCTTCTTCCTCTTTCAAGCTTGCGAGATCAGGAGCATGTCGGTTCGGGACTACCAGGACGTGACCAGGGTTGACAGGCTGAATATCCATGAATGCGGAGCAAAGATCATCGCGAAACACCATGCTGACTTCAAGCTCACCCGCGAGCAGGTCGCAGAATATGCAGTCGTCCATTGTAGTTAATGAAAACTCAAACTAAGCGTCTAGCCAGCGGATCCTAAGCGCAATCAAGGCGTCGTAGACGGTTTTGTGTGTAGAACTGCTTAATATACTGACTACATTAGTCTTGAACTTAGGATCCGCTGGCTACCGCAAGCGGTTCTGAGCGTTGACTGATTTCTAGGAACTTGGGCTGCTAATACCATCCAGATGCCGCCTGCGGGGAGTCCCTGGATACTCTGCGTTGTCTTTCAAAGAATTGTAGCCGACTGGTGGCTGCGAGCAAAAGAGTCGGGTTCGGCTGGTCTAAATCAACCGAATATCGACTAAGATAAGTGAAACCATTAAACCATCGACGTTTCTCGGCGCTCGAAGTCTCAGTCGGTCCCTGCTCGAAAGAAGTGAATGATCAGGCAGGAGTTATATGGGCGGCAAACGCAAATCAAGTAGAGAGGTGACATTTTATGAAACGCATCATCATGTTGAGCGCATGGCGCTCGTGTTTATGGGCCTGGGCTGTGCCAGGACACCTCAGCCGACAGCGACGGCAACGCCGCAACCGACGCCGAGCAATGACTCCGAATCCATCAACAGCGTCGAAGGCAGCTTTCACCGTCACCGGCTTTTTCGCCAAAGACAAACCGCCGGAGGCGGTGACGTTGACGCAGGCTTACGCGCGCAGGGTGAAGAACGAAGAGGACAAAAGCAAAACAGGACATTTTAATTTTACTGACCGAGAAGGCAGTCCCGCGCAAAGTGCTGGCGGAAGTCGACGAGGATGAAGGGTCAGTATCGACCCTCCAATCAAAACTGGAAAAGAGAGGTGTACGCGGTATTCAATTGCGATTCCCGGCCGAAAAAAAACTTGCATCCGGCGAGGAAAACCAGGACGCCGAAGAAGCTGAAAACGATGTCGACTCCGTAGTCCCAATCTCCTCTGGCCGTGATGTGGCCATGCACCGCATCGGCCGGTCACCGAGAGAGTCGCTTTCTCACCGCTCACGAAGCCTCCTTCGATGCGCGGCATGGATGGAGGAGAAAAGGCCAAAGCCAGAATCAACATGCACCTCGAAAACGGTCAATGGAAAGTGGGCGCAAGCTCTACCCGTGTAGGTAATATGAAATAGGACTCGCCGTAAGCCAATTGCCGAAGTTCACGTTCAACCTTTAGGTTGGAGCCAACAGTGCGGACAAGCTAAAGCATAAACTTTAAACTGCCTGAGCTTTGCTACCGGCTCCAAGTCTCCATGGGCGCTCGTCTTTGGCAAGCGAAGCCATCGAGCGCCACCCTGTCCAGCCGCTTCCCATTTACAATCAATTCGCAAATCTCCTGTGTGTTGCGGATGTCATCAAAAGCACTTTCGCCGAACAGAACAAGGCCGGCGATCTTGACGGTTCTGGCAATCCAAAACCCTTCACCTCGTTAACTCAGTGTATGCTGTTTCAGTAGATGCGCAGAAGAAACAGTCCCTCGGAAAACCAGCGCGTCTCGCTTTTCAGAACGAGGAAGAACACGAGCACCAGGTGTACGGAGTGGTTAAATGTTAGTCGGAGAAGATTTCACAATCGGCGTTGAAGAAGAATATCAGATTATCCATCCTGAGACGCGGGAGCTGCGCTCACACGGGAAACGTATTTTATCGACGGCGCGTGAGGCGCTCGGAGATCAGGTGACGCCGGAGTTGTACCTTTCACAAATTGAGATCGGAACGCCCATCTGCCGCTCCCTTACGGACGTGCGCGCCGAACTCACACGTCTGCGTCGTGAGGTAATCAGCGCCGCCGAGCGGGAGGGAAGTTGGATCGCCGCGGCCGGTACACACCCATTCTCCCACTGGGAGGATCAAACGCTGACGCCGAAAGGCCGCTACCTGGACATTGCTGCTGATTACAAACAACTGGCGCGCGAACAGCTCATCTTCGGCTGTCACGTCCACGTCGGCATCAACGACCGCGAGACGGCCATTCAGGTGATGAACCGCTCGCGCCTGTGGCTCGCTCCGCTGCTTGCGTTGGCGGCAAACTCACCTTTCTGGCTCGGAGTTGACACCGGCTACGCAAGTTTTCGCACAGCAATGTGGCGGCGTTGGCCGATGACGGGTACGCCACACGTGGTAGCCTCGCGCGCTGATTATGACCGACTCGTCGCAGACCTCGTCGCGACGAAAAGCATCTCGGACGCGACGAAGCTTTACTGGGACGTGCGACCGTCGGCCCGTTTCGAGACGGTTGAGTTCCGCGTCACGGACGTGTGCCTGACGGTGGGCGAGGCCGTAATGATCGCTGGTCTCTCGCGCGCGCTGGCCCGAACATGCGCAGCCGAGGCATTGCGCGGTGATGAATTCCGAGACGTTCGCCCCGAAATCCTACGCGCCGCCAAGTGGAGGGCGGCGCGCTTTGGGCTCGAAGAGGAACTGGTTGACGTACGTGCGGGACGCGCCATGCCGGCGCCCGATCTAGTGGAAGAGTTTCTGGCTTATTTACGACCTTCACTTGAAGAATACGACGAGTGGGATGAAGTCGCGGCGCAGGCCCACGAAGTTTTAGATCGTGGCACAGGCGCTGCCCGACAGCGCGAAGAGTACACACGCGGCGGACGCTTCGAAGACGTGGTGGACTTTATCGTCGCGGAGACAACCAAGGGAACCGCGTAAGACGTCAGCGGTTGAGTTTTGGAAAACGGGGTTCACGTCTAACGGTTCCGTTAGCTAACGCCAGGCATCACCCGCCGCGTGTAGGCCCTCGAGTAAGATCCGCGCTGACTCATAGCCGTGCATGCCATTGCCCCCAATCGTTTCCGATTGCCCCTCGGTTTTCTTTTTCCAAACGATGGAGTATCGCCAGAATAGGTGTCTGCTCACTAACGCACCTGGCAAGAGGTCCGCACAAATCTGCTCAATCTGTGGCAGCGTGAGAAATGTATCGGTCTTGCCATGCTCGTTATATGCATCGCGCACCTCCCTGGATGGTCTCGGTTTACCGGTTTTTATCAGCCTAAAAAATACAGTCGCAGGAAAGGCAACGCCATCAAAAAGAAAGTCAGTCAAGCTGGAGCGTTGATACAGGTCAAGGCAAACGAATATACCGCCGGGCTTCAAAACCTTTCTTATTCTTTTGAGAATGCTTTCGATCGGTAAATGATGGAGTGTCGTAAGTGTGGCAATGCAATCAAACTGATCATCTGTAAACTGATACTCCATGACATCGCCCTTGACGAATTGAATGTTCGGATGAAGTCCTGAGCGTTCCTGAGCAATGCGAATCATCTGCGGAGATAAATCGATTGCCAGAACTTTTTCGGCGCGTTGAGCAAGCAAGCGAGAGAATGTCCCTGTGCCGCATCCGATTTCAAGAACTTGTCGGCCTTGTTTTGGAAGGTGAGCTATCAAATACCGGTGATAATGCGCGTTATGATTCCAGTTTTCTTCGGACAGCAAGGCAATGGAATCAAAATCGGACTGAATTGATTCCGGCGTTTGTCTTGATTGACCCATCGTCTTGCCTATTGGTATGGGTAGCGACCCCAACACGTGTTCTCAGCTGCGTCGATTAAGCTCCCCGGCGCTCTTGTTAGGGCTTAACGACCGGCAAGCAACCTGCCGGCGGTAGGATGGATGGGGTAGTGGGTGGGCCGCCGCTGAGATGGATCGGTCCGCTTCGGGCGGCCCTTTCACTTACTATCGGAACACACGCGAGAAACTCAAGTCGTGCCCGCCGTCAAGGCGTGCACAGCTTGCCATTGTAATCGCCGCTGGTGGTGCCTTCCACCGCATCGAACTCGCCGCGTAATCTGATTTGTCCTGTGGCGCCGTTCATGTTCCCGGTACCGCCGTTAAACGTAATCAGCGACGCGAATCCGCCCTGGCCCGGCGGCAAATCGATGCTCCCGGTATCGGTGCCAAGTAACTGGTCGCCACTCTTCAAGAAAATCGTGCTCTGCCCTGTAAAGAACAGAATCGTCGGCACGCCGCCAACTAGCACAGACGGAAATGTGCCCGTCATAACAAACTGATAGTTGCCCTGAATTCCGCCCCAGGACGCGACCGGCGGTACAAAAGGCGCTGGGATCCGAGGGACAGTGACCCTGACCAGGGGGGACCACAAAGGCCTCGAAGTGGCCCACCACCGGCCTGCAGCTCTGGGCGGCAAAAACCGGAGCCACGCTAGTCGTGAGCAAAAGAACACACGCAGTAATCAACTGAAACGATCGTTTCATAAGCTCCTCCAATGTGTTAGTTAAAGTGATTTCCGATATCACTCATCACAGCTTCAGGTGCGACCTCCGCCGGCGCCTCTTGCTGCGCCGATCGCGGCCACAATAAAGCACAACCCCGCAAAGGCGAGGATTATCGGAATTATGAGCCTCCCACTGCTGTAAGTTATTACGGCTACTACAAAGTTACCTAAGGCAGCGAGACCAAATAACAACGATTTAGGCACTATCACTCTCCTCTCATTCCGAAAAGTAAAAAGCTTTAACGCTTATGAGCTTCAGCGGCCTTTCGATAACCACACATGTGTGATGAGCTGGACGCTGATTCCGGGCGACTACGAGTGCTTCGTCGGCTGCGCTTAAGCGGCGCTGAGCATAAAGCATTCTGTGTGATGAACCAGCCAACGATGAATTGGATTGCTATTGAGCGTCCGGTGAAGGAGGTGTTGGATTGCACTGTTTTTACCGACTCGTCATACGTACCAACTAACGATCGAATACCGCTCGCCATGTGTCACCGGGATGACTTCGTGGGTGGTCTCAGAACGGAATGTGACCATCGTCCCAACTTCAACGGGTAGCCGGAAGTCCTTTCGGCTCGGGCTGGCACGCCAATCAGAAAAAACAAGTGAACCGCCGCAGTATGCGTCAGTCTCCGGGGCTTCAGACTGACGGTTCAGGAATATCACTAACGAAACCTTGCGCGATTGTTCCCGCTCGGATCGAAGCATCCCCGTGTTGCCGTCCTGGTGGGCGACAAAAAAGTCACCAACCCGGTAACGCAGGAACTGCGGCTCCTCACAATCGCTGAGTCTCGTCCCGAAATGCTCCCCGACTTCCCCTCGATACTCCAACAGTCGCAGCCTGACACGCTCAACGGTTTCCGGGGAGGGCGCGAGTCGCGTAGCCTTACGCACCCTTTCATCGACACAACCCGAATCGCTCCCGCCATAGACTGTGGCCGGGCTCTGAGCACAGCGGCGCAACTCGTTGACCAACTCCACGCACGTCTCAACGTCGAAGAGGCTCCTAACCATATACAAGTCGAAGCCGGACTCCGTATTGGGCTTCGTCATCACATTATAAAGCAGCACAAGGTCGTAAAATTCAGTCAACGCACAGAACCGCTTGCGGTAGCCAGCGGCTGCTAAGTTCAAGATTAATGGTTAACGTCAATTACCCAAGCTTTATAAGCACAAACCATCTACGACGCGTTTGATTGACCTTAGCATCCGCTAGCTACCAGGGGTGAAGCATGAAGCGAAGCGAGGGCGTAACCCCTGGATCGGAATGCTCAAGATAACTTAGCCCTGAAAGGGCCACGGATGTTCATAACTGATGACCACGATGATAAATAGTTTCTCCCAGACCGTCTCCGCTGATCGCGCTTTTCTATCCCCTTTCAGGGCTGGTTCGACTGAGACCTGATCCAGGGGCGGCGCGCTACGCTTCGCTGCGCGCTTGCCCTGGCAAACTTCTGCCGCGCCTTCAGCGCTAGTTGAGTTGGCTCCGCTTGATCAGCGCTTCCTTCAGTCTGTGTGGCGCTTGCCCATCATCCCAACCTTGAGTTATCGCATCCGTTAGTCACAGACTGAAGTCTGTGCCACTCTCTGGCTCATCTTCCGGGTGCCGGGGGGCTGATGCTGGCCGAGCGCAGCGGCGAAAGGATCAGAGCAGACGTTAGCACGGTGAGCATTACGACCTGCCCCGTCGTGCTTGTGCCTGTCACGCGCCCGGCGACACCCCCGAGACAAATCATGAGCGCGTTTGTCACGATGCAGACTACTCGCAGGCCGAAAGCGGCGAGACCATATTTAAGATTCAAAAGGTTGAGAGCACCCGAGAGCGCGATGGCCATTCCGGCACCGAAAAACCAAACCTTAAAGACGGCACTTGAGGAGAGTCGGAACGTCGTGGCCATGTGAAGAACGCCCAGGGCGAGTATAGCTGCAGAGACTATGGCATATAAGATCTTCACGGCATTTGTATCGAGACACGTAACCGATCTTTAGCCACTAACCCTCGCTCGACGCTGGCATCAACCTTGATACATGAAAAAAAATATCTTGAGGAAGCAGCTATCGGGGTGCGGCTGCAAGCGCTTTATGTCTGGAAAGTACTACTTCGATGCCACTCCCAAACCAGCCCATCCTCGAGTGTTCGACCGTACGCACTAAGCGAAACCGCAGCTTCTTCAAAACGGAGGTTGAGGCATTCTCTTCCGGCAACCGAGACATAACTGCACTGTTTACCTGCATCGAGTGAGAGCCAACCAGCAGTGATCAAAGAAAGTCACTTTGCGCCAGGCTATCTCAATTACCCGCACTGCAGCGTCATCCAGACTCTGTCGAACCTGTGTGCTTTCAGGTCGTTTTGTCGAATCCAGAAATAAAGCATCCCCATGTCACCCCACATAAGATCACAACGCTCGTCAGAATCGAGTTGGAGCAGCAGCAACCAGTCGTCAGCTCCGGATTCCAGGAGCTTTGCGCGTGGGTCCTTGTACCCGGTTTCATCACCGCAATAGAGCCCATTGGTGACGAGTTGAGCCTCGAGCTGCATATCGCCTTGCACATTTGCAGAGTGGCCAAGCAAACGGTGACGCCCAGACTCCGGCGGGTAAAACTGCAACTCGTAGGCAGTCAAGAAGTCAAAGTACCTATCGCGCTCTTCGTCACGCAGGCGTGCTTCAGCCTCGAATCGATCGTAGTCACGTGATCCGAAATGCGGTAGCGTCTGGCCAGGTCCTGACCGCATCGTTAGTTCAGGCAGTTGATACTCCGAACTCGGTGGTGGTGTGGAAACCAGGTCATTGTCGTCGATCAGCACCACATGATAGCCATCAAGTTGCTGCGGATCGTAGCCCCAGGGCTGGTTCTCTAAATCGTAGAAGAACGTCAACAGGCCTGATGTTGGCAGCATACGGTAACCGTCAGTTGCCGCCACTTCAGCACAATCGATTTGCAGAAGAAAGTCGAGTGGTCGAGCGC
>JBHENP010000057.1:28111-28510 GCA_046261995.1 Pyrinomonadaceae bacterium
AGCAATGGCAGCCCGCCGAGCTTGCTCCGGGGGATTGGGGCTTCTGCCGACGCTTCGCTGAGCCAAAATGCTATCGACGGCTTCTCATAACGCGACAGAATGGGCGCCAAGTGACCGAGTTTGTATTCCTGCAAGAGGGTCAAGTTCATTGGCTGTGCGCTACAGCAGCTCTACGCCGCTTGGAGTCAAAAATCCCTTGTCGGCCTCAGATGGAGGGCAGCGAAGAAGTATTCGCCCTCTAAGGAAAGCCATTATCCGACGCACGAATTAACCCGTCGAAGATCGAGCAGCACTATTTGCAATCTACCACACGACGATGAAAGCGATACTATCGAGCGGTAGGGACTGAATTAGTTGTTGAATGGCCGAAGGCCATTCGCCCTCCCCTCGCCATTATCC
>JBHENP010000058.1:0-754 GCA_046261995.1 Pyrinomonadaceae bacterium
GCCCTCTTCATTGACCACCGGCGCACGTTTCACTAGGGCCATGAAAGTGCCGTCAGTATTCTCTACGCGAACGGTGGTCGCACGCTCGCGACCTTCGACCACCACCTTAATCTGACCGTTTTCCTGCTTCTGAGACTGCAAAATGCGGCCCAGGGTGCCCACGCCATAGATTTGTTCAGGGGCGGGCTCATCCACCGTGGCATCGTGCTGGGTTGCCAGGAAAATGGTGCGATCCGCAGAAAGCGCCTGTTCCAGTGCACGCACCGAGCCCTTGCGACCGATTTTGAAAGCTACTTTTGTAAAGGGGAAAATTACGACATCGCGGATCGGCACCATTGGATACCAAGCGACATCAGCCGGTGAATGATCTGAGTATTCTTCCATTTGTCGATTTCAAGACTTTGCCTGAAGCATTCTAAACTGTGAATAAGGGAGAGATTTCTCCCTTTCTGCGAGCCAACGCGATTCTAAACTATTTCAGCCTCATGCGCCACCATCAGTCAGGATGAACGATGGCGCCCAAGGAGTACATATCAAGTGGGATTTCGGACACGTGTAGTGAGACTAATAGTTGCATTTAATAATTCCCACAAAGACTTGGCTAAGTATGGGCGTTGCGCTGATCTTGGAGCCGCTGCTAAGGTTCATCATTTGGGAATCTTTTTTCTGTTCGTCTGGTTCGGGCTGTCTCCGAAATAATCAACCATGTTACGCCTATCGCCACACCGGCGAGGGCGCCTCCAGCGACGAGCCT
>JBHENP010000058.1:764-17935 GCA_046261995.1 Pyrinomonadaceae bacterium
CTCCCAAGATGATCATGAATCCGAAGATCAATGTTCCCGGAGGTGCGAACGCTAAGAATCCCGTCGCTAACAGAACAGCGATGCGTTTCGGATTTTTCATGAAGTTTGCAAATCAGCGAAATCGTTGGTAGTCGTCTGTTTTCACCCCACGCCGTCCCGAAGCCAAATCATGAGATCGCTGCCACAATTCTATAAATGGACCTACGCGTTGCTCGTCTGTCTGGCAATCATGCCGGCCGTCCTGCTCCTGACACTAATTCTAAAGTACGGAGTTGACGTGCCCTACTGGGATGAGTGGCACTATGTTACGTTTTTCGAGAAATTCTCTCAAAGTACTCTCACTCTCGGCGATCTTTTCGCGCAGCAGAACGAGTATCGGCAATTTTTCCCAAATCTAATTTTCGTCGGGCTCGGATGGCTGACGAAATGGAACAAAAGATACGAACTGCTGGTGAGCTTCGCGCTCGCGTGTCTCGTCTCATTCAATCTCTATCGACTGGGAAAATCTACAATCGGCGGCACTCCGCTACGGCGGATAATGATTTATTTAATAGCTAATATCCTCATCTTTTCTCCCGTCCAATACGATAATTGGCTGCTTGGTATGCAGATCATCTATTTCATGCCAATCGCCTGCCTAACGACATGTTTGGTCATCGCTTATTCAAATCTCAGCCCCCGCGCGAAGTTTCTAGCGGGCATGTGTCTAGCAGGAGTGAGCACCTTCTCCTCTGCTAACGGAATCTTGTGCTGGTTGGTTCTCCCGTTGTTTACATGGCCGAACTCGCGGCGGGAACTGGCTAATAAAAAGTGGTTGGTACTGGCTTGGACTGTCGGGTTCGTCCTTAGCGCAGCTCTTTACTTTAAGGGCTATCAATCAGTCTCGGGTCATCCCAGCCTTTTCGAGTCTCTGGTTCATCCACTGAAGGCATCAGGATACTTCCTGATTCTCTTAGGTAAAACGCTGGAGCCGGGCGCCATGATGTTCCTAAGGCAGCCGTTTGGCACAGGACACAAAGTCATTGCTGGCGCTACGGGACTGACATTGATAGTTTTTTTTGTAGTGTCGGCACTACGCATACAAAAAGATACCGGTTTGGCTCACCGGGCGGCAGGTTGGTTAATGCTCGGGACATATTCAATCATGACCGGCATTTTAATAACAACTGGGCGGGTCGGTTTCGGCATGGACCAGGCTTTCTCTGCGCGCTATACAACCTTTACCTTGTATTTACCCATCGCCCTGGTCCATCTTCTCCCCCTCATCCTGGAGGGTCACAACATGTCGGATGGCAGAGTCACGAGCAGGAATAAGGTGCTTCTCTATGGTCTAGCGACCAGTGTCATCGTTTCACAGCTGCTGATCTATCCTTGGGACATCAAGCAAATGAGCGGCCTCAGCAAAAGACTGTCACAAAGCAAGGCTTGCTTGCTTCTGGTCAACGTGATCGAGGCAGATTGTTTGAGGTCGAGCCATCCCAGTGTGGAACATCTCAAGCTATCTGCTAACACACTGGATCGATTAAACTTTTTGCGGCCTGGTTTGATCAAGTCCAACCGAGTGCAAGACATCGCGACTCCTGAAGCGGAAAGCCCTAAATCCTACGGCTCGCTCGAGTCCATAGTCCATACAGGCGAAGACGTTTACACCGCATCTGGCTGGGCCGTACACCCTCAGGGCGGCGACGCTGCCGACGCAATTCTTCTCACTTATGACAGGGCGCCCGGAGACTCAGTCATTTTCGCTGTGGCCAACACGGGCAACGAACGAGCAGTGTTTGCAAGAATGTTGGGGATGAGTTCCCCACCCAACTACGCAGGATGGCAAAAACCTTTCTCCGTTAATGATCTGCCGGCGAGTCCCGCTATAATTACAGCCTGGGCCTTTGACTCGCGCAACGGTAAGGCTGTTAGGCTTGACGGCAGCTATATTATTCAAAAACAATTAAGCTGGAATCCAAATGAAGATCATGTCGCCAGCGAAGGGTCGCGCTAGCATTACTGTCTTTTTTCCGGCCTACAACGACGAGGTCTCGATTGCGCCGCTCGTGCGTGATGCTATTGCCGTGGTGGAGACTTTGACAGATGACTACGAGGTACTCGTAATTAACGACGGGAGTGCGGACGGCACAGCGAGAATCCTTGATGATTTGGCTAGCAGACTGCCGCATGTCGAAATCATCCATCATGAAACCAACAAAGGTTATGGGGCGGCGCTCCGTACAGGGTTTGGCGCGGCGAGTAAGGAATTGGTTTTTTACACAGATGGCGACGGCCAGTATGATGTTCGGGAACTCGTCAAATTGTTTCCGCTGATGGATGGCGTCGTTGACGTGGTTAACGGTTATAAGATAAAACGTGCAGACAAACGCTACCGTATCTTTATCGGCTCGTTCTACAACAGGGCGGCGCGGGTCTTATTTCGACTTCCCATCCGTGACGTTGATTGCGACTTCCGGCTATTGCGTCAAAGTGCCCTTCGCCGAATCGAATTGGTGTCATCGAGCGGCGTGATCTGCGTCGAATTGGTAAGGAAGCTGCACGCCGCAGGTTGCGTTTTCGTGGAATCCCCGGTAGCTCATTACCCGCGTCTTGGCGGCCGGTCGCAGTTTTTCAAGCCGGGCCGAGTGGCGCACACGATCTTCGACTTTTTTATCCTGTGGTTGAACCTGGTTGCCCTACGCTGGCTCGCGGCCGCTCCGGGCGACAATCGGGGGGCGGGCGCGCGCACTTAATCCGCCGAAAGGGTCAGTCATCCAGTTAGCAGGACAAGAATGAGCAGGCCGACGCTTTCTGCCTCGGTAACACAACACGCCGGTATAGAAACAAACCAGCCATGCGATCAAATCTTTTTGAGTGTTTTATGACAACTACGCCACAATGCGTCAATGCGTATAAAGGCAGGTCAGTTCTCATCACCGGCGGTCTTGGATTCATCGGCAGTAATCTGGCCCGCAAACTGGTGGCAATGGGCGACGTCGAAGTGTCCCTTCTCGACGCGCTAGTGCCGGATCAGGGCGGTAACGTCTTCAACGTGCAGGATATTAAAGACCGCGTTAAGGTTCAGATCGCCAACATGGGCGACGACTATATCATCAACCACCTGGTCGGCGGGGTCGATTACATTTTCAACCTCGCTGGCAACGTGAGCCACCTCGAATCTATGGTGAGCCCACAGCATGACTTGGAGTTGAACTGCGCCGCGCAACTCAGTCTGCTCGAAGCCTGCCGCAATTTTAACCCGCACGTGAAGATCGTCTTCACCAGTACGCGGCAAGTCTATGGCAAACCTGTCTATCTACCCATGGACGAACAGCACCGGGTAATGCCTATCGATATCAACGGGATTCACAAACTGACTGCCGAAAATTACCACCAACTCTACCACCGCGTTTACGGCCTCCGGACGGTGTGCTTACGCCTAACAAACACTTATGGCCCACGCCAATTAGTCCGACACAACCGACAGGGATTCATCGGGTGGTTCATTCGTCAGGCACTCGACGGGGGCGTGGTCGAACTGTTCGGCGAAGGCCGCCAGCGACGCGATCTGAATTACGTTGACGACGTGGCCGAAGCGCTACTGCTCGCCGGTGCAAGCGAGGCAGCCGAAGGTGAGATTTTTAATCTTGGCGGCGATCCGGTGACCTTGTCGGACTTGGCGAGAAAATTAATCGCGCTGACTGGCAGAGGCTCGATTAGTCTCAAGCCTTTCCCGCTCGAACGACAGTTGATCGACATTGGTAACGCGTATTCAAGCTATCAGAAGATCGAGAAGGCGTTAGGGTGGGGTCCACACACGCCTTTGGAAAAGGGGCTAGCCCGGACCGTTGAGTTTTACGAAAGGAATCGAACACATTATTGGCAGCCCGAGGCGAATACAATTCCTCGATCTAACGCGGCAGCAAGAAGAGGTTGAGGCAGAAGTTGCCGCGGCGCTCGGACGAGTGATGGGAGGCGGCGTTTTCATCCTTGGCCGCGAGGTTGAAGCCTTTGAAGAGGAGTGGGCCCGCTTTTGCGGTGTGCGTGCAGCGGCCGGCGTCAACTCCGGCACCGACGCGTTGACACTGGCGCTAATTGCTTCCGGGGCTGTACATGGAGAAAGGGGCGATGAAGTCATCACTTCGCCCCTCAGTGCCGCTTACACGCCGCTCGCCATTCTCAACGCCGGCGGCGTACCTGTCTTTGCTGACATTGATCACAAAACCTACACGCTGGACCCGTTTGCTGTTGAACGGGCGATCACTCCGCGCACGCGGGCCATCATACCGGTCCATCTGTACGGCCAGATGGCGGATATGCCAGCGCTTCGCGACGTGGCGGCGCGACACGGTCTGGTTATTATCGAAGATGCGGCCCAAGCACACGGCGCATCCATTGCGGAGCGTGCGGGTGCCCACGGGCAGGCGGCGGCTTTTAGCTTTTACCCAACGAAGAATCTCGGCGCGTACGGAGACGGCGGCGCTGTTGTTTCAGACGACGCGGGCCTGATTGAGCGCGTTAAAATATTGCGGCAGGGTGGTCACGCCGCAGCGTTCGCAACAGGTGTCCAAGGTCGCAACTCGCGTCTCGACGAGATGCAGGCGGCGATCCTGAGGGTCAAGCTTTCATATCTTGACAAGTGGAATGAGCGCCGTCGGAGTCTTGCCCGAATTTATGACCAAACGCTACGTGATACTAGGTTACAACTTCCTACGACTACTGCGCCCGAGGCTCACGTTTATCACCTCTACGTGGTACAGCATCCGCAGCGAGATCGTTTGCGGTCTCACCTCGCAACCCACGGAATGGAAACATTAATCCATTACCCGTTCCTGCTCCACCACCAGCCCTTGTTTCGGCGACCTGAGCAGGGCGCCTTGCCTGTGGCCGAAGACGTGGCGAGCAAAATCTTATCTCTGCCACTGCACCCTCACCTTAGGGAGGAAGAAGCAGGCCAGGTCGCGGAAGAAATTCTTCTCTTCGAATCCAACGGGGGGAATGCCTCAGTTTGTCAAAAAAGCGGCTAACTCAGGCGAGCGGTTTTTGGGAGATGCAAATAACAGACAGGCCGGCGGGAAAAGTTGCCCGTGGATTTCTCAGGATCCTCGCTTCATACAAGAGCGCACTGGTAAGGACGCGGTTAAGCCATTCTAACTTTGATGGCAGCGGCTTAACATCCGAGCCACTGTCCACCAAACCCACGCGTTTCAACACAAGGCGCCTCAATGCGGCAGCGGGCAGCAGCAGTGTATTGGCGTAAGTCGCGCGCAGGGTGTTAAAGCCCGCGCCTTCCATTCTACAGGTCAATGCTCGGAGGTTGTAGCGGCGCTGAGTACCGAGGGCCTCATCGTGGCCGCTTCGCATCCATTCGTAAGCTGCGACGCGCACGAAAGCGATGCCCCCCGGTCGAAGCAGACGGTACATCTCTCGAATAGCCTGTTCATCCGCTCCCTTGCCGGGCAGTTGCACCAGCACGTCAAAGCTCGTCACAAAATCAAACGTCGAATCTGCGAATGGCAGATGCGTTGCGGACGCTTGAGCCAAATGAGTGTGATGTCGCTCGCGGCAAAATCTTAACGCGCTGGCGACCACGTCGATCCCGACGACTCTCCCGCGCCCGGCGAAGCGCGGCAGCCACGAGAGCATTCCACCCGTGCCGCACCCGGCATCAAGAATCAACCGCGCTGGCGATGGCGGCAGTACAGCATCGAGCAGCGCCCCGGTAATTTCGCGCATCCCCACGAACCACCAGAAGCTCTCTTCCAGAGCGTATAAATATGCAAAATCCTCCTCCTGCATACCTTCTTTCATAACGTGCTGTCTCATGGAACAAGATGTCACGGCGAAGACAGAAACTGAAACTATCACGCGCCATTTATAGCAGTTTATCGACGATGCAATTATTCGGGACCGAGACAATGCCGTAAAAGCTTTATTGATGCTTTGAAAGCTTGTGGTATTCCGAACTAGCGTTGGTAGGTGAGGTGCTCTTTCTACGGGCGAACAATTGAAGAACGTTCCCACATAACTAATCTGTGCTCGATACAGACTCTAAGGCGCGGGGCTAGTGAGGTTTTCTATTCTACGCCGCAGCGCCATCAACGCCTGTTAGACCTTCTCCGGGGATGGCGCGTCGCCGCTCTACCATTTCGCTGTTGATCACAAACTCTTTAATACGTTTCTGAGATGGCAAGGTGTACATGGCATCGAGCAGAAGCTCTTCCAAGATCATCATTAGACCCCGAGCACCCACCTTGCGTTCCACAGCCTGGCGCGCAACTGATTTGAGGGCGTCCTCCGTGAACTTCAGCTTCACGTTGTCGAAATCAAACTTCTTTTGATACTGCTTCACTAGAGCGTTCTTTGGTTCGGTGAGAATCTTGATTAGAGCGCCTTCATCAAGCTCGTGTAACACGCCGCAAACGGGTAGCCGGCCTACGAACTCAGGGATCAATCCGAAACGAATAAGGTCCTCCGGCTGAACCTGGGCGAGGGCTTCGGCATGACGGTGCGACCCAGACTTAACCTCGGCATGAAAGCCGAGTGACTTGTTGCGCAAACGCCTTTCGATAACTTTCTCCAGACCAACAAAAGCGCCGCCGCAGAGAAACAGAATATTGGTAGTGTCTATAGGAAAGAATTCCTGATGAGGATGCTTTCGGCCTCCCTGGGGAGGAACATTGGCGACTGTACCCTCGAGTATCTTCAAAAGTGCCTGCTGCACACCCTCACCCGAAACATCGCGAGTGATTGACGGATTCTCGTCCTTGCGGCAAATCTTGTCGACCTCATCTATATAGATAATTCCCTGTTGTGCTCTTTCGACGTCGCCATTAGCCGCCTGCAACAGCTTCAGGATAATGTTTTCAACGTCTTCTCCGACGTAGCCCGCTTCAGTGAGTGTGGTAGCGTCAACAATTGTGAAAGGCACGCTCAGTAGCCGCGCCAGAGTTTGGGCCAGGAGAGTCTTGCCGGTTCCCGTCGGGCCAATCAAAAGGATGTTGGCTTTTTGAATCTCAACATCAGAGCGTCGGCGGCCGATTTCAATCCGCTTATAATGCTGGTAGACCGCAACAGCGAGACGCTTCTTCGTCTCATCCTGTCCAATAACATACTCGTCTAAAAAACTCTTGATCTCGCCTGGCTTGGGAAGCGGTGGGCGTGTGGCTACGGACTCGGCTTGCTGGTCGTCGGTGATGATCTCATTGCAGATGTCGATGCATTCGTTGCAAATGTAAACGGTCGGACCTGCAATCAGCTTTTTCACTTCGTTCTGTGACTTGCCACAAAATGAGCAGCGCAAAGTATCGTCGGTTCGTCTTACCATATGTGTAGGGGAGCTCCTTCGGAATCAGGCCTACTGAGGAACCACCACCGGCGCCTTGGAAACCTCCGTGCCGGTGACCATCTGGTAGTAACGGCGTACGCATTCGTCGCAGATGAATGCGCTCTTGCCGATCATTTGTCTGGGGACACCCGGCATCCGCTGAGGGGTTCCTGCCATAATGTCTGCCACTTCGTCTTTCGACCTGCCACAGAATGAACAGTGGAACCCGCTGGCTTTCATTCTCGCAATCATTCGATCAGGTCTCCAACCGTCGCGCGCTACTCTCGATGCGCGATTACCTCGTCTATTAAACCATATTCCTTAGCTTGCATAGCAGACATTATTTTGTCGCGTTCAACATCGCGCTCAACAGTTTCATAGGATTGACCGGTATGTTTGGCGATGATTTGGGAGGTGAGCTCGCGCATTCTCAGGATCTCTTCGGCTTGAATCCGAATATCCGTGGCTTGTCCTTGAGAACCACCAGTTGGCTGGTGAATAAGAATGCGGGAGTTTGGGAGGGCAAAACGTTTGCCTTTGGCGCCGGCAGCCAGGAGCAGTGCGCCCATCGATGCGCACTGGCCAACGCAAATCGTGGTCACGTCCGGGCGAATAAACTGCATGGTGTCGTAGATAGCCATGCCCGCCGTAATCGAGCCGCCCGGCGAATTGATGTAGACATTGATGTCTTTTTCCGGATCCTCAGCTTCTAGAAAGAGTAGTTGCGCCACAATCAAGTTGGCGATCTGATCATCGATTGGTGTTCCCAGGAAGATAATGTTGTCTTTCAGCAATCGTGAGTAGATGTCGAAAGCGCGTTCGCCGCGTGACGTCTGCTCGACGACCATGGGGACTAGGGCCATATGCACCTCTTAAAATAATTTTCCATTTCTCATTTTCCATTTCTCATCTGTTGACTTCGTGTTCGTGTCGGTTCGTGTGATTTCGTGGATCGTTCTCATCTCTCTGGGCCAGCGAACAATCCACGAAATCACACGAAATGAAATCCAGAAAGATGACCAATGAGAAAGTGACAAATGAAAGATCTATTCTGCAGCGGACTCTCGTGTTATCGGTTCCTGACTGTCGGCTTCAGTCTCAGGCTTTTCAATCCACTCCTCGTCGGTTACGCGCGCATTTTCTCTTAGCACATCAAGCGCTTTGCGATTTCGCAACCTGTTCGCGATGCTACGTTCGCCCCCATCCTTTGTCAAGACGCCACGCACTTGTTCTTTCGACTGTCGCGAGGCTTGTGCGATCGCATCGATCTCGGCTTCAATCTCCTCATCAGAGACGTTAATTTGTTCCTCTTCGGCGATGCGATCGAGGAGCATTGAGCCGCGTACATCTTCTTCCGCCTGGGTCTTCAACTCAGCACGCGCGCCTTCCCAGTTCAACTCCTGACTGCGCGGATCGATGCCTCGCCCGATCATATCGCGCACAACGCTTTCGAGACGGTATTGAGTCTGTTGCTCAACCAGGCTCTCGGGTACTTCGAATCGGTGAGATTCGAGAAGCTTGCGCATGAGTTCACTGCGCAGACGATTGTCGGCTTCCGCGACCGCGCGTCTTTCCAGGTCCTCGCTAATCTTCGCCCGCAGCGATTCAACTGAATCAAAGTCATCGCCCAGGCTTCTGGCCCATTCGTCGTCCACTTCTGGAAGTTCCTTGACGCGCACGGAGCTTATTTTCGCTTTATACTCAACCTTTTTTCCCGCCAGCCCCTTTGACGAAAAATTTTCCGGATAATCGACAACAAAGGTCTTTTCGTCATCAGCCTTTACGCCAGTTAGGTTATGAGTGAACTCCTGTTGTACGCCTGCGCTGCCAAGAGTTACGTCGACGTCTTCAACGTTGATGTCTTCATCTTCGGGTTGGTCGATGAACTTTCCCTGGAAGCTTACCGTGACCGTGTCCCCTAGTTCCGACGGGCGGTCTTCAACCGGTTGTAGAGCAGCAGACGCTTCGCGAAGTCCTTCCAACATGCCGTTAGTGTCTTCGTCGGTTACCGGCGGTACGCGGCGGCTAGCCTCGATGCCTTTGTATTTTCCCAGCTCAACCTTGGGCAGAACTTCCACACCCACGTGGAACGAAATTGCATCCTCGCCGATCCGTTCCAACGCTTCGTTGGTATCGAGATGAACGTCGGGTTCCCCGATGGCTGCTAATTCATGTTTCTCGATGGCATTATTGACGGCATCCGGTATCAGCTCGCGCAATACTTCGCCTCGAATCTCACTCTTGAAGCGAGTGCGCACCACAGCGCGTGGGGCATGTCCGCGCCGAAAGCCCGGAACATTCGCTTGCTTGGCGTAGCGATCACTAATGCGGTCGAAGGCTGCGCGCACAACCTCCGGTTCAACTTCGATTTTAATCTCCTTGCGGGTTGGAGAAACATCAACTAGTTCGGTCTTCATAGGTGGTCCGTAGTCAGTTGTCCGTAGTCCGCAGTCAGTTGTTCGTTTGATCGTTTGAGGTGTTTGAACTTTGTGCTTTGTACTTGAGCCATGTTTTTAAGTCGCAGGTTTCGTGGCTAGCTGCACAAAGAACGAAGAACGAAGAACAAAGCTCAAAAACGAATGAATCAATTGACAACTGACCATGTCAAATTGGTGCGAAAGGGGGGACTCGAACCCCCACACCTTTCGGTACCAGATCCTAAGTCTGGCGCGTCTGCCAATTCCGCCACTTTCGCACTTTGTTAAAATACTTCGTCAATGGAGCTGAAAAGAATATCACGTGTGTTTCTCTTCGTCACAACGTGGAACGAGCGGTATTTGAAGAAGCGCCGTGCATTCCACGAATCAAGTTCCCGTCAAATTGCAGTCAGGAAGGCAGACCCTGTCCCCGCTCTTATGCTGAGTGGCTTTCAAGGTTGAGGCGGGGACAGGATCCGCCTTCCTGACTGTGAGATAACTCAGTTTGAGAGGTCGAAGAGCTGGTTGATCGTTGTCAGGGTTGAGGCGGAGACAGGTAGGTTCTGTACCTTTGTGTCACGCGACCCGGTAGGTGGTCTTGGCCTGTCCAAGAAAGTCTTTACCCATTTCTTTCTTCACCAGACCGGAGTGTTCCAGTTCGAAGTAAGCGCGCTGGATCTCACCGCGATCTACGCTGAGTTTCTTGGCCAGGGCAGCAGGGGAAGGAAGGGCTTCCCCAGAAGCGATCTGGTTCGCCTGGATTTGACTTTCGATCTGCTGTCGCACTTGTGCATAGACAGGACCGTGAGAAATGTCTTTCAATTCAATATCCATCAAGAGGATCTTGCTGCTTTCGTTTTAGAGATCTGCTAAACATTACAACGTCCTAGTGACCTTCGACAATGACCTGGGAGCATCCGGATCCAAACCTTTAGCCTCAGCTAGCAAGGCGGCAAACAGTTGCCCGGGTATCATGTAAGGTATAGGAGCAAGAAACTCATCAATCTCACGGGGCATGATGATGGCGCGCGAACAGGCAGCCGCAGCTTCGAGGTCCCCGGTGATTGCCAGCGTGTCCGCATGCAACTCCCTCAGACGTCCAATCAGGTGCTTCACTCCCGGCAGCATCACCCCCGGTGGTGCGAATAGGATCACTGGAAAGTGGCGTTCAACCATGGCCAGCGGTCCGTGCAAAAAATCCGCCGAAGAAAATCGCTCGGCTACCACGTAACACGTTTCCATTAACTTCAGCGCCAACTCGTACGCATTCGCATAAGCCAGGCCGCGGCCAACCACAACGCAATTCTCCATGAACACATATCGCTGAACAAGTTCGAGCAGAGCAGGCTTCTGCTCGAGCGCCCTGGCGGCAAACTCAGGGATTTCCTCGTAGGATAAATTGGGCGACCCGCCGCCCAGTTCTGCTGCCAGCATATAGAACAGCATCATCTGCCCGGTAAACGTCTTAGTGGCAGCAACCGACCGCTCGCGCCCTCCGTGCATCACCAACGTTTCATCAACGATCTGCGTCATCGAGGATGCCGGCTCATTCGTAATGCCGACAGTGAACGCGCCACAATTCCGGGCGTTCTCCAGTACCAGGTTAATGTCCTCGCCTTCACCGGATTGAGACACACCGATTACGAGGGCATGCTGCAGTTTGAGTTTGGCTTTGTAGAGAGTATGGACCGAGGGGGCGGAAAGCGAGACCGGAATACCCGTCTTAATTTCCAATAGGTAGCGACCAAAGAGGGCCGCATTGTCTGAACTACCGCGCGCCACAAGAACGATCAGATCGATGTCGCGATCCTTGAGGAACTTTCCTAAGCGGCCAATCTTCGTACGCTCGGCCTCAATCGTGCGCACGAGTCCTTCCGGCTGCTCGGCAATCTCCTGAAGCATTAAAGACAAACGTGGTTTCCTCACCCAATCTGCTCTAATCGCGTATAGTGCGACCACCGTTGCCTTCGCCCTGGTTTTCAGTTACAAGGTGGTCCGTCTTAAGGTCCCAAAACTAACCTACATTCAACTACGGTTGCTGGTTCGTCGTCTCGATGTCAAACACTCTAACACGGGGTGCAACTGATCGGCTGATCTCGCTGGATGTATTCCGCGGGCTCACCATCGCCGGGATGGTCCTGGTTAACAATCCCGGGTCGTGGAGCCACATCTACTGGCCGCTGGCACATGCAGAATGGCACGGCTGGACACCCACCGATCTTATATTCCCGTTCTTTCTTTTTATCGTGGGTGTGGCGATTCCCCTGGCTTTTGGGCGACGCGTCGATGCCGGCGGCACTCAAAGAGATCTCTACCTGAAGGTGATCAAACGGACGCTGATCATTTTCGCGCTGGGACTATTTCTTAACGGCTTTCCCTATTTCAATCTCTCGACCATTCGCATCCCCGGCGTGCTGCAGCGAATTGCGGTGTGTTACCTGCTAGCTTCAATTATCTTTCTCAGAACCAGAGTTAGAACTCAAATAGTAATCGTAACCGCGTTGCTGCTGGTTTACTGGCTGCTGATGGCTCGCCTCAGTGCGCCCGGTTTTCCCACGGGGGATTTAAGCAAGGAAGGAAGCATCGCTTCATTTATCGACCGTGTTGTCCTGGGGAGCCACATCTGGTCAACAGGCAAGGTTTACGATCCCGAAGGGTTGCTGAGTACGATTCCCGCTCTGGTTACCACATTGATAGGCGTGCTCACCGGACAGTGGCTGCGTACGGCCAAGTCAGACTATGAGAAAGTTGCCGGGATGTTTGTCGCCGGAACTTATTGCCTGGTTATCGGGTGGGCCTGGAACCCTTTCTTTCCCATAAACAAGTCGCTATGGACGAGTTCGTATGTCTTATTCACGGGCGGGCTGGCCCTGCAGTTCCTGGCGTTTTGTTACTGGCTGATCGACATCAAGGACTATCGGGCCTGGGCCAAGCCCTTTGTGGTCTTCGGTGTGAACGCGATTGCGCTGTTTGTGGGAACGGGAATCATGGCCAAGTTGATGGGAATTGCAATACCCGTAGCGGATGGTTCGCGACGGACGCTTAAGAGCGTGATTTACTCGGGTCTTTTTGCCTGGTGGGCCCCGCCTAAGGTCGCCTCCCTGGCTTTTGCAATTGCTTTTATTCTGCTGTGGCTGGGATTGATGTGGATACTTTACCGCCGGAAGATATTCATCAAGGTGTAAGGTGGTCCAAAGTCCAATGTCCAAGGTCCGTCTGAGGATGTTGATCATGGGATCATGGATTGAAAGCATTGGACATTGGACATTGGACATTGGACATTGGACATTGGACATTGGACTTTGACATCGGACTTTGGAAAGGAGAATTGACATGCCGACTTACATTGCATTGATGCGTTGGACCGAGCAGGGGATCGCGAAGGTCAAGGACAGTCCGAAACGGCTGGACGCAGGTCGCGAGGCCTTCAAAAAACTCGGGGTGGAAATCAAAGACACTTACCTGACAATGGGCCGTTACGATCTCGTCTGTATTATTGAAGGGCGGGATGATGACAGCGTAGCGCGCGCGTTGCTGACACTGGGGTCTCAGGGAAACATTCAGACCGAGACACTTAAAGCCTGGAACGAGGACGACTATCGCAAGATCACCAGCTCCATCTGAAGCAAGAATGCGGAGTCTTGTTTCGCAGCAAGAATTCACGCAAAGACGCAAAGCGAGCCAAGACGCAAAGAGGAAAAGGTAATAGGCTTTGCGTGATTGCCCTCTTTGCGTCTTTGCGTGACTTAGCTCCGGAAGCTTTAAATACTCGCATGTGACTTTCAACCTACGCGTGCGTAGAATCAAATACTGTGACAACCCAACCCTTAACACTAAACAAAATCGCTAACACAACGGGTGCGCGATTAACTGGTGATGAGAACGCTCTCGTATCAGACGTCTCCCACGATTCGCGTCAGGCTGGCCCAGGTGTCTTGTTTGTAGCCATTCGTGGCGCGCTGCTCGACGCGCACAGATTTATTCACCAGGTGATGGCCGCCGGAGCTGCCGGGGTTATTTCCGAACAGGAGCGACCGGGGGATTTCCAGGGTTCCTGGTTGCAAGTCGACAACGTGCGCCGCGCAATGGCTCACGCAGCTGCGGAAGTGCATCATCATCCTTCGCATGAACTGCAACTGGTAGGCATCACTGGTACCAACGGTAAAACGACAACTGCTTATTTGATCGCATCTATCCCGGAAAGGGCCGGCGAACCAGTCGCCATGACTGGAACCGTCGAATATCGTATCGGCAGGGAACGCCGGACGGCCGAACGAACAACTCCAGAAGCCACAGACATGCACCGTCTGTTGCGCCACGCAGTGAACGTAGGTTGTCGCACTGCGGTGATGGAGTGTTCCTCGCAGGCAATGGACTTCCATCGTTGCGATTCACTTGAGTATGCGGTGGCCGTGTTCTCCAACCTGACACGCGATCACCTGGATTACCACGTCACCATGGAGAACTACTGGTATGCGAAGCGCCGTTTGTTCGACGGACGGTTGGGAAGCAAACCGAAGACTTCGGTAATCAATGTAGACAACTCTTACGGAGTGGAACTGGCGCATGACCTCGAGCGTGAGGGCCTACGAGTCATTCGTTACGCGTTAAACGCCGAGGCTGACGTCACCGCGCGTAATCCGGAGTTTTCTCTCGACGGAATGAGATTCGATCTTCTCACGCCGTCAGGCGAACGGGAATTCGTTTCGCCGTTAGTTGGTCCACCTCATGTCTACAATACATTGGCGGCGGTGGCGAGCGGACTGGCTTTGGGATATGACCTCGACGTCGTCACCAGCGCATTGGCGGAGTGCACAGGCGCGCCCGGACGTTTTGAACGGGTGGTTCACTCAGGAGACTTCGCTGTCGTGGTCGACTATGCACACTCAGACGACGCGTTGCTGAATGTGCTGAAGACTGCCCGCGAAGTTACCAAGGGCCGCATCATTACCGTCTTTGGCTGTGGCGGCGACCGAGACTCATCCAAACGCGCGCCGATGGGAGAGGCGGCGGGTAGTTTGAGCGATGTCGTAATCCTGACTTCTGACAACCCGCGCACTGAGGATCCGCAACAAATACTCTCCGATGCTGAATTGGGCATTCAGAAGACGGGGAAGCCGTACCAGAAAATAGCTGACCGGCGCGAGGCAATCTACGAGTCGATATCCCAGGCTCGCAGTCAGGATCTGGTGTTGATCGCCGGCAAAGGCCACGAAGACTACCAGATCATCGGTCGCGAAGTTTTCCATTTTGACGATAAGGAAGTGGCGCGTGAGGCCCTGGCCAGTCAGAACCGCGAGCGGTAGCGACCGGGTCCGAGGACTCACTCGCCTTTACTGAGCGTTGCGTGTTTGGACCCGGTAGGTACGTGGAAACCACATTCAGACCGTTAGGCCTGAGACGCGGGTAACGAGAGCGACTGACTACACAACCAATGAAAGTATCACTCAATTACAGAACAGGAAGCGGTAGCGACCTGGCTGTTGCAGTACCACTAACACAATTTGAGTCAATCGCAACGGCCGGTCGCTACCGCTTCCTGTTCTCTAGTTGAGCGCATATCGTCATAGGGGAATGATCTCTCCGCCACTCTGTTTTCAGTTTTCACCCACCCGCTGGTTGCGGATGGGTTTCGCTGAGCAGCTAAGACCGCGCAATGAGCGACTGCGGCCGGACCCACCCGCTACCGATCGCGGTTCTGACTAGGCCATCAGCGGCAGAAGGATGACACGGTTCGTCGAGTTGTATTTAGTGCATATAATTAGGTTCGGCTTGCTCGGTTGTTTGCTGCTGACTATGGTTTCCTGCCAGCAGGCGCCGGTACCCCAGGGAGCTAAGGCGCAACCTGTGGCTGCTACCGCGTCCCAGGGGAATTCCAAACGCATTACGGAAACCTACGGACCAGCTACCCGGCTGGCGGTCTTAAAGGATCCCGCAATCAAGGAAAGCAGCGGCCTTGTTGCATCAAGGTCCACGCCGGGCGTTTTCTGGACGCACAACGATTCAGGAGACGGCCCTTTCATTTATGGTTTCGATAGCCGCGGAAGTCGCAAGGGAGTTTGGCACGTCGTCGGCGCGTCAGCGCGTGATTGGGAAGGTATCGCTGCCGGGCCCGGCCCACAGCCCAATCAAAGCTATCTTTACCTCGGCGACATTGGAGACAATCAGGAGCGACGGTCAGAGATCATTGTCTATCGCATTCCCGAGCCTATAATCGCCGCTGCCGATGCGTCCTCAACAAAAAGCAAACCACGCTTAACGGAGAATGCTGAACCCATCCGCCTGCGTTATCCCGACGGGAAGCACGACGCAGAGACCCTCATGGTCCATCCGGTTACCGGTAGTATCTTCGTTGTCACTAAAGTAGCTTTTGTGAATCCCGGCATCTATGAAGCTTCGGGACCCGTGGGCTCTGAGAAGCCCATTACACTTAAGCGTCTTGGTGAGTTGAACATTCCGAGTCTGCTGGGCGGGATAATTACCGGTGGAGACATCTCTCCGAACGGGCGGCGCGTTGCTCTTTGCGATTACCTGCAGGGATACGAGCTTGTGTTGCCGGATGGAGCGGCCTTTAGCGCAATTTGGGCTCAGCCGTTAAGGTCAATTGACCTGGGCCAACGCAAGCAAGGCGAAGCGATAGCTTATCGACTGGATGGAAGGGCGTTGCTGGCGACCAGCGAAGGTGTATCCGCGCCGCTCATTCAGGTGGTGCGGAGGTGAACCACCACGCGATAGGGGTGGATTTTGGTCGCAATCACACTTGTCGCGGCGTCACGAGGTCAGTACACCGCGCGGGTAGAAATGTGTGAAAACTAAATTGAGACCATTAAGTTCTGAGAAGCGTAACACAGCGACAGCGTGCAGAACCAATAAGAGTATTCACTCAACTACAGAACAGGAAGCGGAAGCGGTAGCGGGCTGGCCGACACCGCAGACTCAAATGTGTTAGTGGTACTGAAACGGCCAGGTCGCTACCGCTTCCTGTTCTGTAGTTGAGTGCATATCTCAGATGGTAAGCGAACTATGTTTTTCACTCTGACCCGACGCTACTGCGTTACGGTACTGACTTCATGACACTCCGATGAGTTTTCACACACCCGCTACCGTGCGGTGGTACTGACCTCATGAGGCCGCGGCTTGTGATGAGTGGCCTGTTACGCCGCCCGATTCTTTCGCGTGAAGTAAAAGTACACAGGCAAGCCGGCAGCGATGATAGCCAAACCAATCAACGACTGCAGAGGCGCATTCTTGATAGTAAAGACAATCAAATAGATCGTTACCAGTACGAATAATGCCGGGACCACTGGATAACCCCAGGTCTTGTAAGGTCGGGTCGCATTCGGCTCGCGTTTGCGAAATACGAAGACGGACGCCGTGACCATTCCGTAGAAAAGCCAGAAGGCAAAAATAGCCAGGTCGGTGAGTTGGTCAAACTTACCTGATAC
>JBHENP010000058.1:17945-28429 GCA_046261995.1 Pyrinomonadaceae bacterium
GCCCACACCGCCTGCACGATCAGCGAAATTACCGGCACGCTTGTGCTCTTCGACACGCGAGCCAAGCCTTGAAAGAACACCCCATCCCGAGCCATCGCATAGGGAATGCGTGCAGTGCCAAGGATTGAGGTCTGAAGCGAGCCCCACGAAGAGAGCATCATTACTGCGGCCATCAGAGTTACTGCCATAGGGCCGAGGACCCTTCTGATAGACTCGGCCGCAACCGAAGACGTCTCTGAAACACTTGCCACCTCCGTCGGCGTCATAACGAAGTAGTAGCTGACGTTCACCAGTACATACAAAAAGATCATGATGATCATGCTGCCAATTAAGGCAAGCGGAAGATTACGCTCCGGGTGTTTCACCTCTCCGGCCATATACGAAACATTGTTCCAACCATCGTAGGCCCAGAGCGCGCCCAGCATCGCTGCCGCAAACCCCGACATTCCGCCGCCGGTTACAGCAACACCTTCGCAGGCTCCACCCGTGTTGGCCATCCAGAGGTTCCCCATACTGCCATCCTGATAAAAGAAAGCCGCCAAACCGACTCCCAGCACCACCGCAACCTTGAGGATGGTAATAAAAGAAGCCACATGTCCGGTCACACTCACAGCTGCACAATTAATCAAGGTGGTAACAGCAATAGTGGCCAATGCCACCACCTGCAAATGACCAAACGGAAGTTGGTAACCGCCCGGCAGTGTTAGGTTGAAATAAACTGTGTCTAGTGTCCCTCCCAAAAGATCGTTCATGAAGATGGCAAAGCCGACTGCCAGCGCCGCCGCCGAGGCAGTGCGTGAGATCAGGAATTGCGACCAACCATTGAGAAATCCCCAGACCCTACCGTACGCATCTTTGGTAATCACATACTCAGCGCCGGCGTGTGGCCGCATCGTCGTCAATTCCGCGTAGGTGAGCGCTCCGGCAAGAGCCAGCAAGCCTGCTGCGATCCAAACCAGAATCACGCGCCACGGCGTACCCACATTACAGGTCATCACTCGCGCCTTGAGAAAGATGCCGGTGCCGATGATGTTCCCTACGTTTATGGAAATCGCAGCGATTGGCCCAAGGCCGCGAATCAATTCAGGGTGGGTAAATTGTTGCATGCTTCATTCATCCAAAGGTGGCGTAACGATCCACGAAATCACACGAAATTTCACTAACAAGATTTCGTGTTAGTTCGTGTGATTTAGTGGATCGTTGTGGTCGGTCACGATTGCTCAAAACCAAAGAGCTGCGACGTTGGCATTTGGACACTGGACATTGGTTACCAAACATCATTCGTCAGCAAATCTTCGTAAGTGTCTTTGCGACGGATCAGTTTCGCTGAGCCCTTTTCATTAATCATGACAGCTGCAGGCAACGGCCGGCCGTTGTAATGAAACATTTGCGCCAGGGAGTAGGCGCCGCTGTTGAGCAGGGCCAGCACTTCGCCGGGCTGGACCTCGTTGGGCAGGAATCGGTAATCAGGAAGTCTGCCGCCACGTTCAATATCGAAATAGACGTCGCCGGAATCGCAGAGTGGTCCAGCCACTTTGTAACTGTCCTCATGAGGCTTGCCGGCGCTGCTTGCCGAAATCAGATGGTAGTACCACTTGTAATTGTTCATCGAAAGCATCAGGTTATAGCCGGCGTCTGTCAGAAGCCACACATCGCCGGTTTCAGGACGACGTTTAATATTGCGAACGGTGGTTAGAACCAATCCCGCGTCTGCGATTACGCTGCGACCGGGTTCCAGCAGAATCGTGACCGCATTGAGCAGGTGCTCCGCGTCGGCGGCGCGAGCCGACTCGCGCGCGACTCGCAGCGCTTCACGCAGGACCACCGAGGGTTCCAGATTCGCGCCCAGCATGTCGCGCTCGTGTTCGGGAAGTTGATCTGCCTGGGACCGGTCGCGAAGGTAGTTGACGGGAATTCCGCCGCCCAGGTTAATGTGTTCGAGCGTGTGACCTGTTTCGCGATGTATGGTCAGCAGATGTTCCCACATGCTGCGGAAGGCCTCTGCAAAAGGCTCGACGTCGGGAGTTTGCGAACCTACATGAATATGGATCCCGCAGACGTGAATTAGATCCGGATGTCGAAGGCTACGGCGAAAGGCTTCGAGCACCTCCGAAGATGAAATTCCAAACTTTGATGTGAGTAGCGCTGTTTGCAGCCCGAGGTGCGAGCGCGTTCCAATTTCGGGGACTAAGCGCAGTGCGATGCGGGCAGGTTGGACGGCCTCACTTCTCTCTGCTGCCACTCTCCTTACCGATTCCTCGATCAATCCGATTTCATAGATCGAATCAACGTTGATTGCATAGATCCCCGCCCGCACCGCTTCATCAAGCTCCTCATCGCTCTTGCTAGTACCATTGAAAATAATCTGATCGGGCCGGAAACCCACCCGCAATGCCTTGAACAGTTCGCCTCCGCTGTTCACTTCAACGTCTATGCCGGATTCGAGAACGGTCCGGAGGACGGCCATGTTTGAATTTGCCTTCGAAGCGTAGAAGAAGCGGATCGGACGTTCCACTGCCTGAGCGGCAAGTTTAAGTCTTTCTATATTCGAGCGGATTCTTGGCTCGGAGAAGACGAAGAGTGGCGAGCCGTATTCACTAACCAATGACAGGGCGTCGGCGCCGTTAATGGCCAGACGCCGGTTGGCAACCTCAAGGTAACCGGGAATAGTCCATGCCGGACTTACAGCGACAACGTGAGACGACATTTAATTAAGGCTCCAAAAAGTAGACAAGGGTCAGGATCAATAAAATTGCAGCGAAGATAAACTGAGGTTCGAGCAGCGTCAAGCAGTTGACGATGTTGAGGTGTCATTTGTCGTCCCAACTTGCGGCTACCTAATAGCGTCAGACACGATCCACGAACTCACACGAAATAACACTAACAAAATTTCGGGTTCGTTCGTGTGGTTTCGTGGATCGTGGGTTTGCTTCCCAACACGCAACCAGAAAAGGAAAAAATAGAATTAGGAGCCATTCAAGATGTTCGTTAGGATTTGATTGGCAAGCCTTGTAGATCAAACTCAGCCACTACCGCGGTTCAGCTTCTTAATGACTTCGCGAATCTGCTTGTAATGCCGAAGCTCATGATAACCGAGGAACGAGATCGTGGCGGTGCCGTCGATCTCGCCGAGGAAAGGGTGTTTGAAGATTACTTGCTTGAGACGACTTCGGCCGTGGGTTGAACAAAGGTCTTTGAGCCTGCTTCGGGCGGAGTCATAGTTTGCAATCACCTCGGGCTTGGCTGGTGGATTAAGCGGATTCATACCTTTGGGCGCCTTTACACGCACCAATCGAGACGCCACGATGGAAGTAGGAATGAACTTCTTCAGGAAACCAATTCTTTGCGGAGGATTGGCCAGTTGCGTCTCAAGCTCTTTGATCACCCTGTCTTCAACCAGGCACAAGTGATGCACTATCTCCGCAATACTCCATTCGTTGTCGGCAGGGCTTTGCGAGAATAGCGGGTCCTCAATTGGGGTGACCGTATCCAACAGCTTTGAGTGGATTGAATCCAAACGGCGCAGGGTTCTGTTCATCGCAGAAGAAAAGGGCGGGAAAGTAGCATAGATTCCAAGCCGTGTGACCGGCGGAGTTCCCGCGACGATTTGAATCAGGCTGAGTCGGGATCACAGACTAAAGTCTATGCTACCTGTTTGCGGCCACTTGTGTTATTGGGCCACGAAATTGTAAGTGATCACGCCGGTTACTTTTACAGCCTCACCCATCAGGAAAGTAGGTGCAAACCTGGCCCCGCGAGCGGCGTTTATAGATGCCTGATGTAGCATCTGATGGCCCGAAACCGCTCTGGCTGCGATAACGTTGCCATATTCGTCAACTGTGATCTGGACCACGACGGTGCCCGAAGCCCTGGCGGCTCGCGCCTCGGCCGGATAATCAGGCTTCGGCAAAGTGATCGCTTTACCATTGAGAACGCCGCCAGAGATCGGCGCTCGTTTTCCCGGTTCGGTCGGTACCGGAGGTTCTGGATTCTTGGTTTCGGTCGGGGTTTCGGTTGATCCTTCCGCGCCACCAGCCGGGGTCTTCACGTCCGGTTTTTGTCCTGTGAATGTCGGTCCTGGATCAATCTCTTCGGGCTCTTCTTTGGTTGCCTTCTTTTGCGATGCGACGGTCGCTGGAGCTTCCATCACTTTGTCCGGAAGAAAGAATGAACTCAAGAAGCGGTCGGTTAATGCGTCGTCTTTTTTAGTGTTGAGGACGACGGCGGCGTAAAAGCGCCTTCTCGTAGCATAAACGTGCATGGATCCTGAAAGGTCACCGATGGTGAGTCGATATTCACGGCCGTTGTGTCCGTTCAAAATCTTCGGGCCTACCAGCGTTAATTTTCCGACAGCATCCTTGCCCCGGACCTTCTTTGGAAACCAGTGTTTGAAGGCGTCAACGTACGAGTTAACTCGCGCCATTTCTGTATACAACACCGGGTTCGCTTTTATTCCGCTCATCGAAGATACTGCAAACACAGGGCCCGTAGGGTTCGTCCACAAGTAAAGGCGCGTATTAAGGATCATCTTGTGATACGGTTCCTTGCTGACCTCAGCCGAGGAACTCTTGGGCATGAGAATGGCAAATTCTTCGCCCTCGGGGCGCAAAGTCTCCCACTCATTGAGAACGGTTGTGTTTTGTGCCCGAGCGGCAGATTGGAAGGCCATTGTCGCTAGCAGGAAAAAAAACGAAGCAAAAGTGCCAATATGCCGCATGTCTGGTACTCCTTCAAAAAGGCGGGGAATTGGATCTCCAAACAACAGGGACTTGAAATATAACGCAGTCAGTCCAGAATCTTAAAGCTGTCCCAGCAACTCAGCGGGATTCCAATAAGCATATAGGGTCTGAATCTTCCCTGATTCATTAATTTCGAAAATGTCTATCCCTTCAAAGTGTACCTTGCGACCCTGTTTACTGACACCCCGGCCAGTCCATTTAACAGCGGCCCCGGTTCCCGCAACAAAAATCTGATCTTCGGTTAAGCCAACTTGCTTGAAACCGGCCGTAATCGTCTGGAAAAACTCTCCCAGCTTCTGATGACCCTGTGTTGGCTGTGCCCCCACCGGATCATAGCTCACTGCGTCTTCGGCGAAAGTATTTACCCACGCCTCCTGGTCCATTGCCCGGAGGGCTTCAAAATAGGCCCTCACCGCTCTCGAAATGACTTCAGGGGACATGCGGATGCCTTTCCTTTCACATAGTAAAAGTTTGAAGGGTCTCTGCCAATTCAAAACGGATAACTCATGCGTTCAAAGACGGAAGCATTATGCCGTGTTTTTCTCTGGTCATGGAAGGCAAATCAGAGATTTAGACAAGTAATAATTTGAGTACAGCGGCAGTTGCCCTCAAACCCTGGAACCGAGGAGGGTAGCACCATCGGTTTGGAATAAAGGGCAAATTCGATCTATGTCGTAGGTCTTTGACGTTCTGGCAGCGGAGGAAAAGCCCGTCAACATCCAGTTTAGATCCAGGATGCTGACGGGCACTGAGTCACGACCAGGTGTATTGGAGGGTTAGTTCGGGCCGAACCTCTGTCTATACTCGCCTGATGTAATGAACGCCTTCACCATCTCGGCGTTGACGAAGTTACCGCTGAAGCTGTTGAGTTTGTTGAGCCAGAAGTTGAACCCCGACGTGTCGGCATCGCGGCGCAGGTAGCCGACATATTGCATGAATACGAACGCGCTGTTGAACTCGCGCTGATTCAAGAACGCAGACTCGGCAACCCTCCGTAGAATTGTAGCGCGAGTCTCCGTCGCACCGTTCAGACCCGCAACTAATGAATCGCGGAAGGCGGTCATCGCCGGGAAATGACCCCGGACCTCGCCCCCCCCAAATTGCGTAGTGTGGTAGTTGATGTAGGCGCGACCCTCCTTGATGTTCGCCAGTTGCGCTGCCAAAGTTGTGTTATTGCCTTCCGGAGCGTCCCACGTGCCAGTGACGGTGCCGCCTACTCCGGCGCTGAATGGCGTTACCACTACATTAGTAGGATTGGTGTCGTTGAATGGAGTGCCGATGAAGCCCCACACTACCCCCGCATTGGTGGTTGGTGTGACTGTTGCACTTGCATGTATGTGAGCATTGGTGAGGTTGTCGTTAGCGTCTCCTGGCGTTTGCGTGCCTGTAAAGTCAATGTTGTTAACCGTGGCTGTAAACGTCAGGGCCGTTTCCGTGGCGTTGAGGTTGAAGGTCGCCGTCCCGAAAGACGCCGGCCTGCGAGCGCCCCCGGATGTGGTTGGGTTCGCCGGCGGATTCTCTTGAGCGTTTGTCAGGTTGACGACGAAGTTACTGGGCGAAAGTCCCGCAGTTGCCAACAAGTTATCGACGTACTGCGCGTTGCTCAGAGTCGACGGATACTTAGCGACAAACTCAGGCCGCGTGACGAAATCGTTATAGAACGCCACTGTGTTCGCTTCAAGCTGTGCATCCGCCCCTGGCGCTCCGAAGACGAAATCCTTCTGTAGCGCCTGCGTATCGCGTTGAAATGTTCCATACAGAACCGGCACTGGTCCGCCTGCCACGGTTGACCCAAACGCGGCCCTGTGTGTCAGGTACGCCGCGAGGCCGGTCCGCTGGAATTCGATAGACAGGAAGAATGCCGCACTCACGTTAATGCGTCTGATTTCGCGGCAAGCAGCATCGACCCCGCACGACTCAATCTGATTAACCCAGAAATTCAGCCCAGCGGTGTCAGGTTCCCGGTTGAGGAAGTCGAGATAGTGTTGGCGAACGAAGAAAGGCGAGTTGTCGATCACGTTTGTAGCCGGCGCCCCCGTATCATTGTCGAGGATTCTAAGTTCCGCCACGTTAGGACTTCCCAACCCGACGCCGGCTCCGGTGGGATTCGAAAGAGCAAGGTCAACCGTCTCGTCATTTTCGTCAAAGGTGTCGTTGACAATCAGGATTCGGACAGTCCTGGACGTTTCGCCGGGGTTGAAGGTGAGCTTGCCAAGCGCTATTTGGTAGTCAGACTTCTGCGAAGCGTGGTTGGGCTGCGACTCGTCGAAGGTGTTGAAGTTAACGGTCGCGGTGCCCGAAGCGTCGCCCGCTCGTGTTACGGTTACATCGATGTGGCCTGTGCCTTCGGTAATAACGAACTCATCGGTAGAAAACTGGATTAGCGAGGTAGCAGATGCGGTCGTAGGCTTCAAAGAGCCGAACAGGCCGTGCTCTTCTTCAGCGATGCCGGCAGCAAAATACAGTGTGCCAGGATCGCCCCCATTGACGCCGTTACCGAATTGTAGTCCCCAAAGCTCATCTATCACGATGCCGTTGCCGGCTTCATTTTGAAGCGTGCCTAGAAAGGCGCCGGTGGTAGGGTTAAAAGCGTGAATACTGGGATTTCCGTCACCGAAGTTGCCGATTAGGAGCGCGCCGCCAAAGATACCGAAGCTGGCAGGAGCGATAGCGACGCCCCAGGGTGAATTCAGAGGTCCATTATTAATTCCGAAAGTCAGATCGCGGACTCCGTCGGTATTAAACCGGCGCACGAAACCGTTGCCGACCCCTTCTTCGTCCCTGCCGTCCGCGCCAACCTTGGCGTACATGACATATAGCGAGCCGCCGATGTTCTGAATGTTGAAGGGATGATACCTGTTCCCCGCCGTTGTCGGGATGGTTGGATCTGCAAAGTTACCGGTAGTGGTGGTCAGGGCGTATGTCCCGTTGAAGACGTCAATAGTTCCGTTCGCGAAGTCGGCGGCGTAAAGCCGGTTACCGCCGGAGTTGCTGCCGATGGCGAGTCCTGTGTAGACGTCGCCGGGACGGCTCGATGCGATTACTCCAGTGGTTGAACCGGCGGCGGGGGCGTTCGAATTCCAGCCGACAATGTTGCCGGTTATAGAAGAAAAGATGAATTGCGCACTGCATGGAGGGCTTGCACACGCGCCGGGCACGACGAAGTCCGTCGTGGTGTTGCCGACTACTCCAGTCGGGAGCCCGCCAGGGATAGTAATTTGCGCCAGGCCGGGGTTCTTGACTAAAGGAGTCCCGGCTACGTCGCCTCGGTAAAGAGTCGAGGTGCTGGTCCCATTATTCGCCACCCAGAAGGGGCTGGTTCCCCTGAAAGCGATACCCCATGGGTTGACCAGCAGTGGGTCTTGAACGAAGCCTAGACCGGGAACGTCCGATATGAAATTAGTCTGTCGATAGGCCGAACCCGGTGCGATAACGGGTATCAGCGGCTGCGGATCTTGAACCGCGGTAGAATTGGGTGTGAAGTATGCCGACGATGGCGGGAGGCTCGGCAGACCGAGACCCACCAACACTAGAGTCAGCGTTAGGCTGATGAACATCCTTCCGCTTCTCTTTAAACGAGGCGATTGCAACATACAAGTTCTCCTTGAGCAAAGGTTCAAAGTCGTGTGACCGGGAACAGTGTTCGACCTGCCGCTTGAAATAATCAAACTCCCTTAAAGCGATACCGGGTTACGAGGGAGACTCTCGCAGGCACCACCCGAAATCAGACGTCAACCAGGGGGAGGAAAGCACGAGTTTCGTTAGCAGACTTGTGATAGTTTAAAGTGACGACTCTATCTGGTGATTCGACGAGACTTTAAGCACGTAGGCGCTAAGTGTCAAGGTTTTTCCCAGCGGCTGTAGACCATCTTGACCCACTTCCTCTCCAGGGGCCGAAGCCAATGGTCCACTGCCATAGTCGGAGGCTGTATCGATTTCCAGGCGAAGGTTAGCGGGGATCAGGCCCTTTTGCGAACTAGCTCGACCAGCACCCGCCGCAGAATTTTGCCAGATGCAGACTTCGGAATTTTATCTATAAATTCCACGGTTCTTATCTTTTTGTACGGAGCCACCCGCTCCGTCACAAAAGCTATTATTTCTTCTGGAGTAGCTTCACCTCTCAATACGACGAAGGCTTTCGGTACCTCTCCGGCTTCGTCATCGGGTGAGGGGATCACCGCAGCATCGGCAATCGCGTGGTGGGTCAAAAGGATCGCCTCAAGCTCCGCCGGCGGCACTTGAAAACCTTTGTACTTGATCAACTCCTTGGCGCGGTCCACGATAAAAAAGTGGTTGTCCGCGTTGGCGTATCCTATGTCGCCTGTGTGCAGCCAACCTTCAGGATCGATGGTCTCCGCGGTCGCATCAGGACGATTGAGATAGCCCTTCATGACTTGTGGCCCACGCACACAAACCTCGCCCTCTTTGTTGATTCCAAGCGGAACCCCGGTTTCCAGATCAATAATCTTGCACTCAGTGTTTGGGGCGCAAAAACCGACAGACCCGTACTTGACCTGCGCCGGATCGGAGGGCGATGAATGAGTTACAGGACTTGTCTCAGTCATGCCATAGCCCTGCCGGAGCTGGCAGTTGAGCCTCTCCATGCAGGCGCGGGTCAGATTCTCATCCAACGGCGCCGCCCCGCAAAAAATCATGCGTAGCGTCGACAGATCAAAGTCAGCAACAACCGGACTCTTGCTCAAGGCCAGCACAATAGGTGGAACCAGATGGGCCATTGTCACACGGTAATCATCGATACATTTCAAAAACTGTTCCAGCTCGAAACGGGGCAGGGTAACGATAGTGGCGCCCGTATAGAGTCCCATATTTAGAATGACGACGAGTCCGTAGATGTGGAACAGAGGCAGCACACAGATCAACGTGTCGTCTTGGGTGAAGTAGTCCAGACCCTCCATCTGGCGGATGTTTGAAACGAGGTTATAGTGGGTCAGCATGACCCCCTTCGGCAGACCGGTCGTGCCGCTGGAATAGGGTAGCGCTACCAAATCCTCCCTTGGATTAATATCCACAGGAGGAGGCTGGGCACCGGGCGCGAACAGGGAGGCAAAAGGAGTCGCTCCTTCCGCCTCGCCGAAGACAAAGAGTTCCTCAATCAGCGCCGCTTCGGAAGATTTCAGAGCTTTTTCAATAAATGCCGGTACCGTTACAAGAAACCTGGCCCCGGCATCTTGCAACTGATGAGCAACCTCGTGCTCCGTGTAGAGGGGATTGACCGGCGTGTTGATGCCACCGAGGGCCGCCACGGCGTGGAAAATGATGGCGTACTCAGGGACATTGGGGCTTAAGATTCCAAAGACGTCCCCCTTTTTAAAACCCCGCTGGGCCAGGCCGGCCGCCACCTGAGTGATCGCATCCGCTAGTTGTGAATAGGTGATAATCCGTCCCGTTGGACCTTCAATAAGCGCTGTCTTATTTCCGAGTTCCTGCGCGCGTCCAAGGACAAACTGCGTGAGAGAGACTTCAGGGATGCTGACTTCAGGGTACGGTCCACGAAAGATCATGATTGTTAGATGGCTCAAACGTTAGTTCGAGCAAAAGCTGGGATCACAAACTAGCCTGTGCTACTGCAGGAGCGCTTACACTACCAGCATGACCGAGCATCTGCAAAAGGTTTATAGTAACGCCCCTGAGGTGGCACAGACTTTAGGAAGCTCTGATCAAGTTTGCCTTTGAGCCCGCGAAGCGCGGCGAAAGCATAAAGCCTGGGGTGGAGCGAAGCGGAAC
>JBHENP010000059.1:0-27834 GCA_046261995.1 Pyrinomonadaceae bacterium
GTGCCACAATGCTTAAAGGCGCGCGCGAACGAAGCGAAATGCGTAGTGCCCAAATGGCCATCGTGACCATCGTCCAATGTGATTTGAAGCGTACGATCCAACTGAGCGAGACCGCTCGCAAATACGTAATCACTCCGATGGAAGCCACTTCCGCTGGGGCAGCTCCGGTTAGTGCCGCACCGAGTGGGCCGGCGGAGCCATCTCGCCAAGGGGGCGTTGTAACTTACACCACGACCTCCATCGATACTGGCGAACGCAAAGAGATGTTTGGTTTTACGGCCAGGCATATCAAGAGTTCTACTGTTACTGAATCGTCGCCTGACGCTTGCAATCCGATGAAGCAACGAATTGAGCGGGATGGTTGGTACATCGATTTCACCTTTGGACTTGATTGCAATCAAGGTGGCGGCTCTGCGGCCAACTACCCAGTCGCTCCCGGTGGTTGCAGGGATCGCGTCCAGTTCAAGCAAGTAGGGTCTGCACGTATTGGATATCCTCTGATGGAGACGACCACGATGTACGGCGCCGACGGTAAGGCGATGTTCACATCGACCAAGGAGGTCGTGGAGCTTTCGCGGGATCCGCTCGATGCGGCTTTATTTGACGTGCCCGTCGGTTACGCTGAAACGCAGAACCATCAGGAACTATACGGCGCGCCTTCAATGTCCGAAATGACCGGTGCTGCGATGACCGGGCCTGACACCAGCGTTGGCAGCAATGCGTCCAGCATGGGGGAAACCAAACAACCGGGAGCTCTTCGCGTGGGGGTCGTAACAATCAATAACAGGAGCGATCGTGCGGTTTCACTCGAGTCGTTGCGTCAACGTCTGGTGAGTGGAATCGAGGGGTCGGGAATCGATGCAGTGCCGCTCAACGCGACGACGCAGGAAGCAGCCGAAGCGGAAGCAAAAGCCAGGCAATGCGACTTCATTCTCTATACCGACATCACTAGTCTGAAGACCTCCGCCGCGAAAAAGCTCGGCGGCATCCTGGGCTCCGTCACGGGAGTAAGCGGCGTCGGCAAGAGCGATGCGCGTGTCAACTTTAAACTATTTGCCGTCGGTGACACTTCACCTCGCTTAGAGTCGTCAGCTACCGGGAAAGAGGAAGGTGATGAAGCAAGCGTGGGAACGGCTCTGGACTCGGAGGCTCGCGCAGTCAGCGCGGCTGTAAGGAGTGGCAGATAGGTTGGTAGGGGCATAGGCGTCACTATACTCGACGAATTTATCATTCGTCATTTGACGTTTTTCATTTGTCATGGCTAAGAGAAGGTGGGCTCGCGTCCAAACTACGCGAGCTTACTTTCATTGCACCTGCTCTTCGATGACACATGAAGACTGTCAAATGACAAATGCAAATGCTCAGTTCTTCGCTTTTGCCTTCTCGTCTTTTCCTTTCCCTTTCTTTTCCACCGGTGGCGGCAACTTCTTAGCAGCCTCCAGTATCGACTCAGCATTTTCAGTAAGCTCTTCAAAACGCGCTATCTCTGCGTCCCCTTTTGCTTGCTCACGAAGAGGCCGCAACTGATCGAAGATTCGGGTTGCCTCCGCTGCTAGTTTGCGGAGAGCTTTGGGAATCAACGGGTTCTTTTCGTCCCGCGCGCTGACGTCGTCGATATTAGTAATTGCCTCGTCCAGAATCTTCGCAATGTCGCCCAGCAATTCAGCTCGCGAACCGATTGGCAGTTCCCCCCACTTCTCAGAGTCTTTTTTAAGTTGCTTTGGACTCGGAGCATCGACCCCGGTCAAGACCAATAGGCGCCGATCTGCAGCCTTCACGAAAATCTCAATCCGCTGATCCAGAACCTGGGTGTCTTTGACAAGTTCCACCTCCTGGGGGGTCAAATGATCCCGAGACTGAATGGCTCGGACCGAGGGCGGGAGCAACAAGGCTGGCAAGACCAAGAGGGCCACCGCCACTAAATTAGTTCGGGTCGTTATCATGGTCTTCTCTCCGGTGTCGAGGCGTTATTCTTAATGGGTTTGTCCGGTGGTTGTTCCTCGGCCTTTTTTTGAGGTTCGCGAAACACTGTGTGTCCGTAAAAGGAGTTAAGTGCTTCAGTTCGCCCTTCGCGCGTGAACTCTTCCAACGCCTTGATCCACACGGCGTACTCCAAAGGCGTGCTCCGTCGAATGGCGGTCAGGCGTGGCCCGTGTGCGCGCAGAGCTAACTCGAGACGCTTATAGAGATCTCGGGTCTTGTTCTTATCCCGGACCATCGGGCTGAGATAATTCAAGGCATCATCGATCAGGGCCTCATATTTACCCAACTCCCCAGTTGCGCCTTCAAAGTTTTGGTCGCTGGTAAGAACCTCAGCTTTCGCGAGATGAAGCTCCGCCAGCTCGATGGTGGCGCGCAGTCGCGCCTTGGAGTCGTCTGCCGCATCAATTCGCGCACGCTCCTCGCGTGAGATTATCTTGAGCGGAGGCGGGGCTGTGAGTTCTTGTGCGGCTGGCTCCTGAGCGTGCAAAGCAGGAACATACATGGCCAGACAAAGCAGCGCGAGCTTGACTATTCGGTAGGAGAGGCGCAAATGAGTGCCACGAAATTTCATTTTTGACCAGTTGATTGAAAGTTGAGGCGTCGCCGTGCTTCCTCTAAGGCTTACGCTTGACTCCCTGTCCGAGTTGGATCTGCCGGCGCAGCGAAGGCAAGCGTAACTTTACCTTGTCGATCTCGAGTTGGTTGGTCTTTGCGTCGGCACTACTTAGAAAAGCTTCGTAAGCTACCTGAGCCTCTTTGTATTCTCCAAGATAATCATGCGCACTGGCAATGAAATAATAGGCGATCGCCAAGTCAGGTTTCTTTTTTATCAGCCATTCGTATTCCGGAATGGCCTCCGGATACCGCTTGTGTTCATATAGCGCAGTGGCTAAATTTGCGTGGGCGACATAATTATCGGGAAATACCGAAATGACTCGGCGTAATATAATGGCCGCCTCGCCAAATCGCCTGGCTCGGACCAGGGTGGCGGCATACCCGGTTGCATACTCAGGATTGTTTGGTTCGATCTGAGTGGCTCGCCGATAGAATTCCAGCGAGCGCACAGGATCTTCGGTGCGATAGGAGGCTCCGAGGCGAGCCATCAGCAAGGCACTGCGAGGGTTCTTTTCAATCAGCTTGGTGAGAGCGCTGCGAGCGATTGAGGGATCTTCGCTATTGGCTGCCTCAATTTCCTCTTTTGTGCCAACCACCTTGATCTTGCCGTCCGCGGACGGTTCCTCAGCCCTGATCAGCCCGGCCGCTGCAGCGATGCGCTGAGCATCATCGGGCTTGCCCGCCCGTTCGTACGCGGCCACCACTCGATATAGGATCTGCTTGTCAGCATCCTTTGCTTGCTCCGCGGCTTTAAGATCCTTGAGCGCCTGTTCGTAGTCACCTTCTTCTACATACAGTTCTGCACGTTCAATAAGAGCGGCAATATTCGCAGGTTCAAGTTCGAGTGTGTGCTCCAGACTCGTCTTAGCGGCGGCCTTATCTGACAGCGCTCGTTCGACCATAGCCCGCAGAAGCCACGTTGAAGCCGGCGCGTCGGATTGGTTAGTGGCGGCTTGCGCGAGTTTGAGCGCTTCCTTCAGATCGCCTCTGCGCAGTCGGATACTCGCCAATACGCGAAGCGCCGGATTGTCTTGACTGTCAAGCTTGAGCGCCTGTCTCAGTGCTGTCTCTGCTTCAGTGTCACGGCTATTTCGGGCCAGCAAAATTCCCAAAGCAGAATAAGGAAGCGACCAGTCCTTCCGTTGTTTGATCGCCCGTCGAAATGCGGATTCGGCATCGCCTGGACGGCCCAGTAACGCGAGTACGTTTCCCATTTGAAACTCGGCTTCGGGAAATTCTGGTTTGACCTTGATCGCTTCTTCGTAGTACGCCAGGGCCCGCTCCAGATGGCCTCGCGCGTGAGCCGTCTGAGCTTGCTCAAACAATTTAACCGGATCCGCGGCCGCGTCCCCTAGAGCATCTTCGGTCTGACCGCTGGCCGAATTTGTCCCGGCTGCCAGCAGTGCAGAAAATATCAGAACGATTGCATATAACCGCACAAGAGAAAGCATTGTTGACCAGCGTCGCATGAGAGAACAAAGCCACGAACCAGACGAGGAAAGAGTTGCTTGGGGAGGTGATGATCTTAACACGCGGGAAGTCGGGCCGTCCAAGCTAAGTTGTAGCAAGGTACTGACATCGGGACTTGTGATGCCTGTTGCGCTCATGTTGATGCATGGGATACCATGCGCCGCGTACCCAGGTTACTAAGTGGAGAGACGACGAAGCGCGGTAGACGTGTGCTTTATCCCCGACTGATTGCACTGTGAAGGACACAACCATTACCGAAACTGAGGGCGGCACTAACCGTCTGGTCTGTTATCAGGATCATTCTGCAAGCACTTCGAAAGAGGAAAAACTGCGGCACCTCTTTCGCGAGATGGGTTCCGTTTTGATTGCCTTCTCAGGCGGCGTTGACAGCACGTATGTGGCGTATGTTGCCAATGCCGAACTCGGAGATCGTGCGCTTTGCGTAACCGGCGATTCCGCCAGCTTGCCCCAGTATCAGCGCGACCAGACTGCACGTATTGTCGAGCAGTTTGGGTTTCGCGCCGAGATCATTAAGACCGACGAGTTGGAACATGCCGCTTATCGTGCAAATGGGCCCAACCGTTGCTATTTCTGCAAAGATGAATTGTACGGAAAGCTGAAGCCATTGGCCCGGGCGCGGAACATCGAATTTATCGTAGATGGTTCAAACACCGATGATCTCGGCGACTATCGCCCAGGACGAGCCGCTGCAAACGAGCACGGCGTCAGAAGCCCGTTAATTGAAGTTGGGATGAGCAAGCAGGAGGTTCGTGAGTTAAGTCGGCGGGCTGGATTGCCAACGTGGGACAAACCTGCCAGTCCTTGTCTCTCGTCACGAATTGCTTACGGCACTCCGGTAACCATCGAACGCCTAGCCACGGTGGATCGGGGTGAAGATATTCTCCGCCAGTTGGGCTTTCGCGAATTTCGGGTACGCCATCACGACAATTTGGTGCGTCTCGAAATTTCTCCTGCGGAGATGGACCGCGCACTTCGTGGCGAAATTGTTGAGCAGTTGGCCCAACGTTTTCGCGAACTCGGTTTTAAGTACGTCACTCTCGACCTTCACGGCTACCGCACTGGTGCCCTGAACGAAGCTCTGCGCTAGTGGCTCCCCGTGCTTCGAAAAAAGAATTGGAGATGATATGTCCTTACAAAGCACCGTTTATGTGGATGACATACGCGAGATAAAAGAAGCGAACCCGTTTGAGTCGATGATGTCACGGTTTGATCGCGCGGCGCAGTTGCTCAACCTCGATCCGGATCTCTACGCGGTTATGCGTGTCCCTAACCGGGAACTCAAGGTCTATATACCCACCCGAATGGATTCAGGACGGATTCAGGTGTTCGAAGGATATCGAGTTCAGCATAATTTCGCGCGAGGTCCTGCCAAGGGCGGAATTCGTTATGCCCCGGATGTGAACTTGGATGAAGTGCGAGCGCTGGCGGCCTGGATGACCTGGAAATGCGCTGTTGTCAATGTCCCTTTCGGAGGAGCAAAAGGCGGCGTCATTTGCGATCCGCAACAGATGTCAATGGGCGAGCTCGAACGGATGACCCGTCGGTATGCTTCGGAGCTACTTGATTTTATTGGGCCGGAGAAAGACGTACCGGCGCCTGATATGAATACCAACGAGCAAACGATGGCTTGGATCATGGATACGTATTCGATGCATGCCCGACATACAGTGACCGCTGTGGTTACGGGAAAACCAATTGATCTCGGTGGGTCCTCGGGTCGCCGGGAAGCTACCGGCCGCGGGCTGCTGATTGTTATCAACGAGGCCATCAAGAGATTTCAGATGAAGCCCGAGGAGACCAGAGTAGTAGTGCAGGGATCCGGGAACGTGGGGGGCATTGGGGCTCGTTTGCTTCATGAAGCGGGGTACCGGGTGGTGGCTATTTCGGACGTTCATGGAGGCATTTACAATCCAAATGGCATTGACATCCCGTCAGCTCTAACTTACCTGCAAACGACCCGATCCTTCGAAGACTATGAGGGAGTTCAAATGGTTTCCAACAGCGAGTTACTGGAGCTGGAGTGTGATGTGCTGGTCCCGGCGGCTACCGAAAACCAGATTACTTCACAAAATGCGGACCGGATTCAGTGCAAAGTGCTGGCTGAAGGGGCCAATGGGCCAACAACGGCGGCTGCCGACGAGGTGCTTCATGATAAGGGCGTGTTTGTCATCCCTGACATCTTGGCGAATGCGGGCGGCGTTACAGTGTCATATTTTGAGTGGGTTCAGGACAGAATGGGTTACTTTTGGCGCGAAGACGTTGTTAATCAGCGGCTCGCAGATACGATGGTGGCTAGTTTCAACGATTTGTGTCGTTATGCGGACGCTCATGCCGTGGATACAAGGACCGCGGCGTACATGCTCGCCATCGACAGAGTGGCCTATGATACACGCATGCGTGGTATCTATGCGTGACGGAAAAAACATAAAGAAATTGGCCCTTTGTCTGAGAAAAGGTCTTGATTTCCCCCATAAGGTAGAGTATGGTCCTCCATGTTTTAGCAGGCGGTCCAGCTAAGAAATCCGAGATTTGCGCGGCTGGTTGGGCACTTGAAGGATTGAAATTCTCTGACAATAGTTGGAGCCTCCGCATCAAGGAATTGATCGCGTTGGTCAACGCTCTTAAGCAAAACTTTATACTTTCGCAGGAGGAATGCGATGAGACTCGCAACTAGGGCGCTTATTGCTGCGCTCGCTACGTTGGTACTGTGCACGGCAGTATCAGCACAAACTCTGAGGAAGCCAAATGATCCTCGTAATCAGGCTCCGACTGTTGGAACAGGCGGCGGGCCTGGTGGGCCAACCGGACTTTTCACCATTTACGACGGCGATACGCTGCGTAGAGGTGAGTTTACTTTCAGTATTGCCTACAGCAACTACGACCGCGATCCCGGAGACGTGGACATTGCGGAGATCCCGGTAAGCTTTAACTTAGGTATCAACGATCACTTGGAGTTGTGGTTCAACACCGACGCCTACCGCGGTGTTAAGGTTAATAACCCAAAGCATTTGTCGGGCTTCTACTTACCAAACTCGCAACTCCGCTTTAGTTCCACATTGCTTGGTAGCGGGCCTGCGATTATTCAGGCTCCGATCCGTGTGACCGGAACAACGGGCATTACCGGTACAGTATTCCGCCCGGCGTTTTGCCCCGCGTGTGTAGCTGCCGGTGTCCCCATTCCGGGTTCAACAACAGGCTCGCGAACTTCTTTCTTCGTCGGAGGCCAGCCATTTGTTCAATTTCCGTTTTCCGGTGGGCAAGGACCGAACTTTGGCCTCACGGGTAACGCTATTGCTCCGCCATTTACCAGCGTCATAGGCGTTCCAAGTGGTGGTAGCGGCAGGTTTGGCGCTGCCGCAAACTTCCCAGGCATGGGTTCGCCAGTTGGCAGCATCCTGCCAGGAGTTGTGCTTACCGTTAGGACGCAACCCGCGACGGCAACCACTCTTGCCATTACCGTGCCCGATCTTTTCACGATTCAGCCGACTTTCATTGCGGACGCGCCGTTTATCAATCGGCTCTATGGTGAGTCGGCTTTCAGCACCGCCTCAATCGGTGCAAACATTCGCTTTACCGGGCCAAATAATCCTCTTAGCATTAACCTCATCCCGTTCTATAGGTTTTACTGGGATAAAGCGGACGACTTTTCTGGCTTCAACCAGTTGCAGCGCGGCGCAAGTCCTGGTGGTGACCTTGGCGACTTCGGCCTGTTTGGCGTAGTGGGTGGTCGTCTCAGTCGCTCTGTTCACCTTGCGGCTAATTTTGGTTATATCCTGAACAGTAACCCGCGCTCGGAAGCTTTCGGAGGCGGCAAAGTAAGTCTGCTGGATCGGCCTGATGAATTCATCGCCGGGATAGGCTTTGACTTCCCGGTAAACAAACATTTTCAGCCAATTGCTGAACTGAAATCAGTTCATTACGTTGGCAGCCACACCCCGAACGCGTTTGAGAACAATCCGGTTGATGTACTCGGTGGCGTGAGAGTTTACCCGCGCCGCTGGTTTGGTTTCAGTGCAGCTTATCGACTTCATGTGAACCAGCAGGGCGACCGGCTGTTTCGTGGCGAGCCTGACTTCCCGGCTGGTTTCACAGAGTCGCAGGATCCGCACGGTTTCATAGGCCAGTTTTGGATTGGCCATCGAAACGCCAGGATAGTACCAATACCTAACCGAGTGCCGGTCGTTTCCGTTTCAGCTTCGACGTCCACTATCAATCTGCCGTGTCCTGAGGGTCGTACTTCGGAAAACTGTGTCCCCAGCGCGAGCAGAGAAGTACAGTTGACGGCATCAGCCAGTGATGAAGACAACGACACCTTGCTCTATACCTGGTCCGTAACTGGCGGACGCATCTCTGGCGAGGGTCGAGCCGTTAACTGGGATCTGTCGGGCGTCAATCCGGGAAGCTATACGGCTACAGTTGAGGTCAATGACGGAAATCAGCACACAGCTAATGCGTCAACCACAGTGACCGTTGCCGTCTGCGAGTGTCCGCTGCCTCCGTGTCCGACGGTGTCGGTGAGCTGTCCGGCTGACGTTCGGGTGGGTTCGCCCATTACCTTCAACACTTCAATCACCGGTGGTCCATCCGGCCTGATGCCGACTTACAATTGGTCAGTATCTGCTGGCACAATCTCCAGCGGTCAAGGCACGTCCTCGATTACGGTTGATACAGCCGGAGTCGGTGGCCAGACTGTGACCGCAACCGTCGAGCTCGGCGGCGTAGCACCTGAATGCTCGCGAACAGCTTCATGTTCTACGCAGGTAACCGTCGAAGTTCCACTGGAGCCGACGCGGTTTGATGAGTATGGCGACATCCGGTTCAATGACGAGAAGGCTCGTCTCGACAACTACGCAATTCAGTTGCAGAACCAGACAGGGTCGCAAGGCTACATCATTGCTTACGGCACCTGTGAAGGTGAGGGTCAGGCTCGAGCCGATCGTGCGAAGAACTACCTGGTTAACACGCGCGGAATCGAGGCTGGACGCATCACCGCAGTCGACGGCGGCTGTCGAGCTGATCTAGCCGTCCAGTTGTGGATTGTGCCTCAGGGCGCAAATAATCCGGCAGCTGACACTACCGACGCAGTCTCGCCGTGTCCCGAATGCAGGCGATCTCCGCGACGGCGTCGAGGCAGACGTGACTAGCAGCAACTCATAACCTCGCGTTTCTGAAGACGCGAACCTTCCGAATGCGGGCGATCTCCTTTAAAAGAGGTCGCCCGCATCGCTTTTGTGGCCGGGGTTTTGTGCAACTAGGTCACTGCGGCGCCGCATCGTAAGGGGGCGATGAAGTTGGTTAGATACAAAAGTTGGAAATTATACTAAACTCAAGTCGGTGTCTTTGGAGTCCGACTCTTGATATTGCTCAGTGATCTTGATATACGCACTTACTTTTTGAAAGATGGTTACTTAAAGTTATGAAGCTTATCCCCCTCGTGGTGATTCTACTTGCATTAACCCTTCAGCCGCTCGGATTGCGGTCGACAGGTCTGGCTGCCGCTATCGACAGTGCCGACCCTGCTCAGTATTCCAACGATTGGCGCTCCACAGGCCCACCGGGAGGTGACGTACGCGATTTAGTAGTCGATCCGAGCAACCCGGATCGCTTCTATTTTGGAACGCTTGATGGCCAGATCTACACGTCTGCTGACGGAGGTAAACGCTGGGAACTGCTGTACAACTTTAACAAGGCGAGGATGTTTGTGGACCACATCCTGGTGGATCCTCGTGACTCGAAAACCCTGTACGTTGCCGCTCATAAGCATAAGGAGCCCGGCGGTTTCTTTAAGTCAACCGATGGCGGCCGTACTTGGCGCGAGAGCAAGGAACTCAAGAATGAAGCTCTGCATTCGCTTAATCAGTCTAAGTCTCATCCTGATGTCTTGATCACCGGCACGTTCAATGGAATTTTTCGTTCAGACAACTCAGGAGAAAGTTGGGAGCAATTGCCAACCCATAACACTGCCGGGCTGGTTCACGTTGAGTCGCTGGCAATCGATCCGCGCACCCCCGATATTGTCTATGCCGGCACCTGGTATCTTCCCTACAAAACGACTGATGGCGGCAAGACCTGGAAGTCAATCAAGAACGGAATCATCGACGACTCTGATATTTTTGCCATCGACATTGATCCGCGCGATCCGAATCACGTGATTGCTTCCGCCTGCAGCGGAATCTATGAGACCAAAAACGCGGGGGAAAGTTGGCGCAAGGTCCAGGGCATTCCATCCCAATCTCGGAGAACCCGCGCCATCCTGCAACACCCATCGATTCCCGGGCTTGTCTTTGCCGGTACCACCGAAGGCTTTTGGCGCTCAGAAAGAGGAGGTGATGCGGACTCCTGGATGGTGACTACCTCCCGGCAGTTGGAGATCAACTCAATCACCGTTCACCCTTCACGTCCCGAGACAATTTACATTGGTACAAACAACTATGGAGTGATGGTCTCCCACGACAGCGGGAAAAGCTTCCTACCCACCAATGCCGGATATAGCGGCAGGTTCGCCAACACTATCGTAGCCGACCGTGAGATGCCGAATAGGATTTATACCGCTACGATAAATACAGCCACCGGGGGTGGATTTCTCTTTGTTAGCAATGATAATGGTCAATCCTGGCGTCCTTCGATGCGGAACATGCCTCCGCGCTTAATTACATATTCAATCTTGCAGGACATGGAAAATCCAGAAGTGATTTACTTGGGAACCAATCTGGGCATCTATCGTTCCGTCGATAGGGGAACGTCCTGGGCTCCGGTATGGGCATCCAACTCACCAGTAACTGTCCCCAGCAAGAAAGTCACACGAGCGAAGAAAACTCCGCGGCCCAGTTCACAACGCGCTGTAGACTCTCGGAAGCCCGACGACACAGTCCGTCGTGCCCAGGAGGCTTTGAACCGGGCTGGTTACAATATCGGGACGCCCGACGGAAAAGCGGGAGCCCAAACCCTTGCAGCACTTAAGAAATTCCAAGCGGATCGTAGCCTTCCTACGACCGGAAAGTTTGATCAGATTACGTTGGGGGTACTCGGAATTTCGAAGGATGGTTCCAGCACAGGGCAAGAGCAAGCCGCAGCGTCTTTAATTATCACCGATGCTATTAATGCGCTGGCCCACACCACCGATCAGGCGACGGGAAAGCCCAGCTTTTTGGCTGCAACGAATGTAGGCCTGTTTCGTAGTTTAGATCCCACTAAGGGCTGGCAGAAACTTCCATACGGCTCATCGGTCGATCCTCGGACCACCTCTCTCTCGAGCAGTCCGAAGCAGCCGCAAGTTATCTGGGCCGGTACTGCGGCTTCAGGCGTCGTTGTTTCTCGTGACGGCGGCTTAACGTGGAGGCAAGTGAACGGCATTCCCACTGACGCTCCGGTAAATACCGTCGTGCAGGATCCGGAGCGCCCAGATTATGTGTACGTGGGTACCAAGCAGGCGTTTTACTCCTCCCATGACGGCGGCGCGAGTTGGAGTCGGCGCGGAGGTGACCTGCCATTCGGAGATTTCACCAGCATTCTCATCAATCCTAGAAAAATTGACGAAATATTCGTGGGGAATGCTTATCAAAACGGCGAGCTAGGCGGCGGTGTATACCGCACTGTCAACGCCGGCAAGACCTGGGCGCGTATTGATCTTAAAGAACATCGACTAGCGAGCCAGAGAATATGGTCTCTAGCATTTGATTCGCAGGATCAGAACACGCTCTTCGTGGGATCGCATTCTGCCGGGGTTTACGTAGTGCCTCGCCGAAGTGAAACTGTTTCAGCTGAGAGCCGTTGACGCTGGCGTCTGTTCAGCCCCGCCATGATGTAACGCGACACCTCGGCCCGTGATTATTATTCGCATCGTGTGGATGTTACCTCGCCTTGACACGCGCTTATTCTGGCGTGTACATTTCCCGACCTACCCGGTAAAAGCGGCCGGTCAGGTCGGAGCAAGCGGGTGACTACGGGCACGGCGGAAATCGAAACACATAAAACACTCCTTTTCCAAATCTAAACGGCTCGCATTCCTCGCTGCATCTGAAAAATCCGACAATTTGCCAACGTCAAGCCAATAGGCCGCTTGAACTATCGTCCGCACTTGTGACTGCTGCGGATGGTATGCAGCAAGGCAGCGCGATACGATCTCTGGACGCTGAGTTTTGCCCGGGAGCCCACAGGAGTCTGCATGTTTAGTGAAGAACCCAAGCTGAATCACAGCGACGCGATAGAAGAGAAAACATCTTCCGGTGAGTCGGAAGCCTCTCCGCAGCAAACCGCAACCGCACCTACGAGGGAACCGGTGTCCGTTCCTGAGCCCGCTGAGGACGAAGATGATAGCCGTCCGGCGGGCGACGTCGACTTTGGACAATTACTCGACCAGTTTGAGCAGGAACAGGCGACGCTGCAAGAGGGTGAAGTCGTTCGAGGCACAGTGGTCGGAATAAGTGAACGCGGTGTGGTCATCGATTTTGGATACAAGTCCGAAGGCATAGTAAACCCCGCCGAGTTTACCGAAGATGGCGTGATCACCGTGAAAGCGGGTGACGAAGTCGAAGTGCTCGTGAAGAGCATGGAAACTGCCGACGGTCTGCCTGTTTTATCGCGCGCGGATGCGGTGCGCATGAAGGCCTGGGATGATTTGGAGAAGGCCTACCAGGAGGGCTCGACTGTTAAAGGTCGGGTAATGGAACGCATCAAGGGTGGGCTTCGGATTGATATTGATGGCATCGGGGCCTTCTTACCCGGCTCCCAGGTTGATGTGCGGCCGGTCCGCAATTTGGATAGCCTCAGGAACCAGGAGATTGAAGCCAAGGTCATCAAACTGAACCGCAAGCGCTCCAACGTAGTGTTATCCCGCAAAGCCGTCATTGAGGGTGAGAACGCCGGTCGGAAAGATCAGACGCTGGGCCAAATTGAAGAAGATATTATTGTCGAGGGCCAGATTAAGAACTTGACTGACTATGGCGCGTTCGTTGATCTTGGAGGTGTGGACGGCTTGCTCCATGTTACCGATATGTCGTGGGGACGCCTGCAGAATCCCAGTGAACTCTTCAAGGTTGGCGATAGTATCCAGGTCAAGGTTCTCAAATTCGACCGCGACCGCGAACGCGTCTCCCTGGGTTATAAACAACTCTTGCCGGACCCATGGTCGAGCGTCGAGGAACGCTTTCCAATCGGCACCAGGGTAGGTGGCCGCATCGCCAGCGTTGCTGATTACGGGGCCTTTGTCGAGTTGGAAAACGGGGTCGAGGGCCTCGTTCATGTTTCGGAAATGAGCTGGTCCAAACGCGTTAAGCACCCGAGCAAGATAGTTAATCCAGGCGACACCGTGGAAGTCGAAGTGCTCAGTGTTGACCCTAAGGCTCGTCGTATCAGCCTGGGGATGAAGCAAATTCAGGAAAACCCCTGGCAAACACTGCACGATCGCTACCAGATAGGTACCCGCGTTCACGGGCGGGTGCGCAACCTTACGGATTTCGGCGCCTTCATTGAGATTGAAGACGGTGTTGATGGACTGGTTCATGTTTCCGACATCTCATGGTCCAGACGCATCAAACATCCAAGCGAGGTCCTGAAGAAAGGACAGGAGATCGATGCGATTATTACCAGCATCGACACTGAAAATCGCCGTTTATCGCTGTCCATCAAGGATCTTGAGCCTAATGCGTGGGAGCGATTTGTGAATGAACACAAACCGGGCGATGTAGTTCATGGGAAGATCGCTCGCTTCGCGAACTTCGGTGCGTTTGTAGAGTTGGATGACAACCTGGAAGGGCTGTGTCACATATCAGAGCTTTCGGACGAACGGGTGGCAAAACCCGAGGACGTGGTCCAACTCAGTCAGGAAATGGAGTTCAAGATTCTCAGAATCGACGCGGAGAGCAAGAAGATAGGCTTATCCGCGCGGGCTGTCGGTAAGGATGATGAGCCAATCATCGATGCCAAGGTATACTCATCGGAGGCCGGAAGTGGAATGGCATCACTCGGGGAGCTTGCTGATTTCGGCCTGGGCAGAACCGAGCCCGATCAGGAATAATGACAGAGTTGAATAGCCTCGGCGCATGATTTGCCCCGCACGCGATCAAAATACACAAACTGGTCTGGCGGGGCTTTTTGTTGGCCAGGGATGGTTCAAACAGCTTAACTTAGGTAGTGACTCACACTACGTATCCCGATCTTGCTGAGGGTTATCGTTTCTGATAGTGTACCGGCGATCATTACCTCGCCACGCGGTTCTTGAAATTCGCTTTTCGTAATCTATTCGCCAGGCCTAACGATCTTACCTAATTTCTGAGGTGATGCATGACAAAAGCGGAACTCGTTGAAGACGTTGCGCGAGCTGCGGAACTTACGAAAAAAGATGCCGAGCGTTTAGTGGAAATCGTCTTCGAGAGCATCATCGAAACTTTGAATCAAGGGGAGAAGATCGAACTCCGCGGTTTTGGCAGTTTTCGAGTGCGTGAACGGGGCGCCCGCCGCGGTCGTAATCCCAAGACCGGAGATCCTGTTAATATCCCCGCCAAGCGTGTCCCCTATTTCAAGCCGGGTAAGGAACTTAAAGAGTTGATCAATGATGAAGCACCCACAGCTCACGCATCCTCTGAAGCATCATCGGTCAACAATCCGGACGATCCCCGCCAGCCGCCAATTTTGTAAGATTCACAAACTCGAGGTAACTGAACTTGGACAGGCTGTGGAGTCCCTGGCGCAGTGAGTACATCGCCGCTGGCAGCAGCGCTGACTCCAAGGGTGGGGGGTGTGTCTTCTGCGACATTCAACGCGATCCCACGCAGGACGAGAATAACTTTGTCCTGCATCGGGGGGAGCACAATTTCGTTGTGCTCAATATCCATCCCTACATTCCGGGACACTTGCTGGTTGTCCCCTACCAGCACCTGAGTGATCTCGATGCCACGCCGAGGGACACGACTACCGAGATGATGGATTTAACCAAACGCTCACAGACCGCGCTTCGCGACGCCTACGAACCGGCTGGATATAATATTGGAATGAATCTGGGGGCCGCGGCGGGCGCCGGCATTGTGGACCACATTCATATACACATTTTGCCGCGCTGGGTTGGGGATTCCAACTTCATGTCTACGGTGGGAGCAACACGCGTGCTGCCCGAGGATCTTGCTACCACCTATCATAAACTACACGGTAAATTCTGAACATCGCATCAGGACGAGTCTAACTCGAACTGGTGCTAGCGTTTTGCCACTGTCCGGGTGATCGCTTCGTCTTCGACCTCGCCACCCTCGTTTATCGGTACTTCGGAAGGTTTGCTGTAAGTAATACCGCGCTCCTCGCTGTCGAGGTTTGCGGGCGGAAGCGGCGGCATTGGACCAGTCATCGGCGGCGGATTAAAACCTGGATAGTCGATGCGGGCGTGATAGATAGCAGTCAAAGCGCTGATCATTGCCTCCCTGATGATGGTAAGTTCGCGGAGAGTCAGATCGCACTCGTCAAGTTGACCATCGCTCACGATGGCATCGAAGATCTTCACCACAATCGAGCGAATGTTTTCGGGGTCAGGGCGCGCCAGCGACCGGGCTGCAGCCTCGCAGGAATCCGCCAGCATCATGATCGCAGCTTCCTTGAATTCAGGTTTCGGACCAGGGTAACGAAAGTCTTTCTCGTCCACCGTTTCTCCCGGTTTTGCCTGTGCCTGAGCTTTGCGGAGGAAAAAATGGAGCGTCCGAGTGCCGTGGTGCTGAGGAATAAAGTCAGCGATCTGTTTTGGCAGGCTAATTTCCTTGGCCAGCCTGGAACCGTAGGTCACGTGGCTGGTGATGATCTTGGCGCTCTGCGTGGGCCGGAGATGGTCATGGGGGTTCTCACCCTGCTGGTTTTCTACAAAATACTCAGGTGCAGCTAGTTTCCCGATATCGTGATAAAGGGCCCCGATACGGGCCAGAAGGGAATTAGCTCCCACGGCTCGACAGGCATCCTCTGCAAGTTGGCCTACGGCATGAGAATGTTGGTTGGTACCGGGAGCTCGCAGCGCGAGTTGGCCCAGAACTGGCAGATCAGCGTTGGAAAGCTCCAGTAGTTTGACGTCTGTGAGAATGCCAAAGAGCGATTCATTTATCGGCAAGCCACCCGCCGTAAAGATGGCCGTCAGAAGACCACCGGTGAAGCCGCAGCCGACTGCGAGCAAAAATGTGTTGAGGCTAAACGGCTGTTCGGCATAGGCGATTAACGCAAGGGCCATTACAACGTTGGCACCCGCTGTGAAGAGCCCCGCTAGTGTGACTGACTGACGCTCTCGATAACGTCCTATTCCGTAAATGGCTGCCGAACACGAAATCATCGCGTAAACTGCAATCTGAATTCCACTGGGGGCCAGAAGCCCTGCAAAAAGGGCAGTAACAATTCCGGTGAGAAAGGCCAGTTGGGTATCAACCAGCATCGCTACCAGGAGCGCCGCGGCAGCGAAGGGAATTGCAAAATTCCAGATCGTCGGGTCGTTGAACGGAGCGCTGACCATTCGCGCCGAAACACTGTCACCAAAGATAAACCCTACCCTCATCAGCGCGGTTTCAACGACGATAGCTGAACCCACTAGTGCAAATGCCCGGCGCTTTGAGAGCGACAATACGGCCCCGGAGCTTCTATGCTCGGTAAACTTCCAGACCGACCAATAGATGGCAAACACAATGAGCAGCAGTCCCACGAGGTAGTGCCAGGGCCTGCCGCTGTGGCCGGCGCTCTTAATCGCTGCAAACTGCGACAGCATCGCAGGCGTTACCGTATCTCCTTCCCGAGCTATGACCTGGTTTCGTTTGAGCGAAATGTCGATCTCAGGAACATCACTAGCTTCGGATTCCCTCGCAGTTGCTGTGGCTGTTTGGTCTAGTACTACATTTGGACGAATAAGAGGCACCATTGCCTGGACCAGGGGAGTTTTCTCTTCCTGCGACCATCCGCGAAGATTCAGTACCAACAACTCTAGCTCACGTCGCGTGGCCGTAAGCGGAGTCATCCGAGTGCGCGGCGACGGAACGATCATTTGGGCGGCAGGGTTTCGCACGTCAACCAGAACAATTTCCTGTCGTAGTCGGTCCGAGTCGGCGTCGTCATAAATATATCCATCGCCTACCTCACGAATCAGTGTTGTCAGGCGCTCGAGTTCCGCGTCATCAAAACCGTGAGCGATAATTGCGCGGGCTACCGCTGCACCTCCTTCACCGCTCCACGTGGGCGGCTTTTTGCCCGCGGTTTTTGCCCCCACCTGGTGTTTTAGATCTTCCCATGCGGCCCGAAAGCTCTGAGCGGAACTGGCGCCCCGAGTAGAATCAAAGTTAAAAACAGGACGCGTGCTCTCTCTGGCCGCGGCACGTCTCTTCTCGGTTTCCAGGGCATCAGTCGTGGTGATATCTGCCGGGGCCACGACCGTTCTTCTGACAATGTCGCCTTGTTTGTAGTTCTCTGAAAAGCCGGATGAGTAACTGCTGAGTAGCAACAGCGTGGTAACAATTACCAGGAAGGCGAAGCCCACGAGCAGACGAGTGCGGGGTTGGAATACTTCAAACGGGCGCACCAGGTAACGCACGAAGGCGTCACGCGCTCGGGTCAGAGGAGTAGTAAAACGCGGACGAAGTCCCATTTTCTTATGTTCTTATGCGATTCGGGAGAGCTGCTCGGCTTCGCGACCTTCTTCGCCGGCGGTGCGGCTCGTTAGATTGCGCGCCAGGACCGCACCTGCCTTTTCGAGTAATGGCTCAATTGATCGAGCATCTGTAGCGGATATCGCTACCGCCTCTCCCGCACCTTCCTGGGTAACCTGCCTCAAGACAGCCTGCATCGTATCCGCCTCAACCAGATCTGCCTTGTTTAGGGCCAGGACAGTCGGTATCTCGGCAAGTTTCAGCTCTCTCAAAATTCTTTCGACGGATTCGATCTGCTGAGCGAAGCGAGGGTTTGACGCATCAACGAGATGAATAAGCAGCCTGCTCTCACTAATCTCTTCCAACGTCGCGCGAAAGGCCGACAGGAGATCCGGGGGGAGATCCCGTATGAAACCAACCGTGTCGTTGATGATTACTTCCTGCTCGCGAGGCAAACGAAGCCGCCGCGAGGTTGGATCCAGGGTCGCGAACATTCGCTGTTCCGCGCGAACGTCGCTGGCGGTGAGGGTGTTGAGCAATGTCGACTTACCCGCATTTGTGTAGCCGACTATCGAAACAATTGGCAATTCATTTCGGATTCTTTCTTTGCGTCGCTCCTGACGGCGTTGTCGCTGGGCCTCGATCTCCTTCTCCAGGCGATTGATGCGATCGCGCACTCGGCGTCGATCGGTTTCGAGCTTGGTTTCCCCGGGGCCCCTTCCCCCAATACCGCCGGCGAGCCGGGAAAAGGCCGAGTCCTGGCCCGTGATGAGTCGAGGCAATAGATACTTAAGCTGGGCCAGCTCCACCTGAATTTTACCCTCTCGGGATTGCGCCCTTTGCGCAAAGATGTCGAGGATCAATTGCGAACGGTCGATGATTTTCAAGTCAGTGGCTTCCGAAAGCGATTTGACTTGCGCGGGCGCCAGTTCACGATCGAAGACGAGCATATCCGCGCCCAACTGAAGTGCGCGAATTAGGAGCTCATCAAGCTTACCTCGCCCCAGCACAGTACGGGGGTCGATTGCCTGCCGCCGTTGGATAATCTTGTCTTGCACCACAACTCCGGCAGAAGTTGCGAGTTCGGAAAGCTCTGCCATCGATTCCTCAGCATCCGACAATGGACCGGTGGCGACGCTAACTAGAATGGTTCTGTCTCTGATCTCTGCTCGGTGCGCGACGCGCCGATTCCGTGTCATTTCCTCCTCGAGTGAATTGATCAGCGCAAGAAAATCCAGATCTAACTGAGATGGAATTTTGGGCTCGAGAAAAGCATATGCTTCAGATGAGCTAACGTGCTGAAGGTCACCGGCCGGCATGGGCAGCAAGTGTGCAGCGCGCACGAGCCCCGGAAGAGCCGTCTCCGGGTCTACATCGATCGCTGCCATTAGATCGAGACGTAACAGTGCCAAATCGGTTAGGTCATCCTGGGTAAGATCTTCGCCGCGCAGATGCGTATGAACACAGCGGAGCCCGCGGAAGCGGCCTGTGGCCACGCGAATGCGCTTGAAGTCAGGCAGCTCGATACGCCGGTTATCGCCCACCGTAACGTATTCGATATGGCCTTTTCGATCTATCAGGACACCAATTTGCCTGCGTGTCTCGTGCGAAAGCTCGGCTATCTGACGCGCAAATTCGGCCGTGAGAATCTGAGTGGGAGGGATCCGCCGCGTGTAAAGTTTCTCTATGCGGCGCAACTGATTGGGCTTTAGACCCACTGTGTTTCCTAATACGCTACTAATCGAAATTGCTCCTCTCGCTGGCTCGGACTGCAACCCATCGGAGACAACTCAAACGATGCCCCACAAAGACTCAATGGGATCGAAAATCTCGGCACGCTGAGGATACAGTGGGATTGTTGCGAGCGGTGGATGTCGGACGCCGGGAAATCTTTCTTGATGTTGCTCTGCGATGTCGCTTCGCTTATTCGCTTGAGCATTAACATTCGTGGTTTGCGAACTTCACGCGTTAGGAAAACACTCGTTAACAGAGTTATCGAGTCCGCACGAAAGCCGCCTGAGCGTGGCGATTATAACATAGCGCGGTGAGATGCAAGCAGGGGTCTATTGCGGTTAGCAGCAGGATCTGGCGCAGTGACGAGCGTTAGACATGCCTGTTACGGCGTCGTATCATGAAAAGCCTTTCGTTACTTAAAGCCTTTACCAGATGGTGGTTGCAGTGGTTACGCCGCACGCCACAGCGCAGCGGATTTGCTGTGTATGAGTATGCCAGCACCGATTATTAGGATAACGCCCATATCAGGAATTGCCGGTGGCGAGGTCACTATTGAGTGTGACAGCTTCGACACTAGCGAGCCCTCGAAGTGCGCGGTTTGGTTTGAGGCCGAGCCGGCCCACATCGTGGCGCTGGGCCCGCACCGAGTCGTGGCTCTCGTGCCCGAGCTTAAACAGAATGGAGCGGTCGAGGTGAGTTTGGAGAGCCGCGGTACGCGAAGCGCGCCAGCGATGTTTACCGTCGGCAAGAGAATCGCTGAAGATCTTCATCCAGTGACCAATCCCGCTTTTGATCCCGATGACGGAGCTCTGTTCGTAACGCGTTCCGGCTCACGCGGGGAGCAGTTGCCGGTATCTCTGTTTCGTATCGAACCAAACGGCGAAGTAGGCGAATTCTCCGGTGACATCACTAACCCAACGGCAATAGCCTTTGACAAGGACGGACAAATGTTCGTCACCAGTCGGGTGGATGGGACCGTCTACCGCGTCAATCCATTTAGGGAAGCGGTAGCCTTTGTCAGAAATCTTGGGATTGCGACAGGAATGGCCTTTGATAGCGGCGGAACGATGTATGTTGGCGATCGCACCGGCACAATCTACAAAGTTAACGGCATAGGCGAAGAGAAGGTGTGGGTCCAGCTTGAGCCATCAGTGTCCGCTTACCACCTTGCTTTCGGCTCCGATAATACGCTCTACGTGACTGGACCAACGGTGACCAGCTTCGATTCGGTGTATCGAATCGATCACATGGGGGAGGTCGGGGTCTTCTACAGAGGACTGGGGCGACCTCAGGGACTCGCTTTCGACGACGTCGGAAATCTCTATGTCGCCGCTTCGCTGAGAGGACGCCGGGGAATCGTTCGGATATCGCCAGACGGAGATGCGGAGCTATTTGTCGCCGGCATGAACCTGGTGGGACTGGTATTCAGTTCAAGTGGCGATATGGTTGTAGCCTCAAACGACTCGGTTTACAGCTTGTCCCTGGAAATAAAGGGCGTCTTGTAAATTTATCTCCGCGTCACCTTTGAATTGGAAGGCGTTTTTGACAGTCAAGTAGGGGGATGCTAACTTGACGCGTTCTTATAGCCTCCGTTGATTAGGACCACGTGACCTCAGAACTGGTACTGCAACTAATTATATACATGATCGTGCTGCTGTTTGCGATCTCGGCTCACGAAGCGGCGCATGCATGGATGTCAAACAGGTTTGGTGATGACACGGCGCGTTTGCTGGGCCGCATTACGCTCAATCCGAACGCCCACATAGACCCGATCGGGACACTGCTAATACCGATAGTTGGCTTCATTTTAGGGAACATAGGAGGAGCGTTAGGAGCTATTCCCCTTATTGGCTGGGGTAAGCCGACACCGGTCAACCCACTCCGTTGGCGTAACAAGGACTTGGCAAACGTCATGGTTTCCGCAGCCGGAATAATGGCCAATCTCTTTATCGCCATCTGCGCTTTCACGATCTATAAAGTCCTCTTGATGACCGGCGGGTTTAACTCGATCCCTGAATCGATTAGAGAGCCGGTTGAGTTGTTTCTTAGGTTCTTTCTGATTATGAATCTCTCGCTGGCCATCTTTAACCTTCTGCCGTTTCCACCGTTGGATGGCAGTAAGATTCTGGAGACTTTCTTGCCGGAGAGTGCGCGTTCGATGTTAGCCTTCATGGAACAGTTTGGGTTTATTATTTTGATGATGTTGATGTACGTGGGCTTTTTTAGCGCAATCATGAGACCGGTGATGTCCTTGGTCGTATACCTCTTGTTTTTGGGAACTCCCGGGATCTAGATCGTCTGCACCATCAGGCTTCGTCAAATTTAAGAAAGCATGCGCAAGAGAATCTTTAGCGGCGCCCAGCCCACCGGCAACGTACATCTCGGCAACTATCTAGGCGCGCTGCGCAACTGGGTAGCACTTCAACACGAGTATGAAAGCTTCTTCTGTATCGTCAATCTTCACGCGATTACTGTCCCACAAGATCCGAAGCTGCTCGCCGAGAAGACCAGGGAACTAATGCGCATTTATCTGGCCGTTGGAATCGATCCCGACGTCTCGACCATCTTCGTCCAGTCCGATCTCCCCCAGCACGCTGAGTTAACATGGGTCCTTAACTGCGTGGCCCGTGTTTCCGAGCTTGAGCGGATGACTCAATTCAAGGACAAGTCGCGAAAAAGCGAAAATGTCAGTGCCGGCCTTTTTGACTATCCGGTCCTAATGGCCTCCGACATTCTTCTTTATCAGACAGACCTTGTACCGGTGGGGGAAGACCAGAGGCAGCATCTTGAACTCACACGTGATCTCGCAATACGATTCAACCGGGATTACGGCAATACTTTTCGAGTGCCCGACGCCTACATTCCGAAAGTTGGCGCGCGCATAATGTCGCTCTCAGATCCTACGAAGAAGATGTCCAAATCTGACGACGATCCGAACGGATGTGTAATGCTGCTCGATGACCCTGACACCGTCAGCCGAAAGTTCAAACGGGCCGTGACTGACTCTGGCACCGAGATTAGATTCGACGATTCGCGTCCGGCGATTACAAACCTGCTAACTATCTATCAACTGCTAACCGGTCAGGCGACCGATGAGATTGAATCTTATTTTTCCGGCAAGGGTTACGCCCAGTTGAAGCAGGATCTGGCCGATGTTACGGTTGATTTTTTGCGACCGTGTCAGGAGCGCGTGCAGGGAATTGGGGATGCACAATTGGATCTCATTCTGGGCCTGGGTAGTGAGAAAGCAAGCCAAATTGCCAGCACCACGCTCGCCAGCGTCTACGCGGCAATGGGAATCGTGGGAGCTTGTGCCGGCGATTAGTTGCCAAATATATGGACGAAACGCCTGAATCAATTGAGCCGGTGGCCGTTGGCGACGTGAGCCTGCCCTCAACTCTAAACGTTGCTGGTTCAACGCCGGAACTCGTGCCCGACAGTCACAGTGACGATCTCAAAATCGTCATGGGTGAGTTCGAGGGACCGCTCGACTTGCTATTGCACCTGATTCGACACGAGCAAGTGAGCATTTACGACATTCCCATCGCTCGTATCACTGACGAATACTTACGCTACTTGCAGCACATGCAGAATCTGGACATGGCGGTTGCAGGTGATTTCTTAGTAATGGCCGCGACGTTGATCGAGCTCAAGACCAGGATGCTACTGCCCCGAGATCCGTTCGCAGCGGCGGAAGAGGAAGCGGATCCCCGTAACGAGCTGGTGGATCAGTTGTTGGAGTATCAGAAATACAAAGCGGCGGCGCAGATGCTCTGGTCGCGCGCAACAGTCGAGCGGGCTGTATTCAAGCGCGCTGAATTGGAAACTGATAAGAACAACCCCGAAGTTGTTGTCGGTGTCTTCGATCTACTCAAGGTTTTTCAGGAGATTTTGGCGCGCCATAAAGACGAGGTGCTGCTTGAGATTGAACGCGAAGAGATCTCAATGGCGGAGATGATTGAAAGATTGCGGAACATGGTAATGTCCTCGGGCGAGTTGAACCTGCGAGTATTTTTCGAGAGGGCGCGTTCGCGGCGCGAGTTGGTTCTGGCTTTTCTTTCAGTGCTGGAACTTGTACGCACGACTGAGATCAAGTTATTTCAGCGGGAGACCTTTGGAGAGATTCTCGCTCGTGTTGCCGGCTAGCCCAAGACGCTTAGCAGTAGACGGTATAGGGAAGGTGGATGAAGTGGCAAAACAACAAGGTACAGAACAGGCGTTTGATGTTGATTCGCTCGCTGCCGAGGCCGAAATTGAACTGGCCAGCCGCGAGTCTTTCACAGGGGCCGAGGACGAGGGGGCCGATTTAACTCCGCTAACCGTGCAGAGCATGGGGGAGCGAAAGGCGATAATCGAAGCATTGATCTACGTATCAGATGAGCCATTGAATGCGAAATCTATAGCTGAAGTGCTGAAAGAGGATCAGTCAGTGATTGAAGCTGGCCTAGGCAGTTTGGTCGAGGAGTTCAACGCGCGTAACAGCGGCTTACAGTTGAGAGAAGTCGCAGGAGGTTGGCAGTTTGCCACTCGCCCCGAGTATCACGAACACGTCCGAGCCTTCTTAAAATGGAAGCCAAGCGCGAAGTTATCGTTGGCGTCTCTGGAAACTCTGGCCGTGATTGCCTATAAGCAGCCTATAACTGTGCCGGAGATTCTGGACATCCGTGGAGTGCAATCGCCGTCGTCAATCAAAACTCTTCTGGACAAGAAACTAATCGTCGCAAAGGGCCGGAAAGAGGCGATTGGCCGGCCGATGATGTACGGCACATCGAAGGAATTCCTGATCCAGTTTGGACTGAAAGACCTTTCTGAACTACCGAGCATCGAGGATTTTGAGGATCTTGCTAGTGGAGTCGTTTAGGAGACAGGAGCAGACTGCAGGAGCGACAGAAATCCAAGCCATGGTGTCAGTCGACCGTTTTCATTCGTCATTTTCTGATTTTATTTCGTGGTAGTTCGTGTGATTTCGTGGGATCGTTTCTTCGTCCCCCGGCAAAACAACGATCTACGAAATCACACGAACTACCACGAAACAAGATCTTAAAAATGAAAAATGAGAAAGGTGACAACTGACAACTGAGAAATGAATGTTTGGCCCCCTGACGACTAGTTATGGAAGAGCGTCTACAAAAACTGATTGCTGCGGCGGGAATCGCATCACGCCGGCATGCCGAGGAGTTGATTACCTCCGGCCTGGTTACAGTAAATGGTCAGGTCGTATTGGAACTGGGAACCAAGGCGGACGCCAAACGGGACCACATCAAGGTTCGTGGCAAACTAATCAACCCCGTCCTGGCAAAGCGTGAAAAGGTTTACGTCCTGTTGAATAAGCCGAAGGGTTATTTGTCGAGCGTCTCCGATCCCGAGGGTCGTCCTCTCGTCACAGAACTTTTGCCACCTTCTCTTGGTCGCCTTCACCCTGTCGGCCGTTTGGATTTTAATACCGAAGGTCTCTTGCTGCTCACAAATGACGGCGATTTCACCAATTTCATCACGGCCGCTCGCAATCGCGTAGAAAAGGTTTACGAAGCGAAAGTGAAAGGCTTGCCTCCGGAAGCGGCAATCGAGCGGATTAGACGTGGTGTCCTGCTCGATGACGGGACAAAGACGGCACCAGCTAAGATCACCAAGGTTGACGAAACCGGATCTAATGCTTGGTTTGAGGTAGTTCTCCATCAAGGTCGGAACCAACAGATTCGACGCATGTTTGATGTGATCGGTCACTCGGTGGTGAAGTTGCGGCGCGCACGCATCGGTTCGCTACAGGATGACGATCTGAAACCGGGTTACTGGCGACTTCTTACTTCCTCCGAAGTCAATCGTCTGATGAAAGTGGAACGCAAGAGCAAACCTGCCAAAGGTCGGGGACGTTCGGCCAGTCACGGTTCAGCCAGGCGTTGAGGTAGAATAACTCAGCGGAAGCGCGGTTTTGTTGTCAGGCAGGCATTCTTGCCTGTTCTTTGTAGACAGGCGAGGATGCCTTTGTCACGTGGAAACCCTTGTCGTTGGGGAGCAGGATGGAATTTGAATTAAGCGAAGAGCAGAAACAGATCAAAATGAGTGTGCGCGAGTTTGCCGAGGCGGAGATCGCGCCGCACGTCATGGATTGGGACGAAGCGCAGCACTTTCCAATTGAACTAAAACCCAAGCTTGCTGAACTCGGTTTGATGGGAGTGATCTTCCCTGAAGAGTATGGCGGCGCGGGGATGGGTTACGTGGAATATGCTTCCATCATCGAGGAGTTGTCCCGGGTCGACGGTTCTGTGGGAATTTCAGTTGCCGCGCACAATTCGCTTTGCTCGAACCATATTTACCAGTATGGAACAGAAGCTCAGAAGAAGAAGTACCTTGAACCGCTGGCTCGTGGGGAACACCTTGGAGCCTGGGGTCTAACCGAACCAAGCGCCGGCTCAGACGCGTCTGGCACCAGGTCTACGGCCGTGCGACAAGATGGCGGATGGGTGGTGAACGGGTCGAAGAATTTCATTACCCACGCCATCCACGCCGATACCTGCGTCGCTTTTGCTGTTACAGATCGTTCGCAGACGAGCAAAGGAATTTCGGCTTTCATTTTCGAGAAGGGAATGAAAGGTTTCTCGCCTTCCAAGAAAGAGAACAAGTTGGGGCTACGAGCTTCGGAGACAGCCAGCGTTGTTTTCGAAGATTGTTATGTCCCTGACGAGAACCGTCTGGGCACAGAAGGCCAGGGATTTATAAACGCCATGCAAATCCTGGACGGCGGCCGTATTTCCATCGCTGCTCTGGCTGTGGGTATTGCCCAGGGTGCTTATGAGTCAGCACTTCGTTATGCGCAGGAACGACAGCAGTTTGGTAAACCCATCTCCGAGTTTCAGGCGATCCAATTCAAGCTGGCAAACATGGCCATGCAAATTGATGCGGCCCGTTTACTCATGTATCGCGCTGCCTGGTTGAAGGACCAGGGAAAGAAAACGACAAAGGAATCGTCCATGGCCAAGTTGTTCGCCTCCGAAATAAGCGTGAACGTTTGCGAAGAAGCCATTCAGGTGCATGGTGGGTACGGCTACACGAAGGACTACCCTCCGGAAAAATACTGGCGCGATTCAAAGCTATGCACAATTGGTGAAGGAACGTCTGAGATTCAAAGGATGATCATTGCTCGAGAGATCTTGAGGCAGGCCTGAGGCCATTCGAGATTTTCCCGAAATTTTCCGATGGGCGCTACCACAGAAAAGTCTTCCCTGGTAGAGCGGGTTATTGCGGGTGATCCTCGCGCGGTGGCGCGCGCTATCTCCAAAGTAGAAGATGGTAGTAAAGACGCAACTCAGTTAATGAAGGAGATCTTCCCGCACACGGGACGCGGACTGGTCGTCGGAATAACCGGTGCACCGGGAGCGGGAAAGTCGTCGCTGGTCGACAAACTTGCGTTGCTTTACCGGGAACGGAAGGAGCGCGTAGGCATTGTAGCTGTTGATCCTTCTAGTCCATTCTCTGGAGGCGCCATCCTTGGCGATCGGATCAGGATGCAGACGCTGGGTCTCGATTCCGGGGCGTTCATTCGCTCGATGGCAACTCGCGGTAATCTGGGCGGACTTGCGCGGGCGACAGTGGACGCGGTTTCGATATTGGATGCCGCCGGATACTCGAAGGTCATCGTGGAGACGGTCGGCGTAGGACAGGATGAGGTCGAGATCGTAAAAGCTGCGGACGTGTCGGTAGTTGTGCTCGTGCCGGGAATGGGCGACGATATTCAGGCGATCAAGGCCGGTATTATGGAGATTGGCGATATTTTCGTGATCAATAAAGCCGATCGCGATGGAGTTTACAGTACCGAAAAAGAGGTAGAGGCGTTGTTGTCTCTTTCCAGCCGTGGGGATGGTTGGCAGCCGCCAATCATCAAAACGATTGCGATCGAAAACAAGGGCATCGACGATTTGGCAGCTGCAATCGAAAGCTATCGAAGCTTCCATTTTACGACGGATTTGGGAACCGACCGGAGACGCGCGGTAGCTCGCTGGCGAATACTGGAACTCCTTCGGGAGCGGTTGCTCGCGCGAACCCTGGCTTCAGATTCCGCATCTGACACACTCGACCGGCTTGCCGACGAGGTTGCCACACGGCGTCGCGACCCTTATTCTGCTGTGGAAGAGTTGATTGGTCCGGGATAGGTCTTTGGTTTTGGCTTTTTGATGTTTGCTTGGAACTTTGTGCTTAGTTCTTTATGCTCTGTTCTTGTAGGCTAAGCAAAAGCACAAAGAACAAAACACAAATAACAAAGTACAAAGCCCGTTTATGCAGATTGACCACATAGGTATCGCCACGCGCCAACTCGAAGAGGCAACCGCACTTTGGCAGGACGCGCTGGGCCTCGAAGTCGACTCCACAGAGGAGGTTAACGAACAGGGAGTGCGGATCGCTATGCTGCCTATTGGGGAAACCC
>JBHENP010000060.1:0-27790 GCA_046261995.1 Pyrinomonadaceae bacterium
GAACTGTATGCACCCGCCGTTGTTGCGCTGAACGTCCAATCCATGGGCTTAACCGACGAGCAGTTCGAGAAGTTGTGCCAGGACAATCCAGATCTCCGCATTGAACTCACCTCAAAAGGGGAACTAATAATCATGCCTCCCACCGGAATGAAGACCGGCTGGCGCAACAGCATAATCACCGGCCGCCTTCTGGAATGGACAGAGAAAGACGGGTCCGGCTTGTCGTTTGATTCGTCCACGCTCTTTACACTGCCGGATGGGTCAAAACGTTCTCCCGATGCTTCGTGGATTCGCCGGGAAAGAGTAGAAAAACTGAGTCAGGAAGAACAGGCCGGGTTTGCTGCCATCGTGCCCGACTTTGTAATCGAGTTGCGATCTCCCAACGATCGTTGCCCAGTCCTGGAAGAGAAGATGCTCGATTACATGCGCAATGGCGTGCAACTCGCCTGGCTTATCGATCCCACGAGTAAGCGACTCTATATCTATCGCCCGAACCAGCCTGTGGAGACTTTGGACGACCCCGAGAGTGTTTCTGCCGAACCAGAATTGCCGGACTTCACTTTAAACTTGCAAGAGATTTGGTAGGGCAATGCGACCTTCGTCGGCGGCCTCTCGAACCAATCGTCACCGTGCTCGACAAAGATATTGTGCCGCGACCCTTAACCTGATTACTTATCGAGCTTCTTCAGCAAACGCAGGGCGTGGTTGCGGGCGATGAGCGGGAGGTGGTCGTCGGTGCTGATCTCTTTTAGTAAAGGGATCAATTGCTGAGGGTCGGACAGCCAATTTCTTTTCATTGCCGACTCCAGATACTCCATGAGCTTGGGAGCATTGAGCGGTTGGTTCTCGCGCGCCACAGACATGTCGAATACGAAAACCGCTTGATCTGCAATTCGTCGATACTCGGTCACGAGCGCGGTCGCGTTGGTGTTGTTGCTCCAATTAAACTCGGCCGTCCGTTTGCGGGTACCCTGGGCCATTCCTATACGCATGGTTCCAAGGTGAGCAAACTGTCTCTCGGCCTGATAATTCTCCTGAGACTCCAGAAATTTCAACGCCTGCCACAATTCCGTCAATCGTTTCAGCGTTGAAGGCGACAATTCAATGGGTTCCACCACCGAGGTCTCTTCATTTAGCCGCTCAAAAGTAATTTTCCCGCGGCCAGTCGCATCGTGTTCGATGACAATATGGCGCACGTAGAACTCCGGCTTTGAGAATTCATAGGAGTACGTTACGGGTGCCGCGACCTCCTTTGAATCTTCAATAATCTCCGGGGGATGCGGTGACAGCTCGGGACGGTTATTCTGTTTCTTGTTTGAAGGTTCGGGCGCTTGCGGTTTTGCCTGGGCCCGGCAAAAGGATGGAGAAGCACAGGTGAAAATCGCCGCGCTCGAAACTAAAAACGCGGCGGGGAGAAGACGGAGAATTTTGGAAATTGGCCTGGCCATCAAATCATCTTGTGATAGGCATTCTAACGAAAGAACGTGGCTAAGGGAATCCAGGAGAAGTTAAGGGAACCAACGAAAGGTAAAGCTGTATCAAAAACTCAGCACTCTGGCGCAAGCAGCGTCACGGCTCACTACAGAACCGCGAGCGGTAGCGACCAGGGCCAAAACTCAATTAGTCGTAGTTGTGGTTTTTACTGGGTGTTGAGTGACTGGATCCGGTCGCTACCGCTCGCGGTTCTGTACTGAAATAGGATTAACGCGCCTCCCGTACCTTCCCACAAAGGAGGGCAAAGGCGCGGGGCCCCGTTACTCGAATCTCACGGAAACGAGCTTGGACACACCAACTTCCTCCATTGTCACCCCATAGAGCGCGCGGGCCATCTCCATCGTCCTCTTGTTATGAGTAATGACAATGAACTGCGTGTTCGCAGCCATCTCAGCAACCTTGTCTGTAAACCGTCCCACGTTTGCTTCGTCTAAGGGAGCATCGACTTCGTCTAGTAGACAGAAAGGCGACGGTCGATAGTGGAAGATACCCAAAACCAACGCCAAAGCCGCCATCGCCTTCTCGCCGCCCGAAAGCAGCAGAATGTTTTGCAAACGCTTGCCCGGCGGCTGGGCGATGACATCGATACCCGATTCCAGTACATCGTCGGCCTCAATCAGACTCATCTCACCACGCCCACCGCCAAAAAGTTCTTTGAACACCTCACCAAAGTTTTTATTGATCTGTTCGAAAGCGTGACGGAATCTCTCGCGCGAACGCTTCTTGATTTCCCGCAGCGCTTCCTCAGTCGAGGAGATGCCATCCACGATGTCCTGCCGCTGAGCTGTCAGGAACAACAATCGCTCCTCTGATTCAGACAACTCTTCAAGGGCCATCATGTTGACTGCACCAAAGCCTTCGATACGGGAACGTAACTCTTCAACCCGGGCATGTCCGGCATTTAGATCAAATTCTTCTGGCGGCGATAACTCCCTGGCCAATTCCTCGAGCGACTGATTCAATTCCGCGGCGCAGTTTTCGCGCACAAACGTGAGCCGGGCCTGGGCCTCTGCCCGCTGCACCTCGAAGCCTCCACGTGAGTCGCGTAAGTCCGCTGCGCGGCGGTTAAGATCAGAAAGTTCTGCAGACCACGCGTCGGCCTGCTGACGCGCGGCTTCCAGCCTGACGGAGAGCGTCGCGATCTCTTGCTCTTCGTGCGCTCGTTCCTCGGTGACGCGATTGGCCTTCTGCTCCAGGTCGGCGATCGACTGACGCAACTCTTCAATACGGCTGGTGATTTCAATTACTTCTAATCTATGCCGCTGTACTCGGGCGGCAAGGTCGGCATACTCGACTTCTATCCGCCGCAGTTCAGTCGCGGTCGCCCGCCTTCTTTCCGCAGCTGCAGCGGCGGTGGCCCTTTGTCCGGCAAGACCTTCACTTTCTAATTCAGCTTCCCGTCGCGCCTCGGCCAGAGAGGCAGAGGCTTTAATTACGGTCTCGCCCCACGCGAGGCGTGCTGCCTCGGCTGCTTCGGCCTCTGACAGCGCTGTAAGCCGGCGCTGCTCAACACTGCGCCGCTCATCTTCCACCCGGGCTGCGTCTTCGGCAACTACACGCATGTGCCGCGCGGTGCGTTCGATTTCCTGGGACAACCCTGCCGCCGTCAGCTCCCGGGTCATTGCCTCACGCTCTTCACGACCGATGGCTTCGTTCAGATACACCACCGCGTCTTCGAGCCCCACAAGATAAGTGCGGGCCAGTTTCGCCGCCTGCTCAGCCGAGCCTAGTTCGGATCGCAAACCCTCGGAGCGCGCCTCCAGTTCGCGCAACTCTCGCTTGAACGCCAACAGCCCGGCGCCTTCTTCAATAGCACGCGCGTCGCCCGCGCTAACGAATTGGCCCGCGGCCACCCAGTCGCCATTAAGCGTCACGTAAACCTCGCCGTTAGCCAACGACCTGGTCATAGCATCGTCCAGATTTCCGGCGATGCGCGCACTCACCCGTTGCGGCATCGTGCGCTGTAAGATTGAAACCAGCTCCCTTGAGGCACCCAGCAGATCGCTGATCCGAAGTCCTTCGAAATCTTCCACCGCGTAGCTAAGAGATAATGCGGGACGCTCTTCCAGCCGGCTAGAAACAGTTTCTATCTCCTCACTCGCACCGTGCAGTCCGGCGACGAGAAAGCTTGCCCGGCCCGCGTTATTCTCCCTCAACCACTGCGCGGCGCGGGCCGCATCATCCGGCGTCGGGACCACGATCGATTGGAGAGACGAGCCGAGCACACCCTCCACGGCTCGTTCCCATTTGGCATCAACGTTGAGAGCATCAGCCAGAGTGCCGATGCAATGGAAGTCGCGCGGCGTTTCGGTTTGAGAAAGCAGGAGCTGAACTGCGGATGAGTAGTAAGCACGTCTTTCGTCCAGTTCTTTCAAACTCTCCAGCCGGTGCCGGGTCCTGGAACACTCATCACGTACACGAGTTAGCTCGGCATCGGTATCACTCACAGCTTCGTGACCCCTGACGACAGCATCAACTGCCGTTTCGCGCTCGGCATTGAGCCGGGCGATGTGTTCGCGCGCCGTTGCGATCTCGTAGCCAAATCTCTCGGCCTCCGTTTCGCGCTCGACATGCTGCGCGGCCGCTCTTTCACCTTCGCGCGCCAATCCCTCTGCTTGCACCACAAGCCGCTCAATCGTGCCTTCGAGTTGACGGGCAATCTCACGCAATCGTTCGGCTACGGCCGTGTGTGTAAGCAACTCAGCCCGCGCGTTCTCGATTTCCGTTTCGGCGCTTACGGCCACTGCCAGCTTTTGTGCATACGTTTCCTCAGCGGCTCTTAGCATTAAGGCACTTTCATCGGCCTGTGCTCGAAGCCGGGAATCCTCTTCCTGGAGCCGTTGGCACTCGGCTTCAACCAGGACCAGCCTGGCGGAAAGTGCTTCAATCTCCGCGCCCACAACCAAGTTGCGTTTCTCGAACGCTACGACCTGTTCCTCCTGGTACGCCCGCTCGCGCGTCTCACGATCGCGTCTGAGCACCGCCTCGGCAGCTGCGGCGCGAGATGCTGTCAGTTCATCTTCAATCTGGCGGGCTTGCTGAGTCGCCTGGCGAGCGTCTTCTTCGCGTTGCGCCAACTCACCGGCCATGCTGCGCTCCAGTGCGCAAACGTCCTGCAGTTTGGCCTCAGTCTCATCGAGCAGCAGGGTTAGCTTTCGATCTTCAGCGACGAACACATGACGCAACAGGTCGCGCAACTCCTCCCGATGTACACGATAACGTCGGGCCTTCGCGGCCTGCCGGCGAAGACTGTTTACCTGACGGTCAATTTCCGAAATGATGTCGGCGATACGAGAAAGATTGGATCGGGCAGACTCAAGCCGGGCTTCGGCAGCACGTTGGCGGACGCGAAACTTTGTGATGCCCGCCGCCTCTTCAATAATCGTGCGGCGATCCATTGGCTTGGCCGAAAGAATCTGGCCGATGCGTCCCTGCTCAATGATGGCGTAGTGGCCACCTGACAGTCCGGTGCCTGAAAAGAGGTCCTGGATGTCACGCAACCGGCACTGCCGGTTGTTCAGCAGATACTCGCTTTCACCAGAACGGTACAGACGTCGCGTAATTGCGACGGACTCGCCTGGCTGAAACTCAAGGGCGAGACTTCGTCGTCGCCAATGGCGTTTGTGAGTGGCCTTTTCTGGAGGCGAGACTGAGGCGTTGACGATTTCCTCCGCAACGGCGATGACTGACATCTCAGAGCCGGATACGGAGGCAATTTCCGTCTCACCGCGCCCAGACACGGCACCTGAATCTTCTGTTAAAGCCGCATCCAGATTAATTACCCGATCATCGATCTGTTCTAGCGTTGAATCAATATCCTCAATGTCGGGCTCGGGTTCAATCACGTCATCGCGCACCATGTGCATGACGACTTCCGCCATGCCACTCGGTTGACGGTTTCGCGAGCCCTGGAAAATCACGTCTTTCATTTCCACGCCACGCAGGTGTTTAACGCGTTGTTCCCCTAAAACCCACGCAATTGCGTCGGCGACGTTACTTTTGCCGCAGCCGTTAGGCCCAACAACTGCTGTAATGCCATCCCCAGTGAAGAGAATTTCTGTGTAGTCCGCGAAGGATTTGAAGCCGGTGATCTCTAGCCGTTGGAGTTTGAACATGCTTTACTTGTGATGGCCTGCCGGGAGCCTAAATAATGCCTCCGAGCCAACTTACGGGTACTTCAATATAAAATGGAGTTGCTTAGAATGTCAACCAAAACTTGAAGTCAGCTAACTTTAATGAAGTCACAAGCAAGGTTAAACTTCTTAAGTGCTCTTAAGCGGGTGAGCTTTTAGAAATAGCCTCTCGTCGGCTCTTGACTGCACCTGCGAAACTCCTCCCATTCCGCCAGATTGGAGGCACGACTGACGGCCTCCCTGGGTTCGCCAGTCGGTTAAAGTCTGCCCTTATAACCGATTCTTTAACCGCGCTTCGCCATTCTGGGGCGGCTGACTCATGTTGGGCGCCCAGCCTTATGTATTCCCGATCTTGACAGTTGATTCCCGGCGGGACTCTTACCTTTAGCTAACCTACCCGAATCCGGTCCGAGCGCAGGTGGGGTCCCCGATGCAAAGCGCCGACGGTATTCGCTCGAGGCCAGGAACGCTTTGACCATGTCGGCGCGTTTAACGCGTGCCAGCGCCACTTGGTCGTTGCGGACGTCTTCCCCGGGTTGGCTAAAAGCATTCATCTTGTTAAGCCAGAAATCGAAACCGGAGAAGTTATTGTCTGGCGCGTCATCCGAGTTTCGCCGCAGATAACTGAAGTACTGCATAAGCACAAATGCCGGGTTGTATTGCGCGTTGTAGACGCCCCCGGTATCAACGACCGCACGTATGGTGCGGGCCCGCTTCTCTTTCAGACTTCCAAGCGCATCCCAGGCAAACACGGCTTGATTTCGCTCCTGCTGTGTAGGCGTCACGCCCAATCGCATGAACAGTTTGTCAATGTACTCGTCGCGCGTCATGGACGTTGGATACTCACCGAGGAAGTCAGTCCGGTCAACCCAATCAAGCGCGTAACCCTGCTTATTTTGTTCCAGAACTGCCTCCCAATTTGGCATTCTTACTACTACACCGCGACCCAATTGCTGCGTATCGCGCAGGAACTCCAGATAGCGAGGCAAGCCTCGAGGGCGAGGAGTGCTATCAGGAAATGATGCGCGGTAGAAGCGAAACGCGAAGTAGCCCGTGTTCTGAAATTCCACCGACAAAAAGAAGGCTGCCGAAACGTTCTCTCGTCTCTCGACGAGGCAGGTGGCATTGAAGCCGCAGAATTCGGTTTCGTTCGTCCAGAAGTCCAATCCAGCCTGATCGTTGCTAGCGATTGCGTCGCGATTGAGGAAGTCATGGTAATGCTGCGCGGCAAAATTTCGCGGGTCATCTATGGGATTAATCAGCCCGTCGATTAACTCATTGTCGAGGATCTCGAGGGTAGCCGTGCTCGGAGTGCCGACGACCGCGCCGGAGGCTCCAGTTAACTGAAGAGTTGCCGTCTCAGGCCCCTCGGCGTATGCGTCATCACTGATTAGGACTGGGAAGGTTTTGCTGGTCTCGCCGGCGAGGAATAGGACAAAACCAGACGCGTAAGTGAAGTCGCTTTTCTGTAAGGCCGTCGCGTCGTTGACGACGTAATCCACTGTGCTTGGCAAGGTGTTCGGGCCAGTTCGAGTAACGGTGATATTAGTCTGCACAGTACCTTCCATTACCTGATAACTGACTTGGCTGAACTGTATGACAGTCGGCGTCGGAGTCGCCTGAGGCGCCGGTAATACCGCCATCGATCTCGCTGCCCCCGCGTATTGACCGGCCTCAGAGCTAGACGCCGCATTTGCGCCCCGGAACAGAAGCAGTGAGCAACAAAAAAATATGGTGAACGCAGTGACAACGATCAGCATGGGACGCACATGTTGAATGCTCCCCCGCTCGAGACTCTCCGATTTATCATTCCCCTTCGGCTTATTTTGTCTTTTATCCCTCATAATAAAGTCTCCTGAATGCGACGTTAATGGACGGTTCATTCTCGCCGGGATCTTTACAGGTCGTCGCTATGGGGGATAATTGTCGGGACCGCAATCGGCGACTGCGGTGTGGAGAAACTAATTGTTTAGTGGGAACAGCGTCTAAAAAAGGGACGCTGGAGGAAATTCTCACCCTGGTCCACTTAGTGGACCACCCTTCTTAATGCGTGATAGTGAGCCTACTATTTCGGAGTCGCTCGCGTCAAATCCCGAAAGCTAAGAATCCGTTAGGGGGTTGGCCCAAGCGCATCTCGTCGAAGGTATAGAAGCAAATTTACGCCTGGACGGAGCGGATAACTGCCAGCCGAGTTGAGTCCTGAATCTACCTGTTGGTAACGATCGCCAAAGTTCGTCTGAACCTCTGCTCCCTGACTTTCGGAAGCGATAATTACAGGTTCAGTTGAGGAGGTCATGCGACCGTGGTAGCCCACCCCCGTGTAGTCGCGCAGGTACCATGGCAGAGGCCAATAGTCCGATGACACGATGGTGATCCCCATCTTACCTCCCCGCTTCGTACGTTCGGCGATTTTTTCAACCTCATCGACCAGCGCCAACATTTCTCGACGGGTGTGCGCATAAACGTAGACATACGACTGAGCGTCATTGTCGTAGTTAAAAAAGTTTAGATCCACTGTCTTATACCCGCTGATCGCGATGGCCAGGAACATGACGGCGATAACCAGACGAATCTCGCCCAACCCCCAATCGTAAAGGACTTGTAGTGCGTAGCCGCTAATTATTGCCAGCGGGACCACAAAATTCAAAACCAGCCAAGGCGTCTTGTAACGAATGAGTGAATAAGCAGCCAGCAGCCCGAACGCCCACAACGCCGAAAACAACGCGAAGGTGTTGCGAGGTTTCCAAACTATCAGCGCTGCTCCAATGCTTCCAATAAATATCAGCGGCGGCTCTTGTCGTAAGAGCCACCAGACGTAAGTAGTGATAGGGTGAACGTGCGCTTCTCTTCCTGTCTTGGTCCAGAACTCGAAGGTCTTCACCGCATCGTAGACGCCCTTTGGGTAGTTAGTGAAAAAGGATGAGTAGAAGAGGACAGTCACTCCAACGAATACCAGAATCGCGATCAGGCCCAGAAGGGCTAACTTCGTTGGTCCGCCCAGTCTTTCCACCGTATTGCTTGTCGTGCTGGTTTTTCGAGCGCGTTCTGACTTCCGCTGTTTGTGCTCTCTCTGCTTCTCACGAAAGAATTTGTTCCTTAACCACAGGTAAAGATGTGTAGTTGCCAGAGCAATTGCCAGTACTGCAACCGAAATTACGGCGGTTTCCTTGGTTGCAAAAAGAAGTGCGGCAGACACCGAGGCCAGCAGCAGGTACGTTGGATTGCCAACTTCGAAGTATTTCAAAGCAGCCACCACTAGCCCGAGCGTGAAAAAGACGAACAGCGTTTCGTGAATAAAATACCGGGAGAGATAAATGGCTCCGGGCGAAACAGCCAGTAAAGCGGCAGCGCAGAGGGTGCCGACCGTGCCGATGCGACGGCGCAGGAGCAGTACGAGCCAGATAGTCCCCAGCCCAAACAGGGCGGGCACGAGCCTGACAGTCACCGTGTTTAGTCCGTAGCTGTTTTGAGCTGGCTGACCAAAAAGGAATCTCAAAATCCAGGGGATGGTTGCGGAGAAGTAATAGAGGGTTGGGCCGTGATAGTTCGCGGGGTCGTAATGGTAAACCCCTTCACGCACCAGCCGGACGAGGAAGTTTCCATTCACTCCCTCGTCGTGATGGAAGGGCACCAGACTGAGATTGTACAAACGGAAAACGGCTCCCACAACCATGATTAAGAGACTGCAAATGAGCCACGTTCGATCTGAAATGTCGCGCGTCTGGGGCGGCCTGGAAACCTCCGGGGGTGTTATCTTCGGCGGTGCGACTTCAGAGTGACGATTCTTTTTACGGTTGCGCGATTTTGTAGAGGCGGTACCCACCTGTTTCTCCTACCTTCGTAAAGCGCGAAAAGAACTGATCGTTTACGTTGGCCACATTACGTTCATGGGGGCCGGCGACTGCGTAACCAATGTGATATTTCCCAAGCAGTTCGCCCGCGTCTGGCCCGCCCACATAAAGCCGCCTAATTTCGCTTTCACGCTGTCGGTATTCAAGACCATGCGTCCAGATGTGACCAGGATAACCCATCAGAGATCGCCTCCCAGTCAGAAATACCGGATGATTGTGTACTGGAGCGTGAACAATTCTGGCCGACGGTTCAGTCTCACGTTTGACGATTTCCGCAAACTGAATTCCCGAGCGATCGAATATCTGATACTTCGCGGAACGTAGAACAATCGTCGCCACGTCAACGCTCCCCGCGAGCGTTACACAAGCAAATAGCAGAACGGCAAGTATCCGACGCAGACCACGTTGATGCCAAAGACGCGCCAGCAGCAGGGCCACTATAGGTGCGGAGGCCAACCACCAGTAGAACAGCACTTTGATATTGTCCCAGACCCACGGCGCCATCTTGACGAGGTTTGGCCCAATGAAACAAAGCGTAAAAGGCAAATAGAAAAGGAGGAGCCGGCGCGACACGAGACGTTTCTTGCCAAGCCAGAGAATCGCCGCCAGGATTAACGGAATAAATAGTCCTGTGTTCTTTAACCAGAACCATACAGGATTATCTTTATCGCGATCCCAGCCGAAATGCCAATCAAAGAAAGTAGCGGCGTCGACCGCGCTGTGGTGGGTCGACCACCACATTTGTGGGAGAGCAACCAGCGAAGCTGCAAGAAAGAAGAGTATCCAATCACGCCAGCGCCGCTGTACCAGTGCGATAACCCCTCCCACCGCCATCACGGCCACGAAACTATGAGCGTGAACCAGTGGCAGCAAACCAGCGACGATGCCCGCGGCTACCATGCGGTGCGCCGATGAGACACGGAGACGCGGAGACGGGGGGACGCGGAGATGCTGTTTGCCATGTAGCGCTGTCAGCTCCTTTTGCTTCTCCCTCTTACTCTTTCGATCACCCCGTCGCCGTGTCGCCGTTTCGTCGTCCTCCGGGTCTCCCCGTTTCCCCGTCTCCGTGTCTCTCTCGTTCGTGGCCAGCCACCATTGGGTAAACACTATGACCGCAATCGGTAACCCCAGGAGCATGCCTCTTTGCGGCACCAGCAGCGTGGAGATCGCGTTGCCCCATCGCCAGGTTGTGTTTGGAAGAATCGTCAGAGAGTTGGGAACGCTCTTGAGCATCGCCGAGATACCTTGTTCGTATTGCTTCGCTTGTTCCCACAAGAGCACCCAACCGAAACCTCCGTTTAGAATCACCAGTAGCGGAGTAATCACGGCTGCGAGTCGATCTCGCACCATCTCAAGCGCCCAACGGTGCATCAACCCCACGAATGCGACCGCCAGGATGAAATTCTCGATGAACATTGATTGACGCAAATCGGCCCCACAGCGCACAAAGATCGCGGACACAAAGTCCGTTATGAAAGGATAGGTAAAACGCACGCCGGCATAAGTGGGATCTTCGGGGGGAAAGTTATTCCCATAAGCGAAGCTGGTAATGACGCTCAAGTGGAAAGGTAGATCGCCGAAGTTGTTCAGCACACCGGTGTAGATCCCATCCGGCACTTCGATCATTGCGCGACTGAATATTCGCCAGAGAATTATTGAGATCGCGGCGTAAAAAAGAATATAGCCGAGCGGGGCTTTTGTGGGATGAAGCAATGAGCGTCTGATGCCTTGCGACGCAGTTGACAGGTCCGCCCGCACCACTCGCCAGCGCGTCGGATCTCGCAGGGTTACAAATGGACCTGCCAGGACCACCACTGTGAGAGAGATAGTAAGCGGCGTGAGGCCCAGGAATGAGGCAATCACGAAGCCGATCAATCCTAACGCCGCCAGGCCGATACAGGCGCCAGCGCAGAGACGAGAAGAAAACGTCGCACCTTCGTCATAGAGGTAAGTGGCAATCGTGCCGCTGGCGGTGACGAACAAAGCAAGCACGAGCGAAATAATCATGAGTCCGGAAGACGGTGTACTTCGGAAGTGCTTGGTTCCCGCCCGATCCTTTTTCTCAAACTGTCTTCGAGCTTTCCATTTGCAGGCGCGGAATTATACGCGAAGCCTTGTCGATAGTCGCCAACCCACGTCAGCCGATCGCTCCGCTTACGTGTTTCAGCTCTGCATGTTATGGTTGAGTTCCACCTAAGAAAGGATACGTCGATGCTCCGAGCCGGTATCGTTGGCTTGCCCAACGTAGGTAAATCTACGCTTTTCAATGCACTGACCGCACAGACAGCTGCACTTGCGGCTAACTATCCATTCGCTACCATTGAACCGAACGTCGGAGTTGTTCCAGTGCCCGATGAACGGCTGGAACCGCTGGCGAAGTTAGTGAAGACTTCCGTCATCGTACCAGCCACAGTCGAATTCCTGGATATCGCGGGACTGGTCCGGGGAGCCTCGAAGGGCGAGGGACTGGGCAATCAGTTTCTCGCAAACATACGGGAGACTGATACGGTGGTCCAGGTAGTGCGCTGTTTTGCAGACGAAGGCGTCATTCACGTCGAAGGTTCCATCGATCCGCAACGTGACATCGACACGATTCAAATAGAGCTTGCACTCGCGGATCTCGCGACCGCTGAGCGGCGCCGTGATAAAGCGCTAAAGAACATCAAGGGCGGCGATAAAACTGCGAGGGCGGAATTGACGATTCTCGACAAGATTCAACCGGTACTCGAAGACGGCAAGTCTGCCCGAACAGTTTTGCTTACCGAGGAAGAACGCGCCGTCGCTCGAGGCTTCTTCTTCCTGACTATGAAACCGACAATTTATGCGGCTAACGTTGATGAAGCAACGCTGGCAAATCCGGAGGAGCACGCCGGCGTACGCGCCGTGCGCGAAATCGCCGAACAAGAAGGTGCTGAGTGTTTGGTTATCTGCGCTCAGTTGGAAGCCGAGCTGGTTGCCCTGCCGGCGGAAGAGCGTCTTGACTATCTCAAGAGTGTTGGAGTAACCGGCAGCGGCGTCGATCGCTTGATCAAAAGCGCTTATCACCTTCTTGGTTTGATGTCGTTTCTTACCGCTGGTGAAAAGGAAGTGCGCGCCTGGACGATTGCACAGAATACTCGGGCGCAGCAGGCGGCAGGCGTGATTCACTCGGACATCGAACGGGGTTTCATTCGTGCCGAAATCGTGAGCTATACCGACTTGATTCGCGGCGGCTCAAACGCGGCCGCGCGAGAACAGGGACTAACGCGACTCGAGGGCAAAGACTACCTAATGCAGGAAGGCGATGTAGTGAACTTCCGCTTTAATGTGTGAGGCTATTTCGCAGTGCTTCGCGGGTTCGATTCAGACTCTCTGTGGCGTCAACTAAAGTTTCTTTTGTGTTCAAGTCTTCCGGGTGCTCTTTTATGGCTGCCGTCGCGACATCGTACTTTGTAATGGCGTCCACATAGGCCTTGAGGTGCTTAGTCTGTTCGCGCGACCTTCTAGCGAACCGTTTCGCGTTCTCGCTAGCGAGCCGCTCGATTCGCTCCCACCGCTCAAATGTCTCATCCAGTGTCATTTAGTCCGGTGGTTCCTCCCATGAGGCATGGACGTCAGTTGTTCCGTGATGTGCCTCCGTTGCGGTTCTTCATAATGTCAATCAACTCATCCAGATGCTGATTCGTGTTAGCTTGAGATTCTGCAAGCTTGGCAAATCTCTCTTCGGTCTTTATTTGGAGGTCAGCCAGGTAGTTGAGCTTGTGATCATGGTTCCACACGTCGCGGCGCAATTCGCTGCGCGCCCGCATTCCTGCATTGACGAGGAGCTTGGCAATTCGTTCTAACCTGTCAAGTCTTTGTTCTGGGTTCATCTTCTGTCTTTCGGTGAGGTCGAATAGATGACACATCATCGCCCAGGCTTCAGGAATGGTCAAGAAAGTGCGTGGTGTTCTAATTTGAAAGTTGGTCTAGTGAAAAAACGATCCACCAAACGACACGAACGAGCACGAAAATGTTGTTCGTGAACTTTCGCGGTATTTCGTGGATGGTTCTTTTGAGACCTGCCAGGTGATGAGACTCTCTCGCCAGTGAGGTTTGTAAAGGTGGAAAGTCTCGTCAAGAAAGGAGTCAGCGTAGCAGAGCCCGAATTCCAACCAGGATCAGATATCCAATGGCGATTACCACAGCGAGTTTGATGAGCGCCACTGCGAGACCGAGTAGAAAACCTAAGATACCCAGTGTGATTCCCGCCGCTGTCAAAACCAGGGGTACCCCAACCACCAGCACAAACAATCCCAATAGTATTACGCCCACGACTCTTAAAACATCTTGCGCTTCTTTCATATCTGTTCTCCCAATCCGTTTGCCTTATTCTTGCTCTTTAAAAATCGCCCGGTCTTCCGCGCTCGCCTGAGTATACGAAGATAAACTGGCAGGCGTTCCCTCGAAGATTCCTCGTATAATCCCCGTAAAAGAGGCTTTCCGGATCTGTGCTAAGCTTCCCACGAAACGGATATTCGGATGCCTTCGATGAATCTCGGGCGGTCAACCGAGCGCTTTTTTTGCGACACGCAGTGAAAGATTATTAATCATGACTAGTCCGGCCAGCGGAGATCTTTTCGGTGAACTAGTCCCGGAGCCTAAGGCGACCGCAGAAGGCGCATTCGCTCCCCTGGCCGAGCGAATGCGGCCCCAATCGCTCGACGAATTTGTGGGCCAGAGCCATCTCGTTGGCGAGGGTCGCATTTTGCGAAGGTTAATCGAAGGAGCGGGAAACCTGCCCTCGTTGATTCTCTGGGGAGCACCGGGCACCGGCAAAACCACCCTGGCTCGTTTGCTGGCACAGAAATCCCAAGCCCGGTTCATAGCACTGTCGGCAGTTTTCTCCGGAGTGAAGGATCTTCGACAAGCTATTGCGGACGCCCGAAACGAACGTAGGTTTGGAAATCGAACGATCCTTTTCATCGACGAGATTCACCGCTTTAATAAGAGTCAGCAAGATGCCCTCCTGCACGCCGTGGAAAGTGGCACGCTGACGATGATTGGCGCAACCACTGAAAACCCATCGTTCGAAGTAACAGGCGCCCTGTTGTCGCGCTCGCGCGTTCTCGTTCTTAACCAACTCGCAGAGCAGGAAATAGCGGTGATCCTTCAGCGTGCACTCCAGGATGATAAACGCGGGCTGGCCCATCTCAAGACGGAACTCTCAGATGAACTGATCCTGAGAATCGCCCACTCGGCCGGCGGCGATGCCCGAGTAGCACTAGCCGCCCTCGAAGCCGCCGTTGAATCTACGCCACCGGAGGAAAACGGCGTGCGCAGGATCACGGAGCAGATTGTTATTGAAGCGTTGGGGCGCGCACAGTACGCTTACGACAAAGGCGGCGAAGAGCATTACAATCTCGCTTCAGCCCTAATCAAATCGCTGCGCAACTCAGACGTTGATGCATCTCTTTACTGGCTGGCGCGTTTGATTGAAGGCGGGGCCGATCCGATCTTTATTGCGCGCCGTTTGTGCATCCTTGCGTCGGAAGATGTTGGGCTCGCTGATCCTCAGGCGATGGTGCAGGCTTCGGCGGCGGCGGAGATCGTCCAACTAATTGGCCTGCCTGAGGGCTTGTTTCCACTATCTCAGGCGACTATCTACCTGGCCAACGCGCCGAAATCCAATGCTGTAAAGCGTGCTTATCAAGCTGCCGTTTCAGACGCTGTACAAACAGCCCGCGAACCGGTTCCGTTGCACTTGCGAAATGCGGTCACACCTTTAATGAAGCATGTAGGTTATGGCGAAGGTTACCGGTATGTTCACAATGACCCCGGCGCCACAGAAGAAATGCAATGTCTGCCTGAGAGTTTGCGTGGCCACAAGTACTACGAAGAGGATATGTAGCAATGGTCTGTGTTTAGTGGTTCGTACTCAGTTGGTCTTTGGTCTTTGGTCTTTGTTTTTGATCTATTGATTCTTGCGACGGTGATTGTGGGTAAGTAAAACTTCACCTAAAACCAGATTAAAGGCCGGAGACATGCACTCAACTACAGAACCGGAAGCGGTAGCGACCTGGCCGTTGCGGTACCACTAACACAGTTTGAGTCTGTCTCAACGGCCAGGTCGCTACCGCTTCCTATTCTGTAGTTGAGCGACACTCTCATTGGTTCTGCAAATGTCCGATGTGCTTCAGGAAGCTCTGATTAAGTCGGCGATCGTCTTCAGTTAACTCTCGTGTCATGAGGTCAGTACCACCGCGCGGTAGCGGGTGGGTCCATACGATACGAGAACGACTGTTGCGGACGGACCCACCCGCTACCGCGCGGTGGTACTGACCTCATGACACGAGAGTTAATTGGAATCGAACGATCGACAAATTAAAACGTTTATCAAAGACTTGATCAGAGCTTCCTTCAGCTTGTCGTCAAGATTGGCAATTCAAGCATTGATATTACCAGTGGCGCCGCTAACTGCTGACTACTGACCACTGACAACTGACAACTGACTTCAAACAAGATGAGCGCACACAAAACTGACAAAGAGCTGGCGTTTTTGCATGACCTGTTCGTCGCGACAGATTGGGGCGAGAGATTCGCCGAGTTGGTCGACGAGCACATTAAACTTCCTAATAAAGGTCGCGCGCTTTATGTGGGATCAGGAACAGGCGGCCATGCGATTGCGCTCCAGGAACGAGCAGGTGGGGCGAATTTTCTCTGTATCGAGGAAACTGAGGAATATCTCGAATTGGCCCGCGCCAAAGCGACGGTAGTGAAAGATGCCGCGGAGTTTCGCCAGGGTCGTGTGGACCATCTGGAGTTGGAAGATAATCAATTCGACTTCGTCATAGGTGATGGTTCAATGGTGGATGTTTCGCGGATCCGGGCGATGGTTGCTGAAATGGTACGGGTGGCGAAGCCTGGCGCGACCGTGGCGATTAGTCTCGCCACCGCCGGCAGTTTTGGTGAATTCTTCTCACTGTACTGGGAAGTGCTCCACAATTGCGGCCTGCGCGGCCACGAATCAAACGTCGAAGAGCTCATCACTGAACTACCCACTGCCTCTGAGTTAGAGAAATTGGCTGAGCACGAAGGACTCGAAGAAGTGGCATCCTGGTCCCGCATCGAAGAGTTCAATTTCGATTCGGGAGAGCGCTTTCTCAACTCTCCGTTAATTTCTGATTTCCTGATGAATCGCTGGATGGAATTTATCCCTGAAGAATCTAGGGAGTGCATCCGGCAGGCCATTCCTGGAGTTGTCAATGCTGACAGGCACGAAGCGGAATTTACGCTGTCGGTAAAGGCTACCCTCGTAACCGGTCGCAAAGGTCGTAGTAATTAATTGTTCTTCGAGTGCGGGATGTATTGGTTCAAGTCTCTACCTATGACTCCACGACGGGCGGCTCATAACAAGGCTGGGATTTACTTCTCCTTAGTTTCTTTTTCTGCATCTTTTTCCTCTTCATCCAAACCTTCTTTGAAGGCGCGTTTGCTCTGACCCAATGACTTCGCTAACTGGGGAAGCCTGGTAGCGCCAAAAAGTAGGAAGACTACTGCAACGATTGCGATGAGCTCCGGAGTTCCTAGTCCGAGTGCCAGTATTGTTTGAATCATATTGCCTCTTTTTCAGGTGAGTAAACCGCCGCCACCTTGGCAGCCTCCTCACTCACCATTGTTGGATTCGTAGAAGAGATATTTCCTCCACGTCTCATCTGCGCGACCAAGGTAGCGCATGATCTGCCGATTGACGTGTAGAGAGAACCCTCGCGGCCGGCGCAACAAATGCATGCCCGATTCTTCAGGCGTTCGGTTTCCCTTGCGGTGATTGCAGCGTTTGCAGCACGCAACCAGATTATCCCAAGCCGACTCGCCTCCACGTGAGCGAGGCAACACGTGGTCCAGTGTCAATTCCGAAGGGGAATACTGTCTGCCGCAGTACTGACAAGTTGAATGATCGCGCAGCAGAATGTTCTTTCGGGAAAGTGATCGTCTCTCAAAGGGAATGTGAATGTACTCTGTCAACCGGATGACCGCAGGCGCATGGATTGCCAGCCTCGCCGAATGGAGCATGTGACCGTTATGCTCCTCGACGCGAGCAACGCCCTTAAAGATCATCACCACGGCGCGCCGTTCGGTGCACACGTTGATGGGCTCAAAGGAAGCATTCAGCACTAGAACTCGGCCGTTCATCCTAAGGCTGATATTACGCGAGCCCGTCAGAGAGTGTCAAAAAATCATTTACCTGAGGGGTAGACTTGAAGGTCGGCGCGGAAGACGGAGTTTTCAGCCACTCAAACGTCGGGGCTATGGCGATTCGTAGGTCCGGAAAGGTGGTTTCCTCCTGAAAGTGACACCGACCAAGGTTTGTGTCTTAAGCCAGCCTGGTTCTGTCGATAACCCAGGCAACCCAATCAGGATCACAGACTGAAGTCTGTGCCACTTTTGGGGGGGCCAGGGCGCTTCCTATTAAGGGCAATAAGCCGCCCGTGAGGATGGTCATGCTACCAATGCCAAACCTGGTCGTACTCTTCCAGAAAGTCAGGGACGGCGTTGACCTTAATCATCCTGACGCCCGGCAGGCAGGCGGCCGGGTTGATTCCCCGCTCTTCCAGATCTTCTATTAAGGCGAATACCTCCACGCCTCTCTTCACAAGCTTATCCAGGTCATCGGCCGGGCGAGCGGGGTGGTGAACGCCGGCCTTACCAATGAGAAGCTCGGGACACTCTTGCTTAACCAAATAATTGACTGCGTTGGCACGGAGCAACATCGACAGTTCGGCCCCAGAATTCTTCAACGCCCCGCTCAGCCATATGATCGTGTCGTCCTGTTCTTCGAGAGTCGCGCGATATGCCGTTTCAACTACGTTTAGAATTTTCATGGCTTCCCTCTTTCACGTACTTGGAGTTTGTTCGCTTGTCAAAACGGGAAGCGGTAGCGACCCGGCTTCAACGGGTGGCGTACGACCCGGTCGCTACCGCTCGCGGTTCTGACAGGCCTGGTCATTTCGTGGGAATCACCAGGGTGTTCGTAGACTCTTGCGCCATCTTCAAGAAATCTGCTGGACTGCCCCGTTTAACTCCTTCGACCGCGTTGCTGGCTCCTCGCTCATCAACGCACAGCCCACAGTTGACCCATGTCAACAGCGGATTGCCATTGCCAACTTCCAGTAGTGAACTAACGAACGCTCTCGTCGTAGGGTGGTCCTCCTCTTCGAGCGTCGTACCCTTTACCGGGTTGGCGTGCGGCGCTTGGTCTTGCAGGGCCAGGCACACCGCTCCCTCATAGGCGAAGACGTTCACGTGAATTCCCTTCTTCAACGCGGCTGAAATGATCCTGAACGCGGTCGTCGAGTTTGCTGACTCATACGGAGGATCCATCAACGCCAAAGTCAATCTCTTCTCAGTCATGCCCCTACCTCCTCTAATGCCAGATGGCCTTTGTGTTCTCCCGGACTAGCGCTTCTACCAGCGTTTCAATGCTTGTGGTTTGAACGCCTGGTTGTAACTCTGCCGATTGAATGCCTCGCTCGCACATTGAAAAATCGTCTGCCAGGAGATTGACTCCAGCCTTGGCCATACGCGAGAGGGCAGAGTCACGTATGGTACCGCGCGAGGCGAGAACGCCGTTCTGGACGAGAAACACCGTCACCTCATGCCCTCGCTGCGTGAGCGCTGTTGCCGTTTCTTCGACAAACCGCGTATCGCGCGATTCAAATGGATCTCTTGACTCAATGAACACGTAATGGGTCATCTCTTACTCCTTCCATCAGTAGCGCTTGATAATACTATTTCACGAGGACCCTCAAGCCATGAGGATCGGCGCGTTCGACGCCGCCCACGATGTGACTTATGGGAAGGCGAGCAAAGAATCTGCCCCTTCTACCGCCCTGCTGAACACGGATGACGCCTACGCCGGGCGTGCTACCGACGGCGTTGTTGAAGGCCGGGTTATTACCAGTCAGTGGATTCGGTCCACGCATTGACACGAAGATGTATTTCCCGTCGGGAGAAATATCCAGTAGATCCGGAGCCGGGTCACTGCTTACTTGCCCCACGAGGCTGAACTGATTAATCACTGCGTTGCTGCTTGTATCAACGACGGTGACGTTGTTGCCGAACCTTTCAACCACCCACACAAAGCGATCATTCCGTGTGGCCACAGCGCCATGTGAGTCGGCGTTTGTTCCATCGTGCGTATAGACCAGCGTTGGAGCCGGTGTGTTGGGCGGGTTGGTACCCAGGTAACCGCGCAAAGGGAAAGAATAGAGGTCTCCCTCGGTGGCGCCCCCTGAATTGATATACATCTGGGACTTGGCCTGCACGCCGCCGCAACCGTCCGGGTGCACGGTTGCCTTGTCATACTCCGCAACTATGGACATGGGCGTGGTGTTGGGGTCCACAACGAACATGCCGCCCCCCGCCAGTGTCACGAAAGTAAAACGATCGCAACTGTCAATCACCGGACAAACGGGACGAGCATCGGGCCGCAGTACCGCGTCCTGGCATGGGGCTCCACTGGGCGTGGTGCAGGTTGCAAAATTAATTGTTGCCGCGTTATCCAATGTGAAAGTATTGGTTTCATAGTTGGTGTTAATGCGCTGCAGCAACCGGCCGTTTTGATTTGCCACGACGATGAACGTCTCATCGTTTGAGGGGACGGCCGCGTGAGCTTGCACGCCGACATCCAGGCATTGAACGGGCGCTTTTGTCGCCGTATTCATAAACAGAACGTGACCGGACGCTACGAATGCGATCATGGCGTGGGAACGTCCGGCGTTAAAGAAGAACATGTGTGGACGCACCGGCGCCGTACCCGTTTGGGCTAGACATAGATCGCGGGCCGCCCCGCCCAGATCAAGCACCTGCGGGACTGCTGAAGCGGCATCGCCACGTGATACATCGTTGCCTTGATAGACGTAGAGTGTGCCGCCGCTATCCAGCGTGCCGTTGCCGTCTTCATCCTTTGTATTTGACTGGTCAATAGTCCAGACTTCGTACCGTGCATCATTTTCGTCATCGTCATCTTCATGCCGGGCAGCCGTAGCTCCTTCGCCAAGTGCTACTAGTCCCGCCAGGATGCTAATCAAAAGAGAAAAGTAAATTCTTCGCTTCATTTGGTTTATCTCCTAATTGGCTGTTGGGTGTGACCCTCTTTACCGTTTCAGTTAACGGTGGTAGCCGGTTTCTCAGGGCTGATGAGAACCCCTTGAACCGTGGAAGCAGCGTTTCTTGTTGCCTTCAACAAGGTAAGCGAGAATTCAGAGCCGAACGGCTCAAACGATTTGGGATTTCTCAAGGGGGTGTGTTGAGTTCCTTAAAAGGTAGAATTTGCGGGCTTAGTTGACTAGTATGAGTTTTGCGATGACTCAACCCCCAGCGCATGAGGTCACCCAGCTTCTGATTGAGTGGAGTAACGGCGATAAGGCAGCCCTTGATAAGCTCATGCCGTTGGTTCATGAGGAATTACGCAGGCTGGCTCATCACTACATGAGTCGCGAACGTCCCGGTCACACACTACAAACCACAGCGTTAGTTAACGAAGCTTATGTCCGTCTGGTTAATCGGAAGGGCGTTCGCTGGCAGAATCGAGCACATTTCTTTGCTATTGCTGCAAAGTCAATGCGGAGCATTCTGGTTGATCACGCGCGCGGTCTCGCTTATGCCAAGCGTGGTGGCGGCGCAACTAAAATCGCACTCGACGAAGGAATGATTGTTTCCCAGGAGCGAGCGGGTGAGGTGGTGGCGCTCGATGAAGCATTGGTGGTCCTTGCCGAGATGGATCCCAAACAGAGTCGGATCGTTGAGCTACGTTTCTTTGGAGGCCTGACTATCGAAGAGACGGCCGAGGTTCTCGATCTTTCACCGGCCACAATAAAACGTGAGTGGACAACCGCTAAAGCCTGGCTTTATCACGAGTTGCATAACAGATGATTGTATATGACACCCGAACGCCGGCAGCACATCAAGTCACTCTTAGACTCCGCACTCGAGCGCGAACCTGAACGAAAAATCTTTTTTGCCGAAGCCTGCGCCAGAGATCCGAAACTCGCTGGCATGGCAAGAATAGCATCCGCAGATCACAAAGCGCGCGCCGCGGAGCGGCCCGAAGAAGGTAGCCAGGGGTGAAGCACGCAGCGCAGCGGAGTGCGCAACCCCTGGATCATGAAGCCGTAACATCCCGAGCCCTGAAAGGGCGACAGAAATGCAAACATTGATTTTTCAACGAGGAGTATCTCGAGCGGCTGAAACTGAGTTGAATACGACAACCACTCCGACTGGTGAAGGAGTGTCTGTCGCCTCTCCGGGGCCTCGCAGATCTTTTACATGACTGATCCAGGGGTTACGCACTCCACTTCGCTGCGTGCTCCACCCCTGGCTCCCCTCTGCCGCGCCTCCGGCGCACGAAGATCCGGACTTTGGTGCGGCTAATCACGAATCTCGTGCAACGCATAGGCCTCCCGTAAACGAAAAAACAATGGACCCCGAACGTTGGCAGCGCATCAAGGAACTGTTGCACTCCGCGCTTGAGCGCGCTCCTCACGAGCGAGCCGCGTTCATCAACGACGCCTGTGCCGGTGATTCGTCAATGCGAGATGAAGTCGAAGCCCTACTCGCATCCCACGAGCAAGCGGGCAGCTTTATTGAGGCGCCTGCTTTTGAATTAATGGCCAACTCGCTGAACGATAAAACGGACTCGCTGGCCGGACAATCTCTGGGTCATTATCAGGTGATCTCCCTGCTCGGAGCAGGAGGCATGGGACAAGTTTACCTGGCGGAAGACACTCGGCTGGGACGCAAGATAGCGCTTAAGATTCTTACCACCCATTTCACCCGAGACTCCGACCGGTTGCGCCGGTTCCAACAAGAAGCGCGCGCAGCCTCTGCTCTTAATCATCCAAACATCCTTACCATCCATGAGATTGGAGAAATAGACTCTATACATTTTATGGTTACCGAGTTCATTGAGGGCGAAACGCTGCGCGGCCGGATGGCCAAGGCCCAAATGACCACTCCGGAAGCCCTCCGTATCGCCTCACACATGGCCTCAGCCCTGGCCGCAGCCCACGCCGCCGGCATTGTCCACCGCGACATAAAACCCGAGAACGTAATGCTTCGTCAGGATGGCATCAGCAAGGTTTTGGACTTCGGGCTGGCAAAGTTGACCGATCAAAAAACCGGCGAAGCAGAAGCTCTGACGCTGGTAAAGACACAAGAGGGCATGGTGATGGGAACGGCTCATTACATGTCGCCCGAACAGGCCCGAGGATTCCCGGTAGATGCACGTACAGATATCTGGAGTCTCGGTGTTGTGCTCTACGAAATGGTGGGAGGTCGCGTGCCGTTCGAGGGGCCGACCAGCAGCGACGTGATCGCCGCCATACTGGATAAGAAGCCGCTTAGTCTGGCGAGATACGCGCCGGACGTTTCTCCTGAGCTGGAATGGATTGTGGAGAAGACGCTGCGAAAAGATCGCGAGGAGCGGTATCAGACGACGAAAGAGCTTCTGACGGATTTAAAGAACCTGAAACGCAGGCTCGCGTTTGCGGAGGACCTGGATCATTCGGATAGCCGCCAAAGAAGCGGCAACCTTGCTCGTGGCCCAGGCTTCTATGAAACCAAACACGCAAGCACTCAATCAACTGGATCGCTGTCTCACAACGTAATCGACTCGCTTGCCATTTTGCCGTTTGCCAACACTTCTGCTGATCCGGGTATGGATTACTTCAGCGACGGAATTACTGAAAGCATAATCGGCTCCGTCTCGCAGTTAACAGAACTGCGAGTGATGGCTTGGAGCACCGTGTCTCGTTACAAGGGTAGAGAGGTTGATCCACGCGAGCTCGGCAGAGATCTTGGGGTGCGGGCGGTATTGACCGGAAGAGTCCTACAGTCGGGTGAGCAGCTGGTCATAAGGACAGAACTGGTAAACGCGATGGATGGATCGCATCTGTGGGGCGAGAGCTACAGTTGTAACGCATCAGAGATACTTGTTATCGAAGCGCAGATTTCCCGTGCAATATCCGAGAAACTGCTTGTCAGATTGTCTACGGAAGAAAGGAAGCAACTTACCAGGCGCTACCCTGATAATGTCGAGGCTTATCACGCTTACCTCAGAGGCCGTTACTTCTGGAATAAGAGAAGTGAAGAGGGACTCAAGAAAGGCATCGAGCACTTCCAGCAGGCGATAGACGAAGATCCAGGTTACGCAGCCGCTTATGCCGGCATGTCTGACTGCTACACGATCCTGGTAGTCCGGTACGGACTAGCTTCAGAGGAGGGCATTCGCAAAGCGAAAGCGGCAGCCATGAAGGCTTTAGAGATAGACGAAACACTCGCGGAAGCTCATACATCGTTAGCTCACGCCTTGCTGCACAATTGGGAATGGGACAATGCTGAAAAAGAATTCCAGCGCGCCGTCGAACTCAATCCCAATGATGCCAACGCGCACAATTTTTATTCCGAGTATTTACGGGCCATGGGGCGGGGGAAACAGGCCCTCGAGGTGACGAAAAAGGCGCAGGAACTGGATCCGCTCTCACTTAATCACGGCACTAATGTGGCAAGCGAACTGTATTTCGAGCGCCGTTACGACGAGGCGATAGAACAATGCCAGAAGACCCTTGAAATGGACCGCAACTTTTTTTTGGCGCACTACCGGCTCGGGCAGGCATATGAGCAAAAGGGTATGTTTGCAGAGGCGATCGCAGCAATCCAGAGAGCAGTGGAACTCTCACCAGACAACGTAGAAATGTTAGCTGCGCTCGGCCGTGTGCTGGCCGTCGCGGGCAGAAGAGAAGAGGCGCGCCGGATAGTTGTTCAGTTAGAGGCAGGAATGGAGCACCGTCATTCGTGGCACTTTGACATAGCATTAATTTACGCCGGGCTGGACGAAGTTGACCACGCGTTCGCATGCTTGGACAAGGGCTATGCATGGCACGACGGTATGATGATCCACGTGAACGTGGAGCCAGGGTTCGATAACCTGCGCTCAGACCCGCGATTCCAGGACCTGGTGCGCAAAATGGGCCTGCCCCCGGCTGAAACCCCTCGACCGCCCACACTTTTGAGCGCAGGGCATAGAAAAGAGACAACAAAAGCGCGAGCGGCGAGGTCCTCAACACACCGGTCCTCGTGGCGCAGACCTGCAGCAAAAGTATTCTTGGCCTTGGGGTTCGTGCTCCTGGGGGCAGGCCTGGCGTATCTGTGGTGGCGATCTCTTGGAAAAGCAGAGCAGCCCAAGTATCTCAGAAGCGCTACCTTCACACAGCTCACATACCAACCCGGTTCGGAATTCTTTCCTTCGCTGTCACCGGACGGCAAGTCGCTGGTTTATGCCAGCCGAACTTCCGGAAAATGGGATCTCTACTTACAGCGTGTCGGGGGAAGCAATCCGCTCAATCTAACTAAGGACTCTCCTGCTGACGATTCTCAACCGGCTTTTTCTCCAGACGGAGAGCGCATCGCTTTTCGATCGGAACGAGACGGCGGAGGTATCTATTTGATGGGCGCCACTGGCGAGTCGATTACTCGGCTTTCCGATTTCGGCTACAGCCCCTCATGGTCATCGGATGGCGCCCAGATCCTGGTAGGCACAGAAAAGATACCTCAACCTTCAACGCGACCGACGAAGAGCCAGCTTTGGAAGATCGACCTCAAGAGTGGCGAGCGGCGAATGATCAGTGATGGCGACGCGTTACAGCCGCATTATTCTCCCCGCCAACAGCGCATCGTCTACTGGAGCCGACCGAGCAAAATCGGACAGCGGGAGAGCATCTGGACCATACCTGCCGGTGGAGGTGACGCCGTTGCCGTCACCGACGGCACCACGACAGATACCAATCCGGTGTGGTCGCCTGATGGAAAGTTTGTTTACTTCTCCAGCAATCGAGGGGGAAGCGTAAATATCTGGCGGGTGGCAATCGACGAAGAGTCCGGGGCAGTTGCGGGCACCCCGGAAGCAGTCACCACCATCGGCGCGGCCACTTCAGCGCTACAACTCAGTTTTAGTCGCGACGTCCGGAAGCTGGCTTACATCGCCCAGGACGAGATCAGAAATCTGAGAAAAATCTCATTCGATCCCGCCGGCGGGAAGGCAACGGGCGACCCAAGCTCAATCACTCGAGGCTCAATGCAGCTTTGGTTTCCCGACGCATCTCCGGACGGTGAATGGCTGACGTGTTATTCAATGGGAAACCAACGTCACATAATCATCCTGCGCACCGACGGCTCCGAGGTGCGGGACCTCACCGACGACACGTTCAGGCACTTCTGGCCGCGCTGGTCGCCGGACGGCAAACGTATAGCCTTCAGTTCGAGACGCAGTGGCAACTACGAGCTTTGGATTATCAACCGCGATGGCAGCGGACTTCAGCAGCTCACAAGCGGTCATGAGAGTCCGGGCGCTCACTATTCTCCCTGGTCTCCGGACGGCCAACGCATTGCCTACTCCATTCACGCACCTCAGAACGAATGCATCATTTTTGAACCGAGCAAGGCATGGAACGAACAGAAATTGGAGCACCTGCCGTCGCTCAGCGACTCGAGCATCTCGTTCGAAGGCTGGTCGTGGTCTGCTGACGGAAAAAGTCTAGCCGGCATCAAGCACTTGCCCAGCGGCATTCACTCAGGAATCGGAGTTTATGATATGGAGTCGAAGAAGTACGACTGGCTCACGGATTTCGGCGACTGGCCCATATGGCTCAACGACAATAAGCGAATGCTATTTGTCAGCCAGGGGAAAATATTTCTGTTTGACACTGCGACCAGGAAATATGAGCTGGTCGTGACGGTAACCGATCAAGACGTGGACATCGGCAGCCCGAGTCTCTCACCCGACAACAAGACGCTCTACTTTACTTTTGTCTCCGCTGAAGCCGACATCTGGCTCATGACTCTGGACTAGCAAGAGGCAGGAAGTTTAGAGTTCAAACTTTAGTTTGTGGCTGCTAATCTCCGTGGGCGCCCCCCCCCAGTATCTTTCCGCCTCTCGGCTATCCGGATACCGGCCAACCTACGCCAATTTGCAGTTGGGAAGGCGGACCCTGTCCCCGCCTCAAGCTTGAAAGTCATTCACCAACCCTTGGATTTATCCCAGGCACTCAAATTAACGCAACAGAGTTTCCTCATATGCCTCACTCTTGTTAACCCTCAATATCCAAGGGTTGTTAAGTGGCTTTTGAGCTTGAGGCGGGGACAGGGTCCACCTTCCCGACCTGCAAAATTGGCGTCAGCAGCTTATTGGCTTTTAAACCGATCAGTCGCTTCAATTAAAGCGCCGATGATACCGGGTTCGGTAACCGAATGGCCGGCATCGGGAATGACCTTGAGGTCGGCTTCCGGCCAGGCGCGGTGGAGATCCCAGGCGCTCATGATGGGACAGACAATGTCGTAGCGACCCTGCACGATCACGCCGGGAATGTGTCGAATCTTATCGACGTTGTCGATCAGGTAGTTCTCGGTATCGAAGAAGATGTTGTTGATGAAGTAATGACACTCAATCCTGGCCAGAGCGAGTGCTGTATGTGGCTCCCCATAGTGGTCCACCAGGTTCTGATCGGGAAATAATTTGGAAGTGCTCCCTTCCCAGATTGACCAGGCCCGGGCGGCTTCAAGCCGGACCACCTCATCATCACTCATTAACCGCTTGTGATACGCGTGCAGCATGTCGCCGCGTTCAGATTCGGGAATGACGCGCACGTACTCTTCCCAGGTGTCGGGGAATATCGCGCTTGCACCTTCACCTTCCTGATAGAACCAGCGAATCTCTCGCGGGCGACAAAGAAATATTCCCCGCAACACTAACTCGGTAACATGTTCAGGATGCGTTTCTGCATACACCAGCGCCAGCGTGCTTCCCCAGGAACCGCCAAAGACCTGCCAGCGATCGATACCGAGATGTTTGCGCAGACGCTCAATATCTTCAACCAGGTGCCAGGTTGTATTGTCTTCAAGGTTAGCGTGCGGCGTGCTCCGACCGGATCCGCGTTGATCGAACAGCACCACGCGATAAGCCTGCGGGTCGAAGTACTGCCGGTAGAAAGGCTGCAGCCCGCCACCCGGCCCACCGTGAAGAAAAACAACCGGCTTACCATTCGGATTTCCGCACTGCTCATAGTACAGCTCGTGAATGTCCGATACCTTCAAGCGTCCAGTATCAAACGGTTCGATCGGCGGATAGAGTGTGTTCATGCGCTGCATGATACAAAAGCCGCCGCCAAGTAACTAACCTTGAGCCTCAATCACCCATGGGCCTTGTGACCGTGCAGTGTTTTTCGTGCAGGATTGCGGGAATGGCCAACCGCGTGTTTTCAATGCGGAATGCCCAACCGCGTGTTATGAATCAGCCACTTT
>JBHENP010000061.1:0-393 GCA_046261995.1 Pyrinomonadaceae bacterium
GAGTACATCAGTGAAAATACATGAGCTGTTCGCTTATCTGTGCGTTGAAAACGCAGCAAAGGCCATTGAGTTCTATACGAGCGCTTTTGGCGCTCAAGAGAAGTTCCGCCTGACCGAGCCGAGCGGTCGTATCGGCCATGCTGAGCTGGACTTCGGGGGAACCACTATGATGCTGTCCGACGAGTTTCCCGAATACGGTATCAGGGGTCCGCTGGCAGTCGGTGGGACTTCGGTAACGATTCATATCCACGTCGATGACGCGGATGAAGTGATTCGGCGCGCCGTGGAAGCTGGCGCCGAGATCGAAAGGAAGCCCGAGGACGCCTTCTATGGTGAACGCTCGGGAAGCATACGCGATCCTTTCGGTCACAGGTGGAACATCGGGCACAGCAT
>JBHENP010000061.1:403-26758 GCA_046261995.1 Pyrinomonadaceae bacterium
TACACCGAGATGCTGCAGGGAAGTGATTGAAGGTCCCACGGAATTCCTCACGTTTGCTCAGTTTGTCTGTGTTTTCAAGTTCAACTGCTACCCGCTCCTCTGACTCAAAATACCGGTTGACAACATCACGCCCCTGACTATAATCCGATTTCGGATAATCCGATATCGTAGTAACCCGCGCGAAGGAGAGGCTTGATGCCGCTCGAGTTTCTGTCACCGATTCATAAAGCAAGTCGTCAAATCAGCATCTATTTGGAAGGCGCGACGTTGGAATTGGGAGTAAGCCCTGGGGAAGGGCATCTGCTCTCATATCTCAGGACTTACGCTCCCTGCCCTGTATCGGAGCTAGAGCGCGTCTTCGGCCACAAGCGTTCCACGCTAACTAGCATGCTCGATCGGCTATCTGACCGTGGCCTGCTGACTCGACAGATCAACCCCGACGACCGGCGCTCGTTCACCATTGAATTAACAGGTGAGGGCCGAAAGCTCGCCGGTAAACTTCAGAAGACGCTGGAGGCGTTCGAACAAGCCTTAAAAAAACGGACCAATGACAAACAAATGGCGGGCTTTCGCGCAGTTATGGAAGCGATCGCCGACGTCACGCACGTAAAAGTTAGAGAAAGGGAAATCTGATGAACACGAAAACTACCAGTACCGACGCTCTGAACATGCTCTTCGGGATTAACTACGCCGTGCTGAAGAAGAATCTCGCTGGCGTCACGCACGAGGAAAGTCTGATCCAGCCCGGAGGAGGTGGGAACTGCCTAAACTGGGTCGTGGGTCACATAGTAGCAACCAGAGACAACGCGATGCGGTTGCTCAACCAGCCAGTCTGGAGTAAGGAAATTGCCGGTATCTATCAACGGGGCTCTGACCCACCTCCATGATGGCTCAAATGCGCAGCCGCTCGAAAAGATTGTCGCCGATCTTGAACGTTCTCAGGACCGGCTGGTCGCTGGTCTTTCAAAAGTCTCCGAGCCGGAATTGAGCGCGGCAGCTCCCGATAAGTCCATCGCCAAGACCGTAGGTGAGACTCTATTCGTCTTGCAGTTTCATGAGGCTTATCACGCGGGCCAAACGGGACTGCTGCGTCGAATGGCCGGGCACGAGGGAGCAATCAAATAGAACTCGAGCCTGTTCAGCCTGAGGATTCGTTACCCCCGCGCAGCTGAACTTCGCGCAGTCGCCGCTCGAGAAATCGACGTTCGCTGTCATTGGTGACCAACGCAAGCGCTTGCTCATAGCTCTCAGCTGCTTCCACCTTGGAGCCGACACGACGCAGAAGATCGGCGCGCGCCGCATGCAGCAGGTGATAGCCGTCGAGCTCACCGCTGGCAGTGAGCTCGTCGATGAGCCCAAGAGCGGGTTGTGGGCCATCCACCATTGCCACCGCTACCGCCCGGTTCAGCGACACGACGGGCGTGGGTTGCACACGCTCGAGAAGGTCGTAGAGCCTGACGATCTGTGGCCAGTCAGTATCTTCTGCGCGTTTCGCGCGGCAGTGAAGGGCCGAAATCGCTGCCTGTAAAGCAAATGGACCAACCTCCTTCCCCAGCGCCTGATCGACCAGCGGCAGCGCCTCGTCTATTTGCCCCTGAACCCAGCGGCTGCGATCCTGCTCTTCAAGCACGACGATATCTCCGGATTCATCCAGACGGGCTTCGCGACGCGAATCGTGAAGCAGCATCAGGGCCAGGAGTGCCGTCGCTTCTGAAGGAGGCTGCGGCGCCATCAGAATCCTTAGCAGGCGCCCAAGTCGGATAGCCTCTGCGCAGAGATCGGTCCTCACAGGTTTCCCGCCTTGCGTCGGCGCGTAGCCTTCATTAAAGATTAAGTAGATCACCGTCAGCACAGCGTCGAGCCGGCCGGGCATGTCATTCGTGTCGGGAACGGAATACGGAATACCGGCGTCGCGAATCTTGCGCTTGGCGCGAACCAGGCGCTGGGCCATCGTGGTTGCGGGCACCAGGAACGCGCGCGCAATCTCATCGGTCTGAAGGCCGCCCAGGGTGCGTAAAGTCAGAGCGACCTGCGCGTCCAGGGCGAGTGCGGGATGGCAACACGTAAAGATCAGCCGCAGACGATCGTCCGGGATCTCGCTCGCGTCGTAATCCGGTTCCTCGACTGTCCGCATCAAACCGGAAGCGGCGTACGATTCAACTTTCTCCTGGAAACGCGTCTGTCTGCGGAGGCGGTCGATGGCTTTGTGCCGAGCTGTCTGAATGATCCAGGCGGGTGGGGAGTCTGGTACGCCCGAGTCACGCCATTGATCCACAGCGGCGGTAAAAGCCTCCTGCGCGGCCTCTTCGGCCAGGTCGAAATCGCCGAAAGATCGAATGAGGGTGGCGACGATCCGGCCCCAATCGGAGCTGTACACGGCCTGAACGGCCGCATTGGCTGCCAGTTGCATATCGCCATGTTAAGTATTTCCCGGCGGAGTGTCGATCCAGACTGTTGCCGTTCGACTAATGGTGAAAGCACAAAGCATGAAATACGTGTTGTTGATTACTCAACAAGGAGCAGACACGATGACAAAATCGCTTCGCTGACTAGGGAGTTTAAGAACGAAGCGCAGGCAACGCGCAAGCATTTGGAACGGCTGCCCAGCGACTAGCTGGACTGGCGGCCCCACGAGAAGTCGTTTACGGCAGGTGGGCTGGCATCGCACATCGTCGAATGCGTCGGCTGGTCCGATTCGATATTCAATTTGGACGAACTCGACATCGATCTAGCTACCTACCAGCCCTACCAGGCCACTTCGGCAGCCGAGCTACTTAAAACCTTCGAGGACAAGATCGCCCGCTGTAGGCAAGTTCTGGAATGGACATGAACATTTTGAAAGGCATAGGTGCCATTCTTGCGGGAATGGTTTTTATCGTTGCCACCCACCAGGTACAGATTTTGTGCTGGAATCGCTCGGCATTTTCACGCCACCAAACGAAGGTTTTCACTAGTAACCATGCCGATGGAAATAGCACCCACCTGGTATCCGATCGCGCTGGCCATACTTGCTCTTCCTTGCGTGTGGTTTGGAGGAAAGTTGAGAACTAGATAACGCTCATGCCAACTGATATTAACGCCACACGATTTATTAAAAGGTTGAGCGCCTACCGTTCGTCAGCCGAACTTAAGAAGATTCAGCGTTATTTTAGATCGGGCAAAGGCGAGTACGGTGAGGGCGACAAGTTTATGGGTGTGCGTATGGGGCAGGTTTTTGCGCTTGCCAAAGAGTTTATTGAAATGCCACCACGCGAAATTGAGAAACTGCTTGAAAGCAAAATTCACGAAGCCAGGGCTGGCGCGGTTAGCATTATGGATTGGCAAGCTCGTAACAAAAAAACGACCGAAGCGCGCCGAAAAGAGCTCTTCAATCTTTATCTGCGGCGCCATGACCGCATTAACAACTGGGATTTGGTTGATCGCAGCGCCCCATATGTAGTCGGCGGCTATTTGTTTGATAAGCCGCGCGATATTTTGTACAAGCTGGCACGCTCCAAAAATGTCTGGGAACGTCGCACTGCCATTGTCAGCACCTACTATTTTGTTAGACAAGGTGATGTCGCTGACACGTTCAAGATTGCCGAAATGTTGCTTAGCGATAATCACGACTTAATCCATAAGGCCACTGGAGGGTGGCTGCGCGAGGCCGGCAAAAAAGATCCCGAGAAACTGTTGAGCTTTTTAGATAAACATGCCGCGACCATGCCGCGTACTGCTTTGCGTTACGCAATTGAACGCCTCAATAAAAAACAACGAACTCATTATCTGGGGATGAAGAAGGTCTAACAATTCCCGAAAGAAAGATCCGAACCTGTCGATCTTGCTCCCGCTCGTTCGACTTGTGAGTAGAGAGCCAAGCCAAGGCGGGCGAGATTTGGCGGGCTCAGAACAACAAACATAAGGAGAGAACATGCAAAAAATCACCCCATTCCTATGGTTCGATGACAAAGCCGAAGAGGCTGTAAATTTTTATCTCTCACTTTTCAAGAATTCCAAGATTAATGGCATCACCCGCTATGACGAGGAAGGATCGAAGGTCTCGGGAAGAGCAAAGGGAACGGTAATGACCGTTGAATTCCAGCTCGAGGGACGGGAGTTCACGGCTCTAAACGGTGGCCCGCATTTCAAATTCACGGAAGCCATCTCGTTTGTAGTGAACTGCGAGACGCAGGAAGAAATAGACAGGTTCTGGGAGAAGCTCTCCGAAGGTGGAGAAAAATCAAGATGCGGTTGGCTTAAGGACAAGTATGGCTTGTCATGGCAAATCGTTCCCACCGTTTTGGCCGAGATGTTCCTGCAAATGGATCCGGAGAAGACAAAGAGAGTCATGAAGGCAATGCTTCAAATGGATAAGCTTGACATAAAAACTTTGAAGCAAGCGGCTGAGGCACGATAGCCCACCGCAACGGCTACGAGATGGCAACCAGAACAACGATTGACGATCCGTCGCGAACAGGAATGGAGGGACACATGAAATACATGATGCTGGTTTATCTCGATGAACAGGCCATGAGCGAGACTGAGCGCGAACACTGTTACATAGAATCTTCGCATCTGACGCAACAGCTCAACGCAAGCGGGCAGTATCTGGATGCCAGCCCCCTGCATCCTGTTGCAACCGCCACCAGCGTTCGGGTGCGTGAGGGCAAACGGATCGTGACTGATGGTCCGTTTGCCGAGACACGCGAACAGCTCGGAGGCTACTACCTAATCGACGCCAGCGATCTGGACGAGGCGATTCGCATCGCCGAAAGGATTCCACCGGCACGATTCGGTACCGTTGAAATCAGGCCAGTGATGGAAATCTCGGGCCTGCCGGAGAATTAATGGAAAGGACTAGGCCATGAAAAAAGTAAAATCCGGTGATATACCAAAGACGGTAGACGAATATCTCGCAGCGCTTCCGGAAGAGGCCAGGACCACGCTCGAGAAGATTCGCAAAACAGTTAAGGCCGTAGCGCCCCAGGCCACGGAAGTGATCAGCTACCAGATGCCGATGTTTAAGCAGCATGGAATGCTGATAGGCTTCGCGGCCTTCAAGGACCACTGCAGCATCTTCCCCGGCGCAGAACCTATAGCGGCTCACAAGGAAGAGCTGAAGGGTTACAAAACATCCAAGGGAACTATTCGTTTCCCAATCGGCAAGCCACTACCCGCCGCGCTGGTGAAGAGAATTGTCAAGACCCGCATTGCGGAGAACGAAGCTGCGTTTAATAAGAAGGCAAAGAAAAGATGAAGATTGATCATGCGGACACTGCCCGCGGCAGCGCTGCTAACAACTACGGTCCCTGTTTGGGCGACGCCGTCGCAGATTTGATTTTAACTTTGGTAGGTAAGGCTGTCAGTTAGTGTCCGTTCGTGTGGTTTAGTGGATCTTCTGTGTTTGACATATTGGACGATCCCCGAACCACGGTGTGCTGATGTGGCTTGGACTCTACTTGCGCGACGATTGGCTGCGCGCGCTTATTCCAATGCGACAGGAAGGACTGCGATCATGAACGTTGCGCTATGGATCATTCAGGTACTGCTGGCACTACTTTTCCTGTTCGCTGGTGGAACCAAGTTGGTTCTGCCGATCGAGACACTGACGTCGATGGGGTCACCTAACCAGATACATCTTCCTGGGCTCCTGATCCGGTTCATCGGCGTCTGCGAAGTGCTCGGCGCCCTCGGATTGATTCTCCCGGGCCTCTTTCGCACTCGGCCGGGTCTGACACCGCTTGCCGCCGCGGGGTTGGTGATCATCATGATCGGGGCGGCGGTTCTCACCTTCGTGGCGGATGGTCTCGCGATGGCGCTGCCCGCTCTGGTGGTTGGACTGCTCGCGGCATTCGTGGCGTACGGCCGCTGGCGGCTGGCCCCACACCGGGGAAAGGGTTCGGCGAATCATTCACACAATCAGTGAACAAAGGAGTGCAATGCAATTAAACCCATATCTCTTTTTCAATGGCGACTGCGAGGCAGCATTCAAGTTCTATGAACGGTGTCTTGGCGGTAGAATCGAAGCCATGACGACGCACGCAGGTACGCCGGCGGAGGAACAGGTGCCAGCTGAATGGCGCAACAAAATTCTTCACGCGCGCCTGGTTATGGGCGACCAGGTACTGTTGGCTTCTGACGCTCCTCCCGGACGGTATGAAAAACCAAAGGGCTTCTTCGTGCACGTCGCGGTGAAGGATACGGCAGAAGCAGAACGCATATTTCAGGCATTGGCAGAGGACGGAACGATTCAGATGCCGATCCAGCAGACTTTCTGGGCCCCCAGCTTCGGCATGCTTGTCGATCGATTCGGTATTCCCTGGATGGTCCACTGTAAGCGTTCTGCTTAATAAGTTGCAATAAGGACGATTCCCCAAGATCTCGTCTAGTGCTTTCTAATTGAACATACTACCTAAGGAGAGTTTCAAAATGCGCTACGTTGATGGATTTCTCTTGCCCGTGCCTAAGAAGAACCTGCAGGTCTACCGCACCATCGCTCAGAAAGCTGGAAAGATTTGGCGGGAGCACGGGGCCTTGGAATACATCGAGGCCGCCGCGGAGGACCTCGATGTAAAGTTTGGAGTTTCGTTCACTAAAACGATCAAGCCCAAGCCGAAGGAGACCGTGATCATCTCGTTTATTGTGTTTAAGTCTCGCGCCGATCGCGATCGCGTCAACGCAAAAGTGATGAAAGACCCGCGCATGAAGAAGATGATGGAGAAGGGGCCGATGCCCTTCGACGTCAAACGCATGGTCTATGGCGGTTTCAAGATGATAGTCGAGTTGTAGGGGCCTCCGAGGGTGCAAGGCCGACCCTCGACCTCAAGCACCCGCGGAGAGATCTTACAATAATTCTTGCTCATTGACGTTGAGCCAGGCAGTGTAATTTATTAGGAGCAAACTTATGTTGAAGGCTTCGAAAGCATTTGGCAGTTTTTCAGTGAACGACCTAAACAAGGCTAAGGAATTCTACAGCCAAAAACTCGGGCTGGAAGTTTCCGAAACTAAGGAAGGCCTAGGCCTAAAAATCAACGGCGGTGGTGAGATATTCCTCTACCCAAAGCCCAATCACACGCCGGCAACCTTTACTGTTCTTAATTTTCCCGTAGATGATATTGAACAGGCTGTAGATGAGCTTGGCCGGCGGGGCGTGCGGTTTGAGTCGTACGAGGGCGAGATGAAAACCGACAAAAAAGGCATCTTTCGAGGTGCAGCCTCTGACGAGGGTCCAAACATCGCCTGGTTCAAAGACCCGGCCGGCAATATCCTGTCCGTGCTCGAAGATACGCAATAAGCTTATGCAGTTGAAGAACACTTTCCTTTTCATCGGCGTGGCGGGATTATTCGCTGTCAATCCTGCAAACGCGTTCGGGAGCACCTGGTTTTCGCCGGAGAATACTCTGTTTGTTTCTGTGACTGATGAAGAGCTGGATCAAAGACAAGAGTCTGACCGGCTTACTGAAGCCAACTGGGAGCAACATCCCGAAATAAAGGCGGTGCGCCGACTCGTCCAATTAGTAAATGCGGGACTAAGGAAAGCGGCATTCAAAACTTCTAAACGAGAGTTCGAATACTGTGAACCTTATGAGGATACTCTTCGCAGGATATCTGTTGATTCCAGGGGTGTAGTGCGGCGCTATGAAAAGCAGGCCGGGTCGGAGGATTCGTCCTTGACCTGGCAACACTATTACGATGATTCAGGGCGTCTGCGATTTGTGTTCATCTCTGGTGCAGCCGTAAACGGGGCGAACTTGGAACATCGAATATACTTTGATGAAAGTGGACAGCGTATTTGGGAAGGCCATAAATATCTAAAGGGCCCGGAGTATTCTTTCCCCGAAGTATGGCCTGATGGGCAACTTCAGAAGGTCGGTCCCGCTAAGGCATTTGCCGCGGCATCGCGATGTCCGGCGACGAAAGTCAGGAAACGATTCAAAGGGTCGAGTACGTTGTAACAAATCTATTCGATTCGAACGCCACGGTGCATCGCGATACCTCGCGCTTTCATGACAACGTCATCATCGATGACTTCCTGGCCTGTGTACCACGCTGCCACTTCTTCAGCGGGCCGGCCAAGTGCGAGGGCGAGCCTTTCGTCGCTCGCCTGAAAGGCACGATCGCGCAGGTTGCGAAGGATTTGCGCGGCCTCATCCTGTCGTGTGCCCCGGTCATCCACGGGTTGATCAGGGAAATTTCGTCGTAGAATTTCCTCCGGGCGCCCACCGAGCACCTTAGATAACAAATACGCGACAACTGCACCTAACCCAACGCCACCCATAATAATGCCGAGCCGGCGGAGACCTGATCTTCCATTGGTATTTGGTTGAGGATTTTCTGTGTTATCCATTACTGATGTCCTTTCTATCATTGCAAATCTGCGTTAGCCCTGGGTTGGCAGGCTGTTATGAAAACATGCACGGCGCTCCTCAAGACCGGGGAAAGCGCGCTCACTCTGTACGATTTCAAGTGAAGCCAGTAGGGCAGAGTGCAAGTGTAGCAAGTCGTTAGCCATACCTGAGCCGTTTGCAATTGAAACGCAGGACGAAGGGAAAGTCTGAAAGACCTCTCGCTTGTTCCCTTGTCTTAACTTTGATAAAAGAAGTACTCGGTGACTGAAATCGCATCGGTGCAAAGCAGTCAAGAACCCGACTAGCGTCTAACTAACTGACGAGGAACAACTTGATTTCGCAAACATCTCTTGCACGTCTATTGAAAACGGATTCGGGAATCGCCGAGACTTCTCGACATATTATCAAGCGCGTTACACCGGACGAGTCGCTTGAACTCTCTGGGGCTACGGTCAAATGGTACGACGTTTACCCTCAAGATCGTCCTGTCCCGGATGAGATCAAACGATTGGCTCGCAGTTGTTTGAATTCGACGACGCTGGAAATCCCTGGCCTCGGATTTGTAATTCTTCATCGTTGCGGGCAAGACTTCTATTTCCTCATCACCTGCACCTGGCGCAACGACAATGAACTTTGGTCGACCGTCTTCTACAAGGATGGTAGCGCCATGTCGGAGTTTGCGCCGTTCCCCCGGGAGAGAAGCCATAAGCCTGCCTTTTGCGTGTGGGAATTGGTTCCGGTATGGCACGAGCAGCAAGCGTGGGTGCGATTCCTCAAGTCGGCGCGCGACGAGGCCGCGGCCCAGGTTTGGCTAAGCGATCAGTACGCCGGTGACGCGTGATGCTAATAATGAAGCCTAGTGGTTTTCATGAAGAAGATTTTAGTAATAGGCTCGGGCGGTGCTGGTAAATCTACTTTCGCGAAACGTCTGGGACGTAATCTCAAACTCGAAGTAATTCACCTGGATTCGCTCTACTGGAGTCCGGGATGGGTAGAAATGCCTAAGGACAAGTGGAGAGAGATAGTTGAAGAGTTAGTGAAAGGCGATTCGTGGATTATCGATGGCAATTATGGAGGCACGCTGGACCTTAGGCTGGCGGCTTGCGACGGAGTGGTTTTTCTCGATGTCCCGCGATGGATTTGCGTTGGACGTGTGCTGAAACGAGTGGCGCGGTATCGAAAGGGACGCCGACCTGACGTGGCGGCGGGATGTCCTGAAAGGGTTAACGCGGAGTTTCTAAAATACATCTGGGACTACCCGCGCAAGAGAAAACCAAGGCTGTTAGAAAAACTGAAATCCTATTCTCAAACCAGGAAAGTCACTATTCTCAGATCGCAGGCTGAGATCGAAAGCTTTCTTGCGAATCTTATGAGATCAAACCACTCATCATCGTCGAGTTTGGGAGAAGCTGTTTTAGAAGGAGATAAAATATGAAATACCTCGCAATCTGCGCCTCTGTAATTCTGTTGAGCACAATCACTTCAATACCCGTCGTTCAAAGTCAGACGAGGAAGAGCACTCCCAGGGGCAGGCGAACAAGAATAGTTAAGCCCGCGAAACCAGCCGCCATATCCTCTGCGGCAACGACGACACCTTCGGGCCTGATTTACATAATCACCAAACGAAGCGAAGGTCGAACCCCGCGCCCGGGGGAAACTGTTGTTGTTAACTACACCGGATTGCTGACTAGTGGTGTCAAATTCGATAGCTCGCTTGACCGTGGCCAACCGTTTAAGTTCAAGCTCGGCGAAGGCCGGGTGATTAAAGGTTGGGATGAGGGCATCGAGAAACTGCGGGTCGGCGAGCAGGCGATGCTGATCATTCCTCCGCAACTCGGATATGGAGCGAGCGGCGCAGGAGGCACTATTCCACCTGACGCAAAGTTAATCTTTATAGTTGAGCTGATGGGTATAGAAGAGCCGCCGGGATAATAGGAACTTATTGGGCTACCAACCATGATTTGATGATGCCCGGGCGAGCGCATCTGCAAATTCTTAATACGCTTTGGAAAAACCAGGATTGCATCACTCACCGGTTGGATCCGAAGGACGATTTAACCACCTTGTGGCGGACGACCATTGTCGTCAACCCACCGCCATCGAGATTGATTGCTGAGCCGTAAAGCTATGTCCCGCTGTTAAAGGGCAGCGATTACGGGTCGTGTAGGTCAACAATTAGAGGTGAGTAATGTGGATTAGATCGAGAGTTGAGGCGAATGGGGAATCAGGAGTCTCGCTCGATCTTGTTCGCCTTGCGCATCAGCCACATCGAGTTATAACGCTTCGCCCGCGCGGCTTTCTGTAGACCCTCCGCCTGTTGTCGATTCCCGGATTTTAGCAGCGTGAGCGCCTGCTTCAACATTTCTGTGGACTCATGGACAGCTTCCACAGCTTTCTTTCGGAGTATGAGACTTATTTGTGAGTTTGCCATTACCTGCGCTTTGCCGATTACTTCTTTGGGGCCGTTCGTTGGGGGTCGAAGAGGTTTTATATACGTGACTTGTCCTCGTACATGGGATTAAGTGTGGCTTTTCTGTGCTGTTTCGAAATGGAGCTGGTGTTTGAGGCGCGTTAACACTTATGGCTTCCCAACCTACCCTAGTACCGCCAGCGCAGAGCACCGCTACGTGCCCGGCATGTCCCAGATCCGGTAGTGTCCTAATCTCAGTTTTGGAATCCTCTTTCTGGCAACCGCTGGTCCCGCACAAGCATTGTAATCCTACCATCTTGGGTGATATAAGAATCACACCTCGCTCATTTCCCGTTTTTACCCGACCGTAATGAGCAACTCCCACTTAATAACACAGCTCTACAAAAGGGCTCTGGAAACCGTCCAGGAGTCGTCAGAATTATTCGAGAAGGCGATCATTCTAATGAAGGAAGGGAAGCACGCCCAAGCAACCGTTACGCAGGAACTAGCACGGCAAAAACGCAATGAGTCTCAATGGTTAGTTTCTGAGGCACAGAAGCTGGAGGACAAGGACTTAATGCCGTTCTGAGGGGGCGTTGCCGGAGACGGTGACGCCCTTTGATTTTCAGAAAGCGAGTGGAGGCGTTTAGCCGTTCAACGTAAGACGTGGAAACATCTTTGGCGTTTGGCGTTCCCATCATCCAGATTTTCTCACTCGATTTAATGCGTGGCCGACTGTGCTTGTGCTCGGGGTTGTACTTACCATCCTCGGACGCGTAGGACTTTACAATTTGAGCTTGGGCAAGAATATGGACTCAGCATCTGTCACACCTACGAAAAGCGGTTCGCTCCAAACTTAGTTGTGTGCCCTCCGGAGGTTTCAGTACGATAGAGGCAAAATCCCAAAAAATAAATTCCAGATCTTTAGATTAGGACACCACCCCAGATCCCCATTCCTTGACACTACTTAGGGTCGCCGCTATCATCTCCGTTTCCGTCATCTGCTCGGAACTTCGCCTATATGCTCTATGTTTGAGTCGCTGTCGGACAAGCTTAAGCGTACTTTAAAGAATCTTCGCGGCGAAGGCGTGCTGACGAAGGAACACGTGGATGCCGCCCTCCGCGAAATCCGGCTGGCGCTCCTGGAAGCCGACGTTAACTATAAAGTTGCGAAAGACTTTATTGCTTCTGTTAAGGAGAAGGCCGAAGGACAACAAGTCTGGCAGGAGCTCAAGCCTTCTGAACAAGTAGTTAAAATTGTTTATGACGAACTTGTTGAATTGCTTGGCGGTCAGTCGTCGCGTCTGGTCTTTACAAAGCAGATTCCGAATGTGGTCATGATTGTCGGGCTGCAGGGCTCCGGCAAAACCACTTCGACAGGAAAGATCGCGCGCTGGCTTGCCCAAAACCAGGAACGCAAGCCACTCCTGCTTTCAGTGGACGTCTATCGTCCAGCAGCGCGCGAGCAGTTAAGAGTAATTGCTAAGGCAACTGGCCAACAGATCTTTGAACAGTCTGAAACCAATGATCCGCTTACACTGGTGCGGGAAGGTTTTAAGCATGCGCAGCAGACTGGTTTCGACACGCTGCTGATTGACACCGCCGGTCGGCTCCACATCGATGAGGAGTTGATGGACGAGTTGGTCAGGATCAAGAACGAAACGCGTCCCGTAGAAATACTGTTTGTGGCTGACGCCATGACTGGGCAGGATGCGGTCCGATCCGCTGAAGAGTTTCATCGACGTGTGGGCATCACCGGTGTTGTACTCACGAAGATGGACGGTGATGCCCGTGGCGGAGCCGCACTTTCAATTAAGCAGGTTACCGGTCAACCGGTAAAGTTTGTTGGCGTCGGGGAAAAATACGATGCGCTAGAGCCTTTCTATCCCGACCGTATTGCCCAACGCATCCTTGGAATGGGCGATGTACTGTCCCTGATTGAAGAAGTACAGTCGAAGGTAGACCAGGATGAAGCAGAGGAACAACTCAAGAAGCTTCAGAAGAATGAATTTACTCTCGACGACTTTCGATCGCAGCTTCGGCAGGTAAAGAAACTCGGCTCTTTCTCAAAGATAATGAAGATGTTGCCCGATCAGCTTCTCGGGGGCATGGGTATGCCGCAACTGGATGACGAACAAACGAAGTTGATGGAGAAAGAGTTGAAGCGCACCGAATCAATTATCGATTCGATGACCTGGCAGGAGCGCACGGATCATAAGATCCTAAACGCCAATCGACGCCGGCGGATCGCGCGCGGGTCCGGAACCTCAGTGGCGGAGGTGAATCAGCTGATCAAGCAGTATACCGAGATGCGCCAGATGATGCGCCAGCTTTCCGGTTCCGGATTGTTCGGCGGAGGTGATTTTGGGGGTGGTTTAAAGGGCAAGATGATGAAGCGTATGGCGGGTATGGCAGGGATGCCTGATTTCAGCGCTATGGGCGGGAATGGTGATGAACCTGGAGTGCCCGCATTACCGGCTGGCCCATCGAGAAAGAAGCTGAAGAAAAAGAAGAAGAAAAAGCGACGATGATCGGGTCAAGGTAGGAATACGAAGTAGCAGGATTTATCACCAGATTATCATTAGGGACTTAGAGACAACGGAGGTGAGTACTTGTTAGCAATTAAATTAATGCGCACGGGCGCGAAGAAAAGGCCTTCATACAGAGTTGTGGTGAAGGAAAAGCAGTCTAAACGTGACGGGGCGTATCTGGAGAACGTCGGCACATACAATCCCACCCGCGAGCCGGCGGAGATAAATCTGAATATGGATCGTGTCCGTTACTGGATCGCCAACGGCGCGCAACCGACCGATACGGTCAGCAGGCTTATCAAGGCAAATAGTAAGAAGGAAGCCGTTGCCGAGCCCGCGATCGCCTAGTGGTTGTAATAGAAAGCGTAGATCGGATCGTTAGACTCTAATTTGACATGCGAGAAGCCGTTGAGATGATTGTTAAGGGGCTGGTTGACGACACCGAGGCTGTGGACGTTCGAGAGATCGACCGCAACGGTGCGACGTTGATTGAGATCCGTGTGGCCCCTGAAGATATGGGGAAGGTGATTGGCAGGCAGGGACGGACCGTACGATCATTACGCTCACTGGCTCATGCTGTAGGATTAAAAAGAAAACACCGCTTCGTTCTCGAAATTGTGGAATGAGCGAAGATCTGCCTAAGAGTGTTGAGCCGGTTGTTGCTGTAGCTCGCGCTGTGAAAACCAGGGGCCTCAAAGGTGAACTTGTGGCCGAGTTGTTGACGGATTTTCCCGATCGGTTCGCTGATGTTTCTCAGTTGATTGCCATTGCTCCTGATGGAGTGCGGAGCGTCGTTGAGTTGGAGAGCTATTGGTTCCATCAGGCCAGGGTGATATTGAAGTTGGCGGGCTACGACCGGATTGAAACCGCCAGTGCATTTGTAGGATACGAGTTTGCTGTTCCGGAATCGAGCCGGGTCCAGCTTCCCGAAGGTCAATTTTATGATTGGGAACTGGAAGCGTTTGTTGTCGAAACTACGAGTGGAAAACTAATTGGGCACGTCCGCGACGTGATGAGAGTTGGCGGCGGGGTGGAGATGCTGGTGGTGGAGAGTGACGAGAGGCATGAGCATCTGATTCCCATGGTACAGTCCATTGTTATTGATATTGACACGGAGCGGAAGAGGATCCGAATCGATCCGCCCCAGGGACTCCTGGAGTTATAGATCTTTGATTTGGTAATTTGCGATTTACCCCCGTGGCACCGTTTGAGTTCGCAAATTCGGCGACGAGAATCGTAATGTTGCGCTTTGACGTATTAACTATCTTCCCGGATTTCTTTCGCGAAGCATTTGACTACGGGATCACGCGCCGCGCGTCAGTTGCCGGACTGGTTGAGACCAAAGCGCATGACTTGCGCCACTGGGCTAAAGACAAGCATCGCACCGTAGACGATCGTCCTTTCGGTGGCGGTGATGGGATGGTGCTCAAGGCGGATCTCATCTTTGCGGCGGTCAACGACCTGACCGGCTTCAGACGGCGCGGAGATTACTCGAAGGAAACGCGGGTCGTTTTGCTCTCGCCGCAGGGTCAGGTATTTACCCAGTCGCTGGCGGCGGATCTGGCAACCAATGCAACGCAAATCGTTTTGATATGCGGGCGTTATGAAGGCGTCGATGAAAGAGTTGCGGACGTGCTGGCGACGGACGAGATATCGATCGGTGACTATGTTCTTTCCGGGGGAGAACCTGCTGCGGTCGTTGTCGTTGACGCAGTTGTGAGGTTGCTACCAGGAGCGTTGGGCAGCGAGACTTCTGCAACGTACGAATCCTTCTCAGACGGAATGCTGGATTATCCGCAATACACTCGGCCCCCGGAACTCGAAGGCCTGCGGGTACCAGATGTCCTATTAACGGGAAATCATGCCGAGATTGCTCGCTGGCGCCATGAGGAAGCCTTAAAAAAGACCGAGCGCATTCGCCCGGATCTGTTGAAAGATTCTCAGGGCTGAGTCCTATTCTGAATTAGTTACTGGAATCTGAGATGGCAAATGTAAATAGTGGAGTGAAGAGATGAACCGACTAGACAACATCGAAAATACCCAGCTGCGAAAGAATATTCCCGAGTTTCAACCGGGCGATACGATACGCGTTCACGTTCGCATCAAGGAATCTGAGACCAAGGAGCGTCTCCAGGCGTTTGAAGGTGTAGTGATTGCCCGCAAGCACGGCGGTGCCCGAGAAACCATTACGGTTCGCAAGACTAGCTTCGGGGTTGGTGTTGAAAGGATTTTTCCGCTTCACGCCACCATTATCGATCACATCGATCTGGTTAAGAGAGGACGAGTACGGCGAGCAAAGCTCTATTACTTACGTGGATTGCGTGGTAAGGCTGCCCGCATTCGCGAGCGCGACACCCGAGGTCAGCAGGGGGGAAACGCGCAGGCCACCGTCGCCGGCAAGAACAAATGATCGCTTGAACAACGGGTATTTGTTCAGCCATAGAGCCGGGACTCTTACATGTAACAGGAAGGCACTTGCGTATTGCAATAGACGCACACTCTGTTGGCACCGGTCTGGGTGGCAATGAGAGTTATGCCGCGAATTTGATCGAAGCGCTCGCCGAGGTCGATTCTGTCAATGATTACACCATTTATGTCACGAGGGATGAGGCCGTAGCCCGGTTCCGCAACAGGTGGCCTAACTTCACGGTTCGCTCCACTCTTCCTCACACGCCCCTAATCCGCATACCACTTACGCTTAGCGCCGAATTGCGAAGTCACCCAGTTGACGTCTTGCACGTTCAGTTTACCAGTCCTCCTTTTGCTCCTTGTCCCGTCGTAGTTAGCATTCATGACTTATCATTTGAACACCTGCCCGAGACTTTCAATCGGCGGAGCAGAGCGCAGCTTCGTTTTACTGTTCGGCGTTCAGCAAGGCGGGCTACGCGAGTTTTGGCGCTGTCCGAGCATGCTCGGCGTGACATTATTTCGACCTACAGGATCGCGCCGGACCTTGTGACCGCTATTCCCCTCGCCGCTCCAAGTCACTTTCGTCCAGTTAAAGACGCAGCTGAGCTTCAACGAGTACGACAAACCTATGGCATAACGGGAGATTACATTCTTTGCGTGGGCTCCATTCAACCACGGAAGAATCTGGCCCGACTGTTATCGGCTTACCAACGATTGCGTCAGACTCGGCCCGAAAGTAGCGTACCGAAGCTAGTCCTGGTCGGTAAGTGTGCCTGGCTTTATCACGAGACCCTGAAAGCTATCGAGGAAATTGGATCTGGAGTGATTGTCACCGGCTATGTTCCGGAAACAGATTTGCCTCCGCTTTATTCCGGGGCACTATGCTTCGTTTATCCATCATTCTTTGAAGGTTTCGGTCTTCCCCCACTGGAAGCCATGAAATGTGGTACACCTGTTATCACGGGAGATCGAACCAGTTTGCCTGAAGTCGTCGGCGATGCCGGTGTTATGGTTAACCCCTTTGACATCGACGCTATTGCTTCCGCGATTGCAACGATGATAGATGATCCTAACTTGCGCTCAAGACTTCGGATTAAGAGCGAGAATCGAGCCCGAGTCTTCGACTGGCGTGAAACGGCGAAACGAACTCTTGAAGTTTACAAACAGGCCGCCGATAATGTTCAGTCTCACGCTCCGGCGGCACAATCCGCAGTGCCATAAAATAGCGCATTCTCTTGGGGTCGGTGAGGCCGTGTAGTCTCTATGCGTATCGCTATCCTTGGAACCCGGGGTATACCGGCCAGCTACGGCGGTTTTGAAACCTTTGCCGAGCACTTATCTACAAGGCTTGTGGCTCGTGGACATGAGGTCACCGTCTATTGTCGCGCTCACTACGTTTCCCCTCGCCAACTCGAGTATCAAGGGGTCCGTTTGAGAGTTCTGCCTACAATCCGTCACAAGTATTTCGATACTGTCGTGCACGCCTTTCTTTCGGCCCTACACGCCGTGCCTTCCCGTTTCGATGCGGCACTGATCTGCAACGCCGCGAACGCACCCTTTGCCTCGATACTGCGATTCACAGGAACGCCCGTGGCTATTAACGTCGATGGTTTAGAACACAAGCGAAAGAAATGGAATTGGCTTGGGCGACGCTACTACCTATTGGCTGAACGGCTTTCAACCATGCTGCCAAATGTCACCGTCACTGATGCGCAGGTGATCCATGACTATTACCTTGCGCGCTACAGTGCGCCCTCAACAATGATTGCATACGGAGCGGAGGTGGAAAGAAAGCCCGACCGGGACACGGTCAAAAGGTGGCGAGTGGAACCCAATCGATACGTTCTTTACGTCTCGCGACTCGAGCCTGAGAACAATGCTCACTTGGTTATAGAAGCGTTCAAGAAGGTAAGGACGGCTTTTAAGCTACTAATCGTCGGCGATGCGCCTTATGCCCACGACTACATCCAGGATTTGAGAGAACGGGCCCGCGGTGATAAGAGAATTGTTTTCACAGGATTTGTTTTTGGACAGGATTATCGGGCCCTGCAACAAAATTCATATTGTTACGTGCACGCCACAGAAGTCGGTGGCACGCATCCGGCCCTCTTGGAAGCAATGGGGTACGGCAACTGCGTACTGACCCTGGCGACGCCGGAAAACATAGAAGCCGTCGGCGACGCGGGAATTACCTACGCGGACGAGTACGATCTGACAGACAAACTGCAACGAGTACTGCGCGATGGATCCTTGGTCCACTCTTACCGTCTGCGCGCTCAACGTCGCGTGCAAAAATATTATGACTGGGAGCGAATAGTTGATCGGTACGAGCAGATGTTTGCAGAAATGTCGGGGCTGTCTGTTTCGCGCAGCGAACCCTCCGCAAGTCCTCGCCAGGCTCATTTGCCGGAAACCGTGTCTGCAGTCTCCAAGACAGGGGGTGCTTAGCCCGCTGAGAGCCGATAGCTGAAGCTAAAGAGAAGGGCCCCGCCGATCATCTGATCTGGCGGGGCCTATACTTTCCAGGAAGGTTCGGGTAAACGAGGGTGGCGATGGCAGAGAACGAGAATCGTCGCTTGTTTCGATCCTGTCGTATAGGCGGTGCGTTTAGACGGCGAGATAAAACCCCCCCGCGTTGTTAATAAATTAGATCGCGGTCACAGATTGTTAATGCACCGACATGCCTAACCCATGCAAAGAGCGTCTCGTCTTGTACGAAATTATACAGGGGTCCTGTGACCTGTCAAGCACAATTTTAACTATTTCGCAAAACTTTCGTAACAGACCGGACGAAATAACAGCAGCGGTTGATTGCGTCTCCGTAAGGCGACCTCTATAATGCGCTGCATCCTGGGGCAGGTAACGGGGGCAACCGGCTCTTCAGGCGGCAAAAACTAAGCTAAATTATGCGAACTCAAAGTAGGCGTAAGCAAGGGCGGATCGCGCCTTTTGTTGCAAAAACCGGCGGAATCGTTGGGAAGGGCGGCGGAACCCCCCTGCGCTCTCTAGCGCTGAATCTTAGCCAGGCCGCACGCTCCGCTTTTAGCGAACCGTTTATGCTCACGGTTGAGCACCAGCCTATCTACCTGCGACGGTTGCCAAAGACGTTCGAGGGTTTCCGCATTGTTCATCTCTCCGATGTCCATCACAGCCCCTTTACCACTCGTGAACAAATCCAGCGAGCGGTTGACGCAGCCAACCGGCTGCAACCGGATATCATAGCGTTAACTGGTGATTACATTTCCCATGAGCGCCAGTTTGCTGCTCCGTGCGCGGAACTCCTTGGACGTTTACGAGCGCGTCATGGTGTCTTTGCGGTTCTTGGAAATCATGACCATTGGACCGACGCCGCTTTGATTACGGACCTCTTTCGTGCGGAGGGGATTACGGTACTGGTTAATCAAGGAATGCGTTTTGAGTTGCGCGGAGAAGCTTTCTGGTTGGCGGGAGTAGATGACACGATGGTGGGGTTGGAAGATTTGCCTCTCGCGTTGGCCGGCTCGCTCGATGACGAGATGAAACTGCTCCTTGCGCATAATCCAATCATCTTGCGCCGAGCGGCTCGCGCTGGTGTGGATCTTGTGTTGAGCGGTCATACCCATGGAGGGCAGGTTACCCTGCGCTCAGAACGCAGGAACTCGGACAGGCCCCGACGGCGCCTTCGCCGCGGACTTGGAAGTCACGGCGACACACAGATTTATGTTACACGCGGTCTGGGCACTGTAGTACTTCCAGTACGATACGGTTGTCCGCCAGAGGTTTCGTTGCTGGAACTTCGATGCAGCCGATGAGGCTCGCGAGTAAATTCACATAGCCAATCGTTCAGACCAATTCGGTGTTTCCCATACCGTCCAACCCTTAATGTCCTCCCGGATCGTTACCGTCCCGAATATGCTCACCATCTTCAGGATGGTCCTCATCCCCGTATTTGTTACGCTCGTTTTCTATCAGCGATTTCTCCTGGCGTTAGCTGCCTTTATTGTCGCCGGTGTCACCGATTGTCTGGATGGACTTCTGGCGCGCCGTTTTGATCAGAGGTCACAACTTGGCACTGTTCTCGATCCAATTGCCGATAAGTTATTGCTGGTAACGGCGTTTGTAGTGCTTTCTATGCGCAGCGTTTTTCCCCAACCGGTCCCAAGCCACCTACCCATTCCATTTTGGGTGACAATCGCTGTGATTAGCAGGGATGTCTTCATTGTGGTTGGTGCGGCGGCGATTAATATTATGACGGGATTTCGGAGATTTCGCCCGTCCTGGCTCGGCAAGCTCAACACGACGGTCCAAATAATCGCAATTGCCATAATCATGTTCGCCGCCAGCGTTCCCTACGGCACTGGCTATTACCTCCCCACGCTGTATGCAACGGTCTTCGCCTTGGCCATCCTTTCAGGCGCGCACTACGTCTTCTTTGCCTCCAAGCTCTTAAACGAAGACCGGAATCCGTCCGCTGACGACCCCGATAAACTGTAATAGTTGTGACCCGCTGGATAAGAGTAGCAGGCCAATGGCAGGCTCCGCCAACAAAGTTGACACCCTGACACTCAGGTATTATATTAACGCGGCGTTCAACCTATTTGCTCGGCTGCGGGGTTATGCTATGGGCTGGGCCTGTAGGAAGTCGCTGCCAATCAACTTAAGGGCGGTCTAATTTGGTTTGTGGGAGATAAATTCAGATGAGTAACAAGATAATTGGAATTGATTTGGGCACTACTAACTCTGTGGTCGCGGTGATGGAAGGCGGAGAACCAACGGTCATCACCAACTCAGAGGGAGGCCGAACTACACCTTCGGTAGTGGCTTTTACAAAGGACGGAAGTCGGCTGGTTGGCCAGGTTGCCAAGAGGCAAGCGGTCACAAACCCAGAGAATACAGTCTATTCAATTAAACGATTTATGGGTCGTCGCTACAACGAAGTGACGGAAGAGATTAAGCAGGTGCCTTATAAAGTTCAAGGCGGCAGCGGTGATGTCCGAATCGCTGCCGGCGGCAAAGAATGGAGCCCGCCGGAAATCTCGGCGATTATCTTACAGAAGATGAAGCAATCAGCCGAGGACTATCTCGGACAGAAAATCGATAAAGCGGTGATTACGGTGCCTGCCTATTTCAATGATTCGCAACGTCAGGCCACTAAGGATGCTGGCAAGATTGCTGGTCTGGAAGTGATGCGCATCGTCAACGAACCCACAGCCGCCGCGCTTGCTTACGGTTTGGACAAAAAGAAAGACGAGACCATCGCGGTCTTTGATTTTGGCGGCGGTACATTTGACATCTCCATACTTGAAGTCGGCGAAGGCGTCGTCGAGGTCAAATCTACTAACGGTGACACCCACTTGGGGGGGGACGACATCGACGAACGACTCATCGAATGGATTATCGAAGAGTTTAAGCGTGATCAGGGAATAGACCTTTCAACTGACAAGATGGCTTTGCAGCGCCTTAAGGAAGCTGCAGAGAAGGCTAAAATCGAACTCTCCAGCACAATGGAATCTGAGATTAATCTTCCATTCGTTACTGCGGACCAGTCTGGCCCCAAGCACTTGGCCATGAAACTTACCCGGTCCAAGTTTGAACAGTTAGCTGATCCAATCCTTCAACGTCTCCGTCCACCCGTGGAACAGGCGTTGAAAGACGCAGGACTCGACTCTAAGAAAATTGACGAAGTAGTTTTGGTGGGCGGTTCCACACGTATTCCCAAAGTCCAGCAGTTGGTGCGAGATGTGTTCGGCAAAGAGCCGAACAAGAGCGTGAATCCTGACGAGGTCGTGGCCATCGGCGCAGCAGTTCAGGCGGGCGTGCTTTCCGGAGAAAAGACGGACATTCTGCTACTCGACGTTACGCCTTTGAGTTTGGGAATCGAGACTCTTGGCGGAGTTTTCACCAAGCTGATTGAGCGGAACACTACCATTCCCACACGAAAGTCGGAGATCTTCTCCACGGCCTCAGACAACCAGACGTCAGTCGAGGTTCATGTGCTACAGGGTGAACGTCAAATGGCTGGTGACAACCGCACTCTGGGCAAGTTTCACCTGGTTGGCATCCCCCCGGCACCTCGGGGAATGCCGCAAGTGGAGGTGACCTTTGACATCGATGCCAACGGGATCGTTAACGTGTCGGCGAAAGACATGGGTACAGGCCGAGAGCAGAAGATAACCATCACCTCATCGTCTGGCCTGGCGAAGGACGATATAGACAAGATGATGCGCGATGCCGAGGCTCATGCAGCGGACGATGCGAAGAAGCGAGAAGAGATCGAAGCGCGCAACCGTCTGGATGGCCTTACCTATCAGATGGAGAAAACAGTAAACGACAACCGTGAGAAAGTCGGCTCTGTCGCAGCCGAAGTGGAGGCGGCCATTGCCGAGGCAAAGACCGCGTTGCAAGAAGGTGGGACCGAAAAACTCAACGATGCCTTCAACAAATTGCAGGCTGCATCGCACAAACTGGCTGAGGCACTCTATCAACAAGCCCCGGCGCCGGAAGCGGGCGGAGATGCGACTGGTGACCAGGCATCGGCCGCTGGCGCTGGATCTTCCAGCACCGGTGGTGAAGACAATGTAATTGACGCTGAATACGTCGACGTAGACGAGAAGAAATAAGAATTCCGATTGGGCGATTGCCGATTGGTCAGTGTCCAAGTCGAGCCTCGATGCGAGTTGGAGGTTGCAGATCAATCGGCAATAGCCAGTCGGCAATGAAAGATGGCTAAACAGGATTACTACGAAGTGCTGGGTGTAAAGAGGGACGCTAAGCCTGAGGAGATTAAGAAGGCTTATCGAAGACTCGCGCGCAAATATCATCCAGACGTCAATCCGGGGGACAAGGCATCAGAAGAGCGCTTCAAACTGACCACTGAAGCGCACGACGTGTTGTCAGATCCGAAGAAGCGCTCTGTCTACGATCGTTTTGGTCAGTACTCAGATAACCTGGCGGATGCGGCCGCGCGCGGGGCGGGACCCAGTACGGGGCGGGCTGCGCCGGGATTTGATTTCACCGGGTTTGATTGGGGTACGTCCACAGGTTCCGGTAGCGGTACGAGTTTCAAGGATATTTTTTCGGACCTGTTTGGCGGGGGTAATACGAAAGAGCGCGAGGCCCCGCGGCCACAGCCAAAGCGTGGCGCCGACATAGAGATGCCCCTTGCGCTCTCGTTTGAAGAAGCGATTAATGGCCTGACTACGAACATTACGGTGAACCGTTCCGAACAGTGTTCACGATGCACTGGGGCCGGTGATACTGGCGGTCCGGTAATGATCTGTTCAACCTGCAAGGGTTCCGGCCAGGTGCAAAGAGCAGGTGGCCGGCTGCGTTTTGCGCAGGAGTGTATCGATTGTGAAGGTACCGGCCGGCGGAGATCGCCTTGTTCGCTCTGCAAGGGTAAGGGCACATTACCGAAGACTGAAACGGTTAAGGTGCGGATCCCCGCAGGAGTCGAAACGGGTTCGCGCGTCAGGATCCCATCCAAGGGTGAAGCGGGCCGTTTGGGTGCACCTGCAGGCGACTTGCACATCAGCACCAATGTGGGGCCGCATAAACACTTTACCCGCAAGGGTGACAACATTTATGTAATTGTCCCTATTACCGTCCCTGAGGCAGCGCTCGGCTCAAAGATCGAGGTACCTACCGTAGAGGGCAAGGCACAATTGCGCATTCCACCCGGTACCCAGTCGGGACAAAAGTTTCGACTACGTCAGCGAGGTGCCCCCTCTTTGCGCAAACCGGGAGCTCGCGGCGACCAGTTTGTGGAAGTGCAGGTCACGCTGCCGAAGGTGATCTCCGAAGAGACGAAAGAGCTGTTGCGGCAGTACTCGAAGATGAACTCGGAGAATCCGCGCGTAGAAATGGGATTGGAGTAGTTGCCAAAATTCAAATTGCCGATTTCTTCAGATCTAGTGCAACGACCAATCGGCAATCGCCAATCGGCAATCGGAAATAACATGAAGCGCAAGGCTAAGACATACACGATCAGCGCGGTTGCAGACCAGTATAGCCTTCATCCGCAAACGCTGCGGATGTATGAACGCGAAGGTTTACTGAAACCCTCGCGCTCGGACGGCAACACTCGCCTTTACACTGATCCCGATCTCGAGCGCCTGGAGCTTATCCTCTCGCTGACGCGGGACTTGGGCGTAAATCTAGCCGGGGTGGAGATCATCCTTAACATGCGCGAGAAAATGGGTGCGATGCAGCAAGAGTTCGAGCGCTTCTTTCAGTATCTACAGTCGCACGCCGAGGAGTTCAGCAACTTCACCGAACCCCCTCCCGAAGGAAGTACTGACGCGCTCGTGCCTTTCACACGAGCCGCATCGCTGCGGCGACGTGGCGCGTCACGCGGGTAGTTGCTCGCTCCTCCGCATCCTTCAAGCAGTAAGCTGATCAACTTCAAGCTTGTTTCCCATTTCTGTGTCTGATAGAGTGCGGTCTGCCTAAATACCGAGCAAGTTTGGCTCCTCCTCACGTTCTTCCTGGCAATTTCCTGGAACTATTAGGAAGTCAAACTTAAGTTGATTTCTATTTGCGGATCAGCCGGGGACGTCCGGGCTTCACCGTCCTCGCGGGAGACCTCACATGAACCTCACAACTTTACAATTCTCGTTTCGTCTCAGCCTTCACTTCACTTTTTGCCTGATCTTTTGCAGCTCCGGCGCAGTCGTTCGCACTGTTGCGCAGAATCTCGACAACGTGATCATTAGTGGACGGGTTGTTGATCAGAACGGCGCAGCTATTCAAGGGGCCGCGGTAACTGCCGTTTTAACAAAAACGGGCTCGCGCCGTACTGCCACGGCTGATACTTACGGACATTATCGGATCCTTCAGCTCGAGCCGGGCACGTATGTGTTGCGGGTGTCAGCGGAGGGCTTCGCCGTGCATGATGGTGAGGCAATCTCGGTCATATCGGGGCAAAACCTTCAGATCGAAATCGTGCTTTTAGCGCAAGGTGTGATCGTTGATCCAGTGATCGTCACTTCACTAGAGCTTAAGTCTGTGGACACCACCCGCACCGTTGTCGGCGGAACGGTTACCGCCCGCGAGGTCGAGTCTCTGCCGGTCGCTACGCGTTCGCCGCTTGATTTGATTTTTACTCTGGGCGGGGTGACTGAGGAGCCGCTGTCCACGCGCGATTTGGCAGAGGATAGAGACAGAAATGCAGCTAGCGCACCCGAGGAAGCTGGAACATTTGCGATTTCCGGCGGGCCTGCATACTCCAACAATCTGACCATCGACGGTCTTGATAATAACGACGATCGCTCAGCGCGAGAGCGCTTTCAGCCGTCACTTGAAGCGGTTGAAGAGGTTCAAGTGATAACAAATCAGTTCTCCGCCGAATATGGACGGGCTTCCGGAGGGCGCATAAACATTCGCACGCGAGGTGGGGCCCACACGTTTCACGGACGCGCCTTCTACTTCTTCAAAGATGAGTCTTTAAACGCCAATACATTTAGAAACAATTCACTCGGCCTCAAGAGACTACCTCTGCAAGAGCATACGCCAGGTTTCACTTTGAGTGGCCCCGTCATAGTCCCATGGAGCCAAAACCAAACATCGACGTTTTTCTTTAGTTCTTATGAGTTCAACAAAGCCCTCGATAGCGCATTGATCGATACGCTCGTACCAGTTCAGCAGAACCCTCAGTTTCCGCTGCCGTCCCCGACGCTTTTGCAGGGACGCCGCCTCGAAGATGCAAGCGCTCCGGCGGCCAGTGCGGAAGTCGCACCGTTCATTTCATACGTTAGTACGCCGCTCACGAGCCATACCCTTACAACGCGTATCGATCACCAGTTTAGTGAGACGCACAATGGCGCGCTTGTATATCAGCTGGGCCGGCTCGCGAACCTACGACAGTTTGGCGGGGGCAATCAGCTTGCGGAAGGGCTTCAGGCAAAGACGAGAGACTCCGACGCTATTTCCTATTCGGACAATTACGTTGCCACCTCAAACACCGTCAATCAGATCCGAGCGCAACTCTCGCGACTAGCCCCTGGAACGACAGCTGCGGGTGGCGCCAACCCGGTTATTCTCATAACCCTCAACGATCCTTTAGTTGCAGGCGATCCCGCGAGACGTTCGGGCACCCTTGTGGCCGGTTCTTCTACCACCGGAGCCACCGATCGACAGGAACAACGCTTTCAGGTGCAGGAAGTTCTACTGCATACCGATGGAGCACATTCACTTAAGTTTGGTATGGATGTTCATCGAATTCGCTCTACCTTCATCGATCTCTCGGATGCGTCAGGAACTTTTAGCTTCGCCAGTTCAGGAGAGTTTTTGGCAGCCACACCCAGCCGATTCAGGCAGAACTTCTTAACAGAATCGACGCAGCGAAACACCTACATCGGTATCTTTGGTCAAGATGAGTGGCGACTCTTTCCCAATGTGGTAGTGAGCTATGGTTTACGCTACGAGCGCGAGACTATAATTCGGGACCGCAACAACTTTGCCCCACGCTTTTCCGTTGCCTACGATCCATTCAATTCGGGTAAAACGGTTATCCGGTTCGGCGCGGGCCTTTTCTATAATCGGGCTCTGCTTCGAACCATTGATGATTTCACGCTTGGTACTCGCCGACTGTTCTTCGACACCAATTCATTACGCGATCCTGACACTGGAAAACTCATGAGTGCCGCTCAACGTCGCTCATTCATTGCTGCCAATCACAATTTTCCGCAGACACTAACAG
>JBHENP010000061.1:26768-27076 GCA_046261995.1 Pyrinomonadaceae bacterium
TGGCGCGAATTCAATGCGAACGCTCCTGTGCTTCCTGCCGGTTACAACAATTTCTCGGAGTATCTCGCCTCGCGCGACTTTCCTAATTTCCGCGGCAGCCCGGCAGGGGATCGCCCGCTTTACAACGCCTCGACCGCAGGAGAGTTAATACGATTTGCATTCGGGTTCTCGGATAACCCTAACCCGAATTCCGTGATCCGGAGGACAGAGTTTGGCGTGCCCATTTCGCTGATAAATCTGAATAGTCTTACCTCAACCACTTCTCTGGAAGTTGCACTCGCGGCGCTAAATGACTTGCGGCCTAATGC
>JBHENP010000062.1:0-26995 GCA_046261995.1 Pyrinomonadaceae bacterium
TATGAAATCACGCCCAACTAACAACCCGACCAGTTGGGCCTACCAAGCCGCCATTCACGGAACTACTCTTACGCCAACGCAAACGGCATGGAACACTTGCCAACACAACATCACGCATTTCTTTTCCTGGCACCGGATGGAGCTTTGCTTTTTTGAAAGGATTTTACGAAGAGCCTCCGGCATGCCGAGTTTAGGATTGCCGTATTGGAACTACAGCGAAAGCGCTGATCCGAACGCTCGCTTTCTGCCGGCCGCCTTCCGCACTCCGGCGAATGCGACAAATCCATTGTTCACCGCAAACCGTAACGCGAACATCAACAACGGAACCGGACAGCTCTCGGCCTCCGCCGTTAGCCTCGCTTCGGCAATCCCGGGTCCGATTCCTTTTTATACGTTTAGCGGTAACGTTAACGGAACGCCGCACGGCGCGGTTCACGGTGGAATCGGCGGCGGGATGGGTTCAGTTCCTACCGCCGCTCTAGACCCGATTTTCTGGCTGCATCATTGCAACATCGATCGCTTGTGGAACCGTTGGTTGGCTGGCGGAGGTGGCCGGGCTAATCCGCCGACTACGGATACGGTCTGGCACAATACAAAATTCACCTTTTTTGATGAGTTCGGTGAGCAAGTGCAAATGACCGGGGCGGAACTCTTAAACCCCAACGTCTGTGGATGCCGAACTTGTTACGACGAGGAAACCGTTTTCACTATTTGGCCCGTCGCGATCGACCGCCTACGTCTTCGCGAAATTCAGATCGGCTTTTACAAAAAGCCACTGGTTCTCGATACGCGGCGCTTGAAGTTCGAAATAGATTTAAACGACCGAGCGTCGCAAGTATTCGAACGCGCCTTGAGAGCCGTAAAACCTGAGGAGGAAATGCAATTCAAGCTCAACTTCGAAGGGGTGAGAGTGGAGAGACCTGTCGACTTCTTCTATGAAGTCTATTTGAACCTTCCTGACAACACCCAGGAACCGAATTACACGATGGAAAGCTACGCCGGAAACCTCACGTTCTTTGGGGCTGAGCAGACGCATGCCAGGCACGAAGAAAAGGAAGAGTTGAAATTCAACGTCAATATTACCGGCGCTGTAAGAAGGCTAAAAACCCTCCGACAGCAAAGAACCGTCTCGGTTACGCTGGTGCCGACCGCACTCGAGTCAAGAGATGGCAAGCGTTTGCCGGTTCGCTCCAATGCCAGGATTACAGTCGATCAAGTTACCTTCAGTGTCGAAGAACCCGACAGATAAGTTGAAGTTGATGTGGCTGTCAACGCGGCGAGGCTAAGCCTCGCCGCAATTATTTTGACCATGGAGAAGGGATGAGCCGAGGGTGAGCCTGACGGAGCTGTTGAACAGAAATACGATCCACGAATTACCCGAAATAGCTGAACTGTTCGTGTGCATTCGTGGATCGTCTCCGCTCTTGGCAGCATTTAAGAACCATGGGCCTTTCACTAACCACCAGACCCGTTCCTATTCACTCCTCAGCGCTGTGGTTGGATCTAATCCGGCGGCGCGCAGAGCTGGAAGCCAGGAAGCTATGACGGCGATGAACATGAAGCGCATCGATACGAAGATTCCCGCACTCCGTCAGGAGTGCCATGTTTATAGACTGCTCACCCACCGATGGTCCCGCACTCCGTCAGGAGCGCCATGTTTATAGACTGCCCTCGCACGATGTTCCCGCACTCCGTAAGGAGTGCGAGCGTTGTTTGCTTCTGGCTGCCTATTAAACATGGCACTCCTCACGGAGTGCGGGTGCTGCTGTTCTGGTGCGGGCTATAAGCATGGCACTCCTGACGGAGTGCGAGCGTTGTTGCGCCTGCTGCCTATAAACACGGCACTCCTCACAGAGTACCTAGTTCCAGCTTTGCTAATCGTAGAACTGGAAGACGTATTCCTCCTTAAAATCTATTTCGAACTTCCGTAGTAACGCCAGATACTCATCACGAAAAGACCTTCGTCGGTGGTGTTTTTCTTGATTCACGATGTAACGGACGATCGTGTCTAATTGTGATTGGCCGTAAGAAAACGCACCGTAACCCTCCTGCCATGCGAATTTGCCTCGTGCCAGTTTTTTCTTGTTCACCCATTCTGACGAGTCAGATTTGATGTCTCTAACAAGATCTGCGAGAGCCTTCGCCGGCTTTAATCCAATCAGGACGTGAAGATGATCAGGCATACCATTAATCCTGATGAGTTTTTGACCTTGCTTTGTCACAATGCCAGTAATGTACTTGTGCAATTCTTCTTTGAAGTCGGAAGTGATTAATGAAAGGCGTCCGCTGACAGCAAAGACAGTTTGAATGTAGATTTGTGAGAAAGTATTAGCCATGAGGTTGCTCTTTCTGCTCCGTTGAGCGTGAGGATTTTGTAGAACGGGAGGGAGCATATCAGGGAGACTTCAAATGTTGCCAGTTCTGGTGCGGGCTATAAACATGGCACTCCTGACGGGGTGCGTGTGCTGCTGTTCTGGCGCGGGCTATAAGCATGGCACTCCTGACGGAGTGGGTGTGCTGCTGTTCTGGCGAACGGCTATAGACATTGCACTCCTGACGGAGTGCGGGTGCTGCTTGATCTGGTGCGGGCTATAAGCATGGCACTCCTGACGGAGTGCGTGTGGTGCTGTTCTGGCGCGGGCTATCTATAAGCATGGCACTCCTGACGGAGTGCGTGTGCTGCTGTTCTGGCGCGGGCTATAAGCATGGCACTCCTGACGGAGTGCGACTGCTGGAACGCTGCTGCGGCGGGCCACGACATAGGAAACTACTCAATCCGGAGTGCTGTGGTTGGATCTAATCCGGCGGCGCGCAGAGCTGGAAGCCAGGAAGCTATGACGGCGATCAACCGGAAGAGCGCCGATACGAAGACAACGTAGCGGGATCAGTCGGTTTGACATCGATGAGCATGTCGTTAGAACCCGGGGAACGATCTGACGCAGGTAGAACTTCTCACTTCACTGGCAGCCGGCTAGTAATGAAATCTGCAACTCTGCTCGCCGCTGGTGGGTCCATGTTTGCCAACACCGCGATCACGTAACCTGGGCCGGGGCAGATTTTGAGTTCGCCGTTCATCCCTGGGGCGCCGCCACCGTGGCCGAAACATCGCGCGCCGTTGATTACGTCGTCCTGGAACCCAAAAGCATATTTGCCGCGAGGCGTGTCAGTCTTTCCGGTGGTTAGCATCTCTGTGTACTGCGCATTGAGCAGTTTGTGTGTTTGCAGCGCGGTCGCAAACTTCAATAGATCTTCCACTGTTGAGTAGCCACCGCCAGCGGAGGTTCCGCGGTAGGGCAGAGTGTCAGTGTTGGGCCGTAAGCTAGCGCTACCAACTCGCGTGTAGCCAATGCTTCGATCGCCCACCGCATGCTCCTCTGGTTCGGAAGCGGTTCCTGTCATACCCGCTGGCTTGAAGATGTGATCACGAACGTAGTCGTAATAGCTCTGACCGCTAACTTTCTCGTTTAGCACACCGAGCAGAAGGAAACCGTAGTTGCTGTACTGCCAGCGACTGCCTGGCTCGAACTCGGGTGCGCGATTACCATAGAGCTTCACATAATCCTGCAAAGTCTTTAATTCAAGACGTTTCTTGTCGAACTCAGGCCCAAAAATGTCACCCGTGCCTCCGGTGTGCGACAGCAATTGCTCGATTGTTACCTTTGAAGCAACATCTTTATTCGGATAATCGATCAGGTAATTGCCGAAGGGTGCTTTCAGATCGAGTTTGCCATTTTGCACCAATTGAAGGGTAGCAACCGCGGTGAACATTTTGTTCATTGATCCGAGTCGAAAGTGCGTCTTCAAAGTGTTAGCAGTTTTCTTTTCGCGATGTGCCAGACCATACGCCTGAGCAAAAACAGTCTGGCCATTTCTTGCGACCAAGGCCGCACCCGAAAAACGATCAGCAGCAGCCGCCTCATCCAGCTTCTTTCGTACGGCCGTAATCAGTTCGCTCTCGCTCAGGTGAGGAAGAGCGAATTCCGCCGGTCGCGCGATCCCTTGCAAAGCGAGTCTGGTAATCTGGTGTTGCTCACCGGCGTCGACCTCAACAGTAAAACGAACAAACTGATCCGAGGCGCGTTCCTGGACCAGAGCAACGATCTTCGTGGGTGTCGACTCCTCGACTTTCTTTACGTCGAAGCCGCCGGACATCTCTCGCAACCCCATTTCGCGATCAGCACGTTCCAGGCGAGTGGGCGCATTTTTGCGCAGGAAGTCCTTATGTTTTTCGGCATCTCCCGCATTGAAAACCTCCAACCAGGCCTTTGCCTGATTGCCGGCAGGTGTATCGGGGAACTGTGTTTGCGCAAGGCAGGCTGGAGCGACGAATAATAGAACTGCGGCGGCCAATAGCGGATAGTTTCTGTGCTTCATGGTTTACCTCTCTGTTCATGCGGGTGACACAGAAAACCACAATGGATGATGAACATGCAACAGTCAGTACGACCTGGGATGTGGGGAGGATGAGAACTTGATTTCACACTACTCATTGTAGTCTAACTAACGCTGAAAGCGTTTGCTAATTCCAGCCCAGGGTTGCGCTTAGGCAACCCTGGGACAAGGTGTAACCCAAGTCGAACGTACGCAACCCTGAAGGGGTTGCGGCGCCGTTCGCCAACCGCCAAGAAGTCGCAACCCCTTCAGGGTTGCGACCAATCCTTAGTGCATTCTTAGCCCAGGGTTTCAAAGCAAACCCTGGGCTGGAATTGGCGAACACCTTCGGTGTGGGCAGCGGCCGCTCCCTACTCACTCCTTAGCGCTGTAGTTGGATCTAATCCGGCGGCGCGCTGAGCTGGAAGCCAGGAAGCTATGACGGCGATCAACAGGAAGAGTGCCGATACGAAGACAAACGTAACGGGATCGGTAGGTTTGACCTCGACGAGCATGCTCGTTAGAACGCGTGTAAGTGCAAGGGCTGCGAGCAGACCAATCGCAATGCCGATCACGCTTAGATAGAGTCCCTTCCCTACCATCAAACGAAAGATACGCGACGGCGCAGCGCCCAGAGCCATCCGTACTCCAATCTCGGCGGTTCGCTGTCGGACCGAAGTCGCCAGGACGCCATACAAACCCACGCCGGCAAGAAGTGCTGCTATCGTCGAGAATACTCCGATCAGCAGCAGCGAAAAGCGTGTCTGCGCCTGCGCCTGGACCACCAGCGAGTCCATCGGCTGCATCTCGTTGATCAATGTCTCTGAGCCGGCTCGGCGCACTACTTCGCGGACGGCGCCGGCAAGGGCGGCCGAATCTCCATCCGTCCGGAGCGCCCACCAGGAAGCGGCCTGGTTATTTACATATCCGTCGGTGACGTAGAGTTGTTCGCGTCCCGGTTCGATCAGAGACGAGTTGCGCTGATGGGCCACCACACCAATGATCTCTCCCCATTGAGCCTCGGGCGTGCGAACGCGAAAGAGGATACGCTTGCCCACGGCTGACTCATTTGGAAATGCCTTCGCGGCCAGTGCCTGATCAATTATGAGGCGGTTGTGATCGGGCGTGTTATCGTCCTGCGTAAAGGTGCGTCCGGCCAGGAGTCTGGTACCCATCGCCTCGAAATAACCGGGCAACACTATCTGAAGATCGGCAGCTTGAAACTTGCTCGGGTCTTCGAGAGCTTCGGCTCCGCCCCAACGCACGGGACTAAACCCACCGGCAAGCGGCAAGGGAAACGACGCGGTGACACTTTGAACACCGGGGATCGCACCGAGTTGCTCGCGAAGCTGGCGCTTAAAGGTCGCGAGTTCCTGAGGAGTCTCGCCGATGTTGCCCAGAAGTTGAAAGGTCAGCAGCCCGCGCGGGTCGAAGCCAAGATTCACACGCTGAATAGCAAGGAATGTGCGGAACATCAACCCTGAGCCGATCAGGAGTACGAATGCGAGCGCTACTTCCACCACGACCACAGCGTTACGGAGCCCGGCAGCGCCGAGTGCGCCGCTTCGCCCGCCCGTGCGTAATATGTCCATGAGATTTGGTTTCGCGGTGCGGATGGCGGGAATGATGCCGAAGAGCACAGCAGACAAAAGCCCCGCTAGTATCGAAAACCCCAGGACCTGCAGATCAATCCGGACTGCATTCAGGCGAGGCAGATTCTCCGGCGCGATCACCAACAGCTGGTGAATACCTAAGTAGGCAAGCCCAACGCCTAAGACTGTTCCAAGAGCTGCTATCAGGAGCGCTTCGGCGAATGTCTGCCGAACCAAAGCAAACCAGCCAGCGCCCAGCGCGGCTCGAACGGCCAGCTCTCGTTCGCGCGATGCAGCTCTCACGAGCATCAGATTCGCTACATTCGCGCATGCAATCAGCAGCAGGAAAATTACCGCACCCATGAGCGCGAGAATCGCGGGTCGAACTTCGTCGACAAGATGCTGCTTCATCGGCACAAGTTGGAAATGCTGACCGGCCGTCTTGGCGATCGCGTTTTCCTCTCGAATCTTTTCAACAATATTTTCGACCTCGGCCTGTGCTTGCCCGATTGTTACGCCGGACTTGAGTCGCCCAATAGCGCGCCACTGCACATTGTTACGGTTGGCAACGTCATAGGGAATGCGAGCGGCAAGCCAGAGACTTGGAAACTGTTCCATATTCGCTTGTGGGGGAAACAGCAATTCAAAACCTGGGGCGAGCACACCAACGACGATGGGAGGTGGCCCAAAGGCTGCGGCGACTGGAAGAGTTTTCCCAACTACCGCTCGATCCCCACCAAACCGCTGTTGGAAGTATTCGTTGCTCAGAATAACCATATTTGGTAAGGGAGGTGGTCCGGCGTTATTTGCGGGGGCAGGAGCATTGCCGGCCGGTGCCGCTGGGGGAGCTGGCTGGGGCGTTCCATCCGAATCCTGAAAGTCGCGGCCCGCGACGATCGAACCTCCCATCATTTGAAAGAAGTTGGTCGACACCGCGGCCGCACGGATCCGCTCAGGCGTACCGTCTAAACCTGGAAGAGTAAAGCGAAACGTATTGACGGCAGCGAAATCCTCGAAATTGTTTTTTGCGCCGTTGCGCAGGTCGAGAAAGTCGACATTGGAAAGCGGAAAATCTTTGACATTGCGTCGCTGCAGATCGCCGCGGGCCAGGACCAGACGCTCTGGATCCTTGTAAGGGAGTTTCCGCAACAGCACGCCGTTAGCGACACTAAAGATAGCCGTGCTGGCGCCAATAGCCAGGGCGATGGTGACCACCACAGTGATCGTAAATATGGGACTCTTGCGCAGCGTGCGAAACGCGTAGGATAGATCGTTTAACATGGCGGCAGTTTAGACTCTCTACTGATTTTCGGCCAAGGGAAATTTTTCATTGCGATCTGCGCCTCAGCTTCTGATCTGATTTCGCGGTGCTTCGTACGATTTCGTGGATCGTTGTGCATCGTTTCTTAGCCGAGAACAACAAGCGAGCCACGAAATCACACGAACGACACGACTCTGGGCGATTAATTCAAGGTTGAAGCATTCGGGACTTGAGCGGGGGCGCCTTGACTTGCTGAACCTTCAAACTAGCGACTGCCCCTTCCCAACTGCAATTACTTCACCTTGCATCCAGCCACTGAGGGGCCTCGATCTGCTTACGGCGAGTCGGCTCTGGAAAGTCAATCATTGTAGATGCGGTAGGTATCCTGATCAGCGGAAGGTTCACTTCCGATCTCCTCAAGACCGGCCGTTAAGGGTCCTCAAATCCCCTGGCGCGAAGCTGCAACTGATATTGCCGTGGGTCCGAAGTAAAGAACAGTCCGCCCTCACGCTCCGAGTGAGCCGGTACGTACTCAAGGACGGTGTTGCTGGTTTCCGTGACGTCGGTTCCGTTCCGCAGTTCTCCCTCGATAGTGACGCCTTCGGCGGTCGACCCGCCCTCATTGATCGCTCGAAACCTGACCAGATAACCGTTGCGTATCTGAAGGGTCGCATCCACGTGCACCGTGATATCCGGGGGCGATGAGTCACCCGCCGCTGCCTCGTAGAGCATGAACGCGATTGACCCTGTCACTAGCGCTAACCCCAGGATCGCGATACACCACATCCACCATGGGGCATCTTTGATTTTCTTCTGTTCAGCGTTGTGGGCCATTTTGCAGCGGTCATCTTTCGATGGGCTTTGTCTCAAGAGTTAGGGGACGTCTCAGACTCGGCTTCGCCGCCGGATGTGCGGCGGAGGCTAGGCCCCGCTGGCAGGCAGCTAGATTATTCCAGGGCTATGCCCGTCGCTCGGGCTTAGCCCTTCGGTGTATTGGGCCACAGGCCGCACCAGGGCATAGCCCAAGAATGTAGAAGGCCAGGTACGGCGGGGCATAGCCACCGCCTCACATCCGGCGGCAAAGCCGAAGCTGATGCGGCTCATGACTTTTTGAGGCAACGCTCCTTGCAGGCGCTGAGCATCAACACGAGAAGTAATGCATAGCCGCGGTTCCATTAAAGCGTATCAGCACAGACTTGGTTTTGACAGTTTCAGTCTTGTAGGCCTACTCATCAAGTCTTCGTCTTATCATCACAAAATCAATCTTGCAGCCGCCGCACCCAGAGCAGCCGGAAAACCGAGCACCAGCATCGCCATAATAATTTCCGGCGCTGCCGCGCCGTCCAGCCGGCCGAAGGTCCATAGCACATAGAGACTGATTAGGAGGGCTATGCTGTAACCGACGATGGTGTAGCGCAAAAACACACCCCAAAAGAAGTCGGCGGCGAACAACCGTTGTCGCCCGCGCCGCTCAACTGCACAGATGAAGGCCTGCATGATGCCCAGAGAGATTAGAGCCAGCGCGACTGCGTGCCATTCCGTCATCCGGTGCCCGATGAGCACCATCTCCTCCGTGGGCGCGAGTTGGAAGGCCAGGAAGATTGCTCCCACACCCATGAGAAACATTTTTGCGACGTACCACTCCCGGCGTCTCCTCTCCTTTTTCGTCTCCTCTACCTCCAGGAGTCTGCGCGCCAGTATCGCTCCGATGCTGCCCGGCACGGCATGCAGGGAAATCTTGCCAACGATCTCGTCCACGGACATTCCCGGCTTGATGATCCCGAATAGCACAAGCATCACGGCAACAACTATGTAACCGACTGCGTAGGCAACGAGTGCGTCCAGCATTTCGATTTTTAAGGTTTCATCACCGCCCTCGAGATACGAAAGCCCGACAACCATCACAAAAGTAAGCGCCAGGAAGAGGGCGAGGCGGAAGCGGTCCATGTAGAATCCCAGCCACCACATCTCCATTGTCATCAGCAAAGGAAAAGAGAAGATGATCGCGCCGCCGAAATCATGCGCCAGGTCAACGAAGTGTTTCGACTGAGCGCGGCTTTGGTCCTGGTTGGAACTATCACCCATGGTGTTAGCTACCTTAGCATGTCTCTGACATCCTGATCATCGGCCGTTGTACTGCGGGACTGTTTGCAACGTGACACGAGACCCACCCGCTACCCCGAGGTGGTACTGACTCCATCGCGCGAGGCGAGATTGATCGTGTCAGTTGGTTTCGTGGCCGACACTCTTGATGCGGTGGGATGAGGTCAGTACCACCTCGCGGTAGCGGGTGGGTCTTGTCTGGCTACTTTAAGCTAACAAGGTGTACAGCAGGCAATTCAAATATACAGTTGCTCACAGGCCGCCATTGCCGCATCAAGTTGACGTTGGCGTTGGGCAATTGACCACTCCCTCGTGGCTCTATCCAACGCGATTGTGGTCCAACCGTCTCCGTCTTCATTCGAAATGTGAATAAGAAGCGTATGTTGGTTGTGTTCTACACGAAGACGATGAGCCGGATTTCCTTCTTCTTGAAGACCTCGAACGACTCGCCCCGCAGGAGTCCCAACAAAAGAAGTCCAGCGCGCGCTACGCTTCGAAGGTTTTGGTAACGTGTTGCTATGACCATCGGCCATAGATTTTTCCTCCAAATTCATACTTACAAAATAGAAAACGATCGGCTTTGCACTAAAAGTCATGTGCCACGTCTTTTGAGGCAAGCCAAAACGATCACAGATACCACTCCAGCGACTGAAATTCGCAGGTTGGGAATGGCGGTTTACCCCCGCTCAAGATTCGCAGCCAGTCAAAGATGAATTAATAGTCATGGATGAATGGCTGCGACGTTCAGCGGGTGAACCGCCCTTCCCAACTTGAGAAATTGCGCATGCGGCTTGGTCTCCGGCGAACCGAATTCTTCCACAACTTCTGTTAGGACACTACCCGCCTTCTACGGCCGGTGGTTTACGCGGGTCATGATGTGTATATTGCGAGCACTCGAACGACTTCCCTGGCTGGCCAAGAAATGCTTTCGCTACTGAACATCTCAAACATCGCCCTGATTGATGAGCTACGCGTGGAGTTTGGCAGGGGCCTCAATCTGCTTACCGGCGAGACCGGCTCTGGAAAGTCAATCATTGTAGATGCGTTAGGTATCCTGATTGGCGGACGGTTCACTTCTGATCTCCTCAAGACGGGCGCAGAACGAGGTTTTATCGAAGGCCTGTTTTCTGTGACGCCCAGTCCACCTCTGAGTGCGGCCCTCGCTGCCGCCGGGATGGAAGGAGAGATTGGCAATGGTGCAGAGGAGGCATATGGGCCACCTGGAGATGCCACGCCGGAAATGGATCTCATCATCCGGCGCGAACTGGCTGCCCCTGGTCGCAACAAGATCTTCATCAACAATCAACTGGCCACGCAATCACTTCTTCGTGAGCTGCGCCCATTTCTTGTCGACATCCATGGCCAGGGTGATCAGCAGACGCTTTTCAGTCCCGAAACTCATCTCGAGTTACTCGATGCTTTCACAACTAATGCGGCGCGGCTCGCTGAAGTGGGCGAGGCCTACCACCATTGGCTTGGTCGCAAACGAGAGCTCGACCAACTGCAACAAGACGAAGCGGAAAGATTTCAGCTGGTAGATATTCTCAAGTTTCAGATCAACGAGCTCGAGCGCGCGCAACTAGCCATTGGCGAAGACGCAACCTTGGAGGAAGAGCGTCGACTACTGCTTAACTTCGAGAAACTGAGTGGGCTTTCTGATGAGAGCTACCGTCTAATCTACGAAGACAATGAGGCGGCGCTCACTCGCGTGCGACAGGCAATGAAGCGGGTCGCGGAACTTGCGGAATATGAATCTACCTTCGCTGACTACCGCGAGGGACTCGAAGCCGCCAGTGCTGTCCTGGAAGACCTCGCTTTTTCCTTGCGTGGCTTCTCAGACAAGCTCGAATTCTCCCCTGCCCGCCTGGCGGAAATAGAGGACCGGCTCGTGGAGATATCTCGCCTCAAGCGGAAGTACGGCGGCTCAACAGAGGGCTCGCTCGAACACCTGGCGCGCTCGGAAGACCGGTTGCGCGAGGTTGAGCATTCTGCTGAACGCGAACAACAGTTGCGAGCCGAGCTGTCCTCGGCGCGGGTGAACTACCTGGAACGCGCCGGCCAACTCCACACCGAACGAATGCGGGCGGCGAAAAAATTTGAACAAGCAGTGGAACGTGGTCTGGGCGAAGTAGCGATGGAGAGCGCCAGGTTTCAGGTCCAAATCGACGCACCCACTGCGGCGGAGTTGTCAGACGAAACGGCGTCCTCTTTTTTCACTGGTCGCGGCATCGATCAAGTGGAGTTTTATTTTTCTGCCAACGTTGGAGAAGGTGTCAAGCCGCTGGCAAAAGTAGCCTCCGGTGGCGAGGCATCTCGCCTCATGCTGGTGCTGAAAACAGTAGCAAACGCCTCGGAGTTTCCGCGCACAATCGTTTTTGATGAGATAGACACAGGTATTGGCGGTCGCGTCAGCGAAGCAGTCGGTGCAAAGCTCAAGAAGTTGGCCCAATCTAACCAGGTGTTATGCGTCACACATCAGCCCCAAATCGCGCGTTTTGCGGACAATCATCTGCTGGTCCATAAGCAGGTTGTTCGCGGGCAGACGAGGATCGAAGTTGCTCAGTTGGATCGTCAGGCACAAATTGAGGAACTCGCACGGATGCTGACCGGCGCTGAGATCACAGCGAGCGCCCGGCGTCACGCAAAAGAATTGCTGAAGGGTTGAGCCGCCGGGCAAATTCTCGCGCGGTCATTTTTCTGAGCTCATTCGTGGTGCTTCGTGTAATTTCGTGGATCTCACAATGGACCATTAGGGCCAAGTCCGCCAGGGGCATAGCCCCGGAAAACTGGCTGGATGCTTGCGGCGGGGCAGAGCCCGCGCCTCACATCCGGCGGCGAAGCCGTGCCGTTGGGTTTCTCAAGCTTTGGTTAGGTTCTCAAGCTTTGGTTGGGTTCTCAAGCTTTGAATGCTGTGCGAATGCTCGATGGTTGAGTGTGATTCAAGAAGTTTAGACTTTAGGCTGTGGTTTCGGGACTACAAACTAAAGTTTGAACTCTAAACTGCGGGCGTACGAAGTCAGGCCAGAGGTCTTGCCCCAATCCTGCCACAAAGCAAGAAAGGCCGCCCTTTTTAAGGCGGCCGTTCGTGTTGATGTAATGGTCGGGGCGAGAGGATTCGAACCTCCGACCTCTCGGTCCCGAACCGAGCGCTCTACCAGGCTGAGCCACGCCCCGACAACACACTGAATGCCTGGATACTAAGTTACGGGTAGCCTTAAGTCAAATATCACGGCTTGAACTGTAGGCCGGCACTTTAGAGTCAAACTTTAGTTTGTAGTCGCGAAACCACAGCCTGAAGGCTGAACTCTAAACTTCTTGAATCACACTCAACCATCGCCCTAAGCGTTCAAATTTCCGCGTTGGTAGCCCGTGTAGCGCGCGCTTTCTCACGTCTTGATTTGATGAACTCAATAAACGGCGGCATCAGAGACAGCAGAACGACGATAATCACCACCCACTCGATATGCTCGTCGAGATCAATACCGAATTTCGACTTAAGGATGCTCCCCAGAAAGTAGCCGCTTAGGAGCATACTAAAAACCCATAGGAAGCCGCCCAGAACATTGAATATCACGAACTTCCGATAAGGCATCTGGGCTGCTCCCGCGACTAACGGCGCAAAGGTGCGAACGATTGGGACAAAGCGTGCGATGACAATCGTCTTACCTCCATACTTTTCATAAAAAGCATGAGCTTTCTCAAGGTGACTTGGCCGAAACAAAAGTGACTTCTGTTTTTTGAAAAGTCGCGGCCCCATTCTGGCTCCGGTGTAGTAGCCGACGGCATCCCCCACCACGGCTGCGACGAATAGCGTTCCCAGCAGGATCGCAAGATTGAGCTTACCGGTTGCTGCGAAAAGACCAGCCACTACCAGAAGCGAATCGCCAGGCAGGAAGAAGCCGACAGCCAGTCCTGTCTCCGCAAAGACGATAAAGATTAGCCCGACGTAAACAAAGAGACCTCCCTTTGCTAGGAGCGTCTCAATAATAATTTTTGGATTGAGAAGCTCCCTCAGTTGATGAAATAGTTCTGTTAAAGTATCCATAGCCTCCGTGTTTCAGATCTCAAATCGGTGGTGTCATCTTTCGAGTCGTCCAAAAGACGATCCCCGAAATCACACGAAGAATTTAGTGACATTTCGTGTGATTTCGTGGATCGTTTTCTCGAACCTCGCCATGAACAACTAGATCTGAAAATGACAGTAACCAAATTGCTGCGTCCCATATTACTCAGGCTTAAGCCTGGACTATGGCTGCGCTGACCAACCGTGATGTCCGATGAGCGGCACGAACGCGCAACCGCCATGATCCTCGCGCTGAATTCCCTTCTCCGTCTTGTTTACCCGCACCAGAGTCTGAGAATCGCGTGTGGAGCCTATGGGTAGCACCAGGCGGCCACCGATTTTCAGTTGGGCCACCAAAGGCTCCGGGATATTTGGTCCACCGGCCGCGACGAGAATCGCATCATAGGGTGCATTGGCCGCCCAACCCAACGTGCCGTCGAAACATTTGACTGTGGCGTTATATATACCCAACGCGCGGATTCGCGTCTGCGCTTCGCGAGCAAGATCCCCGATCCGCTCCAACGCATAAACCTGACCTGCCAGTTTTGCCAGCACAGCGGTTTGATAACCCGATCCTGCGCCCACCTCCAACACGCGGCTCTCCTTATCAATCCGGAGCAGTTCCGTCATGCGGGCGACGATATAGGGCTGAGAAATCGTTTGATTAGCGCTGATGGGCAGTGCGTGATCGCCGTAGGCGCGGCCTTGCAGAGCTTCCGGCACGAACGCGTGACGAGGTACCGCGCGCATCGCCTCCAGGACCGCCGGGTCGCGAATGCCGTAGTGTTCGCGCAGCCGAGCGACCATTCGTTCGCGTGGTATTGCGTACTCTTGGGGCCGCTCTGATGGCTGTTGACCTGTTGATGGCACGGTGTCGGGTTACGAGTTCAAAGTTTCGAGTTTTCGAGATGACAGAAAGCGATCCACGAAATCACACGAATCAACACGAAGAATTTAGTGAAATTTTCGTGTGTTTTCGTGCATCGTTTTTCTCGAGTCTCGCAATGAGCCACGAAGCTAAATCGAACTGTTCTACTCGAACTCGGGAGTCGAAACTCTCTATTTACTTTCGTGGACCAACTCCGCACCTTTCAGGTAGTTCCATGTCTCGATCGCTGTTAACGCGGAATGGTCAGTCATGTCACTTCTAAGCGGTGTGACTGAAACGAAGCCGGAATCGATGGCATGGTAATCCGTCCCGTCGGCTGAGTTGGTATTAAAGTATTCTTCGCCAATCCAAAAGTAGGGCTTTCCTCGCGGATCAATGTGTTCGGTTATTACCGGGCGGGCGTTCTTAATCCCCTGTCGAGTTACCCTGACGCCTTTGATTTCCCCCGGCGGAAAGTTAATGTTCAGCAGCGTCCCCTCTGGCAACCCCTCAGCCAAAACCTTGCGAACTGCGGTGATCGCAAACTGCGCCGCCGCTGTGAAATCAAAATTCTCCCGGGCGACTAAGCTGAACGCCAAACCGGGCACACCGAGGATGGTCGCCTCCAATGCGCCGGCCACCGTTCCTGAATAAGTGGCGTCATCGCCCAGGTTGCCACCGTGATTGATCCCGGAAGCACAGATATCCGGCAATTCTTCGGCTGGTAGGATTTTGTTCAGCGCCAGGGTTACGCAGTCGGTGGGTGTGCCATCCACGGTCCAATGACGCTCATCAATCTGGCGGATGCGAAGCGGCCGGGCAAGCGTGAGACTGTGTGACGCACCGCTCATCTCCGACGCCGGCGCAATTACATAGACATCACCGACGGCTCGCAGGGCGGATTCGAGCTGGATCAGCCCGTCCGAGTGAATCCCGTCGTCATTTGTTAGGAGGATACGTGTCATAGTGGAAGATCTTAGTTTGGAGTGCGGCGGCAAGGCCTTGCGCGACGCCGCTTTGGATTGGCGAGCCTATGGACCTTAAGAATCCAAAGCGGCGTCGCGCAAAGGCTTGCCGCCGCACTCCAAACTGACTAGGGGGTTAACTGATGAGAGATAAGCACGACTGCGTGCGGCACTGCCGGAGGCTGCCCCAACTAGTCGCGAGGGGTGGGGCGCATACGGCCCTTCTTCTTATTTCGCTTTCGCGCGAGCGCCGACTTTAGCTTTGCCTTCTGTCCTGGCGGGATAAAGAACGCGTGCTTTTTGGCGTCCTTAATGATCTCCTCTGTCATCACCTTGCGCTTGAAGCGCCGCAATGCGCTTTCAATCGATTCGCCCTGATTAACCGTAACTATTGCCATTCTTTCTCCGTCTTTCTCTAGTTCAATGTTATGCAGCGGAACATATTTAACACGCGCACAACGCCTGCGGTCAAGTTGGCATGGGGCGGGTGGTTGTGGGTCAGTTTCAAATCGTCCCGAAGCGTTGCGGTATCACTCGACTACAGAACCGCGAGCCGTAGCGACCGGATGCTGAATTAGTCACCCAAATCCGGCATTCATGATTGCGTGTTGGATCCGGTCGCTACGGCTCGCGGTTCTGTAGTCGAGTAGAGTTTTCGACGATAAGTCATTACTGAATCGGCACTTGGCGCGCGTAGTGGTTAAGTGTGATTCAGAAAGTTCAGAGTCCAACCTTCAGGTTGCTGCTTCCAGGCCACAAACTAGAGTTTGAACTCCTAACTACTGCCTCGGGCCTTACAAGCCGAAAGCCCGACACCCAATCTCAAAACACATTGGACATCGGACTTTCGGAGTTCTTAGCGCCCCGGATGCCAAACCTAAACCGCAACAACCTCAGCTTCCGCAGGCTGGGCTTTCTTGCGCGTCAATCCCTGAATTTGGACCGGTTTGTCCGTTTCCTTGGTATCCATCTGCTGCTTGAGCACGAGCTCCGAATAAAGCTTACGCATCATCACAGCCTCTTCGTGGGCTGTCTTTGGTCCTTCCATCTCCGGCTTGTTAGGTCGCGAAAGATCGATGGGATTCAGCACCATGTTATGCGCAGCATCAGTCATCTCAACCTCTTTGCCCCTGGCGAAGATCTCATGCCGACCGTGCTCTTCATACCACTTTGCAACCGTGGCATTCTGGTGCATGTTCTCGATGATGTTTCTCCAGCCAATGCCTGTGTTGTAGGCACAGAACGAAATCTCGCCTTCCTGAGTACCGTAAGGGATGATGCACATTTCAGTGCGGCGGAAATCATAGTTAAAGAGATCCTGGAACCACATGCCGGCGATGAAGAGGAAGTTCCAACGATCGGAGCGGCGTTTCTCGATGTCGTCCGTGGTGCGATCGCCTGAGACCTTGCCATATTCCTTGCCGGTCAAGCCGAAAGACTTATCGAACTTCTTGAACAACTCATAAAGCGTAAACTGACTAGGCGACTTGTACGGATTGTAGTGCTTCAGCAGAGCCAGACCCATCATCAAATTCGACATCCATTTACCGCGCGCAGCGTCGGTAATCTTCTGCATGTCCTTAACCAGACCCGGAATGTTTAAGAACTCCGGCACCGGACGCATTTCTCTCGTTTCCTTGTCCACCATCACGGCAGTGCCAACGCCGCAGTTAGGGTGGCAACCGCAGGACACCTGCCCCCACTCCGCCTGTGGACCATGTACCAGGTCAGCGAAGTCGGCGAAAGCACCCATCAACGAAAGCGGAAACCAATCACGCGTCGGCTCAGTGATGCCGACCTGGTTCTTAACATCGTGGGCCAAATGGGAAAGCGTGTAGCGCTGCTGCAACCGGCGTTGCTCAGTGATCTCTTCGTCACGGCCGGTGAACGAAACAGGCTGGAAAGAAAGGAAAGCAATCTTCTTTGGATTGTCGAGAGCGAATCGAATAATCGAGCCGACCTGATCGTTGTTGATTCCATTTACGAGGGTCGTAACCAGCACAATCTCGACTCCTGCCTCATGCAGGTTGTTGATGGCCCGCATCTTGACGTCAAAGAGATTGCCGACTTGTCTATGGCTATTGGCGTCGTTGCCGATGCCATCAAATTGCAGATACACGTAACGCAGACCGGCTTCGGCCGCCTGCCGGCAGAATTCCTTGCTCTTGGCGAACTCAATTCCGTTAGTCGCGGCTTGCACGCTGTTGTAACCAACTTTTCGAGAGTACCTAATCGATTCCAGGAAATGGGGCGATATGGAGGGCTCGCCACCCGAGAACTGCACCGACATCTGGCGACGAGGCTTGATGGAAATGGCGTTGTCCAAAATCTCCTTAATATCCTCCATGCTCAACTCATGAACGAAACCTACCTGGTTGGCGTCCATGAAGCACGGGTCGCACATCATGTTGCATCGGTTTGTTAAGTCGACTGTCAGGACGGCGCCTCGGCCATACTTAATTGTGCTGGTACCGTGATTGTGAAGCTTTTCGTCGTTGTGCGCGTCGATGTCCCGACCCGGAAACATCTTCTCGATGTGCGTAAGAAACTTCGCGTCGATGGCCATCATGTCTTCAAAGTGTCCATGGATCGCACAGTCTTTCACCATCCAGATCTCGCCATCGCGTTCGATGATCTGGGCCTTGATCTCGCCCACCTTCTCATTGATCAGAACGCTGACATCCTGCTTGCCGCTGAGGATCGATTCCCTTGCCTCGATGACGCAGTTTGGACAAAGCGAGTCGGTGGTTCTCGGCCAACCCAGAGTTGGCTTGCTCTTCTGCCAGGACTTCAGCAGCGGCTTATCTGACCATTTTGGAGTAAAGGAAGGATTCGGCTTATATTTATTTACCGACTGAATAGTGGAATGAACGGCTCCCGCGAACAGCGTTAAGCCCTTTTCGACGTGTTTAATAGGTCGCATCGGTTCTCTCGTTTTCCTCGTATCGATTTATTAATTGTGATTGCAAGCAGGGAAGGCCCGCACGAGCGCTTGCAAGACTAACAGAAGGCTCCCCCGCAATGACTGTGCCGTCCGTTCCAGAAACAGCTAACTGCGGGAATAGTGGGACTTGAGATTCCTTTGAGCGTGATGTTGACCAGATTACAGAGGACTGAGGTGTGTCATCAGCACCCAGACGGACGGGATCACTCGATGGTGTGGCATTTTGCGCCGGGCCGTGGGGGGCCCTGGGGAGTCCTGACGCGGGTAGATTCCTTATGCAGTTGCAACCACAGAGCGAAGCGGGGTAGTCCGCTGGTTCTTCCGTGCAAGCCTGGGGCGCGAGACGCTTATCGTCCCCAGAAGAGCCGCGGTTTTCCCGAACGGCGCAGGGATTTCATTGTGTCCCGGTCTATAAACATCTCACTCCCACGGAGTGAAGAACCTCCGAACGGATGTAATCAGGCGACCGCGGGCTATAATCAGTTCCCTCGTAACGGAGTAAGGAAGTTGTCGTTGCATTTGTTAGCCGCGGGTGTATTTGTGGGTCAGGAACTACTTGGGAGCGAAATATCCAATCCGAGCGGAAACCTTGTGTTGAGAGTTGGTGGTTTCCACTTTCACTCGCCGAAACCCGCCGTCGCGAGTTCTGTTCAATGGCGAATAGTAGATCGCATACTGGTGGCGCAGCTCTTCCGCAACTTCTTTATAGACTCTTTCCAGATCGTTGAAAGACTCCGGCTTGTAAACCCTGCCGCCGGTGGCCCGGGTCAGTTGCTCCAGGTTGCGCTCGCTGGCATCGAGTACTTCGAGTCCAAGTCGCAGATCGCCGATTCGCAACTCGTTGAAGCGTTGGGCGGAGGTTGACTCGGATAACAGATCCGAGAGCTCCGACTCCTTCCTGGCTCTTTCGATCTGAGTGTTACTCACCACGTAAACAGTTGTCTGCGATTGTAGTGCGGCTCGCAGGGCAGCATCGAAGGTTGTGCCACGTCCACTGTCAATGCCATCAGTGAGAACAATGATCGCGTGCCGAGCATTCGCGCGTGGTAGTTGATCGCGGGCAGCCAGCAACATTGCATCGTTGAATCGCGTGAACATTCCGGGGGCAACGCGACGAAGCGCGCGTCGCAGCTGCGGAATGCTCTTGGTCCAGTCCTGCAGCAACAGCACGCGGTCGTCAAACTGAATCAAGCTAATGCGATCGTCAGTTGCGAGGTGCACGGCAAAACCCTCGGCAGCCCTACGAAAATCGTCCAGATTTTCCGAGACCGATGACGAAGCATCCACCAGCAGCACTACATCCACAGGCACCTGTCGCAAACCTAAGTCGCTGAGAGGTTGCTCAGTACCATCCTCAAACACGCGAAAGTTAGTTCTGGTTAGACCAGAAACCAATCGTCCTGTGATGTCACGAACCGTTACCGGCAATAACACCTCGGTGGTGTTGACGGAGATGACGTCGTCGGGATCAATGGCCTGTGGTTTCTGTTTTAGCCGAGGAATAGGAGGCGGTGTGGCTTCGGCATCCTGCGCGTTTACTGAGGGCAGACCTGCGATTGCAAAGCCTGCCGCGAGACAAAGCGCGAGCTTCAGCCTGAAAACAACTGAGGCAGTGATAGAAAACTTGCCCAGCATGCGGCTAGTTGTCCCCGCTTCTCGAAGATCCGCCTGTCTTCAAACCTGAGTCGTCCATAGCAGCGGTCATCGCCGTGATAATTGCGTCCGTGACTCGACGTTTTCGTAGTTCGTTCAGTTTCGGTAGGGACAAATCAAAATCAGCCGGCGAGTCTTCAATTCTCTTGATGATCGTGCCCTCGGAGAAACCTGCTTCCACCAGCTGCATTATCGACTCGTTGGTGAGCGTCGGCGTCTTCTCAAGCTTCAATGATGCACCGCCCGCTTCACTTGGCGGTCGGATGATCCGGACTGTGGCGCTTCCGGTTGTTGTGGTTTCACCCTCATTGGATCCGTTGATTCCCCGGCCGCTCGACTTACTTTTTGAACCGCTACCCGAGCCGAAGATGTCTGTCTCACCGCCCTGGATGCCGCCCGGATTCCCGCCCGGCCTTCCTTTGCTCTTGAAAAACGCATCATCGCTCCACTCGTCGCCGGTTAAAGCCGATTCGTCGAGCGCCAGCATAGTAAGAATGATGCTCTCTGCGACCCCGTTGCGCTTTAGCTCGATCAAGCGATCAGGATCCAGGTCAAAACGGTTGGGCCTGCTGCGAATGATCGCGATGACCGTTTTTTCCTTAAAACCGGCCCGGACTAATTTAACAACGGCCTCGTTCGTGAGCGGAGGTTCGGAGCGCTGTTGAGCAGCTGCCGACGATGAAAAGAAAAACCCGCACAGCGTTAGTACGGGTATGGTTCTCAAAAATAAGGTTTTCATTGGGTTCAAATTCTACACCCGGGGCGCCGTCTTAAACGAGCGCCGGCGTTCATCTGCCACCGACGGCCGCTGCAGTCGCTGGGACGGCACGCACTGTTGGCTTCGAAGCCTGACGGTAACGGTAGCCAACTCGTCTCACATAATTGCGTGTCTCGCGGTAGGGAGGCACTCTACCCCCAAACTTGGCCACTGCCCCTTCTCCGGCGTTGTAACTGGCAAGAACAAGATCCACCCGGCCATTAAATCGTTGCATCAGCTGTTTCAAAAACCGTGTACCACCGGCGATGTTTTGAGCTGGATCAAAGGGGCTGCGAACCCCAAAACGGGCCCCAGTTGCGGGCATCAACTGCATCAGTCCCCTGGCCCCGACCGGGGATACTGCGTAAATGTTGAAATGTGATTCCTGCTCCATAACACAAAAAATCAGATATGGATCGACGCCATGTTTTGCGCCGTTGTGTCTGATTAGGGCGTCAATTTTCGGACGGCCCGTGCTCCAGCCACGAGCCTTCTTTGGAGAAGAGTCAGAATCAGCCAGAGTTTCCAAAGACGGCCGTTCGATGTGGTCGACGCGCGCGCGTTCGATAAAAACGGAAAGTGGCCCGCGGTTGTACCAAACCCCTGCAGTAGACTCAGTTGCGGCGTCGGCCTCGACTCGTGCTCCACCTTTAAGGTGAATCCAAACCGGCTGATCGGCGGCGGTCTTTTGAGTCGGTGCGGACGCGGTCGTCTTCGCAGTCACATCGGTTTTAGGCTTCACAGCCGAGCCCCGTTCGATAGTCTTGACGCGTTCGCGCGGCAAAAGGTGAGTGATTCCTCCCTGCTTGTACCAAACCCCCTGTGCGCTCTCCCAGGCGTCATCTACTGACACCAGCGTGCCATTGACGAGCTTCAGGCGGACCTGACCGTCAGCGAGTTCGGGTATCTGAACTTTGGCTGACTCGGATTGTGCCGGTCGAGGGAAACGTTTTTTTGAACGTCTCTGAGCGTGGACAGTGAAAAGGCTACTGCAAAGCAACATTGCTGTGCAGAGCGTAAAAAGTCGCAGGGTGGTTAAGGTATGGGTCATCGGGCTCCAGACTGTGCAACTCGCACCTCACTCTTACCGGCACCTCACTGTTAGGGTTACAACTCGAGCGGATCGTCGTGGCCCCTCTCAATCATGGTTTCCTGGGTCCGTACTGGCGCAAACGTATGGGAAGCGCCGAAGTAGTTCCGCCACGCGACGTCAAGGACCTGTGGGGTTAACTGAAGGGCTTGCCCTTCGAAGAGGCAAATATCAGTGACCCGGTCGAGCAAGTCGCGAGGCTCGCAACCTTTCATCTGTCGTCTTTCGATCCGGTATTTGTTCAGCAGGTGATCCAGAATCGCTTGCTCGCATTTGATGCCCCGTGTGTAGGCGGCACGCTTAAAGATTTCGGACCACGCGCCGGGTGTTGGTGGCTCTACCCGAGCGCGGTATCCCATGCGTCGCAGGAACGCCTGATCGGCGAGATCTTTTTCTTCGAGGTTTGTGGAGAAGACCACGAGCTGCTCAAAAGGGACTTCAATTTTCTTACCGGTGTGGAGGGCCAGATAATCAACCCGGCGCTCAAGTGGAACGATCCAGCGATTGAGAAGGTCCTGGGGCGCAACTCGCTGTCGGCCGAAATCGTCGATCACCAACGTGCCGCCATTCGACTTCATCTGAAACGGAGCCTCGTAGAACTTGGCTGCCTGGCTCCAGGTTAGGTCTGCATTCTCGAGGGTCAACTCACCGCCGACAATGACTAGGGGCCTGCTGATGAGTGCCCAGCGTCGGTCATACTCCCCTGCCGGCTCCTGTTCGGGCGCTTTGCGGTGACAGTGTGCATCAAAGACGCGAATGATTTGCCCATCGATCTCTATCGCGTAGGGAATCCAGATTGCCCCGGGCAGGGCGCCGTTGATGCGCTCTGCGACAGCGGTTTTCCCTGTTCCAGGAAGGCCGGTAAGAAACAGGGATCTTCGAGAATTGATAACGCAACCCAATGTCTGCAGCAGGGAATCGGGCAAGACAAGGTCGTGAAACGCTGCCATAGCCGTTTCCATCGAGGCGGGCTCGGAGGGAATCGATTGCAGACGCATCATGTGCGTGTAGTCTGCCAGAGAAACCGGCGCGGCGCCGACGTATCCGCACACCGAGAGCAGTCTGGTCAGGCGATCCCAGCCGTGATCGAGCATTGCGTAGCGAGTCGACCCAAGCGTGGCCTGTACCTTCACCTCAATCAGTTTTTCCCGATAAAGCTTTTGCAGTACGTCCTCAGTTAGCGAGCGTGGTAGATGAAGCAGCTCCGCAATAGACGCGGTGGTAGGTTCGGGCACCATGGCAACGTGTTTAAGTGCCAGGTCACAGAGAAAACCTTCAGAGACTCCCGTATCCGAGAGTTCCTCAGGTACGGGTGGCCCCATACTTTCAACTTCCGCCCGCGACAGTATTGTGGTTTGCGACATCATCGTTTTCTCTTTCGTACGCTGAGGTTCACTTTCCGCTGAGCGCTACGTTTGCTTCAGTGGATTTGGCTGCCAGCGCGTTTTTTGCGTTTTGTGATTCTTCAGTTTTCCCAATGCGCTGGTACAGGTCTGCGAGCCGTCGCAAAGCTATTGAGGAATGGGGATCAACCTGACGCGCGCCCTCGTAGTACTTGATTGCCTCATCTTCGCGCCCGAATCTCTCCAGCATCCTGGCGATATTCAGATTACCCGTTAGTTCCCCGCCCGCACGCGCGAAGTTTTTGTATGCTTCTTCAAACTTCCCTACGCGACAGAGCGCCAGGCCCAGATTATTAAGGATGCGCTCATCGCGAGGAGCCAGTTTCACGGCTCTCTTCAGCCTATCAATCGCGGCGCGGTAGTTTCCGTTTTGATACAAAGAGAAGCCGAGGTTGTTCAGAGTCTGAGCATCGTCGGGTTCTGCCTTAACGGCGCGTTCATAGGATTCTTTTGCTCGATCCTGCAAACCTTTCCGCGCGTATGCGACGCCCAGCAGGTTGTGAGCTTCGCCCAGGCGCGGATTCAAAGAGGCAGCGGTCGATAACTCCGCGATCGCCTCATTCAGCCGGCCATCGTGCAGAAACTCGCGACCAGATTCGAGATGTTCTTTGGCAGTGCCGGAAGTAGAAACCTTCCGGGCATCCGGGTAGCGATTGTCGTCGACTCGCTCGACACCCACGCTCTCAAACTTCTCGCCATCAGCCTCGGTCATACGCTGAACCCTGTCCTCTTTGCCTCGAAACAGTCTCCCAAACGCTTTAAAGGGGGCCGCCAGGACGCGCACGACTTTGTTGCCGCCCTTCTTTTTGGGCGCCACACCATTCTCGTCCAGGTCGCCGGCGACCGAACCTGAGTCCGCTAGCAGGTTGGCATCGGGATCGCCATCTCTCTCGAGAGTGGTAGCGCTCCACATCGCGGTAACCGCTATGGTAAGGACAAATGCAATCAGGATGGCGATTAGTCTTCGTTTTTGCATACCAACTCCTTTACATCTTGTCGAACGTATCTATTAGTTGGAGGGCTGCAGGGCCAAGCAGGGCTATAAACAACGTGGGAAACAGGAAACATGCCAGGGGAAGGAGCAACTTCACTGCGGCTTTCTGGGCCGCCTGCTCTGCCCGCTGACGTCGTTTGGTTCGCAGTGAATCCGAGAACGCTCTGATTGCTTTAGTGATTGACGTACCAAACTTATCTGTCTGGATTAGCATGGCAATGAGACTGCGCAGATCGTCGACGCCAGTTCTTTCCCCCAGATTACGCAGGGCCTCTTCACGATCACGCCCTACTCGCATCTCGAGGTTCGCCATCTCGAATTCTTCACAGATGTCGTGGTGCACGTCCTTGAGTTCCGTGCTGACCTTCACCATCGCGGCGTTCAATCCCAAACCTGCTTCAATCGAAATCACCATTAGGTCGAGCGCATCAGCGAGTCCCCAACGGACACGTTGTTGACGAGACGTGATCATCTTTTTCAGGCCATAGCGGGGCAGCGCGAAGCCAACAACGAAAGCCATCAGGATAAAAAGGACAGCGCTGTTGAGGGGACGCGCGAACAATGCGCAGCCGAGAGCAACCATCGCCGGAAATGCGACAAGCGAAAAGATTTGAATGGCGCGATACATTACCGGGGCACCGGCCGATCTAAACCCCGCCTGCATCAATTGTTTTTGCAGTTTTTTTGCTTCGGCAGCAGACGGCGGCAAGAGCTTACTAAGCGGTGAAGCAAGACGCTGCGCCAGGTCGGCGGACGCCGAATGATCTTCATCGAGAGAACCCGCACCGCCGGTAGGCGTGACTCTTTCACCAAGCCTCTTTAAACGCTCAGTAGAAGCGCTCTGGGGCCGGTACATAAGCCAGTAAACGCCCATCATTCCGAGCGAGATGGCTATGAACGTAGATATTGTGATTATTAGGAGCATGGCTTTAGGTCTTTGTGCTTTGTACTCTGTGCTTTGTACTTTGTTCTTGGTTCCAACCTAGACACTAAGTTCTAAGTACAAAGTTCTAAGAACAAAGTACAAAGACCGAAGGTCAAATCTTTATATCCAAAATCCTGCGCACGATTAGCATGCCCGTTACCTGCAGGAACATTGCCGCCGCAATCAAGTAATGTCCTCGCGTGTCTTTCCAAAGGATGGCCATGTAGTCGGGATTCATTATGGTGATCATGATAGTGACGAATATCGGCAGGCCGCAGAGCAGCCAGGCCGACATTCGCGAACTCGTGGTCAACGTCTTCAAGTCGCCCATGATGCGGAAACGCTCACGAATGGTGTGGGAAACCTTTTCCAGAATCTCAGCGAGGTTTCCACCCGTCTCACGCTGAATCATCACCGCAGTGACGACCATGCGTAGATCCAGTAGCGGAATGCGCTGCGTGAGATTTTCCATCGCAAGCTTTAGCGAGAGACCGAGGTTTTGCTCCTCATACGTCTTGCGAAACTCACCGGCAATCGGTTCGGGCATCTCTTCCGAAACCATATGAAGCGCTTCCGAGAAGGCGTGGCCAGCTGAAAGCGCACGGCTTACCAGATCGAGCGTATCGGGCAACAGCTCCAGGAATGCTTCAAAACGCTTTTTGCGTTTCCACCAAACGTGAGCAAATGGGAGGGTCGCGGCTCCCAGTCCCGCCCCCAGCATCATTAGAATGTTCCCGCTGATGACCGATACTGCCAGCGCTGCGAGCATGCCTGCCATGCCGGCGAACATCACCAACCGTGATGGCGTCAAATGCAGGTCGGCTTGATCCAGCATCTGTTTCAAGTGTAAGGCGGCCTGAACACGAATAAGAAAGCGATTGACCGAGGGGATCTCGCTCATCAGCTCATTGCGCGCCAGCACAACTTCTATGTCATCTGTGTGTGCCGAATGGAGCAGGGCTTCTGAGAGCCGCTGGCGTAATCGGGTGCGTTTCGCATCGGTCCCCATCGTAGCCAGGAGATATGCGCCCAGAACGAGGAACAAGCCGAATACAAAAACTAGAAAAGAGATCAACATGTCGTTTTATTCCTCAAAGAAGACTCGGGGCAATTGCAGCCCGCTGGCCTTAAGTCGTTCGGCAAAGCGGGGTCGAATACCAGTAGGTTTGAAGCGACCGATGACCTGACCCTGGGCGTCCACCCCGGTTCGCTCGAACAGGAAAATTTCCTGCATGGTGATCGTTTCGCCTTCCATTCCGGTAATTTCGGCGATTGACGTGAGACGTCGTGTTCCATCTGAGAGGCGCGCCACCTGGACCACCAGGTCGAGGGCGGAGGCCATTTGCTGGCGCATGGCACGATCGGAGAGACCCATACCAATCATCTGGATCATCGTTTCCAGACGTGCCAGCGCGTCACGCGGAGTATTCGCGTGAACAGTAGTTAAACTTCCGTCGTGGCCGGTATTCATTGCCTGCAGCATGTCGATTGCTTCGCCGCCACGCACCTCACCTATCACGATGCGGTCCGGGCGCATGCGCAGCGCATTCCGAACCAGATCTCGCTGGGTCACTTCACCGCGCCCTTCGATATTTGGCGGGCGGGTTTCCAGGCGGACCACGTGTGGCTGCTGCAGCTGCAACTCAGCGGAATCTTCAATGGTGACGATACGCTCATCTTCCGGTATGTAGGCCGAGAGCGCATTGAGCAATGTGGTCTTACCGGCGCCGGTACCGCCGGAAATCAGAACGTTGAGTCTTGCCGTAACACACATCTGCAGCATGTCCGCAATATCTTTGGTTAGTGCCTTGTGCTCGATGAGCATGTTCATCCGCAAAGGCTCAGCACCAAAGCGACGGATTGAGAGCACCGGTCCATCGATGGAAAGCGGTGGAATAATTGCATTGACGCGCGAGCCATCACGGAGTCGGGCATCTACCATTGGTGACGACTCATCGATACGACGGCCGACCGAGGACACAATGCGTTCGATTACCCGCATAAGG
>JBHENP010000063.1:0-835 GCA_046261995.1 Pyrinomonadaceae bacterium
AAAACTGAAAACAGAGTGGCAGCGAAATCATTACCCTCTGAAGTTATGCACTCAACTACAGAACAGGAAGCGGTAGCCCAAGGCAGCAACTTGACTCACAGCAATATGAAGGTGGATGAGTTAAAAAGATTAATGCCCTGGTTAGCGGGCGCCCGTCGACCGCTCCCCGGGTCTGCCCACGTGGGTCGCCTGAGCGTACTCTTCCACAGACGTAAGTTGAACTGGAAACTTGCGCAGCGTTTTCCTCATATCAATAACGGTGTCCTGAGCGCAGTAAAGCATCAGGGCAGCGAACGATTGCTGTAAAGGGTCGCTGGCAGTTTCTTTCTGCTCTCTGAGTACCTGCTCTGGCACATGTTCAACTTCGAACGGACAGCCGTACGACTTCTCAAAAATCCTGACTACTTCTAACGGACTCAGTGCTTCTGGGCCACCCAACTCAATCACCTCGTTACTAGCGTCAGGATGGTCCACAGTAGCGACAGCGAACTTCGCCACGTCCTTTAAAGAGATCCAGCTTATCTTGTTTTCACCGGCCCCATAAATCCGCGCTTTGGCATTCGCTGCATCGAACCCCAATGCTGGACCCAACCATACTTCCATGAAATTCGTCGGCTGCAGGATGGTGTAACTCAGGCCACTATTCTTTAAATGTTCTTCCACAGCTCGCTTGGCGGTCTGCAGCGGAAACTCGTGACCAACGGGCGGGAATGAGATCAGCAGGAAGCGACTCACGCCGGCAACCTTCGCGGCATCGATCAGATTCAACTGTCCCTCGAGATCAACGGTCTGGATAGAGTCACCCTCAGCCCGCGAAAGAGTAGAAGAGGCGGTT
>JBHENP010000063.1:845-26438 GCA_046261995.1 Pyrinomonadaceae bacterium
TGAAATAACCGCCCTCACGCCCCGACAAGCTACTTCCAGAGAGGACGGGTTTTTTAAATCCCCGCGAGCAATCTCCAGTTGAAGACTTTCAAGCTGGGTCACTTTTCCGGGATCGGATGAAGCTCTCACCAGGGCTCTGGCTGGCTTTCCCGCCTCAGCAAGCAAGCGACAGATCTCATTTCCTAACAAACCCGTGGCGCCAACAACAAGATTCATGATTCAGGTCTCCCCGATTCGGTCATTTGAATTACGTTTGTTCAGCCACCAGTAAAGAGGTAGGCTAAACCCCAGCCCTCCGACAAGAGAGAGAAAGACGAACCAATACCACTTGATCCTGCCAATCGGTCGTCCGGCAAAGCGATAGGCAAGCAAGCCCGTAGCAAGTAAGCATCTATTATGAAGGCCAGTGCGAGCTTATTCTGCCCGACTTTTTCCAACCCGTCGTATTCGTAAAACAGCCAGTACAAGAAAAGCCATTTGGCAATATCAGACCGAACAGAGCAATGACTAGCAGAATCCTCGTCTCAGTTGTTCCACCGTTGGGCATTTCATTGAGAATATTTGCAGTGTGCTTCTCGCCGGCTAATCCCGTGCTCTGCTTTTGTCGCCACTATGTTTATCCTGCGATTCATCGTGGTGATCAGTACCAAGCGTCCACGACGGGGGATCGCTGGCTGGGAATGTCCCAGCTAAGTTCAGGTCTATCTCATCCTCGCTCATGCCGTGCTCATCCTCAGCTGGTTTGTTAGCCTCTGCTGGTTTTTTATTGTCCATAGTTTTGACGCTACCCTACCGTTCTACCAGGCAATCGCGTATCTTCCGCGCCGCGGATCGGCCCCCGCGGAGGAAACACCGGTTTGTGGGTTATAGACAATTACGGTGGGTGCCGAAAGCGTGCCCCAGTCGGACTGGACCTTCACCTTGTGGCCGCGCGACTTGAGTTCGGTTACAGTCTTCTGATCGATTCGCGATTCAACATTCAGCGAGCCGGGTAAGAACTCATGGTCATCGAATGAACTGACGTAGTGCTGCGTATCAAAGCGTGGCCCTTCGACTGCTTCCTGCGGGTTCATGCCAAATTCGATGATATTGAGCAGGACTTGCAGCAGCGCCTGGTCCTGATTGTCACCTCCGGGCGTGCTCAAAACCATGAAGGGCTCGCCATCCCTCAGCACAACTGTTGGCGTGAGAGTAATGCGAGGGCGTTTACCCGGCGCCACGACATTTGGACTGTTGGGATCCATCAAAGCAGACTGCAGACGTTGACCCATCAATACGCCGGTATCCCCGGCGACCACGGCGGGCAGCCAGGCGCCGCTGGGCGTAGCACTGAACAAGTTCCCATCTTTGTCGATTACATTTACGCAGGTGGTATCGTTGGCCCGCTCTATCTGCGAAACGGCCGAGGCCCGGCTGACACGTTGGGTGGCACTGGCCAATACAGCTTTCATGTTGAGCGGATCGCCAGGTTGCTGCGTCAGAGAAGCTTGTTGCTGGTGGATCAGCGAGCGACGCAAAGCCGCATAATCCTTAGACAACAACTGGGTCGTCGGGATCTTCACAAAATCCGGATCACCGTAGTAACGATCACGGTCGGCCAACGCAAGTTTAAGAGCTTCAGCGAGGGTGTGAATGTAATCCGGTGAATTGTAGCCGAGCTTCTTAAGATCGTAGCCTTCGAGTAGGTTGAGTGTTTCAACCAACGCCGGCCCTGCGGTAAAAAAACCCGCTTTGTAAACTTCGTAACCGCGATAGTCTGCTTTCACAGGCGTTCCCACTTTGGCGTGAAAGCGGGAGAGATCTTCGGCGGCGAGCAAGCCGCCATTCTTTTGCATGTAGTCGCCTATGCGTTGGCCCACCGGTCCACGGTAAAAATAATCACGGGCAGCCATAAGACCTGAGTGACGTTTCTCGGCCGCGTTTCTGGTGCGCCGTACCCCCTGCTTTTCAGCGTTTACAATAGCGCGCAACGTGCGGGCCAAGTCAGCTTGTACGAAGATGTCTCCAACCTTCGGCACCTCGCCATTGGGCATAAAGATCCGCTTCGCATCTGGCCACTGTGAGAAGACCGCACCGCGAGTCTTGATGTACTGCACGCGCAGCTCGTCAATGGGAAAACCGTCCGCGAGCTCAATTGCGGGTTGGATGACTTCGGCTAAAGACTTTGTGCCAAATCGATCTAGAGCTACCACACAGGCGTCGAGTACCGCTGGAACGGTTGCGGGCAGCGGGCCAGTTGAAGGAATCGCTCCCGTTTTGGCTCCCGCCATCGTCGCAATACCAGAGGCCGCATTCTTTTCGCGATTGACGAAAAACTCACGTGTGGCCTTCATCGGAGCTGGGCCCATACCCTCGACGACACTGACCTCCTTACCTTTCATCTTAATAAGAATCGGCACCTCGCCGCCAAACGAAAAGTGGGAGAACTCGATCACTGAAGCGGCGAGGATGGTGGCTACGCCGGCATCAGTAGCATTCCCGCCGTGCTGTAAAATGCGCATACCTGCTTCCACCGAAAGCGGATGGCCACCTGCCACTACTCCGCGCTTCCCGCGAACTACTGGTCGAAACGTTTGCGCATCAGAGATTGGAAGGGAAAACGAGACTAGTAAGAAGATGAGAGCAACTATTGCAACGAACGAGCGGCACATGGCGGATTCACCTTTTGGGCCTGGCAGTTTTTCAGTGCATGCGAATTGTCATCTGGTTTGCGAGACGAGTCAACGATGGTGGGTCGATTTGAGTTCGGCACATTATCCAGGAGGAACTTAAATCAAAGCCGTGGGCGAGCCAAAGTTCCAAGGCGGGGCAGCCCGCTGGTAGGAATCTTGATGCTACGCCCACGGACAGGCAAAAAGAAAAACGCTATCACCGTGAGAGCTACTTGCGGTTTTCAAGGGCTCGGCGCGCGATAAGCGGTTAGCCTCATTCCGATTTTCCACGCAGATTCAGGCTGCGAATTGTGTCTTGGCGATTCCGCAATCCGCTCCGCCCTCCGCAATGTAGGCGTCGTAATTTTGGACCGGATTCGGTGCGTGATAGGCGTTTGCCAAACCGTCGAAAGTCGTTTGCTTCTCAAACCTGACGCTGAAGCGCGCTGCTTCAATTGCTTCGTTTAATGAGTTGTACGAAAGGCTGGCAGGTTCTTGTTTGATCGGGCTCGGTGAATTCTTAACTGCGCTCGCATTGCCGGAAGTTTTCCGCCAACCGAAACAGGCAAGACTCGCCACTGTCAAAACAATCAACAATGCCAAAGCCTTTTTATTTCTCATCTTCGTCACCTCATCCAAGTCTTCGGTGGGTCGGCTCTTGTCACACTCTCGCTTTTCCGCGATTACGCGAGATGACTAGCAACGGGATGGACATGCTGATTGCCCCGCTGGTCTGCCAAAGCCGATTGCTCCTCTACTGATTAAGGCGGGAACAGCAGACAGAAGCGCTAACGACTATGGTTTTTTTGGTGACGGCACGAAGTGTGGGGGCACGCAAATTGAAGTCTGCCAACCTTGCCGACCGTCTTATCCGACGGAAAGCACGTCGCCAGCTTCTATTGGGCTGAGAGTGTGGATGATTTGTACGGGGTCGTGAGTCTTTCTTTCGAAGCGACGGGGAAGTCGCGCGCCTCGCGCGCGCAGAGTGGGCGGAGGATCGCGATGACAGCGATTTAACATGAACGCAAGGTCGTCCGGCAGCTTGGGATTTAATGGCAGGAAATGGGCTCAGCCTGTACTGATGCCATTTAGAGGGTCTGTCTACACTAAGAGGATTTGTACTCTAAAGTGAACAGATCAAATTAAACCGGATGGGTGTTGGTATAGTGTGGCAGCTGATGAGGTGTTAAGGCATAAAGAGAGGGCGCCGACCTCCCCCAAGACCGACGCCCTTGCCTTTATCTCAGTTCTCCCATGGAGAATTAACGATGCGCAATGTTAAGTGATCCCAAAAACCTTAGGTTGCAGTTATCTTGCAAAGCCTTAACGTCGTTGTAACAAAACTCTCTCAAAGCGGTTCGTCAATCAGTACTCTGAGCAACCGCCGTGCTATTTTGGGGCTAATCTGGCCATGTTCGCGTCTCATTCCAAACGAAGGTCGGATAGAAACCTGAATGATTAAACCGAAAATTGCAGCTTATGGCTCCTGGAAGTCCCCTATTACCTCAGACTTAATCGTAAGTGGCTCTGTTGGCCTTAGTCAGCCGACGATAGCCGGCCAAGACACGTACTGGGTTGAGATGCGGCCTTCAGAAGGCGGTCGCCACGTCATAGTGCGCCGTGATGCAACGGGCGCAGCGACGGATGTCAACCCTCCGCCCTTCAACGCTCGGACACGCGTACACGAATACGGCGGGGGGGATTACGTCGTAAGCGATGGAGTTGTCTATTTTTCAAACTTTACCGATCAGCGTATTTACCAACAGCGCCCCGGCGAGGAGCCTAGCCCAATCACACCCGAAGTGGACTTGCGGTATGCGGATACTGTCGTCGACGCCAAACGACGACGGTTGATCTGTGTGAGAGAAGACCATAGGGTCGCCGGGCGCGAAGCGGTCAACACCCTCGTGAGTATTGAACTTGAAGGTGCGAATAACAGTGGACACGTGTTGGTCCAGGGAAATGACTTTTACTCATCACCGCGTTTGAGTCCCGACGGTACCCAACTCTCATGGCTTACCTGGAACCATCCACAGATGCCCTGGGACGGCAGCGAACTTTGGACGGGGGGCCTACAAGCGGACCGCTCACTTACCAACACTCGGCGAGTTGCCGGCGGTATCACGGAATCGATATTTCAACCCGAGTGGTCCCCAGACGGCACGCTCTATTTCGTATCAGATCGTAGCGGGTGGTGGAATCTGTATCGCTGGCCGACCAACGGTGAGATCGAGGTCGTTACCGAACTAAACTTCGAACTCGGGGTGCCCCAGTGGATCTTTGGCGTGAGCAATTATGCCTTCGCGTCAGAGAACGAGATCATATGTACTTACTATGATCGCGGCATCTCCAAACTGGCCTCGATAGACACTCGCTCTCGGAAATTGCAGCCCATCAATACCAGCTACACGGACATAACATTCTTGCGCGCAGCACCTGGTCAGGCTGTATTTCGGGCAGGCTCCCCTGCCGAGCCACCATCGATCGTCAGATTGGATCTCGAAACCAGAACCTTTGACATCTTGCGACGGTCGAACAATCTGGGTATTGAAGCGGGATATTTTTCAAGTCCCCGGGCTATTGAATTCACCACCACGGGTGGATTAACTGCCCACGGCTTTTTTTATCCTCCCCAGAATCTTGACTACCGCGCGCCGGCCGGGGAGCGTCCACCACTTCTGGTGAAGAGCCACGGGGGACCGACGTCTGCGGCCGCCACAGCATTGAGCCTGACAATTCAATACTGGACCAGTCGAGGGATTGGTGTGTTGGATGTGAACTATGGCGGCAGCACCGGTTATGGTCGGGCCTACCGGGAGAGGTTAAAGGACCAATGGGGCATTGTAGATGTTGACGACTGCGCAAACGGTGCGCGTTATCTAGTGTCACAGGAGGAGGTCGACGGCGACCGCTTGATGATCAGCGGTGGAAGCGCCGGAGGATATACAACGCTTTGCGCGCTCACTTTCCGAGACACTTTTAGGGCCGGTGCCAGCCACTATGGCGTGAGCGACGCGGAAGCGCTCGTAAAAGAGACCCATAAACTCGAATCGCGATACCTGGATGGACTATTTGGTCCGTATCCGGAAAAGCAGGAAATTTATTTCCAGCGTTCACCAATCAATTTCACGGATAGGCTGTCGTGTCCGGCGATTTTTTTCCAGGGACTAGAGGACAAGGTCGTGCCACCTAATCAGGCCGAAACAATGGTGGAAGCATTACGCGCGAAAGGAATTCCGGTGGCTTACGTTGCGTTCGAAGGCGAGCAGCACGGCTTCCGACAGGCCAAGAACATCAAGCGCGCTTTGGATGGCGAGCTCTATTTCTATTCCCGAGTTTTCGGTTTTGAATTGGCTGACTACGTGGAACCGGTGCACATCGACAATCTCACGTAAAAGGCTATCAGCAGATTACGCAGATTACATAGACAGAACTTTGTGCTTTGTACTTTGTACTTTGTACTTTGATCTTCCGCCCCCGGGTCTTTGGACTTAAGTGACCAATGAGTGCAACCTAAGACAAATCAAAGTTCTAAGTTTCAAGCTCAAAGTACTGCCTGAGTAATCTGCGGATAGTCCTTATTGAACGGGCTTATCAGCAACTGTAGCGGCGCCGCCGCCGTGATCAGCTCCTCTAAGCATTCCACTTTCATCGATAAAGAAAGACCTCGTGCCGGTCTTTCCGTATTCGAGCGGCACCGCACTGGCCTCAAACTTTTCTCCCACCACTGTCAACTCGATCTTGTATCCGTGCTTCTGTAGAAAATCTTTCGCGACCAGGCCCTGTTCCAACAACTGGTCAAGCGTGGCGTACTTTCCCTTACCCGCAGTTGCCTGGTAGGTGGCTTCGGCGCTGACAACCATTCTCAGTGCACTCTGGGCCATTGCTTCATTTCTCACCATCGGAGGCTGATTACCCTCCTTGGCAATTCCGGCAATCATTAACATGACCAGATTCTTGGGAACGTGCAGCTCGTGGAGAGGTCCCAGCCCTTCATTAGAAATGGCGTAAGTAACCGGCTCGGCGGTCGGGCTTAACCGGGAGACAAAATCTCGAAGCGCATCATTGGTGATCAAATTACCGTCTCTGCTAAATCCGCTATAACTCTCCATCAGCGCTGGTGAAACATAAACCTGACCCAACACCTGGCGCGGTTGCCACCGCGTGTAGTTCCTGAAGCTGCTATTTCCCGCCAGCGTCTGCTGATTCAGATATGAATCTACCACGTAGCGAACAGCCTTGGGATCAGAGGAGACAATCAGAAAGTTGCCGATGAACGCATAAGAAATGACATTCGCATAGGTAACTAGTTCAGTATCTTCGCGCTTCTCACTCTGGGCCAACTGGCTAGCACCTTTAAACCCAACTGCGTCGATGATCTTTGGTATCAACGCGCGGAGCGCCTCCTTGTCTTTTACCGAAATCGCGATCACTGGCTCAGGGCCGGATGTCGCCGGAGCTGCCTTTGTGGCCGCTTCACCCATTGGTACCGGACTGGCAGAGGGTGCGGAATGTGGGCCGCTCACACCTAAGGCTTTAACCGGTACGCGCAGGGCTATCTCATTGCCGAAGAGCGGCAACACATCTTCCTTAATCTTTAGACCTAACTTTTTCTCATAGACAGCAAAAGGTGACTCCGGCTGATTTGCCTTGATGGTTTGTCCGGTTGCTACACGCATCTCGGTATTCGTTTTCAGCGCGCCCTCATAGATCAGCGGAAGGTCGAGAGAGAGGGTCACCAGCAATTCGGTGTCGCCCGGCAATACCGAAGAAGCTTCGGGAACCAGTGGCGCTCCGGAAACTAACTGCGGAGCAAAGGGTATGACATTTCCCCTCACACCTGGGCTATTCACCAAAAGTGCGCGCACGACATAGGTGTCGGCATCGAACGCAATGGCGACGGCAATCGCTTCTGGCCATTTCGGTCGTCCAAAAAACAAGGCGCCGGCCAGCCGGTCGAGACCCGCCGGGCCCGCCATCGTTAGTCTCGCAGATGAATCACTTTGCGAAGGAGATGTAGCTGATGTGTCTTCAGCAGGCGGCGGAGGTCCAAGTTCGGCTGGAGGTGGTCCCTCCGGCACGACGTCAGGCATCACTTCCTCGTCTGGACGACTTTCGGCGACCTCGGGCGGTGTTGGATTGGCGGTCGCGCTCTCTTCCCGTTTTTTCTCCTCTTCTTGCATCTGAAGCATGCGTTGCTGCTCCTCTTTTTCTGCAGAAGCCACATCGAAATAGAGAAAAACGGATTCAGAGCTAAACCGGTCGTGCACCTGACGAAAGTTTTGATCCTCGGCCAGCAACTTACTCCCTGCGGGTCGTAAGGCCTTAAACGTAAATTCCGATTCGCTAATGAAGACCAGCGCGCCCGACTGTTTCAAAATGTAGGGTGGTGGCGGTGGTGGTGATGACGCCTCCTTTGGCTTTATCTCGGCAGGTTCATTCTTCTCCGGACTTGAACTCGGGGAACTCTCCGGCGCTGGGGTGGGCAAAAGCTTAGGTAGAAACTCCTTCAGTTGTAGTTCAAATTTTTGGGCTTCTTCAGCAGAAGCAAACTCAAGAACAAACAAAGCTTGAGGTAGTTTCGGTCGTGACGGCCAGCCCGCAAACATTAATCGGGAAGTCATCAACGCATCGGCGTGAGAGTTGAGCCATCGCACCATGGTTTTGAACTCTTTCGGCGGGGCCGCGAGCTTCATGACCGGATCCACAATGTCATTAATACCGCCGGAGCGGAGCAGCTGGCCTACACCTCTTACTTCGCCGTAAATCTTGTAGCTATCGGCCGCGAGAAGCGTCTCAAACGTGAGCGCAGGTTGAGCTGGCTTAACTGGCGGCGCCGGTTTAGGCGCGGCGGGGCGGCGGCGCTGCGCGCTCACTGGTGCGACAACTAAGAAGAAGGTTAGGAGTAGGCGAACAAAGATTGTGGCGGTCTGGGATATGTTCATGAGTAATCTACCCTCTTAAGGCTTCAAGGCGTTGCGCCATAATCCGGTTCCGGCGGGAAGACGGAAAGACATATTCATCGTCTGCTAAGCCCATCACAAAAGCAATACCCAGGCTGATCCCAAAGCAATACTAAGAGTGGCGTTGAATGAGCTGTCCTTGTGTAATCTCAAGACTATCGATGGGTGACCACGCGCCGCCAGACAGCGGGTTCGCCTTCCGTATCAATCAGTCTTCTCACCTCGCGATAAGCAGTAGCGTAATCGGCCTTCATATCTGCGGCTGGTGCTGCTCGTGATAACCTGAGTTCAAGGTCCTCAATTCTTAAGTCAGTCTTTCGCAAATAGCGCGCAACCTTTGGTCCCTCCCCGGCAATATGCAACGCCAAACCTTCCGCGAGCCACCGGGGGGCGCGACCATCGCCGATAGCTTCAATAACTGAATGTACAAGTTCATGGCGAATGGTTGTTTCAAGGATTCGTCGACTTACGAGTACTTCGAGAGGCTGTAGCTCGATTCTGTTCCGACGAGTTGCGGCTGCCACCCAGGGCGGTTGACCGGTTCTACCAACGAAGTCGCCGGTGCTTTCGTTGATGAACAACTCCACAGTCGGTAAATGAAATGGCACACCCCCGGTGGCAACACGCCGGATTAGATCAGCACGGTTTGATTCCGACACCTGCAATACATACTCCACATCTCGTTGGCTGAGGCTTGCCGGATAACTCAGACGAAAGTGTTCACTGGAAAGCGTGCGCCTCCCCGGGAAGACACGGATACGCGGAGACGCGGAGACGGGGGGTCGGAGAGAAGCGGAGATGGCGTGATGGGACGTCACAGAGTGACGGGAGGAAGGGGCGACTTGGCGATTGTTTGGTCTCTGCCCCACAGCATTCTTGCTGGATCTCTCAGGTTGCTTAAATTTGCAGGTCAGGAAGGGTGGTTTACCCCCGCCGACTCCCATCGCCAGGCAAGCGGGGGTAAACCACCCTTCCTGACTTGCGAGGTAACCTACCCTGAGAGATCTTGTTCCAGATGACTCTGGACTAAGACGCGTACCGGGAAAATACTTTGCAAGAATCTGCTGATAGCTGGCGCCACGTCGAGCCATCACGTGTGCACCTTCCTGGCAGAGGCCCAGTCCGTGGCCAAAGCCGGTACCTCGAAAAACGTAACCAGACTGCGAGCGTGATATCTCGAAACGCGAACTCTTAAGCAAGTTCCAACCGAGTGCGCGACCGACGACGATCTTGAAGTCCCACCCTTTGACAGTACGACGACGACGAGCGCCCTCGATAGTTATTAACTCGGCACGGCCGCTGGCATCTCGTCTGGTAACCGAGACATTTGTCAGACTGCCCCCGACCTCGGTTCTCGGATCACTCTCGAGCGCTCGTAGTAAGTCGGCAGAGGAGATCACGTCTCTCCAACTGTGATGAGGCATCGTCAGGCAAAACTCATCCCTGGTGCCGATCAGGTACGAAGGGGCTTTCACTCCCCACAGCGTACCAATATTCGCGGTCGCCCCACCGCACGAGGCGCTGAAGTATGAGTCAACAATGTGGCCATCCTTATCCTGCAGGACATGCCCCGTGGTCTCCTTCACGGCCTGAGGGATTACAGACGAAAGAAAACTGCCGGCGAGCGCGTCAATCGAAAGATAGCGCTGGCAATGTGTGGTCGTGCAAAAATCGTAGCCATCAACCGCGTGGCGCCGAAGGTTCTTCACAGCATATGTCCGACTGGCAATCGCCAGGGCCTTTAGTGCCTCGGGCTCCATTTCCGTGCTTCCTTCCGCAGCCACCACGCCGAGGATGTAGTTTTCCAGCAGCATGGTTCGCGAGGAAGAAGACACGGAAACACGGAGATGCGGCGACGCGGCGACGGGACGACGTGGAGTTGCGGAGACGGAGAGGTTGCTTCGTCTCTGCCGCAACACACCATTGCTGAATCTCTCGGGTTGATTAAATTCGCAGGTCAGGAGGGGTGGTTTACCCCCGCCGACTTCCATGGCCAGCCGAGCGGGGGTAAACCACTCTTCCTGACCTGCGAGATGTCCCAGCATGAGAGATTTCTTTCCAGTTAACCGTGGTGTATTCGCGTCTAGAGACTCGCCTCGAATGAACACCTCAAAGATCGGGCGCGCGAGCTCCGCCGCATCAGATCCATGTGCCCGCTTAAGAAAAACCAGGACGGCTAGCTCTGTGTTTTCGGGCGTCGTAGGGGACGGGCCACTGCGTGATGCAAAGCCGACGAACCAACCATGCGTGCGAAATCCGCCGAACTGGGTAGCTGTACCGGTCTTGCCGAAGACATAGAGCGGAAGCGTGTGTAACTTCGCGTGTTCAGCAGTACCGTAGCGAACCGCGCCGCGCATTCCCTCAAGTATCGGGTGCCGGTGCTCGTCATCAATCAAGAGCTTCCTCTGATGCTGCGATACAAAACCTGCCGCAGGCGCGATCTGCGGTACCAGGAGATGGCCGCCATTAACCAGTGCTGAATACGCAGTCAGTAATTGGATTGGAGTGACCTCTAATTGAGCGCCCTCACCCACAGCACTCTGCACACGCCATTGCCTGGGTTGACCGAAACCAAACTCGGAAAGAGTTGAATTGAGACTAGATTCCCCCAATTGCTCGCCGAGCTTGCCGAAATAGTAATTGCAAGAGTAGGCGAGTGCCTCCGCCGGCTTAAGCGGCGGCAGACCTAGTGGGTGAGAACATACTGTTTTGAAGTCTTCATGCCTGAAATGCTCGCGACATAACATGCGCGAGTTCTTGTCGATCGCTCCCGACCGCAGCGCAGCCAGCGTGCTGAACGGTTTGATAGTCGACCCGGGCGCGAAAGATGTTTCAAACGCAAAATGTGGATTCGCGACGGCTCGAACACGACCGGTGCGAGGGTCCATCACAATAACCATACCCTCACGATGGCCAAGCGCAGACGCTGCCGCGATTGACAGGTCGCTGTCGATACGATCCTCACGCGATAAGATCGAAGGTGCCGCGTGTGAATTCGTAGCCCATTCCCTTCGGGAAGACTCTACGGCCAAGACTCCGGCTGCTATAGCCGCAACTGCGCATAGAACTGTAACGTAGCACTTCACTGGGACCGGGTTCGTCTCGCGCCCATGGCGGCGCCAGCATCCCGCCCTGCTTGATAAGAAGTAGAAGCCGCGGACGAACCTTGACGAAGAAGGCTCTGAAGAACAAGAACAAAGTTGTGTTTTCGTTGCGTACATCGGCAGTTTTCCAATTTCCATTTTCTTCACCTGTCTGTCCAAGGCAGGCGCCGAAATCAAAAACGATCCACGAAATAGCACTAAATATGACGAACACATTTCGTGTTCGTTCGTGTGGCTTCGTGGATCGCTTGTTCCGACCCGAGCCAACTGTCAAATTAGGACGCGATCGACCGGGTCGCTACCGAACGCCGTTCTGACAGGCCCGCTCATCCCTCGAAATCGCCAGTGCGCTCATCGTTACCACCCATCCGAAGAGAGTCAGAACGAACACCAGCAGCAGTCGGCCTACAAAAAACGTGATCTCCATCCAGGCGCTGCTAGCCGGCGTGGGTTTAATGAGAAGTAGATATGGGATGACTCCAAAAACCACGAAGCCAGCCGTATATATAAGGACAGACGAGGGAGCAAATGCGGCTACGATCAGATCCTTCGTCGCCTTAAAGGTGGAGAGGAGATCACTTCTCACACTCGCGACCCAGAGATGAATAGCGATCAGCGGGAGCACCAGACCGAGGGAAAGGTACCCAATGGCATTTTGTATTAGCTGACTCCACCTCAGCGGCGGTCTTGCATCATTGCCCGCTGTCAGTTGATATTGCGCTGCGACATCTGAAAGCTCTCGCGCATCCGTTCCCGTGTACGTTCGGGCCTTACCTAGCAAGTAAGTTAAGGCAACTGCCAGGGCAACAAGCGGCACGCTGACAACGATCACCTTCCAGGAACTTTTAAGCGTTTCTCTGACAAAGGTTTCGCCCTGGATGCTGCGGGTTTGGCTGGCACCCGCGGTTTGCAGTACGAAGAAGAGAAATGGCACCGTGATGGCCAGAAGCAGGCTGAGAACTACCTGTCCCGCGCTGGCTTCCCGGATCGTTACAAAAAGATAGAGCGCGGCAATCAGAGCGGCATAGAGCCCGGCGAGCAAGATCATGACTCTCCAATTTCTCAGGAGCTGGCGTGTGGCAGTGGCGATTGATTGAAACGATTCTGTAAGCATTGCTCTCCTTTGGCCGCATCGGCCGTAGTGGAGGCGCCGGAACCCGGCGCTCCGTTATTTCCTCTCGCGGAAGGTCATTCTTCCGCTGGTCGTGTTCGATTGCGTAGCCGGCTGATACATCAACTCGGCGCGGGCGGGGGCCATGCGAAATTCTCCAGGCACCTGAACGCGCATTGCGTACTGGAAGATCGCGTCGCCGTCAAAGTAATCAAGGAAGAAGACGGTTCGCTGATCGCGAAACTCTCTGGAGCTATACCAGTCAGTCCAGCTATAGCCGCTCGTATGATCGAGATTAAGATTGCCTACACTCTCGAGCTGCTCGGCTCCGGAAGGAATCGGATCCTCGATCATCAAGTGTCGCGCTTTGGCGCCGTTGATACGCAGACGGACCACCAGTAAATCGCCGGAATGGATTTCGCCAGTTAAAGGCTCCAGCGCCCATTTGAGTTTGTAACCATCTTCAACAACGCGAAGCCGCAAATACTCGCGAGTTAAGTTGAGATCCGACGATCCACGCGCCGCCACCTCTTCCTCCCCGGTGTAATAGTCGATTGAAGTGGAAAAATAGACCGTTCCCTGCCCACGCTTAACGACACGAACCTGGGTGCCGCCCGAGACCTGGGCTGCCTTGCGGCTGACCACAAAAGTTTGCGAAGTCGCTGAGGACGAGACGTGTTCTGCGATTACGGTTTCTCCATTCAGATACACCGTCAACTCGTAGTTCGGTGAAAGCTCGCGACTCACTTTCAGGTAGTCGATTAGTGCCAAGATCGCGAAGGCGGTGTCTTTGGTCGAATTCCAGTAGTAGCCATTGGGACGTTGAGAGACAAGCCAGCGCGCCGTCCGGGGCAGGAGCCGGCTCTCCGGTTTAATGCGAGCCAGGGCCTTCAGTGAAAGTGCTGTTGCTTCGGTTTCGTTCTGTTCCACGAAGTCGAGCATTTCCTTGCGTCGGGATTGCCAGTGAACAGTGACGCCGTCGTCACTTGCGGAGCGTTCGATCTCGGAGGCAACTTCGTGTGCGCGTTTTTCCTCCTTGCGTTGATTTAGAGTCAGCGCCAACAAGGCGCGACCATAGGGTTGCAAATTGCCTCTGTCAGAGAAGAGCCTCTCGACATGAGTTTTATTAACGCCGCCTGTCTCCCCGAGGGCGTGAATCATGAAAGCACGTGTGTCGGCATCGATGGTTGTTCCCGACTCGGTCTTTCCAGCTTCGAGCATGATTTCAAGTTTCTCCCGGCCTCGCTGCACCCGGCTGTCATCGATCTGGTACCCGGCATACTTAGCCAGCATCAGGCCGTCGATCACGTAGGCCGTCATAAAGGGATCGCTCTGGTCGTTTTTCCACCATCCCCATCCTCCATCCTCATGTTGGAAGGCGTACAAGCGATCAAGCCCTCGCCGAACTTTCTTCTCCAGATCATTCGAGCTGCGAATTGATGAAGTCTTTACTTCGTTCAGCGCCTGCGTTACCACGACATTGGGCAGGAAACTGGACATCGTTTGTTCGGTGCAGCCATATGGATAGGCGGTGAGATAGTCGAGTGCGCCAAAGAGTGTGCCGGCAACCGAAGGCGACACCTCGATCCGCAATTTGCGCGCGCGGGTGTCCGCATCGGCCGGCAGGTCGAGCGCGAACGTTCGATCGGCATTTTCGTCGGCAGAGGTCCAGATCTCGTTTTTCACCTGATGGAGACCGCGCGGGACAACCTCCAAAGGCAGATCAACCGCGTCTGACTCAGTGTTGGTCAACGCCTTGGCCAGGAGTTTTATTTGGCCGACGTTCGGCGCTGAGATCTGCCAGTCAACGCGATGCTCACCTTGCTTATTGATAGTTACGGTCTGATTGGCGGGACTGAGAAGTTGTGCGCCTTCCACGGCAATGGAAATCTGCGTTGCCATGTTTCGATTAAGATAGTTGTGAACGATTCCTGAGAGCGTAACTATATCGCCCTGGGTGACAAATCTGGGTGTCTCCAAACGTACGATTACATCTTTACGCGACACAACCTTGTACTTCGTTGCACCCACCTTCGTATCTGCAGTGACACCGCGTGCGGTCGCTCGCCAGGTAGTCAGATTGTCGGGCAAGCGGACTTTAAATGTTGCGCGTCCATCTGACCCGGTGATTACCTCCGGCTGCCAGAATGCCGTGTCCTTGAAGTTCTTTCTGATGAGCGGCTCAACCAGGTCACCTTCATTCTTGAAGTCAGCAAGCTCAAAAGCAGGCTTGTTCTTCGCGAGCTCCAGTGGTTTGTCTCCGGCATAGCCGGTGAAGCCGAACGAAATCGAGAGATGCGTCTCAACACTCTTGTAACGAAGGCCATAAAACTCCCGGTGAATGTTGGAGGACAAATCCGGCGAGACACTGTAAATCGCTTCATCTACCACGCCGAGACTTACCTCGGCGCCAGCAACGGGCGCGCCGTCAGCGCCACGAGCAAGGATCGTATAGGAAGCGGTTTCGCGAGGCTTGTACTCCTGCTTGTTGGATATGATTTCAAGATTCAACATCTTGTCGCGAGCCGGAACAAGAAGACGCTGGTCACTTGTATACATTTCACCGTCCTTTACATAAGTCACATTCAGAAATACGTTCGGCGCATAGCTCGCTTCGATTGGCACGTCGAGAATGATGGATCTTCCGGGCGCACTCACATGGCGGGCTGATAGAACAGTTGACAGTTCGGTGCTAACCAGCAGGTGCGCGTTATCAGTAGGCAGAATCGCAAGCACGCGGGCTATCTCTCCGGGACGGTAAGACTTTTTGTCGGGCACAAGCTTAATGGAGCCATGATCGGTGTTGTAGTAAGCGGAGTCGGACCATGCGTGCTGGCGGTCAGTTACCCAAAGATAACCTCCAACCGAAGTGATCTGCCTTCCACCTTCGTTGACGATTACTTTGATAGAGAAATTGCCAGCCTCTGATGTCGTGTAGTTGTATGTAGTCGCCCCCTGCGTATCGGTTTCCAGGGCGGCCGACTCAACCTCACGTTCGTGCATTCCATATTCCGGATATGAATAGCCGCTTTCAGATTTCTTTTCTACCCTGGTCCATGTGCGTTGGACGAAACGCAGCAAGATCTGGGCAGGTACCGGACGGCCCTCGTAGTCAGTGGTGTTGACTCTGATCTTCGCAACGTCGCCCTTGCTGTAGACGAAGCGGTCGGGACTGGCGTGGGCCACGGTGTTGCCGCGGGTCGCGACAAAGCTGGCACTGCCATTTAAAGTGCGACGAGAAGAGTCGGTTACCTGGGCATCGAGCCGATAACTGTAATCCCGCGGGTCGTTCTCATCGGCTTCGGGAATTTGAAACTCAACCTTCAGTTGCCCGCCAGCATCGAGCTTCCCTTCACTCTCCTGAACCATGTCGTTCCCGTAACCATAGTCGTCGGCGTAGTCGTCGTCGCTCTCCGTTTCGTCGCTTGTCTCCTCGGTGTCGTCCCCGTACCCCCAGGCGTAATACCGCGACCGATAGATGTAGTATTTGACTTCCGCATTCGCTACCGGTGACCCAAAGAAATAACGAGCACTAACTAAGAACTGCATCTTCTCGCCCGCGTTGAGGTATTTTTCCGGCGCCGAGACTTTCACCTTGTATTCGGGTTTCTTATACTCGGCAACTTCGAAACTCCCGCTGGATGTGCCAGCGTCCGTCTCGGCTACAATTCGATAGTTTCCCAGGGCAGCCTCTTCCGAGATTTCCATTTCTCCATTGAATGTGCCGCGCGCAGAAAGTGGCAGCTCCTTAGCGAATACGCGGGCGTTATTTGGATCCTCGATCGCGACGTTTACCCTGCTCTCGTTTATGGATTTGTAATTTCCCCGCACATCCATCGCCCGCAGGATGCCCTTGAAATAGACCTTGTGTGAGGGTCGGTAAACCGGTCGTTCCGTATAGATGTAACTCTTAACGCGCCTTTCCTCATCTTCGTCTTGATAACCGCCAAAGTAGTACGACTGGAGATCCGAGATAGCGAAGTTGTCATTCTGATTGGCGAGAATCAGGAACGATTTGGATCGATTGTTGTCCGTTGCGGGATCGACGTCCGCTTCGGGTGAGTTAAGAAGCTGCTTGTCGATACTGGTTCTGAGAATTCCTTGTCCGTCTGTAACTCCGCCGGCGACTGCCTTTCTGTCTTTGACGACTTGAATCTGGGCATTTGGCCGCGGCTCTCCTGTCTTGCGATCCACGGTGTAGATCATCAACTGCCCATCAGGCGTCGTCTTATCAATCATCGTTAGATCGGTTACGACCACCACCGTATATGCTTTCAACTCCCCTCCCACGGCCTCAACCAGATATACACCCGGCTCGCGTTTGCCCAGGGGAATCATGCGCCGGTCATACTGGTCCTCGAGCGGTGAAAGAGGCTCTCGCCAACTACTGACTAATTGATCCGGATTCAGCAGTGGCACGCGGGCGTAGTCCGCCACGTTAAGAGGCATGCGGCCGGCGACTTCTTCGGCGCGAAACTTCTGGTTGAAGCTCTTTCGCGAGTCGTGCTGCAGTTGGGTCCGCACATACGTTTTGACACCCCTGGCGACCCAACGCTTAACCGCGCGTACCCGTTCCAACACTGAGGGACTTCGGCGTATGGACCCGCCAAACTCTTCTTCTTCCCGCTCGCCCATCTGATGCGGATTGTCCAGTTGGGTAAAAAACTTCAATGGATCTTTAACCCGGTAGACGCGGAAATCGAGTTTGTCTACACCCTGGTAATCGATCCAGAGCCGTGCTCGTTCAGTGCTTCCGTAAGTACGGTTAGTGGAAAGCGAAAAGAAGGGTTTGGCTGAGCCGTTGCTTCCTGATGCGACAAACCGGTTTGCCTCGAAGCTCGTCGCCACAACGGCTCGAGAGCGGAAAGTAGCGATGGTCAGCACACCGGCGATCACGGTCAGATAGATCAGGCCGCCGGTTAGCACACGATATGAACGAGAGTTCAATTCAAACACGATTTAACCTCCGAGCTATTCGAGAATCTTGAGTCGATAAAACCCGAGAAAATTGGGATTGCTTTGCACTGGCCGCCAGCGCTTGTTTGGGTGTTGATCCAACACCGAAAGGTCGACTTTCTTTACCGTTCCCTGGTCGACTGCGGTTGCGCCGGTGTGGTAGATCACCCAACCGCGCGTTTCTGCAGTGACGATCCGTGACTCGCCAACAAAAATCATTACGTGATAAGGAAACTTCTGGACCCAGGGTTGGTGATAAAAGAGTAAGTCGCCCGGTTGAGCAAGGTGACGATCGCGGCTGATGAAGCGACTGTTGAAGTTCTTCAGTGTGCGAGCGTCAGCGAACTCAGAGAATTTCGTTTCCTTGAGATCAGTGGTTTTGTAAGCGCCAAAATCGGTGCGGAAAAGTTTCTCTCCGAGCGGACCACGTTCCAGGTAATCCACGGACACGTCCGCAGCAAGATCTTCATAACCAGGTCCCATCTTCTGAAACCAGGCGCGATCGTGACTGCGCAGGGCTTCGCGCCAGGCGAAACGGACAAGGCCGGCGCAGTCTCGCTGCTCCGCATTCCAGTGATCGCTAATCTGGTAGAACTGCATTTCGGCGATCCCGGTAAAGGCGCGCCTAAACCTCTCGCGGTCGGAGAAGGAACTGAGTTCAGCAGCGTCGGGGATTCCGTCGTTGTCATTATCCAGGGAAACTGAGTCGGCGGGCGGTCGCGTTTTGGGGGGCTCAAGTGTTGTAGACGCACTAACTGGTAGGCGCTTGCCGAAGGTATTGCTCCGTGTGTGCCCGGCTCTAAAATAGGAAACCAGGAAAACAACCGACACCGATAGCAGGACTAGGAAACTGAACCGCAGGTTTTTGATAACGGCCAACATCGCCCACAGTATTGGGGACCGCGGGTCTGGCGACGAGGCGGGCGTAAACAGTCTCTGAACAGGTTAACCCCTGCCCGCCGTGCGATTGCCACTGATTGTCGCTCTGTGGGTAACCACAGTCACATTGAGTCCGCTAGATTCTTGAGAGGTGAAAATCATTCCCGAAGAGTTCGGCGGCGATGGCTTGATACTGTCTTGAGCCGTCAGGAGCGGGAAAAAAGGGTGTTGCAAAATCCATCAGCGGCAGTTAGATTGTTTCCAGCCAATCATACTCAAGGTGGAGGACTCCCCGTCGTTTTGGGCGTGCTGCTGCCTTCACATAATTCGCGTTGGAGGTAGAAAAAGTGCCGACAGGAACTTGCCCGGAATGTGATGCCGATGTCCACGTAGATATGGACACGGATAAGGGCGAAACGGTCTCATGCGACGAATGCGGAGCGGCCCTGGAAGTAGTGGGTCTTGATCCAGTCGAGCTGGACATTGTTGAAGAAGAGGATTTGGACGACGACGACGACGACGAGTTCTGAAAAAAGAATCGGCAGGAGCAGTTGGCAGGAGGCAGGCTGCAAAGACGCAACAGTTCTACGGCCTCCTGCCTACTGCTCCTGCCTACTGTTTTCCCGCCTGATATCCCGGACGGCTTTGCCTGATAGACAGACCAGGTGGACCTTCCACCTTGAGCGAATGGAATTCACCATCCCGCCGTTTTTCTTCCGCAGGATAAAACGCTAAGACGTAGGCAGAAGTAACTTCCTCGGCCAGCGCGCGAAAGAGGGGCGCGTAATCCTTCTCATTGGCATAAACACTCTGCCCTCCGGTCAACTCAGCCAGTCCACTCACATCAAGCGGTGTCGGCAAAGGCGCCTGCGTCGAAGCCGTCATCATCCGCGAGTACGAGGGCAGCGTCACCGAATACACACTTACGTTGGCGGCATTGGCTCGTTCAATCACTGTTTGCGGAGCCACCGTATCTCCCACGGGAAAGCCGTCAGTTACAACCAGCACCGCCCTTTTCATCAAACGTCGATCGCGTGTGCGAGGAGCGTGACGGACGAGCAATCGGATAGCATCGTCAACTGCGTCGTAAGTGTGGGTTGAAAGGCCGTTCGGTTCGCGGGCGAGTTTTTCAAAAGCGCGATCAAGAGCTGATGGATCCGAAGTGAACTTCTGCAATGTCTTCACGTTCATCCCAAATGCCATCACGGCGTACACCGCTTGCTGATCCGCAATGCGTGACGAGAAAGCCTGCAAGGCAACTCGCAACCGGCCCATCTCCTCCGGCGTCATGCTGCCTGAGATGTCTAGGGCAAACACCAGCGCGAGAGGTCGAGGGGACCCGGTTCTTCGCTCCACCTGAAAGAAGGAAACCGGTTGTTCGACGCCGTCAGCAAAAAGCTTAAAGTCCTCCTTCCGGAGGTTACGCACTGGAACGCCCTGAAGATCGGTAACCGTAACGTCCACGGCGACCAGGTCAGTGTCGATACGCAGTACGTCATCGGGTTCCTGAGTTTGGGCGGGCAATACACGCCGCGGGCGCTGAACCAGAGTAGACGGTTCTTGCGCTTGGGAGGGAAGGAAGCCCGGCAGGCCCAAGAGAAGCGTAGCCAAAACTAGAATGGCGACCTGGCGAGAAGTTTTACTCTGGGTAATCCGAATGTTCACAGTCTTAACGGTCGAAGCTCTACTGATTCGAGCTGGCTTCATAGAAACCCTATTAGGGAAAAGATTATACGAAGTTAGTTGGATGCGCCAACGTACGGGCCGGGCAACATGCGACGTGCTCACCGGCATCAAGTAAGTAGCTTCAACCAGCGAGGATGGGCATTGTCAGTTTTTTGGCTTCGTGTGTTGTGATGGAAGTGAGCAATTTGCAGGGGCGGGCAAGGCGACGATCCACGAAATCACACGAACCAACACGAAATCCTGTTAGTGCTATTCATGTGAATTCGTGGATCGTATCGAAGGCACAGTTATATTAGGTTACGACTAAATCACTCAAATCCAAGGCCTGGCGACATGTTACAATCTGATCAAAGGAGTATTTCAGACCTTAACCCCGGAGATTCCCCAATGAGACCTTATAGATTAGTAATTGCGTCAATGGCTCTCCTCTTTTTGGGAGCGTCGTCAGTGGCCCAGGATCGTTCGACTGGCGGTATCAAGGGGAAGGTCCGAGTTGAGACTGGGGCGCCCGCCGGCGTTACAGTTGTTATCAGGCAGGACGAGCGCGAGGTTAACCGCGTCGTGACTGATAAGAGCGGCTCGTTCTTAGTTCAGCGTTTGCCGGCGGGAAAGTATGCACTCACGTTTAAAAAGCCAGGGCTGAGTGTGGGCACTATTGAAAATGTGGACGTCAAGGCTGGTAAGACCCGTTCGCTGGGAGATCGCTTGATTCTGACCATAGATGAAGGATCTATCGCCTTTATTCGTGGTAGCGTCTTTAACGAGGCCGGCCGAAGTTTTGCCGGCGCGAAAGTTGAGTTGGCTAAGATTCAAGAGGACGGTTCTACGAAAAAGATCGACGGTCGAGTGACCAACGAGACCGGTTCATTTGTATTCAGACTGACACCCGAACCTGCAAAGTATCGAGTCACTGTGAAACCTTCCAATGGCGAGCCGCTCAGCCAGGACGTTGAAATCGATGGGGCTGCCGTTTACCGCGTGGCCCTCTCTGTTCCCGCTGCCCCCAGATAGCCCGCACCAAAGGGCAAAAGGGTAACGGGAGAAAGAAAGATCTAAACATTTTCCATTTCTCATTGACATTGTTCATTCGCGGATTTTCTGAATCTCATTTCTTATGATCGTTTGCTTTGCCCGAGAGAGCCAAACGATCCACGAAATCAGCTTAGGTTGCCTGCGCCCCTGTTACCCATCTCCCCTGTTGCCCTTCTAATCCTGCCGCGTAAAGCACCTGTTTTATTTTTGGCCGGTCTCAAGCGGTTGGGTTAGGATGCGCTCAAATCCATGGAACAGCGCGAAGAATTTCTGACTGCCCGACAGCTCGCAAAGGTATTGCAGGTTAGCGAGTCTACGGTTCGCCGCCTGGCTCGCAAGCGGCGTATTCCTTCGGTTCGCGTCACTCCACATATCATCAGATTTCATCTTGACGCTGTGCGCGAGGCCCTCGACGTGCCGCGTTACAGGATTGGCCACCGTGAATATACCGAGCAGGTTGACGACGCGCAGTTGTCCTTTGATGATTTGCTACTTAGTTGAAGACAGGGGTTACAGCGGTGGTGTCCTATCTGTAGGGGCGTCCTTCCGTGGGTGCCCCATCGTGTTGGCGCTAGTAACATCCTACTAATAATGCCACGATGGGGCGCCCACGATGGGGCGCCCACGAAGGGACGTCCCTACAGATTTTAGGACACGAGCCGGTTAACTGCGCATTGACCGAGGCGGGCTAAATTCTATCCACTTCCCGTTCTGCTTGACGTAAATCCGCGGTTGGCGAATCGGGAACTTGCGACCAAAGGCCGGATTCCCTGCCAGGAATGTTTTGATCGTCGCGCTATCACCTGTTGCCACTCGCCACTTCCCGTCCTCGCGAATCAGATATTGCTGAACCACGATTTTCCCCTCACTCTGAATTGGGCTCACAACCCTTCCGTAAAGCACCGTGTCGGCAACCGCGACGTTACTTGAAATCTTTACCTGTCCTATCTCTATCCGATCGAGCACATACATGTTTTGAGCTCGATTCAAGGCAGTGGTAAAGCGCGTGCGCGACATGCGCGTGCGCGACGATGACGGTAATGCATCGTAAACCGATCCATAATCTCCCGACTTTAACTGCTGAAAAACGCGCTGGACCGTCCCCCGCACGTCCGCCTCGTCGGTCGCTCCCGCGACATTCGGCGCCAGAAGAATCAACCCGCACAGCACTAACAGAACCGATTTACAATTACTGATCTTCATCTAAATCATTCCCCTCTGAATTCTCTTCCTCAGCTGCGTCCATCGCAGCAAGTCTTTCCTTCACTTGCATACGATAGTTTAGAAACCAGGCAACCATGCCGGCCACTGCCACTACAAATGCCCGATCAAAATCCCCCTGCAGCATGAATACAGCCGCAACGGCAACACAGCCTCCGGCAACTATCAGCCAGAATAGTTTCACTTGATCATCACCGGAATCACTAAGTCTATCGAACCGGGGGGATAACAAACCTGATCATCGCAGGCTTGGATGCGCAATTTAGCAGGAATGGATTGTTGACCTTTTTTTGCGCTCTTGGCAGCTTCAAAAGCCACTGTCAACGGGGTCTCTCCTTCGTAAACATGGAGTGGCTTGTCGGAAAATGCAAAAGTTTTGACTAGCGGTTTCGGATAGAAGACGGAATTGAGCGAGATCTCATCCGTGTCTGCCATCTCCAGCTCAGTTGCCTTCAGATAGGGAAAGGTCGGGGGATTGGAATTGATGTGGTAGCCGCTTTGGACGGTAACGCGAACAATTGCATCAGCAAAACCACCTGCGGGGATTTCAGCGCCCTGAACCGCGACCTTCACCACGGATTCGGAGGTTATCTTTGAAACCGGTGTTGGCGAAGTGGTTGCGGCTCCTCCACTGCTGTCCTGATTCTTTGAACAAGCGGAAAAAACGGGAGCCATGATCACAAGGCAGAGAATTAGAACAGATGAGAGTCGATTCATTTATGGATATATTCGAATTAGTGTTTGAGAACCTTCAGAACTGGTCTAAAACTCAGATCTGAGATCTGAGATCTGAGATCTGAGATTTGAGATCTGAGATCTGAGATCTGATGACAAGCGCTCTACCCAACCGCTTCCCTTTTTCCTTCTGGTTTCTTGATGCCGAATTTCTCGAGACGATACTGCAAAGTGCGAAAAGTCAGACCCAGCAGCTTTGCCGCTTTGGTGATGTTGTAATCTGTTTGCTCCATCGCCTGGGTCAGCAGATCCCGCTCCACATCTTCGAAGCTGATTCCTTCAGCGGGTAACTTGAAATATCCTTGGGAAGCGGGACGAGTCTCCTGCCTCACCTCGAGCGGCAAGTCTTCCACGGTGATCTGGTCGCCTTCACAAAGCAGGATGGCCCGTTCGATCGCGGACTCGAGCTGGCGTACGTTACCGGGCCAGCTGTAGTCGAGCATGAGTTTTCTTGTCTCAGGGGTAAGTCCACGTACGAGTCGCGAGGTGTTGCGCGTATGTTTCTTTAAGAAGAAATCGATCAGCACCGGGATGTCATCGCGCCGTTCGCGCAAAGGGGGCACATCAACCGAGAGAACATTGATGCGGTAGTAAAGGTCGTCCCTGAACCTGCCGTCGGCTACCATCGCACGCAGGTCCCGGTTGGTGGCTGCGATAACCCGTACATCGACACTGATTTCGTGAGTGCCGCCAACGCGTCGAATCTTGCGTTCCTGAAGCGCTCGCAGCAGTTTTGCCTGCATAGCCACATCCAATTCGGCGATCTCATCAAGAAACAGCGAACCCCGGTCGGCAATCTCGAACAAACCTTTCTTGTCGGCGTGCGCACCAGTGAATGAACCCTTTTCGTGACCGAACAGTTCCGACTCCAGCAGATTCTCGTTGATGGCGGCACAGTTGACCGCCTGAAACATCTCTTGTGCCCGCGGCGATTGATTATGAATTGAGCGAGCTATAAGCTCCTTGCCAGTTCCCGACTCACCTCTGATCAGTACCGTGGAATTGGAGCGCGCAACCTTCAAAATCATCCGCTTGACTGCCTCCATCTTGGGAGAAGCCGAAATGATTTCCACGTCGATGGCGTCAAGCCGGTCAAGCGCACGGTTGATGGTGGCTAGCAAGGCGTCTTTATCGTAAGGCTTCTCAAGATAATCGAAGGCCCCACGCCGCAGCGCTTCCTTCGCTGATTCGATTGAGCCATGCGCGGTAAGCAAGATAACGATAATTGACGAGTCGAAGGCCAACAAGTGTTGCAGCAGTTCAATCCCGTCCATGCCAGTCATCTTCAAATCGGTGAGAGCGAGATCGAATCGGCGGTCTTTGGCAAATTTGATGGCCGCTTCGCCAGACGAAGCGGTTGTTACTTCATAGCCTTCTTCACTGAGAATGATTTCCAGAATCTCTCGTTGAGATTTCTCGTCGTCTACTACCAGTATGCTTTTACGCGCCATAGTCAACCCCCTGAGAGAGAGACACGGAGAAGGGGTGACACGCAGACGGGGAGACAAAACAGAAGACAAAAACATTACTATCGTGCTCAAAGCGGGCTGGTTCCATACCGCTCACCCTACCTCCCCGTCCCCCTGTCTCCCTGTCTCCGTGGCCCCCCGTCTCCGTGTCTCCCTGTCTCCGTGTCTCCCCGTGTGGTCGGCAAGATGATCGTAAACGTTGTCCCGTCGCCCAGCTTTGAACTGACGCTCACGGTCCCGCCGTGATCTTCGATTACTTTCCTGACGATTGCCAAACCCAGGCCGGTACCCGTCTCTTTCGTTGAATAGTAAGGCTCAAACACCTTAGAGATGTCTTCAGGCGCAATTCCCCTCCCCGTGTCGGAAACCTCAACCCGCGCACGTTCGCTTTCATCATTGACGATTCTGACCACGATGTTACCACCTTCGCCATCGATCGCTTGCAGGCCGTTGATTACCAGATTTGTGAAGACTGACCGCAACGTGTCCTTGTCGGCTATTACTAGAGTCAATTTATCTTCTGCTTCGACCCGCGTCTCAACCCCTTTTTCGGTGGCCTGAACTTCTATCAACCGCAGCGCATCTTCAGCTTCCGCGCGAAGGTTGACTGGTTGCAGATCCAGCGTCGAAGGCCGCGAATACTTGAGAAAGTCGGTGATGTGCCGGTTGATGCGAGCGACTTCAGTTTTGAGCTGGTCTGCCAGACGCTGGAAGGTAGCTCGTTTGACGGGATCCTCCGGCGCCAGTGATGAGCGAAGGTGATCGAGCGTCAGGTTGATGTAATTG
>JBHENP010000064.1:0-24146 GCA_046261995.1 Pyrinomonadaceae bacterium
GTCTCATACTCCACGTGCGCCGTCGCGATCGTGATCCCTCGCGCCTTCTCTTCCGGCGCCTTGTCGATCTGGTCAAACGCTATAAACTGCACCTTGGGATTGCTCTTTCCCAACACCTTCGTGATCGCCGCCGTCAACGTCGTCTTCCCGTGATCCACGTGCCCTATCGTCCCGATGTTCACGTGCGGCTTTGACCGGTCAAATTTTTCCTTCGACATTTTTTGTCTAGCTCCTTCAGTCTACGCGAACTACCGCGGGCAATGCCCGCTTGCTAAACGTTTCGGCTCTTTATTTGCTCGCCACTCCCTGAACCTTTGCGATGACCTCTTCCGCCACACTCTTGGGCGCTTGCTCGTAGCGCTCAAAGTGCATCGTTGATGTCGCGCGTCCCTGAGTGGCTGAACGCAGATCAGTCGTGTAACCAAACATCTCCGAAAGTGGCACAAATGCGGTTAGCACCTGTGCACCACCCGGCCGCGGCTCCATTTTTTCAATCTGTCCCCGCCGGCGCTTCAAGTCCCCCGTAACAGCGCCCATGTAGTCGTCGGGAGTTACGACCTCAATGCGCATGATTGGCTCCAGCAACACCGGCTTGGCCTTTCGCAAGGCATCCTGAAACGCCAGTGAGCCGGCAATGTGGAAGGACCGCTCATCAGAGTCAACTTCGTGGTAATTACCAAAGACCAAGCGCACCCTGATATCCACCAGCTCATAGCCCGCCAGAAAGCCACGCTCCATAGCGTCCTTAACGCCCTGCTCGACAGGCTTGATGAACTCCTTGGGGATCGAACCGCCAGTAATCTTGTTTTCGAATACAAAGCCCTCGCCGGGAGCAGGTTCGATCTCAATCTCAACGTGTCCAAACTGACCCCGACCGCCCGTCTGCTTCTTGTAGATTTCTTTACCAGGGGCAGGCCGAGTAATTGTCTCGCGGTAGGCTACTTGAGGCTTGCCCACATTCGCTTCGACTCCAAACTCGCGCTTCATACGATCGACGATAATTTCCAAATGAAGTTCGCCCATACCGGCAATGATTGTCTGGCCAGTCTCGGGATCGGTTGAAACATTGAACGAAGGATCTTCCTGGGCCAGCCGATTCAAGGCTAGTCCAAGCTTGTCCTGATCCTGACGGGTCTTGGGTTCGACAGCCACGCGGATTACCGGGGCGGGAAACTCCATCCTCTCCAGAATGATCGGCTTATTCTCGTCACAAACCGTGTCACCTGTCGTTACCTGCTTCATGCCGCCGATGGCAATGATCTCGCCGGCGCTCGCATCTTCGATGTCTTCGCGTTTGTTCGCGTGCATTCGCATCAGGCGGCCGACGCGTTCTCTCGTCTCTTTGATTGGATTGTAGGCGTAGGAACCTGCCCTGGTAGTGCCGCTGTAAATGCGAACAAACGACAACTGGCCGAGATGTTTATCCGCCATGATTTTGAATACCAGACCTGAAAACGGTGCGCTGGCATCAGGCGGACGAACTTCAACCTCCCCGGTCTTGGGATTCAATCCTTCAACCGGCGGAATATCGAGCGGCGACGGCAAATAATCAACTACGGCATCCAGCAGAGTTTGCACACCCTTGTTCTTGAATGCTGAGCCCGTAACTACGGGAACCAGCTTCAACTCGAGAGTTCCTTTACGCAGCGCTTTCCGAATCTCTGCCTCAGAGATGTGCTCGCCCTCGACATACTTATGCATCAGGGCGTCATCAACGGACGAAACCGCTTCAACGAGCTTTTCTCTTGCAGCCGCAGCAGCTTCTTTGAGATCCTCAGGAATCTCGGCGGTCTCATACTCCGCGCCCTTGCTCTCATCACTCCAAATTAATCCCTTCATTGAAATCAAGTCGACGACACCTTTGAGCTGATCCTCAAGGCCGATAGGGATTTGGATTGCAACCGGGTTTGCACCCAAGCGAGTAATGATCGATTGGAATGACTGATCAAACGATGCACCGGCCCGATCGAGCTTATTGATAAAACAAATTCGGGGAACGCCGTACTTATCAGCCTGACGCCAAACAGTTTCCGATTGCGGCTCCACACCGGCAACGCCGTCAAACACAGCTACAGCACCGTCAAGGACTCGAAGTGAGCGCTCAACTTCCATGGTGAAGTCGACGTGACCGGGAGTGTCGATGATGTTTATGCGGTGATCGACAGCATTTCGCTCCCAGTAACAGGTCGTTGCCGCGCTGGTAATCGTAATACCGCGCTCCTGCTCCTGCTCCATCCAGTCCATCGTCGCCGTACCTTCGTGCACTTCGCCAATCTTGTGCGTTATGCCCGTGTAGTACAGGATGCGTTCGGTGGTGGTGGTCTTACCAGCATCGATGTGCGCCATGATGCCGATATTCCTGGTTAGATTTAGATCTTGCTTAGCCATAAGAACCGTAAATCGTAAATAGTGAATCGTGAATAGTAAGAAAGTTTCGCCGGCTTTGCTGACTATTTAACATTTACCATTCACTAATCACCCGCTTTAGAACTTGTAATGAGCAAATGCCTTGTTGGCATCCGCCATGCGATGTGTATCTTCTTTCTTCTTTACAGCGTTACCACGGTTGTTGGCTGCATCGAGAATCTCTGCCGCCAGACGGTCGGTCATGGTCTTCTCGCCCCGGCCGCGCGCGTAAGAGACAATCCAACGAATCGCGAGCGCACCGCGACGCTCCTGATGGACTTCAATTGGCACCTGATAAGTGGAACCACCAACTCGGCGTGACTTCACCTCTACTGTTGGCTTTACATTGTCAATAGCGCGCTTGAACACTTTTAGAGGCTCTTCCCCGGTCTTATCGCCCACCTGGCGCATGGCATCATAAAAAATGCCTTCAGCCACTGACTTCTTGCCTCCCCACATGACCCCGCTAATGAACTTTGTCACTAACGGACTGTTGTAGATCGGATCCGGAAGTACTTCTCGTCTCTCAGCAACTCTTCTTCTTGGCATAATTTTTCGGTGTCGCGTATCAGGTGTCGAGTATTAGTTACGTCTAAGGTCCCGCTCCCGGACCCGACACCCCGTACCGTTCAAGTTATTTCGCTCCGGCCCCAGCCTTTGGTCGCTTGGCGCCATATTTCGAACGTCCCTGTTTGCGATCCGCTACTCCAACGGAATCCAGGGTTCCACGAATGACGTGATAACGAACGCCCGGCAAGTCTTTGACACGCCCGCCACGTATCAAGACGATGGAATGCTCCTGCAGATTGTGTCCCACGCCCGGAATGTAGGTGGTTACCTCAATCCCGTTTGTCAGGCGGACACGCGCGACTTTGCGCAGAGCTGAGTTGGGTTTCTTCGGAGTCTGCGTGTACACGCGCGTGCAAACGCCCCGCTTTTGGGGCGAACTCTGAAGCGCCGGGCTGGCCGTTTTGTACTTGACCCTCTGACGGCCTTTGCGAACCAGTTGATTTATCGTGGGCACGACTGTTTTCCTTTTAACCGGAGACGCCCCTGTTAGAGGGCGCACAAGGGCACTGCCTACCTCTTTCCGGAACCCGTGGTCCACTAAATTGGGTCCACTTCGTCCGGCAGTCAGCGCAGGCGACTGCCCTGTTAACAAGATTTGACGCAGGGATGTTCTGAGTTCGCGGTCAGGCGGGTGTGGATTATGGCTTCCCTTGAGCCGAAACTTTTCTGTGGCGTCGCATTCAGGACGATAGGGGGTTTGACCCTTTAAGCGCGCAAGCGCGGGAACAACCAGCCTTGGGCCAGTCGCGACGCATGCAATTTACGCCACAATACTTGTCAATCGACTGTCCCAAAATATCAGTCGGGCAACGCCTCCACACCGACAGAACCAACCAGACGCTGCACTTACTCCAGACTGTGAGTCCGAAACGGGAAACTATAAGGGTCAAGACTTTAACTGTCAAGCGGCGAACCGGGCGAACCGGGGTTTGGTAGCGGTCATGCTTCCGTCAGAGGGCGCTGGCAGGTCGGGGCCAATCAAAACGTCCATTCCAAGAGAAACCAGATTCCTACACCCACACCGCCCAGCATGAGGACAATCAGTATTGCGGCAGCAAAGATCGCTAGCTTGAACTTCTTGTACCGGTTCTTGTCAGGAGGAGATAGTGAACTCTGGGGGAAATATGGGGGTGGTGTGTATGTTGCCATTTACCTTCTCCTTCACGTCAAGACGGTAATCCGTTCAGGCCGGCGTATTTGACTGCTTTGATGACGGAGTGTCGCCGCCCTGGTCCAGTTTTTTGATATCCTCACCCTTTTTCTTCTTCAACAAGTCTTCCTGATGTTTTTTTCCGGTGCGGATGCGTTTCACACCTTCGCGGGCTTCGGCGAGTTCGTCCTCGGCACGATAGTTCTCGGGATCGAGCTCGAGCGACTTGGCAAAAGCCCTGCTCGCTTCGTCGTATTGCGCTAATCTCATCAGTGCCAGCCCTAAGTCATAATGAATGGCCGCGTCTTCAGGTTTTAGACGCGTGGCCTGGCGATATTCCCTGACCGCCTCAGTGTAGATACGGAGTCCGGCATAGGTCTGGCCGAGATTGTAATGAGCCTCAGCATCATCATTATTGCCCTTAGTGCTCAGGTATTTTTTGTAAGTTTCGACGGCCTTCTTGTAAGAGGCTTCCGCCTCTTGTTCCTGACCGAGCGTGTCGTAGGTAAGACCCAGACGGAAATGGGCCTCAGCAAGCTCAGGGTCTAACTTGAGTGCCTGCTGAAAGGCTTCAGCGGCCTGGGTATCTTCGTCGTTCCGATAGAATTCCCGCCCCTTTTCCAAATAGACGCGCGCTTCTGAGTGCTCACCCTCAATTGTCTTTGCCCGTACCGCCGCATCAGCTTCGGCCTGGCTCGTCTGCTTACGAGAACAAGCAGCTTGGCCAAAGAATGCCGAAAAAACCACGATCAGGACGATGTATCTCATGCCAATTCCCTGCCGAAAGATGACTGTTAGGGAGCACACCGTATCTACGCCAATTTGAAAGGTGAGTCAAACCTTGCCAAGAAATGGTTTTCGGAATAGATTAAGCAGACCTAACCCCCTCGGACCCAAAGCGGAGGCCCCCAAGACGGCAAATGGTTGTGGAAACGGACTCGGATTGTCCCTTTTCCTTTCTCAACCGCTATTGCCATAGATGGACACACCGGCAGCTCGCTGGAGTGGTATTAGTGACGAACCCGTCGTGAGGAGTCGAAATGTTCAGATTTAAGCGCCACTTTATCGCATCGTTCATGCCACTTGTTTTGGTGGGATTGAGCATTTCAGCCTCTGAAGCATTCGCTCAGAGAGCCAGGGAAACTTTCGTTTATGCGCCGCCAACCGTCAGCCTCGCCGCTGATCAATCGGTTCTCAATGTTTGCGAAGGCGATACGAGTGCGTCTCTTGTGCGCCTCAACGCCAAAGCAACGTCTCCAAACGGAAATGCGATCCGTTATAACTGGAGTACGAGTGCAGGACGTATTGATGGTAACGGTGCTGCTGCAGTTACCTGGGACCTCTCCGGGGTGAGGCCGGGTTACCACAAGGCATTCCTGGCAATTAATTCAGGGAGCGGTGACGAGGCCTGCGAGGCGTTTTCTTCCATAGCTGTGTTGGTCAAATGCCCACCACTCCCACCACCCGTTTGCCCGAATGTTTATATTACTTGCCCGGATCGAGTCGAGTTCAACCAGCCAGTAACATTCACTTCATCACTTAGTGGCGGCTCTGGCAACGTGACTCCAAACTATAACTGGACGGTCTCAGGGGGCAGGATCATTGAAGGACAAGGCACCGCCTCAATCAGAGTTGATACCACCGGTCTGGCTGGTCAAACGCTCCGCGCTACGCTCTCGATGAGTGGATACCCGCTGGATTGTTCCGCGACTTGTTCTATTTCATTTCCCGTCCCGCTTACATGTAAGAAGTTTGACGAGTTTGGCCAGTTAGCCAGAAACGATGAGAAGGCCCGTTTGGACAATTATGCGATCGAGATGCAGAACGATCCGTCCTCGACCGCTTATGTGGTTGTCTATCCGGGGCGGCGTGGCCAATCGGGACAAGTACAAAACCAGAAAACTCGCATCGTTGATTATTTGGTTAATTCGCGAGGATTCAACGCTGGACGGATCGTCACTATCGTGGGGCCGCCACGAGACGAAATGATTGTAGAATTGTGGACATGTCCGCAGGGTGCGCCGCCGCCGACGCCGGCACCTTGAACAAACGTTACAGGTTCAAGGGGGTAAAAGACTGAAAGTCTACCAGAGATAAGACCGGCGTTTGCTAACAACTCGCCGGTCTTTTTGTTTCGGTAATTCTCAATAAACTTTGCGCCCATGCACCGTGGCTTTCGAGGCCAGTGAGAATCGCGGCTCGACATTGCTCCCGCCTGAAATTCTTTTCACAACATATTCCCCGACAGCGGGCCCGTGCTTGAACCCGTGGCCTGAACCGCCGCCGACCAGCCACACATTTTCTAGTGTTGGGTGTCGATCGATCAGAAAATCACCATTCGACGTGTTCTCGTACTGGCAAACCTCAGTACGCAGCAGCGGCGCATCTGTCAGGGAGGGAATCCGCAAGGACAAATAGCTGCGGACCGCTGCTAATCCCTGTGGGGTGGCAACGCGATCCCCTTTGTCGGGGTCAAACTCTGGTCCGTGGGCATCGATGGCAATCTTAAAGCCACTGCCTGCGATATCCGGTAGCGCATAGACCAAATCATTGAAGTCGATCCATACCGGCATGGCGGGTGATGCGAAGCGGTCATCCCCCGCGGGCACGCCAAAATAATAAACCTCTTGTCTCGTGATCTGAATGAGGTTACCGAGAATTTCGGGAAACACTTTAGGCAGCCACGGTCCGCAGCCAAACACGTAAGTCCTGGCAGTGATTCGTCCCTCTCTGGTTGTAACCAATGATTCCAACCGTCCGTTACCCCTGGGCGGCAAGATCGCTTCCTCCACATACGTGACCCCGGTTCGCTGCGCCGCCTCTACCACCGCCTGAACACCATGCCTCGCCATTAAGACACCTGCATCCGATTCGAGTATGGCCCATGCAATCGGGCCAGGTTCAATTTGTGGAAATCTTCGCCCCAGTTCAACCGCGGTCAACCTTTCAAATGCCACGTTCATTCGTTCGAAAGTCGACAGGGTGCTCATCGAGTACGCGTCCTGTTCGCGCGCCAGCCATAGGACCCCAGTAGGATGAAAGAGCGGTTGATCTATTTGCTTCTCGAAATCGCGCCAGAGCTGCAATGATCTTCCGGCGGAACACGTGTAAATTTCATCTGGGCCATAGCCTGTGCGAAGAATCCTTGTCTCACCCCCTGAACTCGCACGCTTATTATCGGCACCATATTGATCAACCAGGATCACACTCGCCCCCGTCTGCCCGAGCAAGTAAGCCGTCCACGCACCGAATACTCCCGCACCGATTACAGCCACGTCGTAAGTTATTACCGTCTTCATGAAAAGAAATGATCTGCAGAGGGCACGCGGCCGTCAACTTCATCCGGAACGGTTCGGGCTGCCGGTTCCGAAAGCAACGCTCCACGGCACCCTGATTGCACACTTCGTTACCATCGAGTAATAGGCTGAAACCTGGCTAATGTCTGCTCCTTTATCAGACAGGATGCACCGTGCTCGTACTGGAAAGTTACACCTTAAAATCAGCTTCGAAGCCGGAGCGAGCGGAGCAAGTGCCCTTTTTCCGGTTGCAGCTGGGGAGGACATTATGTCGCAGTCGCGGATACACCGGATAGCTCTCGTAAATGTGCTTTTGATCGCTTTTGCACTCCCCGTCCTGGCCCAATCTGAAAAACAGAAAAAGAGCATGCCCGTCGGAACTCCTGTGCTCTGGCGCGATCCCGGTAACCTTCAGAGTCGTAGTCTCTTACTCGGCGCGGGCGGAGAAGCGATGAAGCCTGATTTGCGCAGGGTCACTTTCATAGAAAATAAGACCGGCGGTACCTCTACAAAGTATCGAGTAAAAGACGCCTCGGGAAATGAGTGGGTCGCGAAATTAGGCAAGGAGGCCCAGTCTGATACGGCCGCGAATCGTCTCTTGTGGGCTATGGGTTACGAAACTGAAGTCGCATACCTGATTCCTCGCCTGACAATCGAAGGCAAAGGAACTTTTGAAAACGTGCGACTGGAGGCTCGTCCTAAACATATCGATCGGGCCGGCGACTGGAAATGGGAAAACAATCCATTCACCGGCACATCCCAGTTTCAAGGCCTCAAAGTAATGATGCTGCTGATTAACAACTGGGACATCAAAGACTCAAACAATGAGGTTCTCGTGACCCGCAACAAAGAAACGGGGAAAAATGAATTGCGTTACATCATCAGCGACTTAGGCGGCTCGTTTGGCAAAACCGGCGGCTTCTTTTCGCGGAGCCGCAATAAACCGTCGGATTATGTGGAGGCTGACTTCATAAAAGCGGTGAAGGCCGACGTAATTGATTTCAACTATGGCGGAAAGAGCAAAAAGCTTTTCGACAACATTAGGATTAGCGATGCCAAATGGATTGGTAGCCTGCTAACAAGACTCAGCGACGAACAGATCAAAGACGCCTTCCGCGCATCCAACTATCCGCCTGACGAAGTAGAACGGCTTTCGGTGGCACTGAAACAGCGGATCGAAGCGTTGAATAATGTGTCATCTCAGGTAGCTTCTCGGCCGTAGCGAAAAGTTTTGGATCTTTTCAACCTAAACTTCAAACACTGGTAGAGATCTTCAATAGAGGCTGGTGGTGGAGCGCAATTCCACGACCGGCCTACTCACTTTCCGGCCGACCCTTAAGCACGCTGATTTGCAGCTCGGGCTGCACCTCCGCTCCCTGCCTGTTTTTCACCTTCTGCCTTGGCGTCAGGAACGCCGGCCTCAGCCGCTGCATGCTCTATCTCTGAGTTTACTTCGCCACCGATGAGAACAGCGGCGCCCGTGAAATAGAGCCACAGCATCAGGATGATCACAGCGCCGAGTGAGCCGTATGTGTTGCTGTAAGAATCGAAATAGTTCAGGTACAGGCGGAACCCAAAAGATACAAGCAGCCAAAGGGCTACTCCAAGAACGGCGCCGGGCGTAATCCAAATCCACTTCTGGTCGCGCACATCAGGCGCGAAGTAGTAGATCATTGCGAAAGCGAACAACATAGCAGCCAGCACGATCGGCCACTGCAAAATCTTCCAGGTCAATGTAAAGACTGACCCTAACGCATAGGTTGCGGCTAAACTGTCTGCAATCTTGCCACCTGAAAGCACTATTACGAGTGCGGTAATGATCAAAACCGAAAGGGCGATGGTTAAGCCAATAGCGATTAGTCTTTGTTTCCACCATGGGCGAGACTCCTTGACGTCATAAGCAACGTTCAAGGCCTCGGTAATGGCCCCCATTCCATTTGAAGCCGCCCATAGTGCGGCCAAAATGCCGAACGATATTTTGCTGCCACTGCTGGCAGCTGCCACTTCCTGCATCGTCGAATCAAGTAACTGGAATGCCGCGGGCGGCATGACCTGCGACAAATACCTGAACAGGTTTTGTTGGAGACCAGCCTCTGTCCCTATAACAAACCCCACTATAGATGTCAGGAAAATGAGAAGAGGAAAGAGAGCTAGCAGAAAATAGTAAGAGAGTTGGGCAGCACGGCCGAAGACGTCGTCCTGCAGTATTTCATTCCAGACCGGCTTAGCTAATTTTTTAGGATTTAGTCCGCTAAGCTTCCACAGCGATGCCATATTCGCCACTACTCAAACGTGCCTCTGGGCCGAAAACTGCCTTTCGCGCCGTCTTACACACGCATTACATCGAAACGTTTAGTAAATTGTGAGCAGCGAGACGGGCAGCCAACTCTTCAGCTCGAATCCGGTCGTGGGTCTGCTCCATCTGCCGAAACTGGCTCTCAACTGTTGAACGCACATCTGTGCGTCCATGTGGGGTTTCCAGCGCGCGTTGCGCAGGACCTTCGTGGCCGCTTGGGATCAAACTAACTTTCTTGTCGTAAATCGCCATAAGTCCCCCCTTCAGTTCGACTCCCTACTCAAGTCTCTTCGGTCGGATGGCTGTAAGAAAGCCCTATTTTGACTAAGTCGTCCGGGTGACGTTGGTGCAATGCTTATGCCATTTACAGCCTGAGGTCTATGGCCTGAGCTTGTGAGGCTTATATGCTGAAATTTTCCCAAATCCAGCGGATTTGGCTAGTCGCAAGCTCGGTTCACTCCGAGGCTGTGCTTGGAGTATACGACCCCGAGTGCACGGAAATGTGTCGGTTTAAAAATTGAAAGAAGTACTTGTGCGAATTTGGGTCGGCTTCAGCTGCAGTCCTGTAATCGCAGAAGCTGGGTATCGGGATACGATGCACTGCGCAACGCAGGGACCCTACAATTAAGCGAAAAGGCGCGACAGTTTTTGGGCCGTCGCGCCTTTTCTAATTTGTGGTTACTGTCCTCACCCCAGCAACCACTGAGACGGAAGCATTCAGCCGCCGTCTAATTGACGCCGACTATATACAAAAGCTGACGGATTGGCAACCGTCGAAAACGACTGACTTGCTGGCCGGGGAATAGTCCACGCGAGTTCGGGTTCAGCCTTCGAGGTTTAGCAAGTGAAAGCCCCGTGGCGCCGCAAAAAGAGAGACCGGCGCGGTGCGAACTACGCCGGTCTCTCTCATCGGACAAGACTGTCCTACTGCCTGCCTTATACTTCGGCGTCGCCGTCCCCGTCGCCGGCCGCCGCGCTTACCAAGGGTGCACGTTGTGGAATGGCCATCTCGTGGCCTCCGACGATGTCGGGAAACTCGTCAAGCTCGCGCTCACGCGCCTGATCGATTGTCTCATCGCGCTCCACGTCCACGTTGCGGTAATACTCCATCCCGGTGCCGGCAGGAATCAGCCGCCCCATGATCACGTTTTCCTTCAAACCACGCAGGTAGTCAATGCGGCCGGAAATGGCGGCTTCCGTAAGTACTCGCGTGGTCTCCTGGAACGACGCCGCAGAGATAAAGGAATCTGTAGAAAGCGATGCCTTGGTTATACCCAGCAGCAGCGGTTCGGCCTGTGCCACCTCACCGTCTTCCTTGTTAACCCGCTCGTTTTCGTCGGTGAAGCGGAAGCGATCGACCTGCTCCTCAAGCAGAAAGTCCGTATCCCCGACTTCCTTGATCTTTACCCAACGCAACATCTGCCGCACGATCACTTCGATATGTTTGTCGTTGATGTTCACACCCTGGAGGCGGTAGACCTCCTGAATCTCGTTGACGAGATACTCTTGCAGGCGCTGCATGCCGAGCACCCGCAAAATGTCGTGCGGGTTAAGTGGGCCATCCATCAGCGCCTCTCCGGCGCGCACTCTGTCGCCCTCCTGCACGTTGATGTGCGTACCTCGCGGAATATCGTACTCGCGCTCCTCCAGGTCGTCGCCGGTAATGATCAATTTGCGTTTGCCCTTGGCAATGGGTCCGAACTTGACGATACCGTCGATTTCCGACATAACCGCCGTCTCTGCTGGCCGGCGCGCTTCGAAAAGCTCGACGACGCGCGGCAGACCGCCCGTAATGTCTTTCGTTTTGGTTGTCTCGCGCGGAATCTTCGCAATGATGTCGCCAGGCTCCACTGTCTCGGCGTCCGTGACCATCAGGTTCGCCCGCACTGGCATCTGGTAAGTTTTAAGGATCTTGTTGCTGGGGTTGCGAATCTCGAAACGCGGCTGCTTCTTCTCGTCGGGCGAGTCTTTCACGACCAGTCGGGACTGGCCTGTTACTTCGTCAACCTCTTCGTCGAACGTCACGCCTTCCTTTAGATCCTGGAACTTAACATGCCCGGCAACCTCAGTCAGAATCGCGAAGGTAAACGGATCCCACGTCGCCAGCAGCTGATCCTGAGTCACACGGGCGCCGTCTTCGACCAAGATGTGAGCCCCGTAAACAATTTGATATCGAGCCGCCTCGCGACCGCGGTCATCCACGATGATCAATGAACCATTGCGGTTCATCGCAATACGCTCGCCCTTGCGGCTTTTGACCGTCTGCAGCTCGAGGTATTTGATTGTGCCATCCTGGCGGGCTTCGTGCTTCGAAGACTCTTCGAGTCGCGCCGTACCACCAATGTGGAACGTACGCATGGTCAGCTGCGTGCCGGGTTCGCCTATCGACTGCGCGGCAATTACACCCACCGCCTCGCCAATCTCCACCGGTCGCCCGGTGGCCAGGTTACGTCCGTAGCACTTGATACAGCAACCACGACGGGATTCGCACGTCAGCACGGAACGAATGCGCACGCGTTGAACGCCGGAGCGCTGAATTTCGGACGACAGATCTTCGTCGATCTCCTCATTGGTTTCGACGATCACTTTGCCCTCGACCGGGTCGATGACGTCTTCGAGTGCCGTGCGGCCCACGATCCTATCTCGCAACGACTCGATTTCCTCACCGCCTTCGATGATGGCGCTGGCTGAGATTCCGCGCAACGTGCCGCAATCTGGCTCGCTAATAATTACGTCTTGGGCAACGTCGACCAGACGGCGAGTCAGGTAACCTGAGTCGGCAGTCTTGAGTGCCGTATCGGCAAGGCCCTTGCGAGCGCCGTGCGTGGAGATGAAGTATTGCAAAACGTCCAGACCTTCGCGGAAGTTGGCACGAATGGGCGTTTCGATGATCTCGCCCGAGGGCTTAGCCATCAAGCCGCGCATTCCAGCCAGCTGCCTAATCTGCTGGGCGCTACCACGAGCACCGGAGTCGCTCATCACAAGGATAGGATTCAGTTCACCAGTGGATTTCTCGCGCTCATCCATCGCCTTGAACATCTCTTTGGCAACCTTGTCAGTTACTTCAGACCAGATGGCGATGATCTTGTTGTAGCGTTCTCCGTTAGTGATGACGCCGTCCAGATACTGTTGTTCGACGGAAATTACTTCCTTCTCAGCCTTGTCGATCAGGCCCTTTTTGGCATCCGGCGTTACGAGGTCGTCAATGCCAATTGAGATGCCGGCTTTTGTTGCGTAAAGAAAGCCCAGGGTCTTGAGATCGTCAAGCATCTTGACGGTCATCTCGTGGCCCAGGCGAATGTGAGAATAGTTAACCAGCGACTGCAAACCCTTCTTCTTGAGGGTGCCATTGAAGAATGGCAAACCGGGGGGTATGGAGTCGTTGAAAATTACACGCCCAACAGTGGTATTCACGACTCGTCGCACATTCTCCTGCACGGCCGCGCGAAGAATGTCCTGCGGATCGTGTTCTTGAGTGAGATCGATTAGATCACCCTGGATACGCAGTTTGATTGGCGTCTGGGTGGTCACCTCTCTGGCGTCCAGCGCAAGTAGTACCTCTTCCAACGAAGCGAACACGCGGCCTTCGCCCTTGGCACCCTCTTTGTCACGAGTCAAATAGTAGATTCCGAGAACGATGTCCTGCGAAGGGACCGCGATAGGCTGACCGCTTGCGGGACTGAGAATGTTGTTGCTTGAGAGCATCAACACGGCCGCTTCAATCTGCGCTTCCGGACTGAGTGGGATGTGTACAGCCATCTGATCGCCGTCGAAGTCAGCGTTGAAGGCTGTGCAGACGAGCGGATGTATCTTGATCGCCTTACCTTCGACCAGCACCGGCTCGAAGGCTTGAATACCGAGACGGTGAAGAGTAGGAGCGCGGTTTAAAAGAACCGGATGCTCACGAATAACCTCTTCCAGGATGTCCCAAACTACCGGCTCCTGGCGCTCAACCATCTCGCGCGCCTGTTTTATGGTGGCGGCATGGCCCTGCTTCTCAAGCTGGTTGTAAATGAATGGTTTGAACAGCTCGAGCGCCATCTTCTTGGGCAAGCCACATTGGTGCAGCTTGAGCTCGGGACCAACTACGATCACTGAGCGACCTGAGTAGTCGACGCGCTTGCCCAGCAGATTCTGCCGGAAACGGCCCTGTTTACCCTTAAGAGTTCCGCTCAGAGATTTCAGTGGCCGGTTGTTAACACCACGCAATACCCGGCCGCGGCGTCCATTATCAAAAAGGGCGTCGACGGCTTCCTGGAGCATGCGTTTTTCGTTGCGCACAATGACTTCCGGGGCGCGCAGCTCCATCAACTTCTTAAGACGGTTGTTACGATTGATTACGCGGCGATACAGGTCGTTAAGATCCGAGGTGGCGAAGCGTCCGCCATCCAGGGGGACCAGAGGTCGCAGTTCAGGTGGAATCACCGGGATGACATCGAGAATCATCCACTCGGGATGATTGCCGCTCTTCAAAAAAGAGGTGGCAACTTTCAGGCGCTTGGAGTATTTCAATTTTTTCTGCTGCGACGTCTCTTCCTTCATTCGCTTGCGAAGCTCGGTGGCCAGCTCTTCGATGTTTACCATCGACAGCAGCTCCTTGATCGCTTCCGCGCCCATCTTCGCTACAAACTGCGCTGGATGATCACGCACCAATTCTCGATAACGCTCATCGGTAAGCAGCTCTCGTTCTTTAATGCCCGGCACATCGCCGGGATCGATCACAATATAGGACTCGAAGTACAGCACCTTCTCCAGCTCGCGCAGTGGAATATCAAGCAGGTGTCCAATACGACTGGGCAGTCCCTTGAAAAACCAAACGTGCGAACAGGGGCTGGCCAGATCGATGTGACCCAGGCGCTCACGTCGCACTTTCGCCTGAGTGACTTCGACGCCGCATTTATCGCAGATCACTCCGCGATGCTTCATGCGTTTGTACTTGCCGCACAGACACTCCCAGTCAGCGACCGGGCCGAAGATGCGCGCGCAAAAGAGTCCGTCCCGCTCAGGCTTAAAGGTCCGGTAATTAATAGTTTCCGGTTTCGTCACCTCCCCGTGTGACCACTGCCGGATCTTCTCCGGTGAAGCCAGAGAAATACGAATCGCCTCAAAATCAGGAGCTAATTGCTGCTTTTCTTGTTGGAATCTAAACACGTCATGATCTCCATTGCCAATTTCCAATTGCCGATTGCCAATTCCAAAGAATCGCGGGGTCGAGGTCCGGATTTCCCAATTGGAAATCGGCGATCGACAATCGGCAATGCTGTTTACCCTTCGACGCCTGTGGTGATCAGCGCCTCACCGACACTTTCTTCATCACCCGCTCCGTTGCTGCTGACTCTCTTGTTGATAAGTTCAACGTCCAGGCAGAGCGACTGCAGCTCGCGCACCAGTACGTTGAACGACTCCGGGAGACCCGGATCGAAATCAGCTTCGCCCTTAACAATAGCCTCGTAAATCTTCGATCTGCCTGCGACGTCGTCAGACTTTGCGGTTAGCAATTCCTGAAGAATGTGCGCAGCACCGTAGGCCTCGAGCGCCCAGACTTCCATCTCGCCAAATCGCTGGCCACCGAACTGGGCCTTACCACCCAGTGGCTGTTGCGTGATCAAGCTGTACGGTCCAATCGAGCGCGCGTGAATCTTGTCGTCGACCAAGTGCGACAGTTTCAACATGTAAATATACCCAACCGTAACCTTCTGCTCGAAGGGATCGCCTGAAAGCCCGTCATACAGAATGGCCTTGCCTGATTCACTAACGATCTCGGGAAGTCCGAGCTCGGTAGCCCGAGCACCGGCAAGTCGTAACTTATCCTTGATCTCTGATTCAGTAGCACCATCGAAGACTGGGGTTGCGAAGTGGAGACCAAGAACGCGAGCTGCCCATCCCAGGTGGGTCTCGAGAATCTGACCCACGTTCATGCGCGACGGCACGCCTAACGGGTTAAGCACAATCTCAACGGGCGTCCCATCAGGCAAGTATGGCATGTCCTCTTCCGGCAGAATTCGGGCGATGACGCCCTTATTACCGTGCCGTCCAGCCATCTTGTCGCCAACGGAAAGCTTGCGCTTCATGGCGATGAAGACCTTGACCATCTTGATGACACCGGGCGCGAGCTCATCGCCCTGACGCAGCTTCGCGATCTTCTCTTCGTAGATGTCAGATAGGATTTTGATCTGGCGCTCAGTTCGGTCCTCGTATTCCTTAATTTCTGCGCCGACATCAATGCGGGATGAAGCCAACTGCACCTTGCGCAGTACTTTCGCCTCCACATTGATCAGCATCTCCCGGGTGATTGACTCACCCTTCGGAATCACCACCTCGCGATTGACTGTAAGATCGGCTGAAAGCTTGCGGCCTTCCAGCAACTCGAAGATGCGCTGGTCACGCTGCTCACGCAAAATGCGGATTTCATCCTCGAGGTCTCGCCGCAGACGGTCCTCTTCCTCCTGCTCTATCGAAAGCGAACGGGCGTCCTTTTCCTGGCCTTTGCGCGTGAAGACCTGCACATCAACCACGGTGCCATCAATACCCGGCGGTGAAACCAACGATGCATCTTTTACGTCGCCGGCCTTCTCACCGAAAATCGCGCGCAACAGTTTCTCTTCCGCCGTCAGTTGTGTTTCACCCTTGGGTGTCACTTTGCCTACGAGTATCGATCCTGGCTTCACCTGTGCGCCTATGCGAATAATCCCGCTCTCGTCGAGGTCGCGCAGCATGTTCTCGCCGACGTTGGGAATATCGCGAGTAATCTCTTCCGGTCCCAGCTTGGTATCGCGCGCCTCAATTTCCAGCTCTTCAATGTGAATCGAGGTGTAGTAGTCCTCTTTCACAAGGCGCTCGGAAACAAGAATTGCGTCCTCGAAGTTGTAGCCGCGCCAGGGCATAAACGCGACCAACACGTTGCGTCCGAGCGCCAGCTCGCCGCGGTCGGTGCAGGGACCGTCCGCAATCACCTGACCCTTCGAAACTCGCTCGCCCACATGCACGATGGGTCGTTGATTGATACAGGTGTTCTGGTTTGAACGCTTAAACTTGATCAGCGTGTAGATGTCAGCCGTCACTTCGCGCGAAATGGTGCCATCCACATTGTGATCGGCTTTGACAATGCAGCGCTCGGAATCAACGTAGTCAACCACCCCATCGCGTTTGGCCACGACCACCGCGCCGGAATCGCGGGCCGTCGTCTGCTCCATTCCGGTTCCGATGTAAGGGGCTTCGGCGCGCAGCAAAGGCACTGACTGGCGCTGCATGTTTGAACCCATTAGCGCGCGGTTCGCGTCGTCGTTCTCCAAAAATGGAATCAGCGAAGCGGCCACGGAAACAAGCTGCTTCGGCGAAACGTCAACGTATTCAATGTCCTTGCGCAGGGCCAGAATGAATTCCCCCGCTTTGCGCGCGGCATTGCGCTCGTTAACAATGTAGCCATTCTCATCGAGCTGAATGTTCGCCTGTCCGACGACGTGTTTGTCTTCTTCCCAGGCCGTCAAATAAAAGGGCCAGGGCTCGAACTCGGCTTTCTTTCCGCCCGAAGCCACTTTCTTGTTGGCCTTCTCAACATCTTCCTGCGGAATATGTTCACCATGCTTCAGCTTCGTGTCGCCCCCATTGATGACGCGCACGTATTCAAGCACGCGCCCGTCATTTACCTTGCGATAAGGGGCTTCGATAAAACCAAACTCGTTGATCCGCGCAAAGCAGGAGAGACTCGAGATGAGTCCGATGTTCGGACCTTCCGGCGTCTCAATAGGACAAATGCGGCCGTAGTGGGTCGGATGAACGTCGCGCACTTCGAACCCCGCGCGTTCACGGGAGAGGCCACCCGGTCCCAGGGCGGAAAGGCGCCGCTTGTGGGTAATCTCAGACAGCGGATTGGTCTGATCCATAAACTGCGAAAGTTGGCTGGATCCAAAAAACTCGCGCACAGCAGCTGTCACGGGCTTGGCGTTGATCAGATCGCGAGGCATCGTCGTCTGCATCTCTTGATGGATCGACATCTTCTCTTTGATGGCTCGCTCCATCCGCTCCAGGCCGATGCGGAACTGGTTCTCCAGTAACTCTCCCACCGCTCGGACGCGCCGATTGCCGAGGTGATCAATATCATCCGACTGATACTCAGACGGGTTCTTGCGCATCTTCAAAACGTAGGCGACAACTTCGTAGAAGTCGTGGGCTGTCAACAAAGGATCGTTGATACGATCGCGCTCGGGTTTACCCATCTTGATGTTGAACTTCAGTCTTCCCACCCGCGAGAAATCAAACTTGCGCGGATCGAAAAACATCGCTTCGAGCAGGCGGTAAGCCGTCTGGACGGTCGGAGGATCTCCGGGGCGCATCTTGCGGTAGATCTCCAACAGCGCGTCGACAGGTTTGGTTATGACATCTTTCTTTAAGGTCAGGGAGAGAATTGAACCAATGTCGTCCCGCTCGGGAAAGAAAACAGAGAAACTGTCGATGCCCGCTTCAATAATCTCTGCCAGTTTCGCGGGGTTGATCTCGTTGTTTGCTTCGAGGAGAACTTCTCCGCTCTCCTTATTAACAATATCGGAAAGAGCAAAGGCGCCTTCGAACTGCGAAGACTCAATTTCCACCTCACCGATATTTGCCTTGCGCAATGCCTCGAGCGCGCTGGCAGTGATCTTTTTGCCACTGCGTACAATCGGCTCTCCCCTCCCTTTGATTTCGAAGTCTACTTTCATCGACACCAGGCTGCTGGGACCCTGCTCTGGCACCTGCATCATCAAGCGGCCGTCTTCAATGCGGACTTCATCAGTGACGTAAAGGGCCCGCAGCATGTCTTCATCGGTAAAAGCTGCGTTCTTAACGCCTTCTTCCAAAGCCGAGTCGTTGCGCGTCGATTTGACGTCTGCCTCGCGATTGAACCAGAGACCGAGAGCACGCAGGAAGATGGAAGCGAGAAACTTGCGCTTGCCTACCCGAACGTAAAGCAGATTTTTCTGGTCGTATTCAAATTCGACCCAGGAACCGCGGTAGGGAATAATCTTGGCGACGTAGAGCGCGCCGCGTTTGAAGAAAACACCCGGGCTTCGATGAAGTTGGGAAACAATAACACGTTCAGTACCATTGATGATGAACGTGCCGTTGTCGGTCATTAGAGGGATCTCGCCGAAGAAGACTTCCTCCTCTTTGATATCCCGAATCGACATCGCCTCGGTTTCCGGATCCTTGTCATAAACGGTGAGCCGGATCTTCACCTTGAGCGGTACGCTATAGCTCATACCCCGCTCCTGGCATTCCTGTTGATCGTGCTTGTGTTTGAGGCCTACGGGCTCGCCACAATTTTCACAGAGCTGCGGGCGCACGAAATTGAATGTGCCGCACTTGTGGCACAGGGTCTCGCCTGCCGCCAGAGGATTAACCTTGATTGTAGAACCGCAATTCTTACAGTTCGCGCGCAGGTAATTCAGACCCTCGAGCCGGCCGCATTTGCACTGCCAGTTCCCGATCTGATACTCGACAAAATCGAGCGTAGCCGTGCCACGGAAATCAGAAATAGGAAACACGGACTGAAAGACGGCTTGCAAACCGGTGTTCTCACGCTCTTCCGGCAAGAAATCCATCTGCAGAAAGCGATTGTAAGACTCCCGCTGAATCTCGATCAGATTCGGAATCTGTACGGCCGTTTTGATTTTGGAGAAGTCTAAACGTTCTGGCGCCTGACTTGTGCGCCGTCCCAACCCGGTATTAACTGTTTGTAGCAGATTTACAGACATGAGAGATTCCTTCAGAATTGCCGATTGCCAATTGCCAATTTCCGATGTTCCGATTTCCGCTGCCGGCGATTATTCAAATCGGCATTGGTCAATCGGCGCAATCGAAATGCCCGTGAAACGCGAAGGCGCGGTCAGGGCGCACAATGCCCTGACCGCTTAATCATCAAAAGCGGCTTGATTCGTTCGTCAGATTTTTTGGGAGTAACGCCAGCGCCCTCAATACTCCCTTAACTTACCCACTAACACTTTGAGTGTCAAGCCAACGGAAAAACGATGAATACGATTCGGTACCAGGTGCGGTCGTTGCCCGCCTGCGCCTGGCCACCGATATCGGACCCCTTATTTAACTTCTACGGTCGCGCCTGCGTCAGCCAACTTCTGCCGGACGGTTTCGGCTTCTTCTTTGGAAACGCCTTCTTTTACAGCTTTAGGCGCCGCCTCGACGAGATCCTTTGCTTCCTTCAAACCTAACGCAGTTACTTCACGAACGACCTTGATTACGTTGATCTTGTTGCCGCCAATGGCTTGCAGGATCACATCAAACTCGGTCTTTTCTTCGACCGCCGCTGCTGCCTCACCGCCCGCAGCAGCGCCCGCAGCCGGAGCTGCTACGGCCGCCGCAGCCGCCGAGACGCCAAATGTTTCTTCCAACTCTTTCACAAGCTGCGAAGCTTCAAGAAGCGTCATATTCTTCAGATACTCAATTACATCTTCACGTGTTGCTGCCATGATTGCTTTCTATCCTCCTCAAAGGGTCCTTGTTTGCTGTTTCTTGTTTTTCGCAGCAGGAGAACCCACGGGACGTTTTCCGAGGATGTTGCATCCACCTTCGAGAGACGTCCGAGCCGCAATGGCGATCTGACTTTCGCCATGCTCGTTCCGCCGCGTCCGGCCTGTGCTTTTAAATTTCAACTATTCAACTTCAGATCTGAGGCTCAAATCTCTATTCAAGATCTGAGATCGAAATCTGAACCCGTCATCGTATTTCTGCCAAAATTCGGATCTCCCAGGAGATCTCAACTAGGAACTTCTCCAGTGGGAACTTCCGCAGTAACAGGAACTTCCGTACTAGCAGGAGTCTCCACACTAGCAGGAACTTCGGTACTTATCTCCGTACCGGCGGGAACTTCACCAGTAACAGGGACTTCCGTACTACCAGGAGCCTCATTACTAGCAGCAGCTTCCGAACTGGCAGGAGCTTCCCCACCCTTTTGTTCACCAATCAGCTTCACTACAATCGCCAGGTTGCGCGGTACAGCAGAGAGCACCGTGACAAGTCGCTGGGCTTGGCAGTTCAGCAAGAACATAACCTTGGAAATCAACTCTTCCTTTGACGGCAAGCTGGCGATGGCTTCGACCTCATTGAGCGCCACCACCCGGCCCTCAACCACCCCCACCTTGAACTTGAAGATCTCCGGATTAGCCTTGGTAAACTTGGCAATCGCTTTCGACAGATTTACGGGATCCTCGTTGCTCAAGGCAACGGCGGTAACCCCCTTGAAGTGATCGGATGCCTGCTCAAGGGCCGTGCCCTCAGCGGCCTTACGAGCAAGTGTGTTCTTCACCACCCCGTAGGAGACCCCTGCCTCGCGTAGTTGATTGCGCAGTTCCTGATCCTTGGGAACTGTCATTCCTTGAAACCCAACCAGCATCGCCGCCTTGGCCTTCTTAAACTGCTCAGCGAGGGCTTCCAGATCTTTCTGTTTTCGTGCTTTGGTTTTCATAAGCTCAACCTTATTTGACGTAGGCCGCTTCGTCGAGCAAAACACCCGGGCTCATGGTGGCAGCGATGTTGACCTTCTTGACGTATTTGCCTTTGGCTGTCGAGGGTTTCGCCTTAACAACTGCTTCCAGTAACGCTTTCGCGTTGTCGTGTATCTTGTCGGCATCAAAGGAAACCTTGCCGACTCCAACGTGAATTACACCCGTCTTATCAACTCGGTACTCAACTTTTCCCGCCTTAGTCTCTTTGACTGCCGTCTTGACATCGAAGGTAACAGTACCCGTTTTTGGATTGGGCATTAAGCCCCGGGGTCCCAGAACTTTTCCTAAGCCGCCTACCAGACGCATCATGTCAGGAGTGGCAACGACGGCGTCAAAATCCAGCCAGCCTTCCTTTATCTTGTTGACCATGTCTTCGCCGCCGACGAAGTCCGCGCCGGCCTCTTCGGCCTCTTTGATTTTTTCACCCTGAGCAATGACTAGAACTTTCTTGGATTTGCCCAATCCGTGCGGCAGAACGAGGGTCCCGCGCACCAGCTGATCGGCTTTGCGGGGATCAACTCCCAGCCACACTGTTAGCTCAACTGTCTCGTCAAATTTAGCGAAGGCAATCTCTTTTAGCTTTGCGACCGCCTCTTCAAGATTGTATTTGCGGCCGGTCTCGACCTTCTCCAGTGCCGCCATGTACTTCTTTCCGTGTTTTTTCATCTTCTGTCTCCGAGGTGCATGCGGGATTTCGATTGGCGATTTTTTGCGCTTAGCAACAAAACCACTGAATATCCCTCCCTCTAAATCGATTGCTCTACGACTCCCTTTCAATCGGCAATCGCAAATCAAAATCTATTCTACTGTCAGGCCCATTTGCCGGGCCGTTCCCTCGATCGTTTTGATAGCTGCTTCCAGACTTGTCGTATTCAGATCGGGCATCTTGGTTTTTGCGATCTCTTCAATCTTAGCCTTGGAGATCTTGCCTACTTTGTCCTTCTTAGGGTTACCAGATCCTTTTGGAAGACCGGCAGCCTTTTTAAGCAGGTCCGCGGCCGGAGGTGTCTTGGTCTCAAACGTGAACGAACGATCAGCATAGACGGTAATCACAACCGGGATTTTCAGATCAGGATCCAGCTGCGCGGTCTTGGCGTTGAAGGCTTTGCAAAATTCCATGATGTTCACGCCGTGCTGGCCGAGTGCCGGTCCAATCGGCGGTGCCGGATTCGCCTTGCCTGCCGGAACCTGAAGCTTTATGTAACCTGTGATTTTTTTTGCCATGACAGTTTAAATTTTTGATTTTAGATTTTTGATTGCCCCCTCTTCATTGCTGACGTTGAACACCGAAAGGGTTCTCAATCGCAAATCAAAAATGTAAAATCGCAAATTCCTTTCACTCCTCTTCCGCAAACGTCACTTTCTCTACATCGAGAAAGTTCAACTCTACCGGGGTCGATCTTCCGAAGATCGTCACCGTAACCTTTAAGGTCGACTTGTCTTCGTTGACCTCTTCAACCTTCCCGGTAAAGCTCTGGAACGGACCTGATTTGATCCGCACGGTTTCGCCTGCCGCGTACGAAAACTTCGGCTTTGGCTTCTCCGCGGCCTCAGTTACGTTGTGAACAATCTGATCGACTTCTTGAGGCGTTAAGGGCGTGGGATTGTGCCCGCCCACAAAGCCGGTGACCTTCGGCGTCGACTTAATCATGTGGAAGACGTTATCCGGAATGTGCCCGCGCTCGTCGCATTCGATCTGCACCAGCACATAACCAGGGTAGAACATGCGCGTTGATTCAATTCGCTTGTTACCACGCATCTCAACCACTGTTTCCGTGGGCACCAGGACCTCTGCAATCTCTTCCTGCAGATCAGTATCCCTAATACGAGCCTTTAAACTGTCTCGAACCTTTTTCTCGTGTCCTGAATACGTGTGAAGTATGAACCACTGCTGCATCAGATAATCCTTGGTCTCAAGCCCCCGTCATCCAATTTAGTAATTGATTAAGCTGGGTAAGTAAGAACGTCCAAATGCGATCCACCGCGAATAAGTACACAGCGAAAAACACTACGGCGATCAGCGTTATAATGGTGGTGTTTTTTACTTCCTTCGCTGAAGGCCACGACACGCGCTTCATCTCGGCTCTGACGTCGTGCCAAAACTGCGCTAGCCGGCCGAGCGCGCTCGTTCTCGGTCCACTCAGACCGCGCTCTCGGCGCGCCCCGCGGCCCTCCCCGCCTTCGCCAAAGCGAGCAGTTCGCGGTGCTGGTGGCGCTTGTGGGTTTTCTATATCAGCCATGACGTCGCCGACTTTCTTCGACACTCAACATTCCCTTTTGCATTATGCTGGCAGGGGTACCAGGATTCGAACCCGGACTTTCGGTTTTGGAGACCGACGTGCTAACCGTTGACACTATACCCCTCCAGGCATTGCCGATTGCCAATTTCCGATTGGTGATGCCCGCTGCCGAACTCAAATCGGCAATTGGCAATTGGCAATTGGCAATGTTACTTGGTTTCCTTATGACCGGTGTGCTTGCGGCAACGTCGACAAAACTTGGAAAACTCCAACCGATCGGGCGTGGTCTTCTTGTTCTTAGTCGTTACGTAGTTCCGGCTCTTGCATTCAATACACTGGAGCACAATGTTATCGCGCGGCATAATCCACCTACCTAAGACGTTCTTTGTACTTTGCTCTTTTGACTTTGTTCTTGGGCTTCGAGCTAGTTGCGGCTTCGCACCGCACAAAGTTCAAAGCACAAAGCTCAAGGTTCTATTCCACCACTTCACTGACGGTGCCGGCGCCTACCGTGCGGCCCCCTTCGCGGATCGCGAACCGTAACCCTTTCTCCATCGCGATCGGAGCGATCAATTCGATCTCCATCGCCACGTTGTCGCCCGGCATCACCATCTCCACCCCGGCTGGTAAGTGCGCCACTCCGGTCACGTCCGTCGTGCGGAAGTAAAACTGCGGCCGGTAGCCCGTGAAGAA
>JBHENP010000064.1:24160-24632 GCA_046261995.1 Pyrinomonadaceae bacterium
CCCGACGTTGTCTCCCGCCGTTCCTTCGTCCAGCAGCTTCTTGAACATCTCAACCCCGGTCACTACCGTCTTCACCGTAGGCTTGATCCCTACTATCTCTACTGTCTCGTTTACCTTCACCTTCCCTCGCTCCACTCTTCCCGTCGCCACTGTTCCTCTTCCCTGGATCGTGAAGATATCTTCCACCGGCATCAAAAACGGCTTCTCGATGTCTCGCTCCGGCGTCGGGATGTAACTATCTACCGCGTCCATCAACTCTTCCACCGTCTTCTCCCACGCCGGGTCCCCTTCCAAGGCCTTCAATGCCGATCCTTTGATCACCGGTATGTCATCCCCAGGAAACTCGTACGCGCTTAACAGCTCCCGCACTTCCAGTTCCACCAACTCCAGCAACTCCGCATCGTCCACCGCGTCCGCTTTATTCATGAACACCACCATCGCCGGCACTCCCACCTGCCGCGCTAATAATATG
>JBHENP010000065.1:0-23821 GCA_046261995.1 Pyrinomonadaceae bacterium
GCGTAGGGGCCTACACAGCTCTCATCATGGGTGCGTTGGCTCCCGCGTCTTTTCTGCTGTTGGAAAGATGGCGCGAGGCACTTCCATCATGGTTGGTCTTCATCACCGACGTAAATCTCTCCGGCCTGCTCAGCTTTATTCTGGCCATTACTGGAATGATTGTCGGATCGCTTTTGACTCAAAAAATCCGTCCGCCCATTAAGCTGCAGGAGAAAATAACAACATGAACAGTGGGGTGCTAATCTGGCTGATCATCTTTGCTCTCGCCACGACGTGCTTCTTTGTAGTCGCCGCAATCGTGGCCGTCAAGGGATCGTCCGACTTGAGGGACCTTCTACGCGATTCAAAAGCCCGGATAGATGAACGCAAACGCAGTTGAAATTGCCCATTATTGACCCCGTGTTCTAGAGGCCACCCGGGCGAAATGTGAAAGCCCTCGACCATCGGCCCCGGTTGAGATCCATTAGCGTTTTGGAAAGTCGTCGAAGCAACCAAGCAACTGCGGAAAAAGGGGTGGGCCATTCTAAGAAACGACGATCCACAAAATCACACGAAATGACCCGAACTAAGTTGTCTTTTCGTGCCGTTTCGTGTGATTTCGTGGATCGTTCTTAGTTTTTTGCTTCGAACTCAGCGGCTTCGCCATATCGATGAAATGGCAAGGTTCTTTTGTAGCTACGTCCGCGGGAAAGCTCGAAGATCCGGTTTCGACGTATCCTCGTTTTTGATAGAAACCAGGCAGTTCCTTCCGCAGGTTGACCAGCTTTATATCCATGAAACGACAGTCAAGCCCACTGCAATAATTTTCGGCCTCAGCCATAAGCAGAGAGCCCACACCGGACTGCTGCCGGAAAGGATCGACGGAAAGCAACCCAAGGTACGCTCGTTCACCCCGCGGTTCGACATAGACACAGCCAACCAGTACGCCTTCTGCGTCGGCCAGCAGAAACTTGCCGGTGCTTAGTTTGTCAATGACTTCGGTCACCTCGATACGATCCCCTTCGACGAAGAAACTTTCGGCGGAACGAAATGCTGAGTTGATCAAACGTGTGATCTCTTCTGCATCAGGCCTGTCAGCGATTCGCACTTCAAAAGGTCGGCTCAGGTTAGGCTTTGACATTGATGTCCATCCTAACGCCATTCTACTGTGCATGTCAGATCACAAAAAAGGCGACCAATGAAGAAACTGGTCGCACTTATCGAACTAGTCAGTTTGGGAGTGGAAAGCGAACCCTTCCGTTAGTCTTTTTCAGGCTCGTTCTGGGTTTTCAAGAGTCTACGCAGCTTCATTCTCGCCTTGTGTAGTTGTGATTTAGATGTGCCTACCGCGACACCAAGAATCTTCGCGATCTCTTCGTGCTCGTGCCCCTCGATATCATGTAATACAAAAACGGTACGGTAGCCGGGCGGTAGTTGAGATAGAGCTCTATCCAGCGCAATGCGATCCAAAACGGGCATGGCATTTGGGTTTTCAGTACCACGAACAATCTGGACGGGTGTCTCTCCCTCCTCCGTTGTTCGTTCGAGCTTGACGCTTCTTTTTCGGAAATGCATTAAGACCTGGTTGACTGTCAGTCGATGTAACCAGGTGGTAAAGGCCGAATCGCCCCGAAAGCTGCCAATCTTACGAAACAGCTGGATGAAGGCCTCCTGGGCCAGATCCTCAGCCTCCGCTACGTTTTGTGTCATGCGTAGGCACAAGGAATAGACACGGCGGTTGTGGCGCTCGTACAACTCTTCGAAAGATTTCATGTCGCCGAGACCCGCCGCGCGCGCGAGTGCGTGATCAGATAGCGGCTTAGTATCTATCGGCTTAGTATCGGCCGTCAGCCGGTCGAGTTCCTTATTTGTTGGCCATATGGGAAGAATTTGCGTGTTGACCATAGTTCCTTTTTCTTAGCAATCGCGGTGCCAACCACACCGCTTGAAATTGCCTTAAAACAACAGCATGTTCAGAGGTGTATATCGAACCTTCCGTCAAATTAGTGCGTTGATAGACCAAAGCGTGTAGCGGGCTTTGAGGGGTTTCGGACGCTAATGCCATCTATGAGAGTTGTACACTGGAGAGGCGACTGGATCATCCACGCCTCGCGCAAGCAGGTCTACGCGTTGATGACAGATTTCGAAAATTGGCCAAGTCTCATGCCGGGCATCGTAAAGTCGACGCGGGTGGTGGAGCGAACAGACACGACCGCAATCGTGCACGGCGTATTTACTCTTTTGGGACAAAAGGGAGAGGGGCTTATGAACATTCAGCTGGATCCGCCTCACGGGTACTATGCGGAAAACGTCTCGAGGCAACTAGGCAAGGAGTGGGAAACACTTCAGTTTCAGGAGGTGGATCAAGGCACTCTGTTTATCTGGAGCGTGAAGGTCGAGCCGAAGAAATTCATCGTCCGTCTAATGGCGCCGTTCCTCAGTCTGCCAATTCGGTGGTTTTACAAACGCACGATAATATTGCCGGTAAGGAGAGCTCTGGAAAAGTGAGTGGACACGCTCTTCATGATTTGAGCACCAATCGGGCCGAGATGGTAAAACAAGGTCGCCGGCTGGAGTATTTCACAATTGCTTATAACAGTCTGGAGGGCTTGATAGCGATCGTAGCCGGGTTGGTTGCCGGCAGCGTCGCACTTCTCGGGTTCGGTTTTGATAGCTTGATCGAAGTGACCTCTGGAGCAGCTTTACTTTGGCGCCTGCATGCTGATGTCGATGAAGCTCGTAGGGAACGGGTGGAAGCGATCAGTCTTAGAATTGTGGGCGTTTGTTTTATCTTACTCGCACTATACGTAAGTTACGACTCAATTAAATCTCTAGTAAGACGCGAAGTTCCGGGAGAAAGCTTGCCCGGTATTATCCTCGCTGCTGCATCGCTAATAATTATGCCTCTTTTGGTCCGGGCCAAGAGAAAGGTAGCGCGTGGAATCAACAGCAGCGCTCTGATGGCAGATTCCAAACAGACTGAGCTCTGTACTTATCTGTCAGGGATTTTGCTGGTAGGCCTGCTGCTAAACGCACTACTCAATTGGTGGTGGGCAGATTCTGTTGCAGCCCTGGTGATGGTCCCAATAATCGCTAAGGAAGGACTAGAAGCTGTGCGCGGGGAGACCTGCTGCGATGAAGGTGCATGCCATTGAAACGCCGATATCGAGTCTCAGCCTTCGCTTGAGTAGTGATGGAACGTCTGCTGAGATACTACCTACTTCTTTACCTGGTTGCTTATTTTTTCGCTGCTTTCCTTTGGCGCTCCTTTATGGTGCGGAAAAGGACGGGCATCAACCCGGTTGTCTTCAAGGGCTCGGATGACGCGCACGACTTTATTGGACGAGTCTTTAAGCTCCTCTTTGCTCTTGTCGCCGGAGTCGTGCTCGCCTATTCCTTGTGGCCGGAGTCTCATCAATACTCCGTCCCGATCGAATGGCTAGACCACACTTGGTTGAAGTGGGTGGGTATGGCGTTATTATTCCTGTCGCTCTTTTGGACCGTGCTCGCCCAGACGCAGATGGGCGAGTCGTGGCGCATCGGCATAGATCGCGAGCACCAAACGCCGCTGGTGCAATCAGGCATCTTCAGGTTTTCGAGAAACCCCATCTTCCTGGGTATGATGTTTACTCTGCTCGGCCTTTTTCTTGTACTTCCCAACGTCTTTACCTTGCTTGCATTAGTAGTGGGCGTGGTGCTGATCCACATCCAGGTTCGACTGGAAGAAGAATTCCTCAGCAGAGCGCACGGTGAAGACTACGCGAGCTATTGCCGACGTGTTCGCAGGTGGTTATAACTCCCGGGTCGGCGCTTTTCTGAGGTTAGCCTTTTACAGAACTCGTCGAAACGGCTTGATAACAAAGCTTGGTTGGATATGAATAACCAGGGGTGTCATCAGGATTTAACTTCGATACTTTATAAAACTTACAAGGCAGGTGGCTCAATCGATTCGGTCTACTAAATTTGAGAAGTTTCCATGAGTGATGAACATAACCGACAAGTTGATGAAAACGACACCATCACCCCAGCCGAGCGGAGAAACCTCTGGATATGGGTGATCGCGCTAGTCGTCCTCTTTGCCGTCGCCACGGTCGTGACAGCCGCGGTGGTGTATAAGAATAAAATCGCCGCCGTTGAGCGACATAGTGACCGAATGAATCCTGACGTAGGTGAGGGCGGGACAAAGCCTCCACCAACGGCCGTGCCCGCAGGGTCGAATCCCGTCAGAGCCGGCATTTATGTAGATCGCATCATCGATCTTTCCGTGAAAGAAGCTAGATGGACCGTCGACTTCTACCTTTGGTTCCGCTGGAACGGCACGGGAGTCGACCCCGGCGAGAAACTCCAAATCGTGGACGGGTCGATCGAGTCAAAGGAGAAGGCGGACGAGTACACCAGCGGCGACGACCATTATGTGCTTTACCGGGTCGTTGCCCATATTACTAAATTCTTCGACGTGTCGCGCTTTCCGCGCGACGACCACGTACTGACGATCAACATCGAAAGCCCTGGCTCAGAGCGCCGCGAGCTCTTGTTCGTCGCCGACAAGGAAAGTTCCGGCGTCAGTTCGCGCGTCCTCACCCCGGGGTATTCAACCTACCAACAAACCATACTTGAGAAGCCGCACGCCTACAGAAGTACACACGGCGACCCTCGCCTGGCCCCAGGAACTGAGAAGGTTCAATCCCAACTCAGGATGGGAATCTGGATCCAGCGCCAAGGTTGGGGGTTCTACTTAAAAATGTTTGTGGCCCTGTTCGCGGCGGTAGGGGTCGCCATGATCGCCTTCTTCATTAAGCCGACGGATGTTGATCCACGCTTCGGGCTTGGTGTCGGTGCGTTGGGCGCGGTCATAGTCAACACGTACATCACTTCCTCCCTCGTGCCTGACACTGGCGTGATGACTCTGGCAGATATAGTTAACCACGTGGGGATCGCAACGATCTTCCTCTCCTTGCTGCAGTCCGCGTTTTCCTTATACTTGTATGAAAAGAGAGGCAAGAAGATAATTTCGCGCCTTTTCGACAGGGTGTCCTTTGTCGTCTTTCTAGCAGGGTATTTGCTAATCAACCTGGTTCTTCCCTGGGCGGCGACGTTATGAGTACTAACTCGCGTCAAACCACACTGATTTGGGAAGCTCTCATTGCTCCCTTGCTATAAAGTCAACGCGTCCAGCGTGCTTGGCTGCTAATGACTTGTAAGGGACGCGCAGGTGTAACTCAACCCACCAAGCCCACGGGTTCTGGATGAAAGTTTGGAAAGACCTGATTCAGATCGCGATGGCCGCAAATGTTAGTAAGCACTTCGGAGAGCACGGAACGGTAGTCGAAGAGAACTTTGAGACCGCTTGGCCCCGCGATGTTCAGGGTGTTCGATCCAGGAGCCGCTTCCTCCGCCAGGCCCGGCCACTTGCCGTGGACCTTTCCCCCGTTGATGCCGTGGCCCATCGCCATCATCGCAAAGCCCCGGCCGTGATCTGTGCCTAGCGACCCATTCTCGTAGATGCGGCGTCCAAACTCCGTCATTACCAGCGTAGTCACGCGGCTACGATGATTAATCAGATCGGCGTCAAATGCTGCGAGACCGCAAGCTAATTGCCAAATCAGTTCGGCTTGCTGGCCGCTTGAGCCGCCCTGAAAGAAATGCGTGTCCCAGTTGCCGAGATCCAGGCAAGCAACCTCCAGACCAACCTTCGCCTTAACCAGGCACGCCACTTCCTTCAAGCCTTGCGCGAAGCTGTCATCGGGATAGACCGCACCACCTTCCGGCTTGTACTCGGAGCCCCTGAATGTCTCAACGCGCTTGAGTAAATCGAGCGTGCTCTTGCCCGGCTGATTAAGAACGCCGATTTCCGCGCCGTACATCGCTGACAGAACGGATGAAACTGCGGTTGTATCGCCCGACGGTACGTTGATCCGGACTTCATCGATAGACTCCATGGCACTTGCAGTTGGGGAGCCGCGCAGCGACTCAGGAATTGTAGATCCGATTGCCAGGGCGGAGAGTGGCGTTGGTTCAACGCCGCCGCGCGTGCGCAAATACCGCCCCAGCCAGCCGCCTCCGGTGATGCGGCCATAAGCCTCGCCGTGCTCCATCTGGTCCTGCGCCTCAAAGTGCGAGCCGGTGGGATTGTCGGTCCCCACTGCTTGCACAATCCCCAATCGTCCCTCATTGAAAGCCGGAAGAAGCGGACGCAGCTTGGGATGAAAAGCATAGAAGTCATCAAGGCGTAACGACGCCATGTCATTGCCTTTGTTCTCGGAAGGCGCCGGAATGGCAAGTGTCGGACGCGACTTGTAATACTGATCGTCACCGTACGGGATGAACATATTCAGAGTATCGGCAGCGCCACGCAGAAAGACGCAAACGAGTGTTCGCTCTTCGGCGGCCGGCACAACGCTCTCGTTGGCCAGAACCATTTGACGAATAAACCCCCGCCGTGATGGTCGCGATGTAGTACTCATATTCAACACCTCTGAAACGCCGGCGAAGCAAGGACCAAGGCAACTAACTCGGCGTGGTAGTTCGCCTCGGCCACAGCGCCGACACCGATAACGTGCGTCCCCACGTAATCATCGAGCGCCCTAAGTTCCTCCGCTGAACCGGCGCGACCAATGAAATACGGAACCAGTCGCTGCGGTCGAAGTCCGCCATCCACGCTGCCGCTGCTTGCCCCAATCGCCCCGATCGCTCCGAGTGCTTCTCCCAGTTGGTCCAGCGCGACCGTGACCGTGGGGACGCGATTCGAGGCGAGTGCGAATGCAAAATTCCAACGCCATAAAAGCGTGCCCAGCCACGGTGAGGCTCGGTCCGGATAACCGTCGGGCGTAGGATGTTGAAACGGGCCCTGGCCCATGCGCTGTAAGAATTCGATCAATGGTTGATGCGCGTGTGTGTCGGCGCCGAGTGCACGCAAGCTGCTCACGATGTACTGAAAGGGTCGTTTGATCCTAATACCCTTTGCGGCGTTGAATTCGTCCGAAGTGAGGATAACTTGCACCAACGATTTAATGTCGCCTTCAGTCGCAGCGAAGACTTCGGCCACGCGTGAGACTAGCGAGGCTGGGACTTCCTCGGAAACAAATCGGCGCACGAGTTTGGTGGCGATGTGGCGCGCGGTCGAGGGGTGACGGCAAACAATTTCTACGAGGCGATCCAGATCCGCGGCGCCGCCGCCGGCTGGAACCAATTGGCCTAACACACCTTTCTCGCCATCGTCGTGGAGGGTGGCGTCGAAGTAGACCGTGCCTTTGCGCCAACCGGTTCTGAGTCTCCAGCCTGTCAAGCATCGCGCAGCTTCATACACATCGAGTTGAGTATAGCCACCATCGACTCCCAACGTGTGCAGCTCAAGCAACTCCCGCGCGTAGTTCTCGTTTGGCACATCGCCTGGGCTACCCTTCTTGTTCTCTTTTCCGTCGAGATAGACAAGCATTGCAGGTGAAGTCGCCGAAGCCCGAATCAAATCCGTGAACTTTCCCAGCGCGTGGGCACGAATCACCAGACGATCGTCTGACGGCTTGAGATATATGCAATCTCCCTTTTCCAGATCGATGTTCAGATGGTCGGTCCAAAAACCAACCATCACTTCAAGGAGTTGGCGTTTGCTGTAAACACCGCGCAAGAGAGTATGCCGTGTGATCTCCTCGCGTAACACCGGCTTTTTGTATTCGTAGCAGGTGCCTGGGTCATGCCAGATGGTTTCGAAGCGCCGAGCCCGCACGTCACACGCCGCATCGTCAATCCTGTCAGGTGCAAGTTGCTCTTCGATCCATTTTTCCGCGCCCATCGTCCGCACGCGTTCCAGATCGCCCGGCCACGGTCCATAGGCAGCGCGCGACAGCAAATGAAAGGCGGGATCGATCTGCTGTCCCTGCGCGACGCTTAAACTGGATGGAATCGACTGGCCCATTTGTTGGGTGACGCTGCTGATAAGCCGTTCGCAGCCCATTAAGGGCAGCGTTGCGCCCGTCAGTCCCAGGATCTTCAAGAGTGTCCGTCGCGACGAGTTCACTACGCTGCTCCTCCGGCGTGATCAGTAGCTAGATTAGCGGAAAACAGCGCAAGCTTCAGGTTTGAGAGCAGGCTGAGATTGGCGGCGCCAGAGCCGATGACGATCGAAGCCGGCAGAATCACAAACCAACCTAGAAAGGGAAGAAGGTAGGCTAGTTCTAGTACTACGCCACCGCGTAACGTCGAACGCCACGGGCGTTGTTCATCGAACGGTGTTGCCAACCGATGACCAATTGAGGTCACCAGACCGGAAACACCCGTCTGCGCTTGCAGCATGTAGAGGCAGACAACAGCGACACCCGCGAACTTGCCGATAGGACCAAGCACGTTGAAGAGAAATGCGGTTATCGCGACCATCATAAACGTGATAGGCAATCCCACCAGAAAGGAGGACCACAGACGCTGATGGCAGCGGTTTGCGGCTGCGGCCACAGCTTCCGGCCACAGACCGCGGCAGAGTAACCAGAGACCGGGAAGCGCCAGCATCATTCCCAGGATCACAAAAAAGATCGACATCGTATCAGCCATTAGCATAGACATAGCCCTCCTTACATCGAATGACAATCAGCAACTGCCAACCTGTTGAATTCACCCGAGCAGTTGCTCATTTAAACGTGCCAGCACTTCAGCAGGTTTCAGATTGAAATTCAGAAGTGACTTTCGGCGTGAATTCGACCGGGCCCGCGAACAAGTGGGCTCTTACCTGGTGTTCGCTATCTCAGGAGTTGAAGAGCGGGTTGCAGCTAATCCGGTTCATGTCGCAGAATCAGGCACCGGTGTTCCGGGGATTACGTGATCTTCTCCGGACTGAATTTCATAGGTCGGACTTGCTACTTAAATGGACAGTGTCACGATCAATATAGATACTGCGCTTGGTTTCCTAGGAATCTTGAATCTCGTGGGGGCGGCGCAGGGTGTTCTCTTAGCTTTGGCTCTGCTGAGATCGGAGGGTGGCAACGAGACTGCTAATCGCATTCTTGCTGCGTTGACTTTTACGATTTCGATCATTGTCAGTGGAGCAGTGCTGCTCACTTCGAACTATGTTTTTCTGTACCCGCATTTAAGTCGAATCCACCACGGGTTTGTTTTTTTGGCTGGTCCGCTGCTGTTTCTTTACATACGAGAGTTGACCTCAAAGGGAAAGAGATTTGAGAGGAAAGATTTTCTGCACTTCATCCCATTCGCACTTTGCGTGATCTATCTGCTGCCTTATTACCTTGAAAGCGGAAAAGGCAAAATCCAAATTATATCTTCAGAATACGTTCAGTCGGGACAATGGTATTACCTTCCGCTCATCGCTCTTTATTGTTCAGTTCCTCGTATACCTGGTCCTGATCGTATTAACCATTATTCAGTATTCACGAAGAGTTAAACGCGGAGAGTTGCCGCGCGACGAAGCAGCTCTCTCCGAACTGCGGTTTTTTGTCATCGGATCTTCGTTTCTTTGGGTTGGCGGGGTTCTTCGTTACGCAATCGATCCGGCGGGGATCCCCAATCTGCTGGTTCCCCTGGGAGCTTCAGTTCTTATCTACGGGATGGGCTATCTGAAAATGAGAAGGCCCAAGCCTCTAACTAGCGAAGTGGCTAGCGAAGCTACGGGCGAAGTGGCTGGCCAAGTGACGGCCGAAGAGGCGCAGCTGTCTACAAAAAAGTATGAGAAGTCTACGCTGACAGGCGAAAGAGCGGAAAGGTATCTCAACAAACTCCTTCGGTGCATGAAAGAAAAAAAGCCTTTCACGGATGGCGATCTCTCACTTCAAAAACTCGCAGGGGGTTTGTCCATTCCACCGCACCATCTCTCCCAGATAATCAACGAACGGCTGGGTCAGACCTTCTCAGATTTCATCAATTCCTATCGCGTTGAAGAGGCTAAGCGGAGACTCCTTGATCCGGCGTTCAATCACTTATCGCTGCTAGGCATTGCCTTAGACGTTGGGTTTAACTCGAAGTCGTCCTTCAACTCAGTTTTCAAGAAACATACCAACATGACCCCCTCCGAATTCAGAAATGGCGCCAATGGCGCTGGCGGCGATCGTTAATTCAACATCCTCTCCTCGATAAACCTCCGAAATGGCCGATTCATCTGCAGAAAAGCTGAGCTAGCCGTCAGTGGCGTCCACAGTTATAAGTCTGGCCGTCTAACCTTATACAACTGGGCCATTTCTCGCCAAAACAGCCATCTAATAGGTTGTCTGAACAGGTAAAAGCAAAACCGTAAAGTGGAAACCATTTCATCGAGGAGAATCTCTCAATGCGCAAATCAATCTTCATGATCTTATTCGTCGTCTGTAGCGGATCGCTATGTGTTGCACAAACGCCAGAGGATCACAAAAACGAGTTCTTTGCAGGTTATTCCTATCAAAGTGCCGACATAAATACTCTGACAATTGATCCGCGACGAACCTCACAAAACGGCGTCAATGTTGAATACACAAGAAAGGTAACCCGGAACGTCGGCATCACGGGCGACTTCTCCGCCCACTTCCACCGAGACTCCAGCAACACCAGCGGCGGCACGTTCACGAGAAAGAGGGACCAATACTTCTTGCTCGGCGGGTTACAGTTCAAAGCACATAATGAAAAGCCCGTGCGGCCATTCGCCCATGCCCTGTTCGGAGTCTCACTCTTCAGAGGGTTCACTTCAAATACTAATGCCTCGAGTAATGTTTTTACATTCGACGATGCGACCTCGTTCGGAATGGCACTCGGCGGAGGACTCGACATTCGCGCCGGCAACCGAATTGACGTCCGACTTTTCCAAGTCGATTACAGTCCGACTTACTTCGGATCCGGGCGGCAGGACAATGTGCGTCTATCGGTCGGCATTATTTTCAAGCGGTAGGATATAGGCGGACATGGCCAGGCGAGCGGTCTCTCCCATTTAGATCGCTTACGGTAAAAGCGTCGGACGCTGGGAAGTAAGTGCTATGAGAAATGCCATTACCTTTGTTTGTATACTCTCGTTATTGTTCCTGGTAGCGGTTCAATTTACATTCGGGCAAACGCGCGCGCGGCGAGTTGAGCAGACGATGCCAGAACCACCACCTTCAAGTTCGCCGGCTGACCAAACACGCAGACCGGAAGGACAAAAAGGAGATGGGCGGCGCTCGAGGGAGAAGGAGGCCCAGGAAAAAGTCGATGTGATACGGGTTAATACAACCCTGGTAACAGTTCCGCTGACCGTTCTTGATCGCAATGGCCGGTACATCCCGGATCTGCAAAAGGAAGACTTCCAAGTCTATGAAGAAGGCATTGAGCAGGAGATTGCCTACTTCGCGACCGTCGAAAAGGCTGTCACCGTCGTACTGATGATCGACACCAGCTCTTCCACCTGGTCGAAGCTTGATCAAATCAAAGACGCCGCCAAAGCATTCGTTGGACAGCTCAAGGTGGATGATCAAGTAATGGTCGTGTCGTTTGCCCGAGGTCTCACAATCAAATGCGAGCCGACTGCCGACCGGCAGAAAATCCGCAAAGCAATCGAGGGCACGAGTAAGGGTCTCAGCACGCACCTCTACGACGCGATGAAGAAGCTTATGGAGAAGCACCTCAATCACATTGAAGGGCGCAAAGCGCTGGTACTCTTCACCGATGGCGTGGACGCGACCAGCAACGATGCAACCTATGAGAGCACCGTCCACGGTGCCCAGGAACTTGATGCGCTAATTTATTCAATCCGGTATGACACCTATGATCCGGCAAGCGATACCGGTGGTTCGCAGGTACCACAGTCCAGCGTGCGGTTACCTTCCATCCTCAGGAGGTTACCGCTGCCTACCATCGGCATTGGTAGTGGTAGTGGGGGCTCCGGGTCGAGTAAAGCGGACTATGCTCGCGGCGAGAAGTACCTTCATGAACTCGCCGAATCGACTGGGGGACGGGTCTACGAAGCCGGCAAGAGTTTAACCAACCTCCGTGATGCTTTCAGTCGGATCGCCGAAGAGTTGGGCCGCCAGTACATGCTTGGTTACTACCCGAGGAAAAAGCAAGGAACCGGGGAACGGCGAAAGATCAGTGTGCGCGTCAACAGATCGGACGTCGCTGTTCGTGCGCGCCAGAGCTATGTCTACAAGAGTTCATCGGGTGGCAAACCAAATACGGAACCAATGTGACACCCGATACGAGTGAAGGATCGAAGCCTGAATCAGAGTTTGCAGCTGTGGTATAAAGACAGCGCTGCGACTAATCTTACCAAATTCCAGCAATAAATACCGCACAGACATGCGTGCAGATCGCTCCGCGCGCTGCAACTGAAAGGACAGCATGATCACGATTCGCTCATCAGAAGGAGTTTTGGCGTTCGAAAAGAGAGCAAAATATGGAGCGCGACGGCAGAGCGAAGCGGCGACGTCGCTTTGGATTCTTTGGAGGTTTTGAGGCTCGGCAATCCAGAGCGGAGTCGCGCTACGCGTGTCTCCGCACACCAAAATGAGTTTTTTGAGCAGCCTGCTAGACCTCCTTAAATGAATGCTCCGAAGAAATTAGGCGAATGAACGCTCAGAATCCTTCAGCCATCGTCGGCCGTCTGCGCCGTGATTTAGGCACGCTTGAATCCTACGCCGCACTAGTCGGTATTCTGATCGGTGCCGGGATATTCAAAGTCACCAGTCAGGCATGGTCGTTAACAGGGCCGAGTGTGATTCTCGGTTACGTCTTATTGATGCCGGCGATACTGGCGACCTCGGTTCCTTACGCGGCGTTCATCTCGACACCTCTCGGTCGAGAACCCGGCGGCGAATACCTGCACATCTCGCGAACGTCGGGCGGGTTTGGCATCGCCTTCATTGGGTCCTGGCTAAAAATAATTGCTTACATCGGCGCGGGAACGTATCTCGCCAGCGCGCTGGCGGATTACATAATTGAATTCACCGGGCGGCGATTAGATCCGAACACTTATCACATGCCGCTGGCCGTCGTGAGCTTGTTCTTCTTCTTCATAATTCATGTCATCGGAGTGAAGTGGTTTGGCAGAATCCAGGTGGCAATGTGCGCACTGCTGGGCCTGTCCATCGTCGTGTTGGTTGTTCCGGGACTGTTTGCCATTCAGCGGGCCAACTACTCGCCGTTTGTAACGCACGGGCTGAGCGGACTCCTGGCTTCTCTGGTGCCACTTTTCTTTTCCTATGCTGGTTTCGAGTCGCTGGCGCAGACTGCAGGTGAAGTCAAAGACAGCACGCGGCGCTTGCCCATAATCTTCTTGAAAGGAATCAGCCTTACGGCGTTGATATTTGTGCTGATGTCGGTGGTCGCGTTCGGTGTTTTGCCGGGAGCTCGTTTGCAAGCCGGCAGCGCACCGATGACTGAAGTGGCCTCAGTCTATCTGCCGTGGGGAGCAGCCGCGTTGGTAACGCTGGGCGCGATCATGGCAATCACGACGTCGTTGAATCCGACGCTGATCGTACCATCGCGCCTGGCAATCATCTTTGTCGAGGATGGATTTGCACCCAAGTGGCTCGGCGTTATCAATCGACGAACAGCAACGCCAGTGCGGGCGCTAACACTAACAACGGTTGCTTGCCTCGTACTATTGGTGAGCCGTCAGCTCTCGCTGGCCTTGAACGTCGCGGTATTCGCGCTGGTGCTGCTTTACTTCCTTCACAGCCTGACGTTCTTGCTCTTGCCGCGTTGGAATCCAAAGCTTTATGGTGAGATCACAATCGCCCTCCCGGTTTGGCTTCAGCGCGCCGCTGCGTGGCTTTCGGTTTTGTCGATGGGCGGACTGATTGTCGTCCAGATCATTCAGGACACGCAGACGCTGCAAGTACAGAGCTTCAGTGAAAGGCTTTCGAATCATTCACTGACGAGTTTGGAACTCGTAGTTGTGTGGAGCACGGTCGGTGCAGTGCTATACGCGTTAGCCAGGTGGCGAAGGAGCGGGTCCGATGGAGATTAGCGGCAAATCAGAAACCCAAATCAACCGTCGCCGCGAAGAGTTTCCCACTCTCGCTTCGGGTATTCATTTGCTGAGTCACAGTCTTGGTCCGATTCCGCTGGGGGCGCGCGAATCGATGCTCGACTATTGCGATGCCTGGGAGCACCACACCAGCGAAGACGCGTGGGCCAACGCCTGGTGGGAATTGTCACGGCGCGTGGGCGACCGCATCGCGCGCATCCTCGGCGCAGCGCCGGGCTCAGTGCAGATTCAGCCAAATGCCTCGATTGCGCTGGCAAGTGTCGCATCGTGTTTTGATTTCACATCGACGAAGCGCAACAAGGTAGTGACGTCCGCACTGGATTTCCCTTCGATGGAATACATCTGGGAAGCGCAGCGAACGCTGGGCGCGAAGGTTGAGATTGTCGGCTCGCCTGACGGCATTACCGTTCCTCTCGAAAACCTGATCGCGGCCATCGACGACACGACGATTCTGGTGGCGTTGTCACACACTTCATTTCGGAGCTCGTACCGTGTCGATGCGAAAGCGATCGTGGAACGCGCGCATAGCCTTGGTGCGCTTGTTCTCTTTGATGTCTATCAGTCGGCCGGATCAATTGAGTTGGATGCGTCCGTCTGGGGAGTTGATTTCCTGATTGGTGGCACGATCAAATGGCTCTGTGGGGGCCCAGCTTGTGGCTATCTGTACGTGCGACCTGACTTGCAAAGAGATCTGCAGCCCCGCCTTACTGGCTGGGTCGCTCACGATGCACCCTTTGACTTCGCCCATTTGCCAATGCGTTACGCCAGGTCTGTCCGCCGATTCGCGCAGGGGACGCCGAGCATTCCAGCTCTCTATTCAGCTTTGCCAGGTCTGCGAATTGTGGAAGAGGTCGGCGTCGAAACAATCGCGCGCGAATCCCGCCGCCGGACAGAGTGGATGATCGAGTTTGCCTTGGAGCAGGGATGGACGATAAACAGCCCTCGCGACGTCAACGAACGCGGAGGTTCAGTAATGATTGATGTCGATAACGGACCGGCAATGGTAGATCGTCTCGCTCAGAGAAGAGTATTCGTTGATTGCCGCCCCGGAGTGGGCTTGCGCATGTCGCCCCACTTCTTCAACACAGATGAAGAAGTGGAGGAAGCAATGACGATCCTCTCACAATTGATTGGTCCTATCTGACATATTGGGCCTATAGGACTTATTGGACTATTCTTCTAGACCTCATATCTCACACTCGGGCTTCCCGCCGGATAGAAAACACCCAGCAGTCGCAGCTCATCATCACCCGTATTCTCAACGCAATGAACCTGACCTTTGGGTAAGTAGACGCAAGATCCAGAGGCAATGGGCGTATGAGTTTCCCCGGTCCACATGCGGCCCACTCCGCGCAGGATGAAAAGCACCTCTTCGTAGTTGTGAAAATGATCTGGCGAACGGCCCGGCGGAATTGAACCGACAAACTGCGTAACTTCCCTGCTGCCGATTTCTTCATCGACGAGCACTCGATACCAGCGGTCGGCGGTCGGAAGAGTTTTACGATCAGCGAGGCGCACGATGGGCGGTCGCCGTCGTGGCGATGTTTCTGGGGACTGAGGAGAAGTGAACGACGGCAACGTCTCTGACGAGGCTAGTGGATCCGGGCATTGCGAACTGATGAGAACAAACGGTTCCGGACCAGGATTGTTCACGGTCAGGATCGCGCCGGGTCTTAGATAGAAGCCAGTCTCTTGCTGAACCGGGTAAGGCCAACCGTCTATCAGGATGGTGGCAGCTCCTTCCAGTACGTAAATGATCTCGTCACATTCCTGATTCCGGAAACCAGGCGACAATCCCGGCGCGAACTCCATCGTGCGAAGAGAGATCGCCGATGCGTCGATGGCCCGCCCGATCTGAGGCCAAACGCTTAAAGTTCCATTGATCGTTGGCTCACCGTCTCTGATTCCCGTTACCCGGCAACCGCCTTCCAATACCACAGCCATTCTCAACTCCCCCATCGCAGTTATGAATTTGTTCAATCATCCTTTGGGAATCATTTGCCCGTTCGCGAAAGAATTACTTCCTGATTGGCGAGTATTCGCTCCCGACATTATAGTGGAGTGCCAGCCCGGACTCTGAGTTATTTTAGGAACTTCCGCGTATCAGCTTCCGATACAGCATATCGCCCGAGGTTCGTGTCAAGCTCACCTGCTCGCCGAGATTGAACTTGATCCGGTTCAGCAGATAAGAACCTCGATTTCAAGCTCTAGGAAGCCAAAGGGCTCGGCAGGATGGTAGTGAGTTCGCTGATTGATTCCACACTGTCGTTCCCGCAAAGGGGCAAGATGCAAAGAAGAATAAGTTCTAGACTTTGCGTCTTTGCCCCCTTTGCGCCTTTGCGTGACCTTCTTGTTCGGAAGAACTATCCCTCTGGCAAGCCCTCGACCTCCGTTACTGGCCGGACTTCGACAGTACCGATGCGCGCTCCTGGAATCCGAGCCGCGATGCTAATAGCCTCGTCGAGATCCTTCGCATCGATCAGGAAGTAGCCGCCCAGTTGTTCGCGCGTTTCCGCGAAGGGACCGTCAGTTACTAGCGCTTTACCGTTCCGAACCCGGACGCAGGTCGTCTCCGACGTTGGATGCAGTGGCGCCGCGGCGAGGTACTGCCCCCTCCCATGCAGCTGGTTCGCGAGCTGTACGGACTCGCTAAGCATTTCTTGGCGCTCAGTCTCGCTACGTTTGGCGAATGATTCCTCGTCGTGGTGAACGAGCAGAATGTATTTCATGAGTCTGCCTCGTATCGACCGTTGAACAAAAGATACGGATTTAATTGCATGCGCACTCCTCTGCTTCTTTCGCTTAGCAACGTTTTCTCCATTATGAGAAGAGCGTTTTACTGTAATAGGACGACCAGCGTCCCTGCACGGCTTACTTAAGTGTGCTTGTCGATTTGCGATTCCCGCATTACGATCATCGCTAATCAAACAGTGCCCCCACGTGGGGGTAACGCATCTTTAGGAACCTAGTGTGACCCCTATGGGTTAGTTTGATTCCGGAAGTCCAGAGCGCAACCTTCAGACTGCTCTTTCGCGACCACAAACTAAGTTTGAACCTAAGACTACCCCATACTAGCGGACAACATTCGCGTGAAACTCGGAACGCCTAATTTGGAGAACCTCGCAACAGTTCACAATTCTTAACAATTTTTTACCTGCTCTTAACACAGCCTAACATGGACCGGCGTATGCTTTCGCCTGCTATTGCGCCGAACACTGCGGAGGTTGGAAAATGAGGTCCAAGAGAAATAGGTTCTGGAGTCGTGGCAACCGTTTTCGGCTACTGCTTACGTTCGAACTGGCTATTGTGCTGCCCGCGTTAGCGCTCATATACGTTAACTTCGATCACGTTAAGTCCATCAAGCGCGGTAAAAAGGTTGAGGGCCTGATTCACCGCGACTTTCAGTACGTGCTCGGCGCCTCCGAGAAGCGGATTAACCAAAAAGCTTATGCTCTGGCGGAGGAAGCCAAGGGTCTCTTTCCATCTCCGATTACCGACAATGACTCGGAAAGAAAGCGAAAGCTCGACGTCCTCCTGGCAAAGAGTCCCTGGCTCTCAAACGCGTTCCTTTTCGACGGCGACAAGGGCATCGTCTTCCAATCACAATCAAGTCAATTAGCTGATCCGGCGTTCCGGGAGCATAACGAGCGCATGGCAAGAGGCCTTAAAATGTGGTTCGACATTGAAGGCAAGACGCTTGTGGAACAGGTTTGCAAGAAGCCAAAACCATTCATGTGGTATGGCGGTCCCGATAAACGCCCGGATGGCGAGTTATACATAACGAGCGCTTTCTTTGCATATCCCGAGCTGCCCAAAGATCGCCCCGTATTGGGCGGAGTTACCTTCGACCCACACTACCTGAAGAGGACCTTTTTCCCGGAAATGCTCGACGAGTTGATCACTCAAAAGTTATCCGAGGACAAAGGAGCCAGCCTTGCGATGATGGTGTATCCGACAGAAGGGAATGGCGAGCAGGGGAACACGCCCTTTGCAACGTCTGCCGGCTGGGATAAGGGGAAGGCAGAAGTATCTCATAACCTGGACGATGTTTTTCGGGGATTGTCCCTGGGCATTAAGTTCCAGGGCACTACGGTCGACGCCATCGGTCGCCGCTGGTTTCTTCAGAGCCTTCTCATTCTTGGAGTACTTTCGCTGTTCATGATGGGCGGTTTACTGCTCACTTATCGCAATGTCAGCAGGGAAGTGGCCCTAGCCAAACTGAAGTCGGACTTTGTTTCCAACGTCTCACATGAGCTGCGTACTCCGCTTTAAGTGATCCGGCTGTATGCGGAAACCCTCGAGCTCGGACGCATCACGACGCAGGAAAAGAAGGATGAGTACTACCGGATCATCCGCAAAGAGAGCGAGCGGCTTACTGCTTTGATCAACAACATCCTCGACTTTTCTCGCATCGAGGCCGGCCGTAAGGAGTACGACTTCCGTGAGACTGACATCGCCGAACTAGTCCGCAACACGCTCGATTCGTATCGCTACCAAATCGAGCAACAAGGGTTCGCGTTCGAGCAAAGCATTGACTCGAACATCCCGGCGGTGCGGGTGGACCGGGAAGCCATCGCGCGTGCCCTCGTCAACCTGGTCAACAACGCGCTGAAGTACTCTGCGAACGAGAAGTTCCTTGGCGTAAAGTTATATCGAGCAAATGACCGGTTGAAGCTGGAGGTCGTCGATCGGGGAATCGGCATCACGCGGCGTGAGCAGTCGAAGATCTTCGAAAAATTCTATCGGACGGGTGATCCGCTGGTCCACAACACGAAAGGAAGTGGCCTGGGGTTGTCATTGGTGCGTCATATCACGCACGCGCATGGGGGAGAGGTCGAGGTAGAAAGCACACCGGGAAAAGGCAGCAAGTTCATTCTGTCGCTGCCGTTGGCGCCAGCCACATAGAGTTGACGATTCCGCAGTAGTTGACGAATGTCCGAGAAAAAGGATCAGAGTATGAAAACAAAGATGAACTCTGTGGCTCTACCAAGAGGCCGTGCGCCTGAATCCCGATCTGGTCAGCTCCGGACCTCGCAGAGAGGCCAGGCCGAGGCCAGTGCGGGTAAGAGAACGCGGATTTTAATAGTGGAGGACGAACCCGCCATGGTCGCCGGCCTGCGCGACAGAAGGCTACGAGGTGATCAGCGCCGAGGACGGAGTGGTGGGTCTTGAGCGCGCCCTGGCCGATGATCCGGACCTGGTGGTGTTGGACGTGATGATGCCGCGGATGAGTGGTCTCGATGTTTGCAAGCAGCTGAAGGCAAAGCGACCCTCGGTCCCCATCATCATGCTAACCGCGCGCGGACAGGAAATCGACAAGGTCGTAGGCCTGGAGTTAGGAGCCGATGATTATGTGACCAAGCCGTTTTCCATTCGCGAGCTTATGGCGCGTGTAAAAGCCGTGCTGCGACGCGCCTCACCGCTCGCTCCGCTGCCTGAGGTTTATAAATTCAGCGACGTCGAGGTCAACATCCGCAGCAATGAGGTGTTGCGAGACGGGGCGCCCATTGAGCTGTCAGCGAAAGAGTTCGCGTTACTCGCTTACTTCATTTCCCATCCAGCGGAAACGCTGAGCCGCGACCGGCTGCTGGATGCAGTATGGGGATACGATAACTACCCTAACACGCGCACGGTTGACACCCACATCGTTCACCTTCGACAGAAGCTGGAATTGAATCCCGAGGAGCCGCGGTTCATTTTGACTGTGCACGGAAGTGGTTACAAGTTCGTTGGATGAGTTCGTCGGTTGTGGTAGGTGCTCTCCCATGAGTTATTCAGGAATCAATCGCGGGTCAACGGCTCGGCGGGCGGTCGCATCCCCGGTTGCCAAGCGGACGCCTCGGAGCGCGGGTAATCGGTTACGCTACCGGGAATTGGAGCTGAAGATCGCGGCGCTTCAGAAGGACTACGCCGAACTGCACGCGGAACTGGTTGAAGCCGCGCAGGTTCACCGGCGGCTTTGTGCCCCGCGTCTGGTCCGACACCAGAACTTCGAGATTGCCAGTGAAACTTTCGCCGTTCGCCATGTGCCCGGTGACTTTTTCACCATTGAGGAGACGAGCAGTGGCGTAATCCTCGCCCTGGCTGACATCTGCGGCAAAGGTCTGGCCGCGGGGATGTGGACCACCTTTCTGGCAGGGCTGGTTGCCACACACACGGCAGCGAGCGCTGAGCCGGAGGCAATTGTCAGCGGCGTGAATCGAGACCTTTGCCGGATGTCGCCGGTGGCGCCGCTGGCCACCATGTTCCTGGTCAAGCTCGATCCGGTAACCGGAAGTCTAGACTACTGTAGTGCGGGACATCCTCCCGCATTGCTGTTGCGCGCGAACGGTCGATTAGAATCACTTTCCGACGGCGGCCCGTTGCTCGGCGTTGTTTCGGCGGCCAGGTTTGATCAAGGACGTGTACAACTAGCTGCTGGTGAAGTGCTACTGATTTGCTCCGATGGGATTCTTGAATCTTTTAACGAAGCGGATCAAGAGTTCGGCATGGAGCGCCTTGAGGGTGAGCTGCGCAGCGCAGGAAGCGGCTCAGCCGATGCCGTGTTGTTTTCAGTGTTGGGCGCGGTACAGGATTTCGCCGCTCCGCGTCCCTTAACTGACGACATGACGCTTGTGATTGTTAATCACCACGACGTCGTAAGACTAACTGGTCGACAGGATTTACATGATTTACAGATACAGGATAAGCCATGTGAGGTTAAATTGCCTTTGTGGTGGATCGCCGTGTTTCGTGTGAATCCTGTCAATGATTGGCCTGGTTACGCAAATAAGCAGTTTGCGAACTTGGACCTTAACGAACGAGAGAGGACGATCTCATGACAAGCCAAACTCTGGCGACTAATCGGAATGCTAAGGCGGGTTGGGTCCTTTTGACGATGGTCGGGCTGGCTTTTCTGCTCGTGGGAGGACCAGCCGCCAGTGCGCAAAAGGTCTCAACCTCTGCGGAAAAATCTCGATATGCCAAGCTCGACGGGGCCCGCATTCATTACCAAAGCTACGGCAAAGGCCGCGAGGCCCTGGTGTTGATACACGGCTGGACCTGCAACCTGGATTACTGGCGTGATCAAGTGCCGGATTTTGCGAAACGGAATCGAGTTATCGCTCTGGACCTTCCTGGCCACGGCCGGAGTGACAAGCCAGAGCTTGCGTACACCATGGATCTGTTTGCGAGGGCTGTCGATGCCGTGATGCGCGATGCAAAGGTGGAGCGGGCAGTGCTGGTGGGCCACAGCATGGGGACGCCCATTGCGAGACAGTTCTATCGCAAGTACCCGGATAAGACCCTGGCCATCGTCATTGTCGACGGCGGGTTGCGCCCATTTGGCGACAAGAAGATGAGGGACGGCTTCGTCGAAGCTTTTCGCGCGCCAAACTACAAAGAGGCCGGTATGAAGATGTTTGAGGCGATGGCTGGCCCGCAGTTACCTGCTGAGACGCAGGAGTTTATTAAGACGTCCTTCTTAAATACGCCTCAGCGCGTGCTGGTAAGCGCCATGGAAGGCATGAACGATGAATCGCTCTACGGACCGGACAAAATGAATGTGCCAGTCCTGGCAATTCTGGCCAAGTCACCGTTCTGGCCAGCTGACACTGAACAGTTCTTTCGGAGTCTTGCACCCAACCTGGATTTCCATATGTGGGAGGGCGTAGGGCACTTCCTGATGATGGAGAGGCCGAAGCAGTTCAACGAAGCAGTGATAGCATTTCTTAGCAAGAATTCGCTCTTGAAGTAGGAATGTGCAAGCAGCCTTGGCAATAAGCAATCACCAAAAGTGTGTAGGGGCGTCCTCCGTGGGCGCCTCATCGCCAGGCTGGAATCGATAACAAAAAGATGGGCGCCCACGGAGGGACGCCTTACAACTAACCAATTGAGAGGAGAAACATTTATGGCGAACGTAAAACCAATCCCCGAGGGGTACCATTCAGTCACACCGTACCTGATTATCAAGGGAGCAGCGGACGCGATCGAGTTTTATAAAAAGGCGTTTGGCGCGACCGAACTATTTCGGATGGAACACGAAGGGAAAGTGGGCCATGCCGAGATCAAGATTGGCGACTCCCCGATCATGGTCTCCGATGAACATCCGGAAATGGGTTATCTTAGCCCGAAAACACTTGGTGGCTCGCCAGTCGGTATCATGATCTACGTGGAGGACGTGGATACGACTTTTAATCGAGCCATCAAATCGGGTGGCGTGGAGACCAAGCCGTTGCAGGATCAATTCTATGGGGATCGCTCTGGCACCTTGACAGATCCTTTCGGGCACGTCTGGACCGTGGCAACGCACAAAGAAGACGTGGCGCCTGAAGAAATGGAGAAGCGAATGGCCGCGGCAGGACACGGTGGTTGAGTGAGGCCCGCAATGCCGCCGCCGATTTAAGTTGCCTGCGGTTTCCGATCAGCTGAGAGCAGGTTATGATTCACACCGCGGCTTTAGCCCGGTGATAATGCGACGGAAGAAAATTTCGAACCGTTTTCAACGGTTTTCCTTTGTGCCAAATCCAGCAGCGCCGGGAAGCCGTTGAAACGGTTCCTATTATTTCGTGCCGTCTGGCTCACTGGCTGAAGCCACGGTGTGAATGGGAGGGGTAGAGAGTTAGAATAGGTCGCGTCACTATTGTTTCGTGTGATTTCGTAGGTCGTACTTGTGGCGGCATTTAAGAGGACGATCCACGAAATCACACGAAACAACACGAAGTACTTTACCTACAGTTAATGAGAGCGGTTTCCATGAAATACGATCAAGGCTTGTTATATCGCGTAGGAATCATGTTGTTTGCGGCCGGACAGTCAATCTTCTTCGCCGGCTGCGTGAACAAGGCGCAACAGAATTTCGAACGGCCCCCATCTCCTGTTCAGGTAACTGTGGCTGTCAGCCAGGACGTGCCGACATACCTGGACGCAATTGGCAAAACCGTCGCCCGCGAAGTCGTTTCGATTCAGCCCCAGGTTTCAGGGCGCATTACCAAAATTCACTTTACCGACGGCGCCAACGTGAGAAGAGGCGACCTGCTTTTCACGATTGACACCAGACCCTTCGAGGCCAATCTCAGGCAGGCCCAGGCCAACCTCTCCAGAGACGGAGCTCTGAAGAAGCAGGCTGAAGCCAATCTGGCGAGGGAAATTGCGCAGGCGAAATGGGGATTAGCTCAGGTCGAACGCTATCGGACGTTGGTCGAGCAAGGCGTTGTTCCCCGCGAGCAGTACGAACAACTTCGAGCGAACTATGACTCTCTGAGGGCGAACGTTGAAGCCGCTCGCGCAGCAGTGGGGAGCGCGGCTGAAACGATCAAAGTGGACGCAGCGGCCATTGAGAGCGCGAAGGTGCAGCTCAGTTATTGTTACATTCGCTCGCCCATTGACGGCCGCGCCGGGCAGCGACTCGTGGACATCGGTAATGTCGTCAACCCCGGGGGTTCCAGCAATGCAAATTCGAGTGATGGTGGTTCCGGCAATTCGTTGTTGGTAATCGAGCGGCTGGATCCGATCTACGCTGACTTCACAATCTCGCAAAATAGTTTGACAGCAGTGCAGCAGCAGATGCGCGAAGGGCGTCTCAGAGCCGAGGTTCGTCTCCCCGATGCGACGGATGAACTAGTCGTGGGTGAGCTCACATTTCTCGACAATGCAGTACAGAATGCGACCGGCCAGGTGAATCTCCGGGCGACGATTCCCAATGTGGGGCACAGAATCTGGCCTGGCCGGTTTGTAAACATTCGACTCGTTCTGAACACCATCCACGGTGCGGTGCTAGTGCCTAGCTCCGCGCCCCAGATGTCTGCCCAGGGATCCTTTGTCTATGTCGTTAAGCCAGACTCGACCGCCGAGCAACGCACGGTGACCCTGGGCCAGCGGCAGGGAGAGCTGATCGTTGTCGAGCAGGGGGTAGCGGCGGGCGAAAATGTCGTAACC
>JBHENP010000065.1:23952-24258 GCA_046261995.1 Pyrinomonadaceae bacterium
GGTCAGCTCGGCGTTACGCCTGGCGGCAAAGTCGTTATCGAACAACCCCGCGACGCAGGCAGCCCCGCGACCAGCAACGGGCCGAAGTAATGAACCTCTCTGAACCTTTCATCCGCCGGCCCGTAATGACCGCGGTGCTGACCCTCTCAGTAATCCTTTTTGGCGTGCTGAGTTATTTTCAGCTCCCGGTCAACGACCTGCCTGCTGTTGACTATCCGGTTATCCAGGTCCAGGTGGGTTATCCGGGAGCCAGTCCCGACACGATTGCCAACAATATCGCCACTCCACTCGAACGCCAGTTCATGC
>JBHENP010000066.1:0-21773 GCA_046261995.1 Pyrinomonadaceae bacterium
GTTCATCACCGCCGTCCCCCGTCACGTAGACCATGTCTGTTCCAACGACCGGCACACCTTTGGGATACGAGCCAATTCCGGTCACCCACCACAATCGCTCTCCTTTATCCAGAGAATATGCATCGACGGTGTGTGAACCAAGGACGATCACTTGCGTCGGTCCATCCTCCGGCTGGTAAATGGCTGGAGTAGAATACGCCTCATAGTTTGGACGGCTCTTCTTCCAAAGCTCCTTTCCATTGCGCGCATCGATAGCAATGATAAAAGAGTCTGTTCGCTGATCACACCATCACCAGCGTGTTACCAGCAAGCACAGGCGACCCACCCATGCCGTAGAAGCTGTTGAAAGGACCCAACGGCACTCGCCATCGCTGCTTGCCATCTGGTCCATAGGAGATCAATCCGAGTTCCGCAAAAAACACGAACACGTTCTTTCCGTCGCTAACCGGACTCGGCGAGGCTGCATCATTGGCCTTATAGATCGGCATGTGTCGCCCGCGTACAACGTCGCGGCGCCACAAAGGTCTTCCTGTTTTTCGATCCAAAGCGAGCGTGATCAGTTTGTCGCCTTCGCTCGCGGTCAGAAATACACGGTCGGCAGTCACCACTGGCGACGATCGTGCGAAGGGCACTGGCGTTTTCCAAACGAGATTCTTGGTCGAACTGAACTCAGAAGGCAGCGCAAAGCCCTCGGCCACGCCGGTACCGTTCGGTCCCCGGAATTGCGGCCATTCATTAGTACGAGTGGGTGCCTTAGGTTCGGAAGTTTTCTTACTCTGCTGGGCGTAGCCGGACGAGTCAGCGATGACACATAACGCCACCGCTATTACTAACACTGGGAATGAGTTTTTGACTTTCATATTCTGAATCGTGTTTAGAGGAATCAAACCCGCACGTCCTTTCCGGCAAATTAATTCCAGGTCTTGGCTGCCAATTTTCGCTGAGTCGCGTATACGTTGGCAACCAAAATTCGACACGCGAGGATGCTTTGCTGTGATAGGAATGCACGGCTTAGTTGGTTGATTAAACGATCGCCTGGACTCAAAGGGCCTCATCCCATAATCGAATCCGGATTTCATCACTTTGTACGCGCTAGCCCAATACAGATGTCCTTCCCACTCGGAAGTGTGACGAAATGATTCCGAAGACCGAGAGAAAACGCTGCGCATCCGTGAATGGCTCCGGCGCGAAGTCGCGAGCGCAGGTGTGGAGGTCATTGGCGGAGACGCCGACCTACGCAAGCCGAGTTCAACGGGACCCACACTTTGGTAGGAAAAGGGGAAAAGAGGCGAAATTCGTAAAAGGGAAAATGGTAACTGAGTTATCCAATCTCGTTTCTTACCCCTATCTTTTCCAGTAGTGCCTGATCCTTTCCTCCAGGAATGGGAAGGGAACATACTCGGCGCTGCGACCGGAACGCCTCATTTCTTCCACCATACGCATCGCCCCATCGGCATTCCTCGTGTGGACGAGTATCGTCGAGGCGCGTTGTAATTCCGGGTTTGCCGCCAGCCAGGAAGCGATTGCATAGCCGGTACGTTCATCGTCCCGGTCGATAGAGTTGTAGTGCTCGGGATGCAGGTCGTGATCCAAAAAGATGGCGTCGTAAGAATTCTCGCCCAAAAGCTGCTGTGCCTGACTCACGTTGTGGGCCATGTCGATGAAGTCACCCTTGAACCTTTCAGCGAACCACTTATGCCTGCGTTGATCGTCGTCAAGAAGAAAAACTCGGATTGGGTGGCGGTCAGTATCAATTCTCAGGATACCAAGTTTCGTGAGCAATGAATGTAACAAAGACATCGTGGTTTAGAATCAAAACCTCCGGTCACGAGAGCAAACAGCGCTTCGTCTTGTTTCTGAAAGGATGAAGCATGAATGGCTCGAAATATACCATACACACACAATGAAGACATTTAACATGTCCAGGTAATGCCTTCGTTGCGTTCACCTCAGCCGATGTTATAATCCGGCTCGAAAGAAATCGAGTCATAGTTTCGTAGTCTTGGTCCGCAATCGTTAATGCCTTCTGATAATTCCAGCAAACAGCTTAGCCCAACAGTCAACAATCTCGACGAGAGTCAAGCCCGGGAAGTGTGCAGCGCTTGCTTTGGCACGGGCGTAAGAATTGTTCCCGATAAGGGCGCCAAGATATGCGACCAATGCCAGCCGCGGCGCGGCGACCAGTTACTCGAGTCAGCGCGTATCCCGCGTCGCCATACCGCCTGCAACTTTGATAACTACCGTGTCCCCGCAGGTTCATCGTCACTTCATTGGGCTCTCATGAAGGCTAAAACGCTCGTGAATGATTACCCGGCAGTAGAAAGGGGTCTGCTCTTAACTGGCTCCGTCGGAGTCGGAAAAACACATCTGGCTGTAGCGATCTTGCAGGGCCTGATTGCAAAAGGTGTTTCGTGTTTGTTCTGCGAGTTTGGCTCTCTGCTTAAACAGATTCAGGATTCATACAATCCGATATCTAAAACGTCTGAGTTGCGGGTGCTGGCGCCGGTTTACCAGGCGGAGGTTTTAGTGCTCGACGAACTAGGCTCGACAATTCCCACGGACTGGGTTCGCGACACGATGTACCAGATCATTAACAAGCGTTACAACGATAAGAAGCTTACGATCTTTACTACAAATTACCTGGACGCGCCTCGCATCGAGGGGACTAAGGAGCCTGAGATTGCCACCCGAACGTTCAGCAAGAAAGGATCCTCTGAACGTATCCAGGAAATGACCACGCTGGAAGAGCGCATCGGGACACGCTTACGAAGTCGTCTCTATGAGATGTGCAATGCGGTGGTAATCGAAGGCGAGGACTATCGCAAGAGCCAGGATCGTCGTTAACGACCAGGTCGGAAGCCTGATTCATTGGGGGAGAGGTCGTATCCATTTTGTCCCGTTTCCATTTATCATTTTTCATCGGCCATTTAGGACGGAGGTGCGTTCTCATTTGTTGAACTATCGCGGCCTACAAATGAACGCAGATGCGTTTTTCGGCCGATGAGAAATGGAAAATGGGAATGAACCGGGCTACTGCTACGTCCCAGCGGTATGTATAATGCCTCGGTCCTCAGCGTCTAGAAAAGTTGGCTGTTTAGCGTCTGATCGCGGTCATGTCAGGCGGAATACTGCGCCCATTTAATGCCCAAACGCACTGACTTACACAAAATACTCATCATCGGATCGGGTCCTATCGTAATCGGACAGGCTTGCGAGTTTGACTATTCAGGCACGCAAGCTTGCAAATCTCTTCGTCAAGAGGGCTATGAGACCGTGCTGGTTAACTCCAATCCAGCAACGATCATGACTGACCCGGAGACCTCCGATGTGACCTACATCGAACCACTCACGGTTGAAACAGTTGCAGAAATTATCCGGCGGGAGAGACCTGATGCGCTGTTGCCGACGGTCGGCGGGCAGACCGCATTGAACCTGGCAATCGCCCTTTCAGATGCCGGAGTTCTGGATGAATACGGCGTCGAAATGATTGGGGCGAAGCGCGAAGCGGTCAAAGTCGCTGAAGATCGTAGACTCTTCAAACAAGCAATGGATGAAGCCGGCCTGACGATGCCGCGAGGCGGTTTCGCGCGTTCGTGGGACGACGCTCAGGAAATCGTAACGAGCACTGGATATCCGGCCATCATTCGACCTTCCTTCACCCTCGGCGGTACCGGCGGAGGCATAGCTTACAACCCGGAGGAGTTTGAAGAGATCGTGCGCGCCGGTTTGGCCGCTTCGCCGATGCACGAAGTCCTGATCGAGGAGTCGATTCTGGGTTGGAAAGAGTTTGAGCTCGAAGTGATGCGCGACCTGGCGGATAACGTGGTAATCATCTGCTCAATCGAAAACTTCGATCCGATGGGTGTGCACACCGGAGATTCAATTACAGTTGCGCCGGCGCAGACGCTCACCGACGTCGAATATCAACAGCTGCGCGACATGGCTATCACCGTGATTCGAAAAGTCGGTGTGGAAACAGGCGGATCGAATATCCAGTTTGCCGTCAACCCTGAGAACGGCGATATCCGAATCATTGAAATGAACCCCCGCGTGTCGCGTTCGTCGGCACTCGCTTCCAAAGCAACTGGTTTCCCGATTGCGAAAATCGCGGCCAAGCTGGCCGTGGGTTACACGTTGGATGAAATTCCCAACGACATTACCAAAAAGACACCTGCGTCGTTCGAACCTACCATCGACTACGTGGTAGCGAAGATACCGAAGTGGGAGTTTGAGAAGTTTCGCGAGGCGGAAGACGTGCTGGGCACGCAAATGAAATCGGTTGGTGAGGTGATGGCCATCGGCCGGACGTTCAAAGAGGCGTTGTTCAAAGGATTGCGATCGCTTGAGGCCGTAAAACCTTTGCGTCTTGAGGACGTCTCAGACGATGAGCTGCAGCGCAAGCTTGCGCGTCCCAACTCCCAGCGTTTTTCCTATATCACTTATGCACTTCAACATGATTGGTCGATAGCCGAGATCTATCGCTTGTCGCGAATTGATCCCTGGTTCCTGGAACAGCTGCAAGAGGTAATGGAGATACAACGGTCGGTTGAAGGAAAGAAACTGGAGGAAATTCCGGCGGACCTTTTGCGCACATTTAAAGAAGCTGCGCTTTCTGATCGGCGGCTCGCGTACTTGACCGGAGTGTCGGAGGACGAGGTTCGTGCGTATCGTAAGCGCCTGGGTGTGGCTCCAGTTTACAAACGTGTTGACACGTGCGGTGCTGAGTTTGAGTCGTTCACACCCTACCTTTACTCAACCTACGAATCAGAGGATGAGTCGGCGCCCACCCAGCGTCGCAAAATAATGATCTTGGGTTCGGGACCTAATCGCATCGGGCAGGGAATCGAGTTTGATTACTGTTGTTGTCACGCGTCCTTTGCCTTACGCGAGGCGGGATTCGAAACGATAATGGTCAACTGCAATCCCGAGACAGTATCCACGGATTACGATACTTCTGACCGTCTCTACTTTGAGCCTCTTACCTTCGAAGATGTAATGAATATCGTCGATGTGGAGAAACCCGAGGGCGTCATAGTTCAATTTGGAGGTCAGACTCCGCTGAATTTGGCGATGCGTTTGCACCTTGCCGGTGTGCCGATAATCGGTACTAACGCTGAATCGATCGATCTTGCCGAGGACCGCAAGCGGTTTGGAGCATTGATGCAGGAGTTAGGCATTCCGCAACCGGCAAACGGGATGGCGGCGACGGTTGATGAGGCGAAGCAGGTTGCCGAGACGATTGGTTATCCGGTGTTAGTGCGACCCAGTTACGTGTTGGGCGGCCGGGCCATGGCCATCGTTTATGACGAAGAAAGCCTCGATCAGTATGTGCGCACCGCTGTCGGTTTTACCCCCGACCGTCCCGTCTTGATCGACAAGTTTCTGGAACAGGCGGCTGAGTTTGATGTAGACGCGCTCGCTGATGAAACAGCCTGTGTGATTGCTGGAATCCAGGAGCACATCGAAGAGGCGGGAATTCATTCCGGAGACTCGTCCTGCGTGCTGCCGCCGGTTCGTATCGCTCCGGAGCACATAGAAACGATGCGTCACTACACCCGCACGCTCGCCACGGCGCTTTCCGTGAGCGGACTTATGAACATCCAATTTGCTATTAAGGATCACCGCGTGTATGTGCTTGAGGTAAATCCGCGAGCCTCGCGCACCGTGCCCTTTGTTTCCAAGGCAACCGGAGTTCAGATTGCTCGAGTTGCAGCGTTAGTCATGGCGGGCAAGCCTCTCGCCGACTTTGCTTTGCCCGAAGATCTGACCGTCAGTCGTTTCTTCATCAAGTCTCCCGTTTTCCCCTTTGTAAAGTTTCCCGGAGTAGATCCCATTCTGGGACCGGAGATGCATTCGACTGGCGAAGTGATGGGTATTGGCGAGACGTTCGGCGAGGCGTACGGTAAGGCCATGATAGGAGCGGGATTGTCCCTCCCGCATAATGGAACGGCGTTTCTCAGTGTGAACGACACCGATAAGGGACAGTCAGTTATTATTGCCCGCAGGCTGGCGCGTCTTGGTTTTGAAATTATGGCCACTCTGGGGACTGCGGCTCGTCTGAAGGAAGTGGGGCTGAAAGTCGAAACGGTTTTTAAAGTCAATGAGGGTCGTCCGAACATCGTGGATCACATCAAGCGAGGAGATGTGGCATTAGTTATCAACACGCCGTTGGGCCGCTCTTCTCACTTTGACGAGCAGTCGATTCGGCGGGCAGCCCTGCAGTACAACGTCCCATGTGTGACAACCATGACTGGAGCCCAGGCCATTGTTGAAGCGCTGGGAGCATTTGGGGGCAAGGAGCCGGTAAGGGTTCGTTCGCTGCAGGAGTTGCACGCGGTTAGCAGTCCCGTGGGGCGTTGAGCTTTGTGCTTTGTGCTTTGAACTTTGTCTTTGTGCTGAAACCAACTGGGAGGTTAAGCGGAAGGTTTTACAAAGAACAAAGTACAAAAGCACAATTTTCACCTCGCGTTAATAAATCAAGGGAGGGGTCAATGAAGAGAATTCCAGTATTTGCGTTCGTCCTGGCAATGGTTGTGTCGCCGCTACCTCTGTTTGCTGACGACGGCATGTGGACTTTTGATAATCCTCCGCGGAAGCAGTGGAAAGAGCGCTACAACTTCGAACCATCCGATGCCTGGCTGGAGCACATTAGATTATCGTCCGTCAAAATTGAAGGCTCATCCGGCGCTTTTGTGTCACCCAACGGCCTGGTGATGACTAATCAGCACGTTGGCAGTGGCCAGTTGCAAAAGCTTTCTACGGCCGAGCGTAATCTCCGCCGGGATGGATTTCACGCATCGACGCCGGCGGAGGAACTGAAATGTCCTGATCTGGAAGTTATTGTGCTGGTCTCTTACGAGGATGTGACAACGCGCGTACAAGGGGCCGCCAAAGCCGGGTCGTCTGACAAAGACGCCAATGAAGCTCGCAACGCGCTGATCGCCACGATAGAAAAAGAGTCTACGGATAAGACCGGGTCGCGCAGCGAAGTGGTAACACTCTACCGGGGCGGCGAATACTGGCTCTATCGTTTCAAGAAGTACACGGATGTCCGACTGGTGTTTGCGCCGGAGGAACAGATAGCGTTCTTCGGCGGCGATTACGACAACTTCACATATCCGCGCTACTGCCTCGATGTCGCCTTCTTTCGCGTCTATGAGAATGGACAGCCGTTAAAGTCGCAGAATTATCTTAAATGGTCATCTCAGGGTCCTGCCGATGGTGAATTCGTGCTGGCGATCGGCAATCCTGGATCGACTAACCGCCTACTTACTTTGACGCAGGTTCAATATCAACGCGACTTCGGGAACCCACTCCAGATGCAGGTTTGGAATGCCCGACGCGATGCTCTGCTGCGCTTCAGCGCCACTGGCACCGAGCCTGCCCGACGTGCGTTGAACACTGTTCGCAGTCTTTCCAATTCCATCAAGCGACTTGTGGGTCAGCAAGAGGGCTTGAGCAACCAGCGGATGATGCTCCGAAAAGAGCAGGACGAAAAAGCGTTGCGAGCAGCAGTGTCGGCCCGAACGGAGTTTCAGCAGTCATACGGCAAGGCCTGGGAGGAGATTGCCAACGCTTACAAGGAGCTGCCGGCCTACGCCAAGCGAATGGCGTTTTCGACCATTGGTAATTCCCGCCTCGGCCTGATTGCATCCACCCTGGTTCGTTATTCTGAAGAAGCCGGAAAACCAAACGAAGCGCGCTATGAAGAGTTTCGCGACTCAAAGTTGGAATCGCTGAAGTTCAGCCTCTTTTCGCCAGCTCCGATTTATGCAGATATGGAGGAAGCAATACTGGCGTCGTGGTTAACAGATGCACAGCAGACTCTGGGAGCAGATGATCCTTTTGTTCGCGCAGCCCTGCAAGGGGCAAGTCCGGCGGCGCTGGCCAAGAGCGTGGTTTCCGGGACAAAGCTGGGTGACGTTGCTGTTCGCAAAGCTCTTTTTGAAGGGGGGTCCGATGCAATCAAAAAAAGCGACGATCCGCTAATCGCACTGGCGCGCAGGGTAGAGCCCATCATCCGCGAGCTGCGCGCCTGGAATGAGGAGAAGATTCAGAGTGTCGACACTGCTGCCGGTCAAAAGATTGCTGCTGCTCGATTCGCAGTACTTGGGCGGAACGTTTATCCGGATGCTAACTCGAGTCTCCGAATAAGTTACGGCAGAGTGTTGGGCTATGAGGAAGACACCACGCTGGTGCCTTACAAAACGACTTTCAACGGTATCTACGAAAGAGCAGCCAGCTTTGATGAGAAACCTCCTTTTGATTTGACCGCGCGTTGGAGGGACGGGAAGGCGAAACTGGACCTAACGACTCCAATGAACTTCGTTTACACCGCAGACACTATCGGCGGCAATTCCGGTAGTCCCATTATCAATCGGAATGCGGAAGTTGTTGGTCTTAACTTTGACAGCAACATTCAGAAACTTCCCAACCGCTATTGGTATGTAGATGAGGCCGAGAGCGGTCGCGCCATCGCGGTTCACAGTGCCGCCATTATTGAAGCTTTGCGAAAGTTGTATGGCGCCGAGAAGCTGGCTGCTGAAATCACTGGTCGTTAGCATCAATCAAAACTCGAGCGTAGGGATCGAGGCTGAAACCCAAGAGAACGATCCACAAAATCACACGAAACCGCACGAATGGGATGCCTTAATTCGTGTCTACTCAGTGTGATTTTCGTGGATCGCTTGCTTGTTTTTTAAAGAGAAGTCAGACACCTACATAACTAAATATGCCAACTCAGATTCGCGCAGTTGTAATTACAGTCAGCGACGCATGTTCGCGCGGCGAGCGACACGACGAGTCGGGTGAAACAATTGTTAACTTGCTCAGAGGACTAGGGGCCGAGATTGTTGCAACGAAAATCGTCTCCGACGATCTTGAACCACTTGCTGAGAATTTGCGCGCTTTCGCTCAAGGCGATGCTGTTGATTTGATTATTACCACTGGCGGTACGGGTTTCGGACCGCGCGATAACACACCCGAAGCAACACTCGGCGTGATCGAGAGGGAAGCGCCAGGTCTTGCGGAAGCGATGCGGAGCGAAACATTGAAGCACACGCCAATGGCGATGATCTCACGCGGCGTGTGCGGCATCTGTTCGGGTACATTGATTATCAACCTGCCAGGTTCTCCTAAAGCAGTGCGCGAGAGTTTTGCCGTCATCAAACCTGTCTTGGGACATGCCGTCGCATTAATCGCGGGTCAAACTGACCACGCGGCGCAGTAAAGCGCACCCGGTCCTTGATGGTGCCACCCAATTTTGAACCGCGAGCGGTAGCGACCGGATCCCTTCCGGCTACACCAAGCGCGACTCAAAATGAGTGCTTCGCAGTCCCGTAGGGACCCAATGTTTATAGACCAGTCGTACCAAAGAATTTCAAAGCTCCGAAGGAGCGAAATGTATCGCCTGCGTGCCACAGTGGCAAGAACATTTCGCTCCTCTGGAGCTGCGCCTTGTCTTCGCGAGAATACTATAAACATTCCATCCCTACGGGATTGATTTGTCCGTTAGCAAGTCTCACTTTTGTAACCCTCGTTGACATTGATCTTGCGCGGCACTTAATATCCACGTGATCGGAATATTCAAGAGATCACTGGAGCGCCATGCTTCTGCAAGCAACCGCCGCAGCCACGCAAACTATCGGCAGTCCAATCACGGCCTACTGGCCGGTGATGATTTTCTTTCTGGTTGCCATCGTCTTCCCCGTGTTGCCCATCGTTCTGGGACGCTTCATAAGGCCAATCAACTACGGAAAAGACAAGATGCGGCCGTACGAGTGTGGCATCGACCCAAAGACTGAGGCTCACGATCGTTTCACGGTGCGCTACTACATCGTTGCAATGTTGTTTTTGATCTTTGATGTGGAGACAATCTTCCTCCTGCCCTGGGCAATTATTTTCATGGGCGACGATTTCTCGTTTACGAAATTCGCTCTGATCGAAATGTTTGTCTTTATCGGTATCCTGGTAGTGGGCTATTACTACGCCTGGCGCAAGGGCGCCCTGGAGTGGGCCTGAGAAGAATTTCGGATTTCGGATTTCGGATTTGAAGTCATAAGAGCAGGTTTCAAATCTGATTCAAGATCGCGGAGACGAAATCCGAAATCCGAAATTCGAAATTCGAAATTCACTTATGGCTGAACATCAAGAAGGATTCGTTCTAACAACAGTAGATTCGATCATGAACTCGCTGCGCCGCAACGTGGCGACGAAAGCGGTGGATCTTGGCGCCCCGGTTATCAATTGGGCACGCAAGTCCGCGCTTTGGCCTATGACTTTCGGACTGGCTTGTTGTGCGATCGAAATGATCGCGACCGGGGCCGGCCGTTTTGATATCGATCGATTCGGTGCAGGTGTTTTCCGGCCCAGTCCAAGGCAGAGTGACCTGATTATTATTGCCGGGACCGTGACTTTGAAGATGGGGCCGGTGGTGCGTAGAGTCTACGAGCAGATGCCTGAACCGAAATGGGCTATAGCGATGGGTGCCTGTGCCTCAACCGGCGGGCCATTTGATTCTTACTCGACGATGCAAGGCGTAGATCGTTGCATTCCCGTGGATGTCTACATTCCCGGTTGTCCTCCACGGCCGGAAGCATTGCTCTACGGCTTAATGCGCTTGCAGGACATCATCATGCGCGAGGCTCCGTCGGCTTACATATTCGATTCCGACGGCGCAGTGCACCGGCAACGCACCTTTGAAGGTGATGACGAGTTGCCGAGCGTTTCTGAACGGGATTCGTCAAACATCGCTGCGACTGCAGTTTGACCGCGAAATCTGTTTTTAATTGATAGCCGCAATAGTTCGATCGGTCCGTTTGCGAATCTGCTATTATCTTTTGCCGCTGTAGACTTCCCCCTAAAAGAGTAACCCGCGCCAACATAGCGCTTTAGGAGAAACATAATGAAGAAGTATTCTGCACAGAAGTCATTGCTCGTGCTTATGATTATCGGGGCGTTGTTCTCGTCCGGGATTATCGTTAGCGCGCAGACCAAGCCGAGGAGACGTACCGCACGACGGCCGGCAGTAACGCGCCTGGTGTCTGTTGGTACGAATCTCAGGGTTCGTCTCGAAGATACCCTGTCCAGCAAGGACAACCGGGTCGGGGACAGGTTCACCGCCACGGTGGTCGACCCAGCCCGGTTTGACGAAGCAACAGTTACCGGCCACATCAGCTCAATTAAGAAATCGGGAAAAATCAAAGGCCGTACTTCGATGAACCTGGCTTTTGACTCGATCAGACTCAGTGAGGGGCGCAGCGGAACGATGCACGGCTATGTCACCAAAGTTTATGGTGACAATGCGGGGCGATCCGATGATGAGGGCGGCGTTGAGTCGGGTAGCCGCACCAACCAAACCGTAAAACGCGCAGGGATCGGGGCTGCGGCCGGCGCTATTATTGGCGCGATTGCGGGCGGCGGGAAAGGGGCAGGAATAGGCTTACTTATTGGCGGTGCCGGCGGGGCGGGCTCGCTAGCGGTACAGGGAAGCAAAGAGTTGAAGCTCGAATCAGGAACCGAGCTACTCGTGCGCGTCACTCAATAATCGCGGACCAGGATATTCAAAACGCTACGGCGGTTTTCCGACGGGCGCAAAGCAGAACTTGGCAGCAAAGACAACCTCTTTGCGCTAAAGTTCTGCTTTGCGCCTTCTCTTTTTCTGGAAAAATCATGAATAAAACGCGACCATGGCATCACCAGCCCAGAGGCATTTGCTGCTAGCCCATGGATACTAAATTCAACCCGGCAGCACCCGCTCAACTACAGAACCGTTGGCTACCCTGCGGGTGGGTGTCTCGATGAGCCTGCGGGCTTATTGGCGTTTCACCCCGTGAGGGGGTGTGATGTTTATAGCAACAAGACACGACAAAACTTGCGCTGTTCGGAGGGGCGGAATGATACGGGATGATACCTTTCACGTTGAGTTCCGCCCCTCCGAGCAGCGCTGAAAGGGATCGAGTTCTGGAGCTATAAACATCGCGCCCCTCACGGGGTGAAAACCAGGAGCTTAGAGCCAGCGCGGTACGTCACCGACTTCTCAAATGAGTTTCCACCCAGTCTCTAACGCAAATGGTTCTGTGGTTGAGGTTAAGCTGCTTTGTTGAGTGTTAGTCTCTGAGCCAAGTCATTCATCCGGGAAGAAAACTCGATCAGCCACCGTCTAACAATGGAAGTGGGGGGATGGAGGGACTGATGGAGCGGCTCGCTGCAATGTCCGAACCCATAATTGACGAACGGGTAATTAAAGACTGCCAGCAGGGCGACCGGGAAGCTTTTCGGCTGCTCTTTGAGGCCTACAAAGACAGGGTGTTCTCCATCGCCGTCTATTCTTTTCATGGAGATCAGACCGCCGCTGGAGATGTCACGCAACAGATATTCTTGAAATTGATGACTTCGATTGGTCAGTTTCGCGGTGAGTCCCAATTCAGCACCTGGTTACATCGACTGGTGGTAAACACTTGCATTGATGAGCAGCGACGAAGGAAACGTCATTTTGGCTTTGTGGAGATAGATGCGTTGCATCCGACTGGCGAACGAAAACCACCGGAACGACTGTACGAGCGGAGGGAAGTTGCGGAATGTGTGAAGGCTGCGATCGGCGAACTAAAACCAAAGTTTCGCGTGCCCGTCCTGCTTAAGTATGTTGAGGGACTCTCTTATGAGGAAATTGCAGATGTTCTGGGTTGTTCGAAAGGTACAGTGGCCTCTCGCCTCAATCGCGGCCACAAAGAACTGGCGCGACGGTTGGCCCATCTGCGCGATCAGGTAGTCTTGGGGGAATAAGATGTTTGGAAAGCACGTTATCAGAGACTTGTCCGCCTACTGCCACGGTGAACTATCGCCGCAGGATTCGCGTGGCGTTGCCGAGCACTTGATTGGCTGTCAGCAATGCCGTGCAGAGTTCGAAGAGATCAAGCTGGGTGTGAAGTTTGCCGAGCGCCTGCCGGAAATTCCCGCTCCCGATTCACTTTGGAACGATCTGGAAGCCCGGCTCGACGATCAGCTCGGTTCGCGTGCTCCTGACAAATCAAAAGGGTTTGGTACTGGACTGTGGCAGCCGCGCTTTGCAATAGCAGCCACTTTGATTTTGGCAGTGGGCTTAGGCGCCTACTGGTTCTACGAACGAGAATCCAGGCCATCGTGGGAGGTGGCACGACTCGACGGTTCACCAACGATTGAGTCAGCGAGCATAACGGACAAGAGCCGCCTTGCAATCGGGCAGTGGCTCGAGACTGACAGTGTCTCACGAGCCAAGATCCAGGTGGGTTCGATTGGTGAGGTCGCCGTCGATCCAAACTCCCGAGTGAAGTTGGTGCAGACGCGGCCGACGGAACACCGGCTCGAGCTGGCCCGCGGACGTTTGAGCGCATACATTTGGGCACCGCCGCGGTTGTTTTTTGTCGACACGCCATCGGGTGTGGCGGCGGACCTCGGCTGTGCTTACACGCTCGAAGTCGATGACGATGGTGGCAGCCTGCTGCGCGTCACATCAGGTTGGGTGGCGCTGCAACTAAGAGATAGAGAATCCATGGTGCCCGCCGGGGCAGCTTGCGCGACGCGTCGGGGAATCGGCCCAGGCACGCCGTACTTTGAAGATGCATCTGAAGGCTTCCGGCGGGCTTTGTCCAAATTGGATTTCGAAGCTCACGACACCGGCTGGTCTAAGATTCCAGCTTTGAACCAAGTGCTTATCGAGGCTCGACCGCGCGATACTTTGACGCTTTGGCATTTGTTATCGCGCCTTGAAGGGCCCGACCGCGCACTAGTCTATGAACGCCTCGTTGCGTTCGGTCCGCCCCCGCCAGGTGTGACGCGAGACGGGGTTATGCAACTTGATGACGAGATGCTGAAAGCCTGGAAGGCTGGCCTGGAATCTACCTGGAGCAACGATTCGGGACTAAAAAAGGCCTGGATCAAGGTCTGGACCGGTGCGCTCGGTAAGGTTAAAGGAATGGAAGGGAAAAAATGATTCGGGGCAAAAAGACACGTTTTTCATATCATACTTGTCGCGGCTCATGAGGTCAGTACCACCGCGCGGTAGCGGGTGGGTTCTGAAGCGACTCCACTCGGCGTAAGTGAGGAGTAACCATGACCCACCCGCTACCGCGAGGTGGTACTGACCTTCATGAGACCGTAGTGAGTTTCTAATAGGTCAGTTGAATTGGAGGGTAACGATCATGAATGACACATCGCCAGGAAATCTCGATCGCAGAAGCTTTCTTAAACACGTTTCACTCTTCGCGATTGCATTACCTGCACTGCAGTTTGGCACCCTGGGGTTCGCAGCTTGCAACCAGGCGCCTTCGCTCGCAGGCACAGAGCCTGAGAAACTCGCAAACGTACCCTGGAAGACCACCATTGTCGCCGCTGGTGAACCGGGCGAGCCTTTGATCGTGTCAGGTACTATTTATGCTCCAGACGGTCGCACGCCGCTTGAAGGAATCAACCTCTTTGTCTATCAGACAGATGCGACAGGAGTGTATTCGACGAGTGGTGGAGGCGGAGATAATCGCAGCACTCGCATTCACGGGTTGATGCGCAGCAACAAGGAAGGCCGCTACGAGTTTCGGACAATTAAACCCGGGTCTTATCCCAACAGTCGTAATGCAGCACACATTCACGCGTACATTTCCGGTCCTGACTATCCGGAGTACTGGATCGACGAGTATCTATTTGAGGGCGATTCGTTTATTAGCAGTGCTGACCGTCAAAAGTTTGGCGGCAAGGGGACCTTTTCTTCGATCCTTACTCTCCAGCGCGGCACTGATGGTGTTCTCAGGGCTGTGCGCGATATTAAGGTTGAGCGTTGCACTAATAATTGCACTCGCCGGTGATGGGTTTGGTAGATTCGGTGTAATAACCAAAGAGTCGATACGGGAATTTGCAGGTAAGGAAGGTGGACCCGGTCCCCGCCCCAAGCTTGAAAGCTACTCAGCGTAAGAGCGGGGACAGGGTCCACCTTCCTTACCTGCAGATTGGCGAAGCTTGAATTGCGTTGCTGAAATGCAAAGCGGAAAAGCTTGAACCGTCTTTTGTAAGGATCGAAGGATGAAACTCAGATTCGCATTTACGATACTTGTATTGGTTGTCCTATTTTCATTCTTCCCGGACACAACTGAAGCACATCCCGCGAGTGGCATCGTCGTCGACAGAGAGGGCAACATTTACTTCAGCGACCTGGAAACAATTTGGAAGTTTGAGACACAAGGGAAGTTGACCGTTTTCAGGGCGGGTGAGCGCGGTCGACACGTGCATGAGTTAGCCATCGACGAGCAGGACAACGTTTACGGTGCGGATGTCAGCTACAACCCTGCGACAGAGGGATGGATCACGGACGTCTGGAAAATGACTCCCGAGGGTATGTTCACCTACGTGCTCGAACCTTCTGAACATCCGCCGCGCGGGTGGAGCATCTGGCGTGACCGCGCCGGCAATATGTACTTCATCGAGCAGAACAATCACACGAAACGCGAAACCCTGCTACTGCGTAGGAGTCCTGAGGGGTCGGTCACCACATTAGCCGGCGGTGCCTACGGTCATGCTGATGGCAAGGGCAATCTGGCCAAATTCGGTAGCGTAGGAGGGATTACTTTCGGTGCAGATGGCAACCTTTATATCACCGATGGCGAGTTCCTTCGCAGGGTGAGCATGGACGGCACGGTTACCACGTTGGCGAGCGATCTCTTGGCCAGAACTTCCGAGGACAAGCCCAGACTCTTTGCTGGGCAGCATGGGAGTCTTGCCGGTCTGGCCGTTGATTCCGGTGGCAACGTTTATGTCGCTGATACCGGGAATAGAAGACTGTTAAAAGTCGATAACAAAGGCAAGGTTCAAGTGATCTCGAGAAGCGAGCCCCCATACTTTCCGACGGGCGTGGCAGCCGCTGAAGGAACTCTGTACGTTCTCGAGGTTGGCTTAACCTTGCCTGGCGCCTGGAGCGGACCACGGATCAAAAAGATTGACGGCACTGGCAAGGCGACAATTCTCGCGACGGTAGGAGTCGAAGATAACAGTGGTGGACTGCGGCCCTCTTTCGCTACTCGTGCTGGCGTGGCTGCGGAAAGCACGCTTGCCTTTTTCTACAACGGAGGACGAGTGAAATACACTCTGGCTTTCATCGCTATTACCTCGCTCTCGTTGATTGCGCTTTCCTGGCAGCGTGGGCGGAGGTTACGGGCGTGAAAAGAGCGCTGAAGATTTTAAAGTGGCTCGCCCTGGTGGTGGTGATTGTGCTTATCGGATTGCAGTTTGTGAGGCCCGCCAGGACTAACCCGATTGTTGATCAGTCTCAGGCTATTCATGCTCGCCTTCAGGTGAATCCACAGGTTGCGGCGATAATGGACCGTTCCTGCCAGGACTGCCATTCAAACACCACGCGGTGGCCGTGGTATAGCAACGTGGCGCCGGTGTCTTGGTTTGTAATTGATCATGTGAACCACGCACGAAGTCATCTGAATTTTTCAGAATGGGGCAGTCTGGATAACCGCCAGGCCGAAAAGAAGCTTGAAGAGATATGCGAAGAAGTCCAGGACGGCCTTATGCCGCTCGAGTCCTACACCTACATTCATTGGAGCGCGAAGCTCTCGCCCGAGGATGTCAAGACCCTGTGTGAATGGACCGCCGCCGAACGTGCTCGAATTGCTTCGCGTTAGAATACCGCCACGACCCCTTACACGTTTTCCAGATGTCGCGTGTCATTGATTGCCAGGACCCGCACGAACCCGTCATCTAGCAGATCGAAGCGACTGATTCCACAGTTTCGGCTGGCGATCCACACCGGCTTGAGCTCGGGGGCATCAAGCGCCCCCATGATGTGAAGCGCGAGGATGCATATTGTTCCAGTGTGTGTGTAAATCGCGATCCGCCCGCCCTTGTATTGTTCGACCAGTTCATCGAGTTTCCTTGAAGCGCGGTCGAGGGTCTGCCGGTAACTCTCTCCGCCCAGAAGCACATGCTCAAAATCGCGCCGCAGCAGCGCAGCGTACTGTTTTGGATGTTGAGCGGCTGCCTCTTCGAAAGTTAACCCCTCCATGACACCGACACTGCGTTCGCGAAAGGCTTCGGCGGTTTGGAGTTCCAGTCCCGCTAACTTCGCAAGGGGACTCGCTGTCTCAATAGCCCTCGCAAGGTCGCTGCAGACTATGGCGCTGAAGGACTCCGAAGCCAGCGTGTGAGCGGTTCGTCGCGACTCGGCGCGTCCTCTTGCTGAGAGCGGAGTGTCAGTGTGCCCACCAAAACGCCCTTCAGCATTACCCTGAGATTGCCCGTGTCGGATGAGAAGCACGTTGGTGGTGGATGACATTGGGAGATTTTAGATGTGTGATTTTTGATTTTAGATTGGTCGCCAATCTAAAATCACAATCAAAAATCACAAATCAAAAATCAGCTACGCCGCCAGGGCCTCTGCCTTGAGTTTCAACGCCTGATAATGATTAACGAGGGCTTGGATGAACGGATCCAGATTACCTTCGATCACCTGATCCAGCTGGTGGATTGTGAGGCCAATTCGATGATCTGTCACGCGATTGTCTTTGTAATTGTAGGTACGGATTTTCTCCGAGCGATCTCCCGAGCCCACTTGTGAGCGCCGCTCGCTGGCCTCTGCATCGTGCTGCTTTTGCTCTTCCAGTTCCTGCAGGCGGGCCCGCAAGACCCTCATCCCCTTTTCACGATTCTTGATCTGCGACTTCTCGTCCTGCATTGAGACAACCAGGTTGGTTGGAAGGTGGGTGATCCTTACCGCCGAGTAAGTTGTGTTAACTGACTGGCCACCAGGACCGGAAGAACAGAAGGTGTCAATGCGTAGATCCTTCGGGTCAATTTTGACGTCCACTTCCTCAGCTTCCGGCAAAACTGCAACGGTTATCGCAGAGGTGTGAATGCGGCCGCTGGCTTCGGTCTGCGGCACACGCTGCACGCGATGGACGCCGGATTCATGCTTGAGTTTCGAATAAACTTTTTCGCCCTCGATTAGCGCGATGGCTTCCTTAACGCCGCCAATTCCTGATTCCGATGCATCCAGAATCTCAAAACGCCAGCCTTGCCTTTCGGAATATCGTTGATACATGCGCAGCATTTCAGCGGCAAAGAGGGATGCCTCGTCCCCGCCGGTGCCGGCGCGGATCTCTACAATCACGTTCTTCTCGTCGTTGGGATCAGATGGAACCAACAGCAACTTCAGATCAGTTTCTGTTGACTCCAGCTTCGTTTGGAGATCCTCAACTTCAAGACGCGCCATCTCTCGCATTTCATCGTCGTCGGCGGTCTCCAGCAATTCGCGCGCTCCCGCAAGCTCCTCTTTGAGAACATTCCAGGCTCGATATTTCTGCACAATGTGGCCTAGAGCTCTCTGCTGCTTGGCAGCTTTACTGTAAGCCGAGTGATCAGCGAGTAACTCGGGAGACGAAAGTTCCCGCGAGAGTTCTTCGTACCGGACCTCTATTTGTTTAAGTCTCTCTAACATATTAGTAGTTAACCTCGCGCTTTGCCTTTGACAGGCTGGGGAGGTCTCCTCACGAGAGCGGCGCCAGGGCCGGCTCACCCGTTTGCGGTTCGAGTTTCAACGACTCCTTTAAAGCCTCGATAGCAACTTCCAACTGCTGATCATCTGGCTCCTGCGTTGTGATGTTTTGCAGCCACACGCCCGGACGCGTAATCACTTTGAATATCCAGCCGCCTTCCTTCTTTGCTGAAAGGCGGATGATTTCGTACGACAAACCCGCTACCAGTGGAAACAGTGCGAGCCGCACCAGGAAATTATAGAGCAGGGAATCAAACTTGATGACGGAAAACAATACGATAGATACGAACATCACCACCATCAGGAAACTAGTGCCGCATCGTGGGTGCTGTCGCGGTTGAGGCCGCGCGTTGTCCACGGTCAAAGGCAAACCAGCTTCCCAGGTGAAGACGGTCTTGTGCTCTGCACCGTGATACTGAAAAACGCGTCTGATGTCTTTCAACAGCGAAAAGGTAAAAATCATGATCAGGAAAAACGTCATGCGAATGAGTCCATCGATCAAGTTGAAAGAAATCGAGGGACGGACTGGATGAAGATAACTGCGCACCGACTGCCAGGTCCTGAGATACCAGGATTCGCTTGCAACCGTGTGTTCGGCATTGTCACCTGCGGTAGCAGTTGCGCTTCCGGCGTTCCCTGGGGCGGTGGCTGAAACGGCGGCTGGGTTCGGCGATGGGGCCCAGCCGGCGGCGATGAAAAGAGCGTTGGTAAGCAGCAGTGGCGCGGCGATAAAGAGCAGGATGTTAAAAATAATAGCAAAGATGATCGAGCCCACGGCGGCGCTGGTGCCACCCTTCTTCATTTCATCCTTTGCGCGCTTCTGGGTAGGAATAGGAAACAACCCGGGCACAGCGCCGGTCACGCCGGCAAAGTCGCCTTCACCCTCGATCATAGCGGGGGTGAGCGCCACCTGCACGTCTTTCGCCTCCGCTTCTTCGGCGTCGGCGAAAGCCTCGTTGGCCGAATAGTTCAACGCCTTGATGCCCAGGCCCAAAGATTGCACCAGCACCGCACTGCCACGCAGAACGGGCAGCTTCAGCAGGGGATATTTATCACTCCACTTGGGAAGCCGCGCCGCTATGTTGACGATCGAGCCGTCTGCTTTGCGCACTGCTACTGCATACGCGTTTGGCGTACGCATCATCACGCCTTCGATGACGGCCTGGCCTCCGACAATTAAATCTCTTTCGTTTGTACTCAATAGAATCCCCTTTTAAATAGGTGGCGGGTGTTGGTGTCAGGTGCCGGTTTGGAATCGTTCAATCCGGCACCTGACACCTGGTATCCGGACATCTGCTTTTAAACATTAACGCCGGCGGTACGGCAGTCGCGTGTGCACTAATGCAGAACAGCGACCGACGGTTTGCGCCGGCGTTGGTTAAGAAAAGGTCGCTAGTGGCGATTCTGGTTCAATATCGTTCCGGTTCCCAAACTTGTCCACTCACTGCGTGGCGGTAGTGGATTCAGGACTAGTCTCAGGAGTCTTTTTACCGTAACGCTTGTTAAAGCGGTCAACGCGTCCTGCCGTATCGACGAGTTTTTGCTTGCCGGTAAAGAACGGGTGGCAAGCCGAGCAGATTTCCACGTGCAGGTCACCCTTCCTCGTGGAACGGGTCTTAAACGTCTCTCCGCAGGCGCAGGTAACAGTTATCTCGTTATATGCTGGATGAATTTCCGGCTTCATTATTCTCTTGTTCCTTCTTGATCGTGGGCAACATGGTGCCTAATTAAACAAGTCATGATATGAGGCGGAGGCTCGTATCGTCAAGTTACGTGGGCACTTGCGGCTCGAACCAGAGGTAAAAGAACGCAAATACAACTTGGTTGACAGTAAATAAATCGCATGTTTAAATCCAATTTCGCCGTCCTTCTGAAACTGCATTAACACTTAAGCGCGAAAGCTTTGCGCGGCCAGCAATATCCGGATCGCCATGGTAAGAGTGTAATCACGAGTTTCGAGCAAATGGAAGAAGATAAAAACGAGCGAATTCCGGGGCGATCGGACACGTCGCCCGATCAATCACCTGATCCGCCGGATGGCTCAAACCAGCCGGATTCATCAGGTACGCCACCGCCCGCAGCAATTCCTTCCGCAGGCGTTCTTGCCGGCGCCGACGCCGAAAAGGCGGCGATGGTTGAGCAGGCTAAGACAAGAGTTGCAGCCGTCAAAGAGTCTCTAAGTGAAAAGGCGGCAGCTGAACCCTCTACGGCCACGAGCGCTCCAAAAGCTCCAGTCAAGAAGAAGGACGAGGGGCCTAAGCCGGTCGATGCTGCGAATCACCCCCTCATAAAGAGCCTGATAACGCAATTCAACGGCGCAGTAATCGAATCAGTGGAATTCATTGGACAGCTGTCTGTGCGAATCGATGGTACGCGGATAGTGGAGGTCTGCGATTTCCTCAAACAACATCCCGAGACTCCATTTAATTATCTTTCCGACCTAACCTGCGTGCATGTGCCTGACCGTAGGGAGTCTCCTTTTGAGATTGTTTATAACCTCTACTCCATCCCTGCCAATGAACGGGTTCGTTTGAACGTGGCTACGACCGAAGCGGGACCGGAAAGTGTGACTGGCGTTTGGCCGGCGGCAAACTGGATGGAACGTGAGGTCTACGATCTGTTTGGCGTGAGCTTCAAAAATCATCCTGATTTGCGCCGGCTCTTACTGCCGCCGGACTGGGAAGGCCATCCACTCAGGAAAGATGTTTCCCTGGAATTTGTCGAGAATGAGTGGACCAGGAAACATTTGCCCGATATGACTGGGGTCCAACATGAGCAGTTGGAACAGAGGCGCGCCTACGGATTGGAAATCCTTTCGGTGCCGCAAGAGCGCATGATGCGTGAGATTTTGCAAAGCGGTAAAGAAGTGATGCCCAAAGATAAGTAAATGGTAAATAGTAAATGGTAAATGGTAAGAGGCGAGCTCAATAACACATGCGGTCCACCATTTACCATTTATCATTTTCTATTTACCAATTCCGATTCACGGATTGACATGACTACCAAAGAGATCGCCGCTCATTACGAAGCCAAGGTATTTGAGTCGCCGGAGGCAGCGAAGGTGGCAGGTTTTGTTTTGACTGAAACCGAATCTCCGAGAAATGTCTGGAACAAGGCTAGTGCAGCCCAGGCAATAGTAATTAAGCTCACGGAAAAACGAGCGAGCGGAATCGCAAAAGAGATTGGTTTGATAATCGAACCGTGGAGCGTAACCGGCTGTTACCTTCCGGATGAGCCGGAACCAGTGGCGGCT
>JBHENP010000067.1:0-21057 GCA_046261995.1 Pyrinomonadaceae bacterium
TCGCCGGCGTGGGTCCAATCACGGTTGACCCGGCCGTACAGAATTCGGCAATCGGAAGACGCCTGATGGACGAAGTGATGCGTCGCGCCCGCGAGCAGGGCTTCGCGGGAGTCAGATTGGTCCAGGCCGCTTACCATAACCGTTCGTTGTCGTTGTATACAAAACTCGGATTTGATACTCGTGAGCCGCTATCATGCATGCAGGGGCCGCCCCTGGGCTTGAACGAATCGGGCCGCGTGGTTCGTTGCGCAACCCAAGCTGACACCGACGAATGTTGCGCGTTGTGTTTCAAGATCCACGGGCATGAGCGTCGCGTCGATCTGCGGGAAGCGATCCGTCTGGGAGTAGCGATGGTCTCTCAAAGCAACAGTCGCATCACGGGTTACACAACCGGACTCGGGTTTCTTGGGCACACAGTCGGTGATAGCAGCGATGACCTGAAGGCATTGATTGGCGCCGCCACGGAGTTTCCTGGCCCAGGCTTTCTTTTGCCGACGCGCAATAGCGAGCTCCTCCGCTGGTGCCTGAATAACGGCCTGCGCATTGTGATGCCGATGACACTCATGAGCACGGGCTTGTACAACGAACCTGCAGGCGCCTTTCTGCCTTCAGTTATTTACTGAAGCGTTAGACTCAAGTCAGTACCGGGAGCGGTAGCGACCGGCCAACCCCTCGAAGCTGGTGCGAGTCAGTACCGGGAGCGGTAGCGACCGTGTATTTAGCGAAGCGTGCGCTTTAAAAACTCCAACATTGATCTTTCGCTAACGTCGCCGCTGCTTCGTTGTAGTTTCGGCGTGTGTAATCACAAAAACCGTGAGTTGCTCCTTCGTAGAAGAAGAACTCTGCCGGCGTGTTCTGTCCGTAACGCTTGCTCAAATTTCATCACGTCTTCGACCGGAATGATCGGATCAGACTTCCGTAGTGACCCTGAATCGGAACCTTAATCTGCGCCACAAGGTCCATGAGACTTGGTTTGCAATAATTTGGCGTTTGATATTGTTCCGCTAGAACCGGAGGAGCATAAAAGGCAACTACAGCCTTAACGTCTTTCGATCTAGTTGAGAGCAGCAGACTCTGATAACCGCCTCCGCAGAAGCCGACCATGCCAACGTCGCTGCCTTTAACGAATGACTGTGACTTGAGAAAGTTGATTGCTGCCTGAGCATCGTTCAGTTCTTGCTGATTGAAGGTGTTGCTGAGGTAACGACGGTCTTCTCTGTCCGATCTATTAAGTTCCGCCATCGGCAGTTCCGGTGTTCTCGAAAAACGTTTGATAGCGAGACCGGCCAGGCCGACTTGGGCCAGTTGTGCGGATGTGTAACGGTGGTCTTCGGGCAGGTGGAGATTCCCGTGAATTAAGAAAACGGGTGAGTGAAAGGTGACCGGATTTCGTCTCATGCCGGAGCTGAGTCTTACGAGTCGGCTCCAGCTTTTTCATTAAAAGTCCAAATTCCACCAACGGCAGTTGGTGGATGGTTCAGATCCTACCTACGAAGGGTTTGGTCAGGGTTCCTCTTTAATCCCACCAACGGTAGCCAATAGAAAAGAGTATCGCTCAACTACAGAACAGGAAGCGGTAGCGACCTGGCCGTCTCGGTACACAATTTGAGTCTATCGCAACGGCCAGGTCGCTACCGCTTCCTGTTCTGTGATTGAGTGCATATCGTCGGAGGGCAATGATTTCGCGGCCACTCTGTCTTTAGTTTTCACACAGTCACTTCCGTTGGTGGAATTTGGACTTTTTGTGCAAGCCCTCTACGCGTCATCATTGCGTCCCCTTCTGACCTATTGCGGGGGAGCGAAGCCCGTCAGCGGGTTGCCGTAGAAAGCCTCTGTCTTCCACGAAGCCTTGTTCCACAGTCCATCCTGATCGCCGATGATCTGGACGGGCACGATGACACGCTCGGTCCCGACCGTTGGCCGAGGCAACGCCGTTATCGAGCTTACCATCGGGCCCGACCGTGAACTTGATTGAGCGAGCGCGCTTGTTGTTCCACAACACTTTGAATTCATACTCGCCGGGGTTCGAAGCCATCTTGAACATCTCGTTGGTGTTGGGCTGGCCCTGCCCATCGTTCGTCTTGTCCCAGCGCTTTACGATCGGGAAGCTGCACTGCACGCGCGCCCACTTCGCCTTCTGCGGCACGCCCTCGCTGACGTAGTGCGTGGCGTTGTTCTCCACGCGAATTGAGACGATGGCACCAGCATTCTGTTGATAACCAATCCGAATTTTGATGGGAAGAGCGTCAGAATTGGAAGCCAGAGAAGTATTCATTGTATAGAAGAGCAAAAATCTCGTCTCTCCCTACCCCTATTAAGAGGGTGCGCTCAGGCTTTTGAGATAAAGCGTTAGAAGCTTTGCTATCCATAAGAAATAGTTCGCAGACGGTCGGTGAATTTTGCGCAGTGGTTGCACGGCTGGCTGTCGTCTTACGTTAACGCTGAAAGGGTTTTCCTAATTTCAGCCCCAGGGTTTGCTTTGAAACCCGAGGGCCACCCTGGACAACCCTTATAAAGACCAACCCTGAAAGGGGTGCGTGTTGATTCGGTGAGAGCGACGCAACCCTTTCAGGGTTCCACACAAACTTATTAGGGGTGCTGAATCTCACTCGCTCGAAAAAGGAATTTACATGAAGATCAATTACTTCAATGCCGATCATACGCATGCCTTGATTTATCTTCCGACGCGTTATTCGATTGAAGACGTGATCAAGCTTTTCAAGGGCCGTTCATCGCACTGGATTAATCACAATCGAATCGTTAAAGGCCGCTTTGCGTGGGGTGGTGGCTACGGAGCCTTCTCCGTTTCACACTCTGATGTTGGACGTGTCGCGCGGTACATCGCCAACCAAGAGGAACATCATCGCAAGCGGACGTATTCGGAAGAGTACGAGATGTTTGTTAAGCGATATGGCTTGGAATGGCGGTCAGAGGAAAACCATTAAAATGGTTTCGGACTCGCGTGGCGACCTTAACCCCCAACCTAAAGGTTGGGGAGAATGAGAGGTGGTAGGATCATGCAACCCTTGTAGATGGTTTTGGGCAGGACAAATGCTCAAATCGATTGACGGGACCTATCAGTCTTGAACTCAGGATCCGCTGGCTACCGCAAGCGGTTCTGTGTGTTGACTGATTTCTACGAATTGCGCTGCAATACGATGCAGGTGGTCCGCAAGCAGTTTTGAGGCAAGCCAGATTTTGTACTCACCACAAACAACTCAGTCAAACTCGTCCACGCCATCGTCATGCCCGTCGAAGTATTCCTCCTCCGTCATTGGAAGTCCTGGAGCCAGGTCCATGACCACGCTGTGATATTCAATGTGAAACCACTCGAGGAACATCTCGAAGTCTCGATTCTGAGGCCAGTCGGATTCCTCCAGCAACCACGACTCAAGTTCCTCTTCAAAAATGTGCGGATAAAATTCCTTGAGAACCCCTTCCAGTTCCTTATCATCACCAAACTCTGGAACCAAATAGGCGGTGTTATCGAATTTAATAGCTGATGAGTAATCGAGCTCTTGTTGAGCGGTCTCAAGTTCTTCAGGCTCCTTCAGTGTCTGGAGCCAATCAAGAAGGGGGTCGCTTTGGTTTGACTATAAGTAAACAGCGATCTTGACGGACATAAGATTAAGCCTCGCCTCAGTATCCCGTACCACGTTTCAGTGAAATGTTCATGGCCGCGTCAAATAAGTTCCAAAGGACAGGAGGAGTGATCCCGACTGGAATGGTGCAACTCAAGCCTCGAAGCGGTTTTCACTTCGTTCGGAGTGCAAATGTTTATAGCGCTGAGTGCCCACCCCTCCGGCGCCGTTCGGAGGAGCGGAACTCAACTCGAAGGGTACATCTGAGCCCTCATCCGCTTCGTCCGAACGGCCGTGAAACTTATTTGGACTCTGCACTATAAACATTCCACTCCTAACGGAGCGCAAACCGCTTCGAAAGTTGTACCTTCAGTTGTCTGCTCTTCCGGCCGGTACCGGAATCGTTGCGACTCGAAGCTATAACGTCTCGGTCCTAATGGAGTGTTGATACCGGGCATGTCGTATAATGACTCAGACTTTGATTCGAAGGGAACATTTCAATATGTCACTAAACCTCACTGAAGAAGCCAGGAAACTCCCGGTGGCCGAGAGAATCGCGCTGGTTGAAGAGATCTGGGACAGCATCGCGGAGGAGAATGGCTGCTTTGAATTAACTGATGCGCAAAAAGAGGAGCTTGATCGTCGAATCAAGTCTTTTCAGGAAAATCCTCATGCTGGTAGAACGTGGGAAGATATTAAATCGGAATTCCTGAACTCCAAGTAGCTCCTCATGCAAATTCGTTTTCTTCCGGAGGCTGATGCCGAACTCGCTGAAGCTCGCCTTTGGTATGCACTTCAACGCGAAGGTTTAGATGTGGATCTCATACATCGCATCGACGAGACTCTCAACCGCATTAGCCATAATCCCAGCGCTTATCCTATTGCCTATCGACAACTTAGACGTGCGATAGTAGGGCAGTTTCCGTTTGTAATTCTGTACGAGGCGACAGTAGAAGAGCTTGTGGTCTTTGCTGTCTTTCACTCAAGGCGTAATCCGAAGCAACTCAGATCGCGATTGAAGTAGTCAGTTATTAACCTTACTCGTAAATCTCAACTTGCTCGCGAATCTCAATCGAAGCCGTTAAGAGGGTTCCCGCCTCTTAGATCGCGCTAACCTCAAGCTGTGCAAATCTAAGTTAATTAGAGTCACTCACGGCAGTGTTTTTGCGGCTTCCAGGATCTGTTCGGGCCGGGCGCGGGCAAAGATATTCTCTGTCAGCATTCGCCAGCGAATTGTCCCGGAGGGATCGACCAGGAACTCTGCCGGACGCGCAACGTCTGCACCGTTTTCTCCCTGTCCGGCGTGGATCAGATCATAGCGACGAATTGCGTCGCGTCCTGGATCCGAGAGAAAAGTAAAAGTGTATCCAGTCTTTTGGACCATCATTTCGCGATTCATCTCGGGCGTATCCACGCTGATGGCAGCCACACGAATTCCCGCCTCAGAAAACGTCTGCAAATTGTTTTCGATACCCCGCAACTCGGAGTGACATAACGGTCACCAGTAACCACGATAAAAAATCAGCAGCACGCCTCTTGGTGGCTTGTTGTTAATTGGCGCCGACAACAATTGAGACAGCGTCACCGGCTGGTTGTTCGAATCACTGAGGGTAAAGTCGGGAGCCTTCTGGCCAACCTGTGGCGCTCCAGTCGATGCCGGCACCCACCGGCCGTAGACAAAGACCGCAAAAAGAAGGCCTGTCAGTAGTAATATTCCAAACGTCGCCGCCAAAGAGCTGAAGACTTTTGAGACAATTCCCTTGTCAGGTTTGAAGGCACGGCGCAGGCCGAGAATCAAAAGCACCATCGCGATCGCGAACAGGATTAGATTGGCCCACGGAAAGTCGCGCGTTACGGGCCACCATGCAAATACAATCGAGTAGCTAAGTGCCGCCACCAGACTGAGGGCAAATCCTGCCCAGATCTGCCAATTTAGTTTTTTCATGAATCCATCCTTATTCATGCTAGGAAACGCTAGAACTTACCAGATTAAGGCAGAGGTTCAAACTTCAGGGGCGGCAAGGCGATCTTCACGTTACTTACGTTCTTGACCTCTCAGAAATTCAACCATTGTTTGGTGAACCTGTTGAGAACTCAACCTTTCATTCTCCCCAACCTTCAGGTTGGGGTTGAGGGCGCGCTAAATTCCCCGGAACCATTTTAATGGTTTTCAATAATGAACCCTCACACTCATGCCTTGATTGATCTTCCGACAAGTTATTCCATTGAAGACGTGAACAAGCTTTTCAAGGGCCGTTCATCGCACTGGATTAATCACAATCGAATCGTTAAAGGCCGCTTTGCCTGGGGTGGTGGTTCCGGAGCCTTTTCCGTTTCACACTCAGAGGTTGGACGTGTGGCGCGTACATCGCCAACCAGGAGGAACATCATCGCAAGCTGACGTATTCGGAAGAGTACGAGATGTTTGTTAAGCGATATGGCTTGGAATGGCGGGCAGAGGAAAACCATTAAAATGGTTCTGCCCACCGTAGCGCGACCTTAACCCCCAACCTGAAGGTTGGGGAGAATGAGAGGTTGGTAGGATCATGGCCCGTTGAAGCTTCGCACCGACGCGACGCTACCACGTGACGCCAGCTTGCAATAGATTGCCGTTGGTCATCAATTAAGAATTCAACCCTTTCATTCTCCCGCCTTTTGTTTTTGCTCAAGCCCGCTACCAATCCGCAAGAAACGTTTGCAGGGACGTTCATCAAGTGGCATCAAATGGCTCTGTCACGACCGCCACGCATTCCATCAACTAAATGGGGAACGATCTCGGCGCGTGAGCGTCTAATACAGAAACGCCGCCCCTAACCGCAGGTATTCCGTCCGAGGAGGTTTCTGTCCATGAATTCGCTAATGTTCCGAATCACCACTGCGTCACTGACTTTCCTGATCGGGGTTGGCATTACGACCGCCTGGGTCCTCAATGCGCGTCAGCCGGTTATCCCACCAGTTGCCACCGACACTCTGACAGCAACATCAACATCGGCCACTCTGGCACCAACATCAACATCTGCCACCCTGGAAATGGTCTTTGTGCTTGACACAACCGGCTCGATGGGTGGACTCATCGAGGGTGCGAAGCAACGAATCTGGGGAATCGTCAACGAGGTAATGCAATCGTCGTCTCGACCGGCCGTAAAGATTAGACTGGTGGCTTACAGAGATCGCGGCGATGAATACGTGACACAGGTTTTGCCGCTGACCGAGGACCTCGACAAGGTCTATGCAACGTTGATGGATTACCGGGCGGGCGGCGGAGGCGATGGTCCGGAAGACGTGCGGCGCGCACTTGCAGATGGCGTCAAGCGTGCAGGTTGGTCGCAGAGCTCCGCCCGTCTTGCTCAAGTCATTTTTCTGGTGGGCGACGCACCTCCTCATGATGATTACCGCGACGAAGAGGATACGGTCGTCACGGCGGCGATCGCGGTCCAAATGGGAATGATAGTGAACACCATTCAATGTGGAAACTTGGCCGAAACAACAAGGGTGTGGCAGGCAATTGCCCAGCGCGGCCAGGGACAGTATTTCGCCATCGCTCAGGATGGTGGTGTTCAAACGATAGCCACGCCATACGACGGGCAACTCGGACAATTGGCTACAAAGCTCGGCGGGACTTACGTTGCATATGGCGGCGGCGCCGGCGAAGCAGGTGAGAGCTATCGCTCAGCGAGCAAGGATTTCGCTGACTCCACTGAAGCTAAGGTCTACACTTCTGTCGCACCGGAAGCTCGAGCCGAACGCGCACTCAACAAAGCAGTGAATCGCGTGGCATATGTGGGAGATCTCCTACAGAACATTGAGAACGGGTCGGTAAAGCTCGAATCAGTGAAAGACGAAGATCTTCCTGCGGACCTGCGACAACTTTCGCCAGAGGCTCGCAAGCAGGAAGTTGAAAGGCGACTTACCGCTCGTCGCGAGATGCGTGCGCAGATAGTTTCGCTTTCGAAACAAAGAGACGAGTACGTTGCCGCGGAGCGGAAGAAACAGAATGGCGGCAAGGCGAGCGGCTTCGACGCGGCTGTTTCCGCGGCATTGAAGGCACAACTGGCTCGCAAGGGGATAAAGTAGGAAGGCCTGCGGATTGCGAATCAACATTCCGCATGATCTTCTTCGAGAAGCGGCGAGCTTGCGATAGATTGCCGCGGCGTCATCAATCAAAACCTCACCCTTTCATTCTCCCCAACCCTTAGGTTGGGGTTAAGGGCGCGTTATACTCCCCGGAACCATTTTAATGGTTTTCAATAATGAACCTCACACTCATGCATTGATTGATCTTCCGACCCGCTATGCGATTGAAGACGTATCAAGGGCCGTTCATCGCAGTGGAGTAATCACAATCGAATCGTTAAAGGCCGATTTGCCTGCGGTGGTGGCTACGGAGCCTTTTCCGTTTCACACTCTGATGTTGGAATCACAGTACATCGCCAATCAAGAGGAACATCATCGCAAGCAGACGTTTCGGAAGAGTACGAAAGGTATGGCTTGTAATGGCACTCAGAGGAAACCATTAAAATGGTTCCGCGCCAACTGTAGCGCGACCTCAACCCCAACCTAAAGGTTGGGGAGAATGAGAGGTTGGTAGGATCAAGGTTGGGGAGAATGAGAGGAATTGCGGAAGGAATGAAGGTCCCTTCTCATCATTCATCTCCTCCGCGTTCACGCAGGTACACCGAAGTCAGACCTTGGTCGCCCGGAAACAGTAAGGCGTAACCCAGCGGAGTACATTCGACGGTCGCGCCGGGCTCTTCACAGGAACCAGGGAGCTTTGCCCGAATTGTAAGATCCGCGCCGCGTTCGACAAGCAATCGCACCAGCGGAAGACCAGCATCGTTGTACTGGGTTGCCGCATGGAAGATGGGCGTCTGGCCCCCCACTCCCGCTTCGTCCACCGTCGCTTTCGCGTTGGCGTCTGCGCCTCGTTCCAGCAAGACGGTGGCGGCATCGAGCCTTTGGAATTCGGCGGCTACGTGAAGCAGCGTGCAGCCCTGCAGGGTGAGCCCACGTGCTGCGGTTGTGCCGAAGTCGAGTTCGGGAAAGCGCTGGTGAACTAGCTTGGGATCGGCGTCCAACAACTCCCTCAACTCATCTACGTGTCCGCGGAGCACGGCAAACCCGGCCGGGTTCTCATACTTGGATTTGCCGTGGGCGGCCAGCAGGATGTCGATGCAGGCGGAGAGTTTTTCGGGATCTCTTGCGTAGGTGATGAGCACATAGTCGAGTGCGGTACCAGGGTAGGGAACTCCTCGCTCCCGCCACGCGTCCGGACCACCACAGTTGGGATCCGCGCCATGATTCAGCAACCACTCCAGGGAGCGCGAGTTGATTGCCTCGCAGGCCGCAAAGATAATCGGATAGTGACCGTGCCAGGCGGTGTTTACGTCGGCTCCGAGCGACACCAGCAGTTCCATCATCGGAATTCTCTGGGAGTTAAGCGCGGCGCGCATGAGGGGTGCGTCGCCGCCGCGATGGATGTCCGATCCGTTCTCGATCATCCACTTGGCCATGGCCAGCCGGGTGCGATTTGGCGCAACGAACGGCACCCGGCATTCCGCAACCCACGTGAGTGGTCCATCATTGCCGTAACCGAGGGGTGCCTGATGAAGTTCCGGATTCCGCTTCATCATTGATTGGACCAGTCGGAGATCATTCCGGTCAATGGCCTCCTTGAGCTTTCCAGACTCCGCAAGGGAATCGAGATGAAACTTGAGCTTGGGCCAACTCGTGAACCCGTACGAACGGGCGATCTGAAACTGGGCGTCGGCAAGCGTTACCGCGCCACCCGATTTCAACAGGTCCTTGGCTTGATCCCTAAGATGACGAAGGCTGGGGCGATCTGGCAGGGCGCGAGTGGCGCTGGAAGTGTGGTTCGACATAGCGAACTCCTTTCATCAAGTGCCCGCCGTCCGCTGTTTCGGGCTGAAAGAAGTTTCGCGAATTCTGCTAACTGCCAGGTGGGCTTCTACCCTTTCCGCGGACCGGATGCGTCCATCACGCGATTGGCACTTTAGCGCTGTTGAAGCCCTGAGTCAAAGTTGCGTTGAGTCGGGTAGTTTGAGAAAACGATCCAAGAAATTGCACGAACGAACACGAAAAGTTTTGTTCGTGCCATTTAGTGTGATTTTGTGGATCGTTTGTTCTCTTGGCCACGGAAACAACACGAATGACCAAGTGAGATTGCCGAGGCGGTTTATTAAGTTCGGCAATATCAAATCCAACATAATGCGGCAGGTGTTGGCGAATGGTTCTGCAGTCCCTTAGCGAACTCCTTCAGAGCAATATATTGATGGGCCCTCACTCCCAGGGTAGGAAACCCTGGGCTGCAATTCGCGAACACCTTCGGTGTTCACTGTCGTCGTGCAGGAGCTATTGACCCTCGGTTGAATAAACGGGAGATTGTGATCACCTTCCATTAAAATGGTTCGCGATCATTATTGAGGACCGCTGATCCCCAACCAAAGGTTGGGGAGAATGAGAGGTTAGCGGCTCGCGAGGGACAGCCGGAATGCAGCCATCTCGTGGTCATTGCGAACCAGCAGGACGTCGCCGACCAACACCGGGTGGTTCCAGGTCTTGCCCTCGATCGCCGGGAAACGCGCGAGCTCAGTGAACTGGTCGGGAGTCGCCTTTACCAGCGCCAACTCTCCTTTCTCCGACAACACCAGCAGCACGTCCTGGTCGGGCAAAAGTACGAGCTGGCCGTAGCCGTACCGCGCGCCCTTCCACTTGCGCTTCCCGTCCTTGAGGTCGATGCACGCAACGGTGCCGTAGTCGAAGCCAAAGGCATGGCCATTATGAATGACGAAGTCGTTGAAGCTGGAAATGAGGTCCTCCGATGTCCAGCGCTCTTCAGTGGTCCATCCGCTGGATCCCTGCTTGACGGCAATGCGGCGCATGCCGTTTCCCCCCATTCCGTCGCCGACACTGATCATAAGGTCGCCCTCCGCAGCCACGGCCGGCTGCATAATGCGCGTGTCAGATGGCCAGGAGTGATTCCAAAGTAGCTTGCCGTCCGCGGGTGCGACACTGGTCGCGCCATTTGAGGTCATCAGCAGGATCTGCGGGACTCCATTGATGGTTACAAGCTGTGGTGAGCTATAGCTATTGCCTTCGCGTGGGCCGAACCAACGCGGGTTGCCGGTGGCGAGCTCGTAGGCGACGAGATTGCCGGACGCGGCGACAATGACCAGATCGCCGACTATTAACGGGGAGCCCGAGATACCCCAGCCGGGGATCTTCGCGCCCGTGTCAGTCACCGCGTTACGCGACCACACGACGGCGCCAGTACCTTCGTCAAGCACGTTCATGACTCCCGTCGCACCGAGTGCGTACACGCGACCATTGCTGAGCGTGGGCGTCCCACGTGGGCCGGGGCCGCCAACCGACTCGTAGAACCGGACCGCGTCGCTGTGTTTCCACACCGGCTTGCCGGTGGTCACGTCATAGCAGGCGACGATCTCGTCTTTACCACGCTGCTCCTGTGTATAGAGGCGGCCGCCGCGGGCCGCGAACGATGACCAGCCCGGGCCGATGGGCCGTCGCCACAGCTCGACTGGCGGCGATGCTGACCAGTCGGTCTTAATCAGCACACCCCGAGCGGCGCCGTCGCGCTGGGGTCCTCGAAAGCCGGGCCAGTCAGCTTCGGTCCCCGCTGCTGCCGGAGCGACGGGAGCTGCGGACGACGCTAAAGTCTCATCACCAGCTTGGGCCAGAAGTCGCTCCTCGGGAGTTTTGGACCAGCGCCAGTTGAAATCGTTTTTGAAGTCTCCAGAAGCACCACCGGTTCGGATGAGCGTAAACACTCCGCACGCGATCACGATCGCCGCAACTATCACCGCGCGCCGCGGCCCTGCCGAGAGGCGACGACTGACTACTGCCGCTAGGACCAGGGCGAGACACATAACAGGGATCGCCATGACGAAAAGCAAATACCCCATACTCCCGGTTGCAATAGACACGTGGACAATACGCTTTGTTGCGATCACCGCGAGGACAATTAGGACGAGAGTACCCAGGCGCTCGTACCAGGGCGCGCGGCTGAGGAACAACCACCACAAAATGATAGCCAACGCGCATAAGGCAGCACCCATCATTGCATAGAGAATCGCGTCGGGGAGAAAGAAAGGGACGGCGAGCCACGCGAGCCACTGGGCAATCACAATGACCACGCCGGGCCACACCCGGAGGGGCTTTCGATGAGTCGGTTGGCCGGGCTTTCCGTTGATCTTATCGGTCCGCGGAGAAGGGAGTTCGTTGGCCTGCGTTATAGACATATTAGTCAGGTCATACGCGGGTGACGGGCCGGTTGTTTCTCTTTTTGCAAGATGCTCGTGTTTATGCCGATGCCGAGAGCGAGCGTCAATAGAGCAGCAGCGGTGAAATTGCGATGCTTAAGCAAAGCTCGCAATGAATAGCGCAGGTCTTGAAAGGTACTGGTGAGCATGTCCGTGATTCTTACTCCAGTTTTGCATTGCTTCGTGTAATTTCGTGGATCGTGTGCTTAGGGTTGGGAGCCCTACGATCCACGAAAGTACACGAAAGCACACGAGCTTACGAAAAGTTCGCAGAAAAGAATCCACATTACGTAGCGCAGCGAAGGCCGAAACCAAGTAGTGTTCTGGCTCCGCTGGAGCCAAATGTTTATAGAAACCGGTTTTCTAACCCGACCCGCGCTCCAGCGGAGCGCAATGTTTTCGGCCAAGTTCGTTTCGCTCCGCTGGGAGCGAGGAGCAATCTTAGGGGTTCTCGTGTTCTATAAACATTACGTCCCTACGGGACGGGTACGGTTCAGAGAATCTTGCTAAGAAACCAAAAGTTGTCGGTTTGCTTCGCAGATTACGCTGAGTCAAAGCCGGGCCGGAGCAGTAGGAGCCGGAACAAAGCAGCCTGCGCCTGCATTGGGCGCCTGTTCCTGTTTCTTCTGAATCTGTAATACAAGAGCCAAAGATCTTGTTTTCTTACCAAGAGTTTGATAACCAGACTTCCTCGTCCCGTTAGGGACGTAATGTTTATAGAACCTCGAGATCCAAAAGATTTCTCCTCCCTCCAGCGGAGCGAAATGGCGGCGCGACCTGCGTTCAGTGCCGGAAACATTGCGCTCCGCTGGAGCCAGAGCACTCCGTTGCGGCCAAGCCGCGCTGCGTAATCTGTGGATAATGACAAACTTTCTTCTCTTGGCCTGTCGATTTCGAGAGGCGCCATTCGACTTATAACTAGAGGTACCTGATATATAAAGATGACTCAGCGGATAAGGAGCAAAAGATGAGCAATGTACGAGTACTCGTAGGCACCCGTAAGGGCGCCTTTATTCTTACCTCAGATGGAAAGCGTGAAAAATGGGACGTGAGTGGTCCTCATTTTGCCGGATGGGAGATCTATCACCTCAAAGGATCCCCTGCGGATCCGAATCGCCTCTACGCCTCGCAGACCAGCGGTTGGTTTGGCCAGATTATTCAACGCTCTGATGATGGCGGCAAGACGTGGTTCCAACCCGGAACCCCGGCTGGCGAACCGACCACGACACCCGAGGGCATGCCCGTCGGCGAAAGTAATAAGTTTGTCTATGATACTTCGTCTGAAACGGGAAAACCTCTTACGACCCATCAATGGTACGACGGCAAGCCGCATCCATGGGAGTTCAAACGAGTCTGGCATCTTGAACCTTCCCTCGACGATCCGGGCACCGTCTATGCCGGCGTTGAAGATGCCGCATTGTTCCGGTCAACCAACGGTGGTCAAACGTGGGCTGAACTTCCGGGACTGCGCGGCCACGGCACCGGAGCTCAGTGGCAACCGGGCGCCGGGGGGATGTGCCTGCACACGATTATTTTGGATCCCAAGAATCCGGAACGCATCTTTGTGGCCATCTCGGCAGCGGGTGCATTTCGCAGCGACGATAATGGTGCAACGTGGAAACCAATCAATCGCGGCCTCCATTCACAATACATTCCCGATCCGACCGCAGAGGTGGGGCACTGCGTTCATCACGTGGCGATGCATCCCTCAAACTCAAATGTCCTGTTTATGCAGAAACACTGGGACGTTATGCGCAGCGACGACGCGGGTGACTCGTGGCGAGAGGTCAGCGGTAACTTGCCGACTGATTTCGGATTTGTGATTGACGTTCACGCGCATGAGCCCGAGACGATTTACGTCGTGCCGATTAAGAGCGACAGCGAACACTATCCGCCCGATGGGAAACTCCGCGTCTATCGCAGCCGTACAGGTGGCAACGAATGGGAGTCGCTCACGAAGGGCCTGCCTCAAAGCAACTGTTACGTCAATGTGCTGCGTGATGCGATGGCCGTCGACTCACTTGATTCGTGTGGCGTGTACTTTGGCACAACTGGAGGGCAGGTCTATGCATCGCCCGACGCCGGCGACACCTGGGCTCCGATTGTTCGAGATCTCCCACCGGTACTTTCAGTGGAAGTCCAGGTGTTGTCATGATGGCCATGATTCGGGTAGTAATGCCGGCGCATTTGCGGACACTTACAGGCGTGACGGGAGATGTGACAATTAACGTGGATGGCGAAGTGACACGACAATCAATCCTCGATGCACTGGAGACACAGTATCCGATGTTGCGCGGGACGATTCGCGAGCACGTCTCGGGAGAGCGCAGGCCGTTCTTGAGATTCTTTGCCTGCGGCGAGGATGTAACGCACATGTCGCCGGACGCGCCTCTGCCAAAGGAGATCGCGTCGGGAGCAGAAGAGTTTTATATCATTGGCGCAATCGCGGGCGGCTGATAGTTTTAATTGGCGGGTTCGGAATCCTGGCCTCTATGTGGCATTCTGGATATCGACTTTCAAGAGGAACCAATGAAAACAAAAGCGATTACCATATCCTTAGTCTTGGTAGTTGTTCTCGTGGGACTGTCGAACTTGAGGGGATGGTCCTCTTCCGGTCAGCAGTTTCCGGAGGGCACTCGAAAAAGAGCATGTGGCTGCTACTGCGGCGGGACGAGGCCGGGGTACTTTTTGCTTCGAGAAGGGAACTGTGCGGGCATCCTGTCCGCGGATGCGTGTGGTGAGCACTTCTCAAACCTGCCAGAAGTGAACAAGAAAGAGATCTGCGCATTCCGTAAGGCGAAGGGCAAGCCGACCGGGTCGTGTCCGGTGGCCAAAGAAATCGCGGACTATTGTGACCAGTCGCCGCCTGATGAGAAATGCGAAAAGCCGGCCCCCTGGTTTGACACCTCCTCGTCGGGATGTAACCTGCAAGACACGGTGATCACAATCGACCGGCAAACGGCTACGGCCACGGTTTCAATGTGCGGGTACACAGTTCTCAAACATGTATCGGAAGACTTTGGCGCCAATGCAGACAAGATGTTTGGCGCTGCGTACACAGCTGCCTTCAAACAGGAGATACCGAAAAAGGTTTGCTGCGATAAATTCCGGGAGGCGGCCAGGCCCGGATCACCCTGTGATCCAAGAACTGATCTCGATTGTGACGGGAAACCAAACGAGACAGATGTCGCGACTAGTTCGTTTCCCGTGATCGACGTTTTTACCAGGGCCGCCAATGCACCGATTGATCCATTCCCGTTCAACTTCAATTTGTTCGATCCCGATTTTTCACCGAATTCAGCTGCCCGGGGCTCGAAGGGGGTAGGCGACTGCGCCTGCAAGTGGGAGCTGATAAAGGGTGAATTGAAATGTAACGGGGTGGTGGACGCGAATGGTAACAAGCAGCATGTCTACACAGCGACCTGGAGATGCCCCTCGACTAAGGCCGAGGTCTTCACAACTAAATATGCTCCGTCGACAGCGCCCTGCCCCTGAAGAGTGTTCGTCGGTTCGCCAATCAGCTACGTACAGAACCGCGAGCGGTAGCGACCGGATGCTAGACTCACTTTGCTGATAGCGTTTCTATCGGTCGTTGAGTGTTGGATCCCTAAGAAGACCAGCAAAAAACGCAGGCTAAACGATAGGGTCTTAGTTAAGGAGAGGGGGTGGCCTTAAACGAACGCACACAGATTACGCGTACACTTCGGTCGCTGACAATTTTGCGAAGATACACTTGTCCGGTTTGAAGGTTGGACTATCGGGGCCGGCGCCATGGCAGGCTCCACAGTCCGCGCGCTGAGAGGATGAGGGAGAAGATCGCGGTCACCTGGAGCGTGATCAGTGTCCAGACCCAGAAGAAGACTCCGCCGGAGTTGGCGATCCTGCCGCCGACAAGTCCCGACCCTATCATGTGGACGACAGGGACGGCCGATCCAAGGATCGCTCCGAGGAGTATTATGATGTATCCCGATCGCCGTCCGGCGATCACGGTGGTGCCGTACAGCCAGACGACCATCATGAGCACCCCAATGATGTTCTTGACTCCTCCCGGTTCTATCCCGCGGACGATGTCCTCCGACAGGTGAAACGTAAATAAAAGGATCGAAATGAGAGATGCAATGGTTAACAGAGCGTTGTGTTTCATCGATATTCTCGACTGGCCCAGAAGTCCTGCGGCGCCATCTGGATGGTATCGCAGTACAAGTTCGTAGAAATTAGTCAACGCACAAGAACCGCTTGCAGTAGCCAGCGGATCTTAGGTTCAAGACTAATGGTTAACGTCAATCAATTAAGCATTTTGGACAAAGCATCTACGAAGCGTTGATTGAGCTCGGGATCCGCTGGCTACTGCAAGCGGTTCTGTGCGTTGAGCTGCTCCTTATTTCTTGAACCATAGGTTTGACAGCCCAAAGAGCTGGTGCGTTTAATGGCTTTTGAGCAAAGCCGATATTCTACTTAGATTTGCGGCCTCTCGCCACGTGCATGCGTGCGCGTCAGCTGGGCGTCCATCGGCGTCATTCGTCCGTCGGTAGAGTAGGTCGTCGAGCTTGACCGCGATCGGCTTCAGACTGTCCCTGCCACGTCTTCGCGCATGAGCGCGCCTTCCGCAAACACGCGAGCCAGCACGAACGTGAGGAGTACGACGAGCCACCCGTTGATCGAAAAGCCGGCGTCGAGATCGAGCGGATGCGCCGGAATAGAAACGGTTTTGGCGATTGCGCCGATCACAATGCTGAGAAGGTTCAGCGCGAGCAGCACCCAGGCGACCGCCTGCAAACGGGACGCGTTCGCCGCGACGAATGGGTCGCCCGCGCGCACCGTCCCGACGATCGCGAGCAGCCGCTTCAGGACGACATGATTGAGCGGAATCGCCGCGAGACCGAGCGCGGCGATCACTCGCAGGCCCATGACCAATCGCTCTGCCTCCGGCGAAGGAGAGAGTTTGAAAGCGGTCATGATCCATTGCTCGTTCGGCATAACGATCAGCAGAGCTAGGATCGCGGCGCCACCCAACCAGTTCACGACGATAAGGATCCGCAGCATGACGTACGTGATCGGCAGCGCGGCGGATGACGCGAGGCTGAGGTTGACATGATTTACCACCTTTCTGGTGCCAGTTTAGTTTCTTCATCAATTAATCAGATAGTAACCCCACGATGCCACCGCAAATGTGAATGACTAATATGAGCAAACGCATCGTTCCGATCCTTTAGCTATGGAATGGCAAGCAATTCCTGGCTCCAGAGGAGCCAAATGTTTATAGCACCGCCTTAACCACCACCCGCGCTCCAGCGGAGCGCAAATGTTTCCGGAGATGATAGGAAAAGTTGAGTACGTTTCGCTCCCATGGAGCGAAGAAGAACCTTTTGGAGATACCGCGTTCTATAAACATTTCGTCCCTACGGGACGAAGAAGCGTTTTAGTCGACTCTGTCATTTTGTCCGTTGAAATTCGCCGCGGAACGGAATCGGCTTACCGTCCGGCATAACGAAAGTAAACGCTACGATATGATGGTCCGCGTCAGTCATGGTGATCACCATGTCCTTCAGGTATCCTCCCCGCGTCGGTCCGACGACATCGAGAAAACTGAACTCGAGCACCTTTCCATCCGCCGACAATTTGCCTTCCATATTCGAACGATTTCCGGCGTCACAATAATGCGTCGCGAGCAAACGATCCCCGTTCACGTAGAACATTGTGATCTCATTTTTTGGAGGGCCTTCTGCAGTTGTATGCCCCTCATGCAGAATTGCGGTACCACTGGATGCGGGGCGAATCGTGAAGTTGATTGGTATGTTCATAACCGTACCCTGCCAGGAACCTGTCAGAATTTTGAGTTTCTCGACAGCCTTTTTTGCGTCAGACTGCGCGCTGGCGGTTTTCGGCGGCATCTGCTGCGGCAACGCGACGGCGGCCATCGCAACAAGGCACATTGAAATTGCTAGTTTTCGCATTGGTTCTCCTTTTGATTTGTGGAACTGCAACGATCTACGGCTATGCTAAGCGAAAGGTTGGCGAAGATGTGTAAAGTGTTCGTAAAGTGATCAGCGTTTTGTAAAGACGAGGTAAAGTCTTACGTCCCAGTCGACGCAGGTGACCACAATTGGGTAACAATATCCTTCGCTCATCAATGTCCGACATGCTTCAGCTTGTCGTCGTGATTCACAACGCTCAAGAGATGATTACTGCCTGTAACGTCGCCACTTGAGGTCCCCCAATCCACACGACAAGCTGAAGCATGTCGGACATTGATGAAAATCCGGAAGCTTAATGCGAGCGATGTTCGATCGTGTCAGAACAAATTGGCTGGTGCTGGGTTGCGTGGCGGTGTTGCTGCTCACGGTGCTCGCCGGTGTGCTCCAGTATCGCTGGATCAATTTCGCGAGCGATGCCCACCGGCGACAAGGCCGTGCAGTCATCGCGGGGACGCTACGGAACTTCAGCCGTGATTTCCGAGATGCCCTGCTGCAACTGCCGCCTTTCTTCCGTCCTCCGCCGGACGAAAGAAACGATGTCGCATTTGAGCCATACATGATCGAGATTACCAGACGATGGCACAGCACTTCTGACCGCCCGCAACTACTAGCCTCGATCAGCATCGGCAGGCAAAGCGATAAGGGAGTCGTCTTCAGGCGACTGCAGATGGGCGACAACCAATTCAAAACTGAAGACTGGCCCAACGAGTTTGTCGTTTATCGCCGCGTTCTGGAGGAGCATCTGCGTTTGCCCGGAGGCCAGCCTCCGCTTTTTCCGAATGGATTTGCGTTTAAGTTCTTTCAAGGTAGACCGGTGTTGATATTTCCACTCGTTACCGGTGCCCCCACACCAGAGTGGCAACGGCCCGGCGGCCCGATGATTCAATCGCCGCCATCACAACAGCCGCTGGAGCCGCGCGACTTGATGCAATCGCTCAGGCCAGCGGCCACACAGGGATCGGATCATGTGCCCGAACTGAGGGGCTGGTGTTTTCTTGAAGTCGATAATGACTATCTCCGTCAGTATCTGATCCCCGAACTAGTGGCGCGGCATTACGGTACTGGCGCTGATAATCAGGTGGCGGTCGTTGCCAGCGACCCATTGAGTATGATCTATGGTTCGGGTCTAACGCTGACGATTGAGTCGTTGTCACAGGTTGACGCCGGCATTGTCTTGCTTGACGCAAACATGCCGCAGGATCGTCAAGGGCCGCCGCGTCCCCCCGATAGCTTCGCGCCGAACGAGCGTCGTCCGCCGCTCCGGCCGGGACCGCAGCCGTTTGTGTCTGGCCCGCAAGGTGTGCCGCTCACTGAAATCCGCGGCAAGCGCGGAGGCGCCGATGACCAGGCCTGGCTGCTGGTGGTGAAGAACAAAGCCGGTTCGCTTGAAGCGCTGGTCGAAAATGCCCGACTACACATCCTCGTATTCAGTTTGATCATGCTCGTGCTGTTGGCCGGCAGCTCTGTGATGTTGATGTTGGCCACCTTGCGCGCGCGCCGTTTGGCGCAACAGCAGATGGAGTTCGTGGCGGGCGTCTCTCACGAATTGCGCACGCCGCTGACTGTCATTCAATCGACGAGCTACAATTTATCGCAGGGCACGATCCAGGACCCCGGCCGGGTGCAACAATACGGTGACGTGATCCAGCGTGAAGCGCGCCGGCTGATCAATCAGATCGAGCGAATGCTTAGCTTTGCGGGTATTCAGTCGGGTCGTCGAGTTTACGACCCACAACCGACCAACGTGACTGAATTAGCCAAACGCTCTTTGGCCGAGTACGCCGGGGTTTTCGCAGAAGATGGCTGGCAAATCGAGCAGCACTTTGCAGAAGATCTGCCTCTGGTGGTCACTGATGGTCCCGCGTTGGAAAGTGCCCTGAAGAATTTGTTTGAGAATGCGTTGAAGTACGCCGCGCGAGGCAAGTGGTTGAGTGTAGCGGCGTGTGCCGCGCAAGGCAGCAGGGAAGTGCAAATCACTGTTGCTGACCGCGGGCCGGGAATCGCGCCGAAGGATCTGCCGCATATTTTCGAACCTTTCTATCGCGGACAGAGTGAGACCTCCGCGATAACTAGCGGTGCGGGACTGGGGCTGTGTCTTGTCGAGCGTAACCTGCGCGCACTCGGCGGCAGCGTGACGGTGAGGTCAACGCCGGGCGGCACCTCATTTCTATTGCATCTGCCGGTTTCCTGAGTGGGTGGACACCACTCCTGAGTTGGGCTTGGCGGGCTTCGGTTGGAATGGTGATACGATCAGCTTTGCTTCAAAAGTCATGGGCCACGTCAGACTCGGCTTTGCCGCCGGATGTGAGGCGGTGGCTATGCCCCGCCGTAGAGTTGCCATACATCTTTGGGCTATGCCCTTGGTGCGGCCTTTGGCCCAATGACCTTAGGGCTCACAGCCCGCACCAGGGGCTCAGCCCGCACCAGGGGCATAGCCCGGGAATAGTCTGGGCTCGTGTCGGCGGGGCATAGCCACCGCCTCACATCCGGCGGCAAAGCCGGACTCGACCCAGCCCCTTTTCTTACAGCGACGATGGCAAACAAGATCCTGCTGATTGAAGACGACTCGGGCATCACGATGGCCCTGATGGACCTGCTCAACGCGGAAGACTATCGCGTTGAGACGGCCGCCGATGGCTTGACGGGTTTGGCGCGCGCCCGCGAAGGCAACTTCGACGTGATCATTCTGGACGTCATGCTGCCGGGCAAAAACGGCTTTGATGTGTGCCGTGATCTGCGGCAACGAAATATCACGACGCCGATTCTGATGCTGACGGCGCGTGGCCAGGTAATCGATAAAGTCCTGGGCCTGAAGCTGGGTGCGGACGACTATCTTTGCAAGCCATTCGAGTCGCTCGAGTTGCTGGCGCGGTTGGAAGCATTGCTCCGGCGCAGCCGGACCACGGCGAGCGCAGTGGAGCCGCTCGACGCGTTTAGCTTTGGCTCCGTTACTGTAAACTTTCGGAGCACCGAGGTGCTTAGCAACGGTAAGCTGGTCGAGCTCTCCGCGCGAGAGTTTCAACTGCTGTGCTACTTTATCGCCCAACGCGGCGCTACGCTTTCGCGCGATGAACTGTTGCGGGAGGTTTGGGGCTATGAAACCGGAATGCTGACCCGCACCGTTGACGTTCACGTGGGCTGGTTGCGGCAGAAGCTGGAAGAGTACGCGAAGGAGCCGCGGCATTTTCTCACCATGCGCGGCCA